>JBBDNN010000100.1:0-56320 GCA_040877545.1 Balneolaceae bacterium
CTTTCTGCCGGCGCATTATCCCAGCAATTGCCCTTACGCGACATACTTTGGATACATTCATGCTGCTTTAGCACATGCGTAAAATCTCCACAGGCATACTGGATTCCCCGCTAAACAAGCACAAGTTTATGAAAAGGGTATCATTGAACTTACACTTAGCGAAATTGAAGATAGTATTTTATTAGTAGTACGAGATGATGGCAACGGATTAGCTAAGAATTTTGATCTGAATAAACAAAATACGCTTGGCTTCACACTTATTCAGCCCCTTTCTAAGCAGCTTAATGCCGAAATACATATTTAGTTCAGAAAATGATACAACCGCCCAGCTGTAGTTTAAGAAATCAGAAGTAAAAGGAAGTGCCCGTAACTTAACCTCGTAACTTATACCGTGGCTGTATTTTCTTTCTAGAACTTCGGCTCTGGAATCTTTTGCATATTCTTTTGGCGATAATAATGTATTACCAAAATGTAATTATGTTGTGCAACAAGGGGTAGTTGTGAAAATAAGTGAGATGAAAAGAAAAAAGAGTGTAGATATGGTATAATTTTTCATTGTACTATTATTAAAATGTAATATAACGGGATATTAAAAAACCGGACATCCGTTTTTTCAACAGATATCCGGTCATTAATTGATTCTTTATTTAAGGAGAATCATTTTGCTGGACTGGATGAAATCCCCTGCTTGTATGCGGTACATATATACCCCGGATGATAATCCCGAAGCATCAAACGATACCTGATAGTGTCCCGGCGACTGCTGCCGGTTCACCAGAGTGGCTACTTTCATACCAGCCATATTAAATACCTCCAGCACTACATATTCACTTTCCGGAAGCTGGTAAGAAATCTGGGTAGAAGGGTTGAAAGGATTCGGGTAGTTGGCAAACAAGTCGAATTCTTCTATTTGCAGTGTACTTTCACCGTTGGCTACTGCCTTAGCTGCGTTGGTACAGGTTATATCGTTCTGAGTGCCATCGAAAGTCAGCGAGGAATGGGTAACATCATCCACGCACAGATCTACAGAAACATTGCCTTTGGCTGTCCCGTTTGTGGTTAAAGTAGCTACTCCTGTCGAATTGGTTACAGCCGAAACGGTCTCGTTAAAGCTGCCCGAGAAGGTGCTGGTAACGGTAGCTCCACTTACAGGGTTTTCCTGATCGTCATGGATGGTGACTTCCGCCACGCCCCGTTTACTACCTTGGCTTGCATTAGAAGTATAGGTAATAATATCCTGAACGTGCAAGGTACTTCCTCCGCTTCCATCATTCACAGAAACAACCTGGGAATCAACGCCGGTGGCTCCGCCGTCATCGGTCACGGTAAGGGTAACGGTGTAATCGCCGGAAGATGCGTAGGTGTGGCTCACCGTTTCTCCGCTGCCCGTATTGCCGTCGCCGAAGTCCCATCCGTAACCGGTGATGGTACCATCGTTATCTGAGCTTCCGGAGGCATCAAGGTCAGCTGTCAGTCCCGAGGAAGTGTAAGTAAAGGAAGCGGTCGGGGAATTATTTCCGGAACCGGTGCCTCCAAAATAATCATAACGTAACCATTGTAATGCAGGTCGTTCTATATTATAGTCAACCGTTCGTACTTCCATGTTCTCATTGCCGGTAGCACCAAGAGCTCTTATAGTGATATCTTGTGTAGCGGAAGGGAATTGAATATATCCGTTGCAGTGCAGCCATTCACTAAAGCCTCCGCCACCACAAGAACCATTCAAATATGCACCGGTATTTGTTTCCATATCTTCGGCCTGGTAAGTGGTGCCATCCAGAACTACATAATCAATGCGTGCATCATTTAAGTTGTCGTCATCATCATTTGTAAGGTGAACCTGAACATCACCGGAACCAGTGGTTGAATAATTCTGGAATGTAGTAGAAAGAGTCCAGTTATCAAGTGTATTTATTTCGCCAAGCAAAAAAGCGTCAGGTTTCCAGTGCTCTCCGGCCAGGTATCCCCAAAGGGTAATTCCTACAACTCCGGGATGTTCATATAATAAAGGCCAGACACTTTCATACCTGTTCCTTTGTTCGGTATCATCAGCAAAATCAAGCTCCAGCTCAGAAACATAAATAGGAAGACCCGTTGCCGCCAGATTATCCAGGCTGTTAGTAATAGCACGATCCTGAGCATATTCCAATCCATGAGCCTGTACTCCTATACCATCAATGAGATTTTGACTTTGCAGAATTTCAATAATCCCAATGTAGTCACTGGTTGCTTTCTTTTTACCCAAAATTCCGTAGTCATTTAAGAGCAATTCAGCATCAGGACAATGTAATCGCGCTTTTTCAAAAGACCAAACTACCCAGTCCCAGCCTGTGGAACCGCTTCCACCCAAAGCTTCAGAAAAAGAAGGAATAACGTGTAAAGGTTCATTTACTACGTCAATCATGTCCGTGTCGGGATAGCGTGCGCAATAAGCCTGAATCCATTCTTCCACTTCGGCGGCCTGTTCTGAAGCTGATAAGTCGCTAATCCATCCTGGTTCCTGATTGCCCCAAACAAAGGTGTGTTGTTTGAACGGGTATCCATTGTCTTGAGCATGGTTATAGGCAACATCTAAAACACTCCAGCTCATGGTATCTCTGACCCCTTCAACGGAAACCCATTTTCCAGAATTTTCAGGTGTGATTTGATTCCAATAGGTATCAAAGTTGTAGGGTACTTCGTGACCGCTAAAAATATTACCTACAAATTTTGTTTCATTCTCTGCCATTTGAGCATAGCTACTTAATGACGTTATCATCATAATTGAAATCGAAAGTGTAACTAATAAATACTTTCGAATACTTAAATTAATTGTAGTTTTATTTTCCAAAATATTGACTCCATAGTTTAAATTATTGTTTAGAAGCGCTTACAGAAATATTCATTTTTGATCTAAATATCAAGTTAGAATTGCGCATTTCTGCGCAATATTTGCTCAAAATTATAAATACTAGCCCATGATTTTAAGGTCGAATGGTTGGGACGGATCAATAAAATAAAGGTATAGTGTATAAATGACGCGAATTTGGATACTGAACCAATTCCAGACTTTCAAGAGAAGGGGAATATGGAATGGGGCATTAACAGGAATGAAAGGTAAATAGGTAACGAAACCATCCAATAAGTTTGGTCATGTGGCGGGTCGTTTGTCAAAATAAGAAATCAAAATTATCCTAAAATTAGAGCAAATTATTTAAAATGATATTATATATTAGTTCTGATTTAACTTATCATTTCAACTGACTCATAAACAGGATGTAATTATGAAAAATATCTCGGTATTAATTTTAGTGTTTTCGGCTTTATTAACTATGACCGCAATTGCCCAACATATTGATGAACCGTATGAAATTGGGGATTGGAAAGATTTTAAAACAGCTGCGATTAGTTACACTTTTGATGATAACTATCCAAAACAACTGGATGTGGTAGTTCCCATGTTCAACGAGTTTGGCTATAAACTTACCTTGTTTACTTTTACTAATGCATGGAATAGTGCAAACTGGGAAAAACTTAGTGAAGCGGTAGAACAGGGACATGAAATTGGAAGTCATACAGCCACTCACAATAATTTATCTGAAATGAATGATGATCAGCAATTAGAGGAACTGGCTGGCTCTAAAGAAACCATCGAAGAAAACATTCCCGGATATAAAGTTCACACTATTGCCTATCCATTTTGTGTAGCAGGAAATAACGATCTCACCCGCCAATATTATATAGCTGCAAGAGGATGTTCGGGGCAGATTGTTCCTCAAACGCCGTCAAATTTTATGGATATCAGCTCCATGATCATTGGGTCGGAAGGGTTTGAAACTTCAGAAGCATTGAACGGCCGCGCTGATGCAGCTGTAAGCTCAGGCGGCTGGGCGGTTTTTCTGGTCCATGGGCTGGACGGGGAAGGAGGGTATTCTGAACTTGCTTCGGAGGAAATACAAGGAAATCTGGAGTACATGGCTGATAATGATTCCAATTTTTGGGTCGGCAGCTTTGGCAATGTCTTCAAATATTTGAGGGAGCGAAATGCAGCATCCGTAAATGAGATCTCAGCAGATGAAAATAAAATTGAAGTGGAACTTACCGACACGCTGGATAATTCGATGTATGACCACCCGATTACCATTCGCCGCCTGATTCCTCAGGATTGGGATTCCGTGACTGTCTGGCAGGATACTCTTTTATTGAAATCACGGATTATTGAAACTGGTGAAGGTAAAAGAGTACAGTTCAATGCCATTCCGGATTCCGGCCTTATCATTATCGAAAAAGCAATGGCAACATCTAATGAGTTCAGTGCTACCGATAAAGCGGAAACTTTCAACCTGATCCGGAATTATCCGAATCCGTTTAATCCCTCAACCAATATTGTTTTTGAAGTCCGGAAAACTGGTCTGATAACTATAGAAGTATATAATACGCTTGGAAAGAAAATCGAGACCCTATTCAATGAAGTCAGCAACCCGGGAACATATACAGTAAAATGGGATGCCAGAGAATATGTCTCAGGTACATATTTATACCGTTATGAAACAGATGATATATCTACAACCGGGAAAATGATACTCATCAAATAGCAAAAATTCGTGTAAATTTCCCATACCGATCGAAACTTGCCATAGATTATGACGGGACCAACTTCCAACGGATGGTAATTCCTGGCCTAATGCCTTAACGGTAGAGCAAATGCTGAAAGAAGCCTTCTCAAATTACTGCTGAGTCGGTAGCCTTTTAAATATGGCCGAGGTCAGTGTGCTGGTACTGGCGGTGCTGCAAATTGATCCCCAGTTGCAGAAACATTCATTCCACCCGTACATTTGCACTAGTGTTGTGTCAATGTTGAAATATCGGCAGAAAACGATCGGGGTTTCAACTATAGGCAGCCTTTGGCCCGCTCCATCACCCGGCTCGTTTTTAAGGATGCCTTTGATGTCTGTTCCGGCTGAGCCGAAAGATGGAGCTATAGCCTCAAAATCTGCCAATTCCCGAATATTTTCCCGCTGGTAACTCTGCTGAATTACATCCAGCTTAAATTCTTTCGTAAAAGTACATCGTTCTGTTTTGTTCATTTATTTAGTAATCGTTTTATCCGCCACGATATACCTTAACTTGGTGTCTACTAAAATGTAGCAACTCCATGCCTTTAAAAAACCCCTCAATCCCCGCTCCCCAAAAATTTGTGATCAAAAAAAAACTACCCCATTCCTGGGATAGTCCTTTCACTACTTGAGAGACAAGTATGTTATCTAATTAAGAGATAAAAATGTTAGTTAGTACTGGCAGCCATTCTATTTAAGTGATCAACAAAGCCTGTGTAAAGCTTTTGATCTTGCCGGCCACCTGGCCAGCAAATGTTACCACCATACTCAGAGCACTTTGTGAAATCGGCTGTAAATTGCCAGATCAAACTACCATCTAAATTAATTTCTTCAGCATAACTCCAGAAATCTTCATAAACGGCTTCTACTCTTGAATCGCCCCAGCCAGGGAATCCATATTCTCCCATTACAAAGGGTTTTCCATGACTTTCAGCAATATTCGCGTGATCACCCATCCAGGCCTGCTGAGCTTTTAACAAGTTAAGGTCTGCTTCAGGATTAGCACCCCATTCACTTATTTCATATCCCCATTCGCTGGGATACCAGTGGGCGCCGCCAAAGTCGATCTCGGGAATGGCAGTATTTAGGACATAACTGGTTCCTTCACCGGCACGCAATACATAATTATTGGAATATTGATCTGAGGAATACTCTGCTGGCGCTCCATCATCAAAACCTTCTTCGCCGGTAGCAACCATATGGTTAGTATCGATAGACTTGATGTACCGGGCTATATCCTGGTACCAGTCACGGATTTCGGTAGGATGTTCTCCTCTGTTACGGCCTTCGTTGATGATTTCCCATGCAAATATTGCAGGCTCATCTTTGTAGGCTACGCCGGTTACGGTATTCACTCTGTTCAGGAGCATAGAGATATATTCTTTATATAATCTTTGCTGCTCGGCACCATTAATAAAGGTAGACATTGCCCCACCATTAACATCGCAGGTACTTTCACCAGCCCATTTATTGTATTCGCAGATTCCACCTAATTGGGTCCAGAAGTTAGTCAGGGCAATTACAAAACGGACGTTGTGTTCCTTACCTTTGGCAATCATGTTATCAAAATGACGCAGGTCTTCTTCATTGTATTCGCCAGCTCTGGGTTGCAGAGTAATGTCGCCGCTATACTGTGGAGGCCCATCATAAAAGCCCCAGGTTCTCACCACACTTACCCCCGCCTCTTGAAATGAATCAAAGGCTTCATCCACAACTCTGGAATCACTTTTTTCATAATTTGGGAGGTGATAGGCATTAGTACCCGCATATCGGAATACTTGTCCATCAACAACGAAGTTACTGTTTTGGGCACTTACAAAAGCTGAATTTGAAACGGGAGCAGGAGAAGAGGGATCTTCAGCACCTGTTGAAAAGACAGAAGTTTCTGACCACGCACCTGTTTCAGCATTTAGAATTGGTGACACCCGCCAGTAATATTGCTTCCCGCCTTTAAGGTCGGATAAAGCAAGTGAGGTATTTTCTACAATAGAATCTATAATAGCTGTCTCAAAGTTTTGATCTTCAGAGACCTGGAAATGATAATCACGGCCTTCAAGAGCTGCTTCCCATTCAAAATAAATATCAGCAGCATTTTCTTCCCCATTATTAACCGGAGAAATTAAATCAACCGTAATCGGTTGTTTCTCTACTGTTGAAGTGGTGAAATTCCATGTATCAGACCAAGGGCCTGACTGACCATTTTTTAATGATCTTATTTTCCAGAAATATTCTTTTCCAGCTTGTAAGTTTAAAGTGTCCTTAAAAGATTTCTTCTCGGTAAGCTCATCAACGGATACTGATTCAAATTCCGGGTCTTCAGAGACCTTTATATTGTAATGCTGAGCACCAGTTGTAGCTTTCCATGTAAGTTCTACCGAAGTAGATTGATTTTCCGAACCGTTTCCGGGGGTAACCAATTCAGACTTTGCCAGTTGCTCGGGATCTTCCAGTGAAAAATCTGCATCTGTAGTAGAACATTGAACAAGAACTATAAGCATAAGCAAACTGCTTACGATCAGTTTGAGATTAGATTTTATCATTATAAGACTTTGATTAATGATTGGTATTTAAGTAGTGAAAGTGATGCAGAAACCTGTTTTAGCTTTGCTCACTAATTATAAGAAGGGCCTGATGTAAGGAATTAAAGTAAGGTTGTAATAAATTATAAGGCTCTCTTGTAATATGTTACTATAAAGGCCACGAAGGAAAATTTGTTCCAGCTTCCTTTAAATTTTTCTACAAATAGGTTAAGCCCTCTTAATTCGTTTATTTGATGCGGGCACAAAAAGCTCACAGGATCAAAAAGTCCCGCTATATGTGCTGTAATAGCCCTTTTATAAAAAACCTGGATGATTAATGAGAAAAAAGAAAGCAGAAGCACGGCCTGTTTTTCTGTAAAAGAGAGGGGCGTATTGAATTATTTTTTGAGAGAAACTCCCCCGATGAGGAGTTGCTGAGAGGATCAACGTAGTAAAGAAGGGTAGAACATTTTAATATTTACTACAAAGCTTGAATAGTAAATCGTACGTGAAGTTCACACATACTCCTATGGGAGCTGAGGAGGTAAAGTTATATCATTAGAACAGATTAGTGAAGGTAGATTAACCGAAAGTTTATTAAGAAACAGTGCTTGTAAGGTTGCACTGTTTTTTTAATAACAATTAAAAGGATATATGAAAAGTGTGAGATTTCTTAGTTACGCAGTTGCTTTATTATTAGGTGCACAATCCTTTGCTTTTGCAAATACCAATGATGGCGCTGAGAAGCTTAAGAAATATATCAATGATATAGTTCAGAAAGTAGAAGAAACTGAAGATGCGGACGAGAAAAGAACCATCCTGAATGAATCCTTTGACAAAATGGTTACCGTACTTGATAAGGTGGAAAAAATGCACCGCTTTTCTGAAGAAGAAAAGAATCAGGTGGCAGCCTTGAAGAAAATTATTAGTGAAAGACAAGATGAACTGAACGGTGAAAATGGTTTTGCACGTGTTCAGAACAGCCAGCTAAACAATTATGCTAATTTTGTACAGCAGAATATGGAACAGGCACAAAACTACATCACCATCAGTGCCGGATTAGCTGTAGTAATTGTATTACTGCTCTTGCTCTTATAAGAATTTGTACCCTAAATACCCCGAATGAATAAAAAAGCGTAGATGATATCTGCGCTTTTTTTTTGTCTGTACTTTTTTGAAAATATTTTCCAGCAAAATTTCCTGCCCCCAAAGATTTTTGGCTTCTCTCATTGATTAATTCCTTGTGGTAACCTTGCGGCAGGGAATCTCAAAAATACTTCTTTTGTAATTCGAAGATACAGCATTTCCAACGGGTTATACACTTCAGCAGCCAAAGAAGGCAAAAGAAAGGAGCAGTATTAAATTCCTTTAATAAAAAAAAGAAAAGGCGATTCTTAGTTCAAATTACCTTTTTTTAGATGCAGGTTTTAAGGGAATCGCAATACTCTGTTAACAGTACGAGCATTCAGCACTCTTTTCGGTGAAGGGGTACAATCGCAAAATTATTAAAAATGTTTATGAAAAGATTAGCTACAACATTAGGTGCAGTAATAATGGTAATTGGGTTCTGGGGAAGTGTGATGGGGCAGGAAACTCTTATTGATTATCCCTTTACCGGCGATTCTCCTTCCCCTACTAATTTAAAGGCGGGATTATCATCAACAGATGTCTCCCTTAGTAGTGGATCAATTTCATATGAGGTTAGTCACTCCGGAACCTGGACAGGAAGTGGGATTCCATATGCTCAAGGAAAAAGTGGTTGGGCTGAAGAAAGTTCAGAAACTGGAAAATATTTTACATTTACTATCAGTACTGATGGTGCAGAAGAATTTGATCTCACAAAAGTTACTTTTTTACATAGAGCAACAGGTGCTGGCCCATCAGCAATGACCGTTACAATAAATGGAACAGAGATCTCAACAGAAGATGTACTCGACAGTTCCACGGAGGAATACAATGAGGTTCTGGATTTAACCGGCCTAACTTCTGCAGAAGTTAGGATAATTGGTTGGGATAATGGATCAAGAGGGGATGACCTGAGTGGCGGAGGCGATTTTAGAATTGATGATGTTAAACTCGAAGGAACTGTAACCTTAAGTGATGATCCTTTGATTGTTGGAAGCCCAGGGAGTCTGAGTGATTTCTTTTATGCCGAAGGCAATGGCTCCTCTGACGAACAAAGTTTTACGGTAGAAGGAATGAATCTTGAAGGAGATGTTACTATTTCCCCTCCTGCCAGTTATGAGATTTCTGAATCTTCAGGCACAGGGTATACAAGCAGTAATATCATCTTATCTGAAACTGATGGCGCTGTATCTGAAACTCCAATTTATGTACGTTTAAAAGCTGGATTAGAAGAGGATGATTATAATGAAAATATAACTATATCTACCTCTAATGCAGATGATGTGCTAATTTCACTTTCCGGATTTGTTGTAGAAACCTTTGAGATTCCGTTTTCTAATAATCTCCGTACGCAATCGGATTATGATCTTGCGGTAGCGCAAGGTTTTGAGTTTGTCGATGCTGAACTTTCAACCGCTGCCGGTGGACGGGTTGATATTTCAGATGGATATATAGAAACACCGACAATAGATTTTACTGAATATGATAAAATACGTGTTCAATTCGATGTAGCCACTTTTGGAGGTGGTTCTGATCGGGAATTGAGTGTAAAACTTTCCACGGATGATGGTGCTTCCTATAGCACCTTAAACACGTTCTCTGTTACAGCTTCAGATCCAAATTATGATACTTTTTTTGAGGATATAGATTTAACGGGTGGAAATGATGTGTCTACAGGTAAGCTAAAATTTGAAATGACCGCAGGTTCCGGTGGAATTAGATTCCGGGATCTTACAGTTAATTTGCTCTACGAAAATCAAATCACCGACGCAGCTGGCTTCCGTTTACTCTCCTCTCCGGTTTCTACCAGTTTTGCCACATTATTAAATCCAATCTGGACACAAGGTTCAGCAAACAGTGATTATCCCGGAGATGAAGAAACAGATCCAAATATATTAACATGGGATAACACTTCAACTGATGGTGATAAAGCAAACTGGAATGCCGTTGCTGATTTAAGCTCAACCATTTCAGCAGGTACAGGCTTCCTCGCCTATGTTTATACGGATGATGTTTATGGTGAAGCAGGAACTTTCCCAAAAGCCCTCTCCGTTTCTGGAACCGAAAATGCTGTTGATACAGAGATTTCTCTAAATGCCAACACCAACGGCTGGACCTTGTTAGGAAATCCTTTCACATCTTCCATTGATTTCAATGAAATTAATAATGAAGATTTATCTGGTGCTGTTTATGTCTGGAATCCTAATGATGAAGAAGGTGAAGGTGGTACTGATGAAAATGCACCCGGAGGAAGCTGGAATACTTATACAGTTGGGGATCCTGGAACCGGTGATCTTACGGACGGCAAAATTGCTCCTTTCCAAGGATTTTTTGTGCAGAATGATGGGGAAGTAACTGAACCATCCATAACTTTCGGCGCAGCTTCCAAAACTACCGGCGCAACTTTCTACGGAAAAACACAATCCGCAGAACGCGCGGTTGTGCGACTGCAACTGGAAGGCAGCGGGTTGAGAAATTCAGCATGGCTGCAATTCAGTGAAAATGGTTCCATTTCCGAAAAAGTACGCGGTGATGCCGTAGAGCTGGAATCATTGAACGGCGAATTTGCACTATTGGCCGCGGTAAAATATGAAAACGCCCTCATGGATATCAGTCACCTGCCTATAGCCGGCGATGAATATTCGATTCCATTGAGCATACAGGCAACAACCGGCGGCACCTTCACCCTTTCCGCCACCGATTTTGAAATCCCCGGCGATGTAGAACTCACATTCCATGACTACAAAACCGGAGCCGATTTCACCATCAACAGTGATTTTACCTACAGTTTTGAGTTGTCAGAATCAGCCAACAAAACGATGGATGTACCGCCCTTGAAGCGCCTCCAACAAGGCCCCATGATGGCAAAAGCTGCTAACGCCGACCGGTTTGGAATTTCGGTGATGTCCAGAAACTCTGTCGGCAACGAAAATCTGGATTCAACTCCCAAACAATTCGCCCTCAACCAAAACTATCCAAACCCATTCAACCCGGCCACCGTGATTGGTTATCAGGTGCCGGTAAATTCGTTGGTAACTCTGAGCGTGTATAATGTAATGGGACAAAAAGTGGCCACACTGGTAGATGAAAGCAAATCAGCCGGAAACTACAAGGTAAGCTGGGATGCGGGAAGCATGTCGAGCGGTGTGTATTATTACCGACTGCAATCCGCCGGACAAATTCTCACCCGGCAAATGACTTTAATCAAATAATTATAATTCATTAAATGTTCAATGTTAAGTGGAACCACAAATTTAACATTCAACATTTAGCACTTTACATTACTCTTATGAAAACATCCTTACTAATATTAGCCGCTATTGCACTTGTATTAATACTAACCTCCATAGTAATGGCACAACCACCTGGATTACCAAGTTCTCCTGATCAGGCGCCCATTGATGGCGGACTCGGTTTCCTTGCCGCTGCCGGCGGAGCGTATGCAATCAAGAAAATTCGCGACAAAAAAGCGGTGGATGATATTTGATTTTGCTGGTATTCACCTGAAATTCAGCAACCTCCCGAAGGGATTGCTTTTCGACGAGCGTTGCTGGAAAGCTTAGTTCAAGCTTAGTTTTCCTCCACCCAAATGCTGCGGGGACCTTCGGACGCCCGCAGGTTCTGCATTTGATTAACCACCACCAAAGAAGCCAAGCGATAATGATTTAGGATTTGTATGTTCACAAATAATTTTTAAATCATAGCCGGAGCATATCTTTGGGAAATGTTACTTTTAACTCTACTACAACTACAATCAGCAAAAGCAGTTTTTTTGCCGCCATTTTATTCTTGTTCTCCGTGCCGGTACTGGCACAGGATTCGGAAATTCATCCCGGATTAGACGGTACCGCACTCGTCGCCGAACTTCAGAGTGATTATTATCCCAGCAGCCCCAAAAGTTATACATCCGCCCGCGATGAAATGTACCAGGACCTTGATGTACAGAATGGCGAGATTGTATGTGTGTATACCGGCCTGACCGTAAACGCGGATGGTACGCGCACACCCGGCGGACAGTTCAACACCGAGCATGTATGGCCGCAAAGTTTATTTAATCAAAACTCTCCCATGCGCGGTGATATTCATCATTTATATCCCACCTGGGAGACAGCAAATTCTGTACGCAGTAATTATCCCTTTGCAGAAATTCCCGATCAGCAAACAGATAAATGGCTTTACAACGGCCAGCAAACAAGCGGAATTCCCACTTCTAATATTGATTTATACAGCGAGAGTACAAACAGTGCCTTTGAGCCTCGGGAAGATTTTAAAGGCAACATAGCCCGCTCCGTTTTTTACTTTTGGACAGTGTACCAGAATAATTCCAGTATCACTTCCAACTCAAGCAACGAAAGCTTTTTTGAAGAAATGAGAGAGGTGTTATACGAATGGCATCTGCTCGATCCTGTAGATGAGGCGGAAGTTGAGCGGAGCCTGGGAGTTGAAAATGTGCAGGGAAATCGGAATCCTTTTGTACACGATACTTCGCTGGTTCGCAGGGCTTATATGGAAGATTATACTGGCCCGGGTCCCGGAGATGGTGACGATGATGATGACAATGGAAATGGGAATGGAGGTGATGATAACAACGATGACGATATTGCCGGTGCCATCACCGAAACCTTTGACGGCATAACTTCCATTGACGATGGAAGCCCAACTTCATCCTACACATTAAGAGAATTTACCGGTCAGGCTGGAGGTACATGGACAGCCACAGATGCCCGGATTGATCAAACGATAAACGGCCCGGCTATTTTAATCCGAAATGGTTCTCTTACTTCGCCGGAATTTAGTGGCGGCATTAAAAAACTCACACTTACCACCCAGCGAATATTTACGGGTGGAGCGGAGGATCTCAGCGTTTTGGTAAACGGCGATGAAGTCGGAACCATAGCTTACAGCGATAACGCGCAAACTCATTCCATCGATGATATTGATATTGAAGGAAGTGTTGTAATTGAGATTAAATCCACCAACGAAGATCGTATTGCTCTCGATGATTTCATTCTGATTCCTATCCCGGTTGAAGATCCTGTGATCAGCATGACACCCGGCAGTGCTGTCGATTTCACTTACACAGAAGGAAATGGTCCTTCAGTAGAAGAAAGTTTGATTTTTAGCGGCGAATTTCTAGCTGGAGATGTCAAAGTGTTTGCGCCTTCTAATTTCGACCTATCAGCCACATCTGGTGAGTCATTTTCAGCTATTGATACTTTAGTACTTCCGCAAGTGGATGGCTCGGTTGCAGATACTACATTTTATGTGCGTTTGAGTGCAGGATTGCCATCAGGAAATCATACCGGAATATTTAAACTTTCCTCGCCAGGCACAGATACTCTTGAAATAGGTTTAACTGGAACCGTTGAAGAAGGCACTGGAGTAAATATTGCTGATGATCCGTTTGAAAAACCCAAACAATTTGCCCTCGGTCAAAATTATCCGAACCCTTTTAATCCGGCAACAGAAATCAGTTATCAGATAGCAGAACACAGTAAGATGCACCTGGCTGTTTACAATGTTATGGGACAGCATGTAGCTACGCTGGTAGACGAAAGCAAATCACCCGGAACCTATCAGGTTAGCTGGGATGCCGGAAGCATGTCTAGCGGCGTGTACTACTACCGCCTGCAATCTGCCGGACAAATCCTCACGCGGAAAATGACGCTTATTAAATAATTCAAAATTCCTCCGAAGGCTTTTGGCGAAGATTAAGGATTCAAGATTAAATTCCCTTAGACCGAACAGGGGGAGGAGAGAAATTTCGGATTGGAAAAACCTTTACTACAAAACCAAAAAACACTGATTCAGAATTTAAAAATCAGTAATATCTGAGCCTTCAACCCGAAATCATCAATCCGACGTTATCAATCCAAAATCTTCGATCTTAATAGCCGACAGCGGTTCTACCAAAACAGAATGGGTTTTAATTGGCGGGAGTGGTGAGCGCAGCAATTTTCAAACAGACGGCTTAAACCCGTACTTTCTTACTGCCGGACAGCTTATTTCCATCATTCAAAAAGGATTTCCAAAAGAAATATCGGAAACCACGATTGATGTCATTCGTTTTTATGGTTCGGGGTGCAGGCAGGAATCCACCAGGCAGGTGATGCATCAGGTGCTTTCAGAAATTTTTCCAAATGCTAAAATTCATATAGAAAGTGATTTGCTTGGAGCGGCAAAAGCCTGTTTTGGGGATAAGGCCGGGATCGCGTGTATCCTGGGAACCGGATCGAATGCTGGTATTTACGATGGCGAAATCATAACCACACAGGTGCCTTCGCTGGGATTTATATTGGGGGATGAAGGCAGTGGCAGTTATTTCGGAAAGCGCGTTCTGCAAAGTTATTACTATAAAACCATGCCCGAGGATCTACGGCTTGTACTTGAAGATAAGAGCGACATGCAATTAGAATCGGTTTTAAAAAAGATATACAAAGAGCCGCAGGGGAACCGGTTTGTAGCATCTTTTGCAAAACTATTGGTGGATTATTCCAGCCATTCATTTATAGAAGAAATCATGCGCGAAGGCTTCGCTGATTTCGCCGATAATCAGCTTGCCTATTTTGGAGATATAAAAGGAAGAGAGATTGGATTTACCGGCTCCATTGCAGCCATTCATTCCGAAATTTTGTGTGAAGTTTTATTTGAAAGAGAGATGCGCCTTGGAGTAATCGTAAAAAATCCCATAGAAAAACTGGCTGATTATCATCTCTGAAAATTCCCCTGATATTTTGCTTCTTGGTTTGGCTGCCTTCGTCTGCCTTCACCGGAGGTTATTTCATATTGGACCCTTTCAAGGTCAGGGTAGAACCCTAATCCACCAAAAACCGGTTTTTCAGATTTAAAATTCTTTCTACAGATTCATCAATTCGCTGCTCGTTAATTTCTTCTTTTTCCACCAAGTCAGTTATAATTTGAATGGCATCACCCAAAGAGACCTGTTCTTCGAGAAGGTTATTGCCGAAGCAAAAGAGATCGAGCCCTGCTTTTAATCCAAGTTTTAAAGTTTCCTCCAGGGTGTAGTGATCGGATATTGCCCGCATCTGCATATCATCAGAGACTATTACTCCATCAAAATTCAATGTATCTCTTAATAAACCGGTTAAAATATTTCTTGAAAGGGTAGAAGGATATTTGGCATCCAGCCCGGAATGAAAAATGTGCGCTGTCATAATCATCGGGCACAGATTTTTGGAGATCAGGTTTGCATAAGGATCCAATTCACGTTCATCCCAGGTTGTAGTTACATCCACAAAACCGGCGTGAGTATCACCTTTTGCGCTGCCATGCCCCGGAAAATGTTTACAACAGGTGATGACTCGCCTCGCCACATGTCCTTTTATGAATTGCCCGGCATGGCGAATCACTTTTTCCGGCGATTTTCCAAAACTGCGTTCTTTCCCGGCAATAATGGAGCTTTCCGGGTTTTTAGCTAAATCTACCACCGGTGCAAAATTCAGGTTAATACCGCTGTCCGATAACATCCTGGCAATAAGCATCCCTTCATTGAAAGTAACCTCCGGGTTATCCATCTCGCCAAGCTTTTGGTGCGAAATTGTTTCGGGAAAACCATAATCCGGTTTCAGGCGGCTGATTAATCCACCTTCCTGATCCACCCCAATTAGCAGCGCCGTATCTGATAATGACTGCAACTCAGCGGTTAACTCCTTCACCTGCACCGGCGATTTAATATTATGCACGGGTTGATGATGAGCCATATCCTTGTCAAATAAAATCACACCACCGGGTTTATGTTCAGTGATTAGAGTTGATACTTCTGAGGCCTCAGATGCATCTTCTCCACGAAAACCCATGACAAATAATTGACCGATTTTTTCTTTTAAGGTCAGAGACTGTATGGAATAATTTGCAGACATTTAGGTTTGATACGAGTATAAATTGCCGGATTACTTTCTATCACGATGCTGAAGTTCAACTTTAGATTATATAACTTCAACGATTAATTAATTCTCTCTTCAATTATGTGTTCAATGATTATCAGAAGCAGTGTTGTTTTAGCTCTTTTATTTATTTCTATTCTGCCGGCCGCTTTAGGGCAATCTCAGAAGCTCACTGTAAAAACAGGCATTGAAGTTTTGGCTGCAAATAATTTTGAGCTTCTAAAAGAGAGAAAAGTTGGCCTCATCACAAATGCTACGGGTATTAACAAAGATCTTGTTTCCACCGTTGATTTGATTTTTAATGCTCCGGGAGTAGAATTAATTGCACTTTTTGGTCCTGAACACGGAGTGCGGGGAGAATTTGCAGCCGGCGCAAAAATAGCATCTTACACAGATGAAGTAACCGGACTTCCCGTCTCTTCTTTATACGGTGCAACCCGGAAGCCAACCACCGAGATGCTGAAAAATATAGATGTACTTGTTTATGATATTCAGGACATCGGCGTTCGTTCTTACACCTACATTAGTACCATGGGCCTGGCAATGGAAGCAGCAGCCGAGAATGATATTGAGTTTGTAGTTTTAGATCGTCCAAATCCGCTTGGGGGAGAAAGAGTAGAAGGTAATGTGGTTGAAGAAGGATATTTCTCTTTCGTCAGCCAATACCCGATACCATATATTTATGGATTAACTGCGGGCGAGTTGGCAAAAATGATCCAGAATGAAGGCTGGCTCATCGGATCAGAAAAAGTAAATCTTACAGTAGTTCCGATGCAGGGGTGGAAGCGAAATATGACTTTTGAGGAAACCGGTTTGCCCTGGATTCCAACTTCCCCGCATATTCCCCATGTGTATTCTCCATATTTTTATGTGTCTACCGGAATAATGGGAGAGTTAGCTGTTTTTTCTGAAGGCGTGGGTTATACCACACCCTTCCAGGTTTTGGGCGCGGAATGGATTGATGAAAGAATTCTGACTCAAAAAATGAATGCACTGGAATTATCTGGAGTTAAATTTCGTCCGGTGGTTTTTAAGCCGTTTTATGGGCGGGATGCGGGCAAAGTTCTGCATGGTGCTGAAATTCACTTCACCGATTATTCAAAAGCAGATTTAATGATGATCCAGTTCTGGTTTATGCAGGTGCATCATGAACTTCATCCCGATAAAAAAATATTTGAAACCGCAGAAACCCGCCATGCCATGTTCGACAAAGTGAATGGAACCAATCAGGTTAGATTACGCTTTGGCATGAATTTTAAAGTTGCCGATATACACGATTACTTGCATAAAGATGTTGAACCCTTCCAAAAAAAATCATCACCATATTATTTGTATAAATAACCTATGAAATACTTTTCTCTGCTGTTTTTTTGGATGATTTTGCTACAGCCTGGAATGGCCCAAAATATTATTCCACTCGATTCTCTTTATCTGAACGTGGTAATTCCCGAGGAAGATACGGTGCAGTATGGTTACCAGCAGTACAGGGTGGCGGCAAATACACATCCCCAGGCGAAAGCCTATATAAATGGAGAGGAAGTGCAGGTATACCCGAGCGGTGCTTTTGTTGGAATGGTAAATCATGCGGAGGATACCACGGTGATCGAATTGACGGTGAGTATGAATTTGCAGAACATCACCAGGGAAATGTTATTGGTGAAACCGGAAGAAGCGAATACGAGTCCTCCGAAAGGCAAAACCATCACTAACAAAATGCACCTTCCCACAGACGATGTGTGGCTGCAAACGGGAGAGATTTTAGAAGTTCAGTTTCTGGGCAGCCCAGGGCAGGAAGCTGTTTTTAATATTGACGACTTTAAAAGGAATATTCCGATGCGTGAGGTTTCCCCTGAATTTACAGGCGGAGTAGAAGGAGTGTACAGGGGGAAGTATGAAGTGATGCCGGGTGACCGTGTTGAGAACCAGCATGTTACCTTTAAAATGAAGAAAAACTTTTTCTCCTATAATAAACGCAAAAGCGATTTTACAGTCAGTTTTAATGACTTGCCCCGGATTGGAGAAGTACGATCTGACGAAGCATTTCTAAATATAGGTATGGGAACTGATCGGCTGGGCGGTGCTAAGTTTGGCTTTCTTGAAGAAGGCGTAAGACTGAGGATTACAGGATTAAAAAATCAGAATTACAGGGTGAATTTATCCAACTCTCTTGATGCGTGGATTCCCGAGGGCTTTATAGAATTACTTCCCGAAGAAATAGCATCTGTTGAATCCTTGACCGGCAGCATGCGTGTTTCTGCAGGAGCCAAAGAAGATATAATCTCGCTTAATCTTTTCGAAAAGTTACCATATATCACATTCCAGGAATTGAATCCGAACCGGATAATAGTGGATGTGTTCGGAGCAACTTCCAATACCAACTGGAAGACCCAGCCTCTGAATTCAAAAGGCATTGAGGATGTGGAATGGCAGCAAATGGAAAACAACCGTTTCCGGATTATCATCGAACTCAATCACTCACAAAACTGGGGATATTCGGTAGGATATGGCTGGAATTCACAATTGGTGGTGAGAGTGAAAAGGCCGCCTGTTATACCAGATGTTCTTGAACCTTTGAAAGGCAGAACTATTGCGGTGGATGCAGGCCATGGCGGTCTAAATGAAGGGGGAATGGGTGCAGCAGGTTCTATGGAAAAACAGGTAAACTTAATGATTGCTAAAAAATTAGAAACCAGCTTGCGATCGCGGGGAGCAAATGTTGTTATGACCCGCACCGATGACAGTACATTGTTAATGAGCGAGCGAAAGAAAATTGTTCTGAATAATAATGCTGATCTCCTGGTAAGTATTCATGCCAATTCTATCGGCTACGGCAGTGATCCGGTTAGATTTCAAGGCACGGGTGCTTATTATAAACATGTTGCTTATAAACCACTCGCTCAACTTATGTATGCTAAAATGCTGGAACTTGACCTGGAGCGACATGGAATAACCGGAAGTTTTAATTTCTCTCTCAGCGCTCCCATCGAGTACCCAAATGTGCTGGTTGAGACAGCTTATATCTCAAACCCTGAAGAAGAAATATTATTAACTGATCCAGAATTCCAGGAGAAAATTGCCCGGCAAATAGTGAGAGGCCTTGAAGAATATTATACCGATTATGCCAGTTTTGGAATGTCGGGTTTGGGAGAGCAGTAAAGGGGACAGGAAAATTTCAGGTTTGTTCTATGGGTTGTCGGAACCGGGTAAAGGTGAACACCAGGAGTACTACAAATCCAAGTACTAAGAATAAATTCCTGTCTGTTTCGTATACAGCAAAGTTAAACAGCCATGGACTAATAACGAGCAAAATACCCATAAACAGGTCAATGATTCCATGAATAGGAAATGGGATTACTTTAAATATTCCAACCTCAAAATCTGTTAGAATGGTAACCACAAAAGCGAGACCGGCTAATACATAAGCATAGGAGGCGGTGAAATCAGAAAGGTTAAATAATGCAGGGGCGGCTAAAAGAAAGATTACATATAAGTAATCAATGATTCCATGCATTTTGCTGTCTATAAATTTCATCGTATCTAATTTTAAATGGCTATTTGTTGCAGCTGCTAGTAAAGACAAACTTTAATGGAGGTCAATTCATTCAATGGGCCACATTTAGATGATCGTAAGCAGGATTAAATGTTTGGTACAGTAAAAGATTTCCCCCAGGTAAACAGAACTGTCATAAAAAAACATGCAGAAATTATACGCAAAGCATTTCAGAAAACGATAACTTTGGGGCTTGAAATGAAATCAAAGGAAATGATAAAAAAGGAAAATGCTAAAGTAGGTTTTTGGGACCGCATGGGGATTGGCTTATCAGGCATCTGTGCTATTCATTGTCTTTTAGTTCCTGTATTTGTATCGCTTATACCTTTATGGCCGGCATTCGGGGATTTCCATGAGCTTACGCATCTGATCTTCTTTTTGGCTATTGCCCCGGCAGTTATCCTCTCTATTAAACACAGGAAAAATCTACAGGCCGTTTCCGGGTTTTTATTTGTGGGACTGACTGTAATATTTGTTGCATGGTTTTTTAACAATGAGCTGGGCAGGTATGGTGAAGCAGGAGTTACATTAATTGGAAGCTTTTTACTGATCCGCGGCCACTGGCTTAACTACAAAACGAAAACCATGGGGCTTTACAAGGTTTAATCTTATCACAAAGCATAGAAATAGATCAATTAGCAATTTTTGATTGGGCCAAAAGTATCCGTTTCACTTCTTTAAGAGTAGAATAAAGTTATTCCAGAAATGGTTTTAGGATTCACGCCCGCGCTTCAATCATAGAAACAACTTTTTGGGCACATCCCCAGCTTAAAGTAACACCCGCACCACCATGTCCGTAATTATGGATGATGAGTTTATCACCCCATTCCTCAGCCTCAAGCCTCAATCCATTGTTGGTATCCCGCACATATCGATAGCCTACTTTTATAGACCTTTGCTGATAGTCGTCCAGATTTAAGCCAAAGCTGTCTTTTATAATTTCCTTGTTTAGCTTGAGAATACGTTTTGGGGCTTCTACGCCATTTATTACTTCCGCAAGTTCCCCAGATTCTTCCCCGAGCCAAAACCCAGATTCACCCAATGTTCCCTTTTGTCGGCTGCCGCCTAAAATCCACCCGTCTTTTCGGGGATAACAGTATACATCTGAGGATTTACCGCTTGTGGTTTTGGGAGAGAAATTATAGGACACCCTCTTATTTAATGGATTTCGCAAAATGGGTGCTCCCGAAACATGAATCAGGTGTCCGCGATACAGCAGCGGATTTTTCTGCTCAAATAATTCAGATGCACCGGCTCCTGCACAGTTTACAATCAGTTGGAAGGGCAATCGCTGAATAGAATCTATATCAAGTCTTTTGATTTCAAGTTTTCCACCCCGGTTTATAAACTCTTCCAGGAGGGCAGGATAATAGATGCTCCAGTCAGCAAAAAAGCAGTCGAATTTCCAGCCGCTGTTAATTTTAATAGAATGGTGTTTGGGATGCCACGAACTCTCAAAAGCTTCCAATTCAGTAAAATTGGGGATCAATGGGGCATAGGCAGGAATGGCCTTCTGAAATTCAAAAAGCTCATAATGCTCGTTGATGCCAATTCCCTGGTACTCATGTTTGTGAAGTGATACAAAATAATGAAGGCTTTCGCGAAAAAGAGGAATTAATTCATCGGAATAAATCGAATGCGGTATGATGGAAGCAGATGGGAAATAACTGGCAAATATAGAATTTGAATGGTGGGTTTGAGGATCATCTTTAGAGATTATAGTTACCTTACAACCCGCCTTTTGAAGCAGAATTGCACAGCTTAAACCGTTAATACCGGCACCAATTACCAAAACCGTTTTAGTTAATTTCATTAAGTAAAATTAAAGGAATGAAAGCAAAAAAATACGTATAGTTACGTACTCTAATTGAAGCAGCCATTTTTTATAAATCATCTGGAAAAAGGCTTTATACTTTGTGCAATCATAGATTTGTCGGACTGGTAATTATTGTATCTGTTTTTATTTCCGCCTGCAATTTACTTTCCGTTGAGAACAGGAATTTTGGGGATTATCCAACACTTTTCCCCCGTCTTGACATTTCCGAATTGGAGCAAATGAACAGTGAATATCAATCTTCTAATGATGGCCATATCTGTTCAACACTCAATGCTTTTGGCTTTACAGGCTATAGCGATATTTTATTTCCAAATGGCGAAAGCCTATGTTTATCCCGGGATATTATACGTGTGGAGATTAATTTTCAGGACACACTGCTTCGGGTAGCAAAGGAAATTCTCATCAACAACAGCAAATACACCGGGGTGGAAGATTCCTCCAAACTACAAATCAGTGAAATCATGCCTTTATACGGATGCACCATTTGTGACGGCCCCGATGTAGATAATGTTCCAGTTGAATGGAAACTGACTTTTGCGGAGCAAAAAATAGACTCGTTAACCATTGAAGATACATCCATTACCGTATTTATAGATGCCGGAGGTGTCAACAGAATCTGGGGAAATTGGTATACTGATTTTAATGAACCTGAGTTTATAAATTACGGATATCAGCAAGTTCAAAATGGCATGGTGGGCTGGCAAATTGATATGCGAAATTATACCGGGCAAGAAATTATCTATACCATAGGAGAAACTAATTTGAAACAAAAGCCATATCTTACGTACTTACCCGTCGAGCGGGAGGAAGGACTCGAGATTCGCAAATGCTGGGTAGTACCTGTTGATTATAATTCAAAAGAATTTGACGGGTGGCTAGCTTATGTGGATGTAATAGATGGTATTTTATATAAGTTGAAATCGAGCAGTATCTGGTAGTTAACAACTTTTAATCCTAAATGAGATCATCTTAATAAATTCTTAAAGAAATTCTCCTATTTTAAACACCAAATAAAAATTCAGGGAAGGGTTAGATTTGTCACAATCAGTAAAGCGTGTTCTCATTGTAGAAGATGATATGATTATATCATTAGTAGTCGAAAACATGATCAAAAAACTCGGGCATGAGGTAGTAGGAAAATCCACTTCCGGGGATGAAGCTATTGAGTTAGCACTTATGCATAAGCCGGATTTAATTTTAATGGATATTCGCCTCAAAGGCGAAATGGATGGCATAGAAGCTATCACAGTCATTAAAGCACAAATAGATACCGAGGTCATTTATTTGACAGGCAATTCAGATAAAATAAATTATGATCGTGCTATAGCCACAAAATGTCTCGATCTGATCTCAAAACCATTTACTATAGGGGAGCTCACCAAGTCTTTAAAGTTAGTTTCTTAGAGTGCTGAATGTGTATCTTTATCAAAATTAGCTCGTAAGGATTTCCACAACTCGTAATTGAGCATTTACTATGAAATCAAAGTTTAAAAATCTGCGAAATGATTTAGAAGACCTGGAAGAAAGTGGCCAGCTCAATGTGGGGGAAGACTCCTCAACCAATGGACAGAAAGGCAGTTCTAAATTGGCTAATTATATTCTCCTGTTTGCCTTTATCGCCACACTCACCTTTTATGCAGGTTCAAAATTTAATTTTTCCAGTTTCCAATTCAATCCTATCAGCGAAATGGTACAGGAATTTAATCAACCCGATGAAGACCTTTTAAACAGGATGGGAGCTTGGATGGAGGAGATGGGTTACGGCACATTAACACATGAAGAATTAACAGATCTTCGCAGTGCAGGTGTAACGGCAACTTATACCTCTCAAATCCGGGACGTTGGATATACTGATGTAACCCTGGATCAGCTTGTAAATCTGCAACGAGTAGATATTAGTGCCACCTATGCACGTATGATGAAAGAATTGGGTTACGAGTTAACTATAGAAGATCTTATAACTAACTCTGAGAAGAAATAATGTAACTGCCTTTTTTACCAGTAATATGCTGGACCTTGGATATACAAGAGATGAACTGACAAAAGAAAATCTATCCCGCCTTCGTAGTGTTGGTGTAACCCAGCAAAATGCCGAAAACCTGATAGAATCGAGGGGAGAAAAACCCACGGTCGAAGAATTGATTCGCTACCGCATCAGCAATCAATAATATTAACAATCGGAACATATTCAGGGCCGAATAGATTTAAGTAGTGAAGGTTCAACTAAACACTACTTGAAATGAAAAAATTAATCACACTATTTTCTTTTTTAATAGTCTCTGCTTTTTCACTAGAGGCTTTAGCGCAAGATTACAATCTCCAGAACCGGACTGGTTTTGGTCTTCATTTAGGCCATTATCAGGCTCAGGATGCTGAGGAAGGTTCCATGTTTGTCGGTGTTCAACTCCGTTCTATCGGTGAAATGCTGGGAGCTGAGCTTTCGGCAGAATACAGAGGTGACCAACGATATAGAATTGAGGGCGGAGACCTTACTGTAAGGCAAATTCCAGTGACAGGTTCCTTATTGCTTTTTATTCCCGTTGGTGAAAGTTTTGCCCCTTATGGATTAGCCGGCTTAGGCGTCTATTATACAGTGTATGATTATGATGAAGGATTTTTAGATCCTGGAGATGAAACCTATACCAATTTCGGTTATCACCTTGGCCTGGGCGCAGATATTGCCGTATCTGAAGATGCCAGCATTAATGTTGATTACCGATATTTGTTCCTGGATGGCAATAATGAGTCTCTGGATAATAAAAGTTTTAGTGGAAATTTATTTACTGCAGGTATAACGTTTTATTTCTAAGTAAAAAAAACCTTATTTTATTAATCCTGTTCTGTAAAAGGAGCAGGATTTTTTTATGTAATCAAATAAATTAACTAAATAATGCCGGAAATAGTGGTCCCAGAAGTAGAACTCAATATCTATTCACCAAAAAATCCAACCGAAATTACTGTTGTAGAGAATTATGTTTGTACCAGTGAAAGTAGCCCCAATTTTGTCCGACATGTTACTTTCGATGTTTCAGGTACAGAACTTGAAGGACGGGTGCGCATTGGCCAGTCTATAGGAATTCTTACGCCAGGAAAAAATGAGCGGGGAAAACCCCACAAGCTTCGGTTATACTCCGTCTCATCACCTACAAAAGGGGAGTCGGGAAAACAGCACCTGGTTTCAACTACTGTAAAACGCACCATCGAAGAGCTGGACGGAAAACTCTACACCGGAGTTTGCTCGAATTATTTAGCGGATCTGAAACCCGGAGATAAAGTTAAAGCAACCGGCCCCAGTGGAAAAAGATTTTTGTTGCCGAAAAATGCCAAAGACTTCAATTATGTATTTTTTGCAACAGGAACCGGTATTGCTCCTTTTCGCGGGATGCTTATGGAATTGTTTGAATCGGATTACAAAGGCTCCGTAGCTTTAATTTTTGGGTGTGCCTATCGCACCGATTTAATTTATTCGGATTTCCTGTATGAAATGGACAAAAAGCATAAAAACTTCCATTATATAACCTGTGTTTCCAGGGAAAACCGCCGCCCGGACGGTTCCAAAAATTACGTCCAAAGCTCCATTGTAGATTGCCAGGAACAGCTAAATCCTATATTTGCTCAGGATAATACGCTAATCTATATCTGTGGATTGAAGGGAATGGAAAATGGCATTTATCATAATTTGGCCAAACATGGTTTCATGGATTATCTCGAGCTAAAAGGAAAACTTGCCGAAACAGATCCGGAAGATTGGGAATGGGAAGAAATCAAAAGAAAAATAAAACCCTCTGTACGAACTTTCGAAGAGGTTTATTAATTTTTAAAATTTGGCCTTCGAAATTTCTCATTCATGTGTTTTAGTAACTCCTCCGGAAACAATAAATCGCATAAAATTGGTAGAGTCGGTTTCAATTGGAGTCACTTTTTCTTTTGGGATAATGTATAAATTTCCCGAAAAATTATAAGAATGGGGGCAGTAAACGGCGACATCATCGGCTAAACCAAGATGTAATAAAGATTCTTCAGTAATAAAGCCAAAACGTTTTATACCTGGCACGCCAAACTCTATAAATACAGGTTTGTTGAATTTTTTTTTGTCACCAACAAGAGCTTCCATTAAATCTTTGAGCGAGGAATAAACAATATTAACAAGTGGAGTACGAGTGATTATTTTTTCAAAAATATGCACCAGCGGTTTAGCGAACGCCCGTGATACCAAATAGCCGATGAAAGTGATAGTAGCAAAACCGGTTAGTATTCCCAAGCCGGGAACCTGGTAATCAAACCAGCTGAAAAAGAAATCATTGAAAATATTATTGATCCATTTCAGAATACTATAGATAAGATAAATAGTGGCAGTAACGGGAAGCACAATCAGAATGCCCCGGAAAAAGTTCTGTAGAATATTTTTCATAGTAGAGGTGAATTTTATTTACCGTCATTAATTAATGAGTAATGGCTGCTTCATGATTAGAGAAAGAAATTTTCTATCTTCCAATTCTGAAAAAATAAACAGTTTTATCCAATTTAATGCCTAAAAAAACATCTTCCCAAATTAGACAGGATTTTCTCGATTTTTTTGCTGAAAAAGATCATGCCATCGTACCAGGTGCACCGGTTGTTCCCAAAGATGATCCAACATTGCTATTCACCAATGCAGGGATGAATCAGTTCAAGACTATCTTTTTGGACGAAGAAAAATACCTGAAACATGAAGGTAAGAATTGGAGCCGCGCAACCGATACCCAAAAATGTATCCGGGTGAGCGGGAAGCACAATGACCTTGAAGAAGTAGGCCATGACACCTATCACCATACTCTTTTCGAAATGCTTGGGAATTGGTCTTTTGGCGATTATTTCAAAAAAGAAGCAATTGGCTGGGGCTGGGAACTGCTGGTTGAGAAGTGGGGATTGGATCCTGATCGATTATACGCCACAGTTTTTGAGGGGGATAAAGCTGACGGGCTGCCTGTTGATAAGGAAGCAATCGACCTTTGGAAAAGTGAAACCTCCATTAGCCATCATCACATTTTAAAGAGCGGCAAAAAAGATAATTTTTGGGAAATGGGAGAAACCGGCCCCTGTGGACCCTG
The DNA here is from genome assembly GCA_040877545.1 of Balneolaceae bacterium. Lineage (GTDB taxonomy): Bacteria > Bacteroidota > Rhodothermia > Balneolales > Balneolaceae > Gracilimonas. The sequence goes on from JBBDNN010000100.1 coordinate 26,621, forward strand.
CTCCGAAATTCACATCGACCTGCGCCCGGATGAAGAGCGCAAAAAAGTGGATGGTGCAGACTTGGTGAATAAAGACCATCCACTGGTGATGGAAATATGGAACCTGGTTTTCATACAGTTCAACCGGAAAGCGGATGCTTCTTTGGCAAAGCTTCCTGCTCAGCATGTAGATACCGGAATGGGATTTGAACGTGTGTGTGCGGTTTTGCAAGGGAAAACTTCCAACTATGACTCAGATGTTTTCACCCCGCTGCTAAATGAAATTTCCAAAATGGCTGCTGTTAAATATGGCAAAAATGAAGAGAAAGATATTGCCATGCGCGTAATTGCTGATCATATCCGTGCGGTTACTTTTTCTATTGCCGATGGAGCTTCCCCTGCAAATGAAGGCAGGGGTTTTGTTATACGCAGGATTTTGCGGCGTGCTATTCGTTATGGATGGGATAAACTGGATTTCAAAAAGCCTTTCTTCTATAAGTTGGTGGATGTTGTGGCCAATCAATTCAAGCAGGTGTTTCCCGAAATTGAAGCTCAGAAAGAATATATCGTCAATGTAATTCAAGCCGAGGAAAAGAGCTTTTTAAAAACTCTTGGGCAGGGAATCGAGCTCTTTAATGAAATGGTGGAGGGAGAGAAAAAACTCTCGGGTGAAAATGCTTTCAAACTTCATGATACGTATGGTTTCCCCATTGATCTCACGCAGTTAATGGCTCGCGAACGCGGAGTTGAAGTGGACGTGGAAGGCTTCAATAAAAATATGCAGGAGCAAAAAGTACGGGCAAGAGCAGCTGGTAAATTTTCAGTGGGTCAGAACGATTCAAAAGAGTGGATCACTGTAAAAGATTCTGATGTATTTAGCTTTGTTGGTTACGAAGACCCTGAAACGGAAACTGAAATACTTGCCTATCGAAAGGAAGGAAATCGATTTGCTTTGCTTCTTAACAAAACTCCTTTTTATGCAGAAAGCGGCGGGCAGGTAGCGGATACCGGTATTCTTAGCCGTGGCGAAAAGATAATTAAAGTAACAGATGTGCAAAAAGGCTCAGATGGATTTATTCATTATGTAGATGAACTGCCGGAAGATCTATCCGGCACCTGGAATGCTTCTATAGATTTAGATCGCCGGATTGAAATTCAAAAACATCATACCGCTACACACCTTGTGCATGCTGCGCTACGTGGAATTTTAGGAAATCATGTGGCTCAAAAAGGATCACTGGTGGATGAAGATCACCTGCGTTTCGATTTTTCGCATTATGAAGCAGTGACGGATGCTCAACTGGATGAAGTGGAGCAGCTGGTGAATGAAAAGATCCAGGAAAACATCCCGCAACAGGTAGAAGAAATGACCATCGGGGAAGCAAAAAAGAAAGGAGCAATGATGCTCTTTGGCGAAAAATATGGAGAGATTGTACGGGTAGTTACTTTTGATGAAAATTACTCCATAGAGCTGTGTGGTGGCACACATGTGGGAGCCACTGGTGAAGTCGGCTACTTTCGTTTTACCGGTGAAACCTCCGTTGCTTCGGGCGTTCGCAGAATTGAAGCGGTTTGTGGCGTTCAGGCAGATGTATTACTGCGGAGTGAAAAAAAGCAGTTACAAAGTATAAAAGGTGTTATTGGGCAAACCGAAAATCCTACTGCGGATATTCGAAAACTTGTTGCGAAAAATAAGGCGCTTGAAAAAGAACTCGAAAAAATTCAATTGCAGAATACGGGCGCCAGTTTAGATAAGCTCATTAAAAGTCCCGAGGCGCTGGATTCAAATATCCAATTAGTTAAAGGGGAGATTTCCGGCGCTGATATGAATACGTTAAAGCAGCTGGGCTATGATGCCCTTCAAAAAGCTAAAGAAAAAACCGCCATTGTTTTAGGCTCAAAAGATGAAACCGAAGGCAAAGTATTTTTGATGGTTGCTTTAACTGATGACCTCATTAAAGAGAAAGGACTGAAAGCGGGTGCTTTGGTTGGACAACTTGGAAAAATTGTAGGCGGTGGTGGTGGAGGGCAGCCAAGTCTTGCCACGGCCGGTGGTAAAAGTCCGGAAAAACTGGGCGAAGCGTTAAATAAGGTAAATCAAATAATCATCGAATCAATTCAATAAAGCAAATCACGAAATCTTCACAAAAAATGGATATATTTGCAGCCTTTCGAAGATTACGTTCACAATAAATTATTATGGCAAAAAAGAAGACAGACGATATTAGTTTCGCCCCAAAAGGTATTGGAGAAGAAAAAGATGGTGCCGTACAAAAAGGTGTAGACCTTCCTTCGGCAACCAAAAAGAAGCACAAAGCGCTCGGGTTAAGCAAAGATGATCTGAAGGCAATGTACGAACAAATGTTCTTGCAACGCCGATTTGAAGAGCGTGCCATGCAGCAGTATCAAAAAGGAAAATTTGGTGGTTTTCTCCATTTATTTATCGGGCAGGAAGCAATTTCTACCGGAACTGTTTTTGCCTTGAATGATGATGATGATATCATCACTGCTTATCGCGATCATGGCTGGGGAATCTGCCGGGGCATCACGCCAAATGAAGGAATGGCAGAATTATTTGGAAAGAAAGACGGCTGTTCGAAAGGAAAGGGCGGTTCCATGCACTTTGCCAAAACCGAAAATCATTTTTGGGGCGGTTATGGAATTGTAGGGGGGCATATTCCCATTGGAGGTGGACTCGCTTTCGCAAATAAATACAATAAAAACGGACGTATTGCTGCCTGCTTTTTTGGAGATGGTGCTGTTGATCAGGGATCACTGCACGAAACGCTGAACATCAGCCAGCTTTGGAAGCTGCCTGCTATTTATGTGGTTGAAAACAATGGTTATTCTATGGGAACTTCAGCCCGCCGCCACAGTGTTGGCGAAATCGTAGACCGGGCGAAGGGGTACGGAATGAAAAGTGCGGTTATAAATGGGATGGATGTTTTCTCTGTTTATGAGAAAATGAAAGAAGTAGCCGAAGATGTTCGCAAAACTTCCGAACCGTGGTTTTTGGAGATCAGAACCTATCGCTATCGTGGTCACTCAATGTCTGACCCTCAAAAATATCGTAGCAAAGAAGAACTGCAAACCTATCAAAAGAATGATCCCATTGAACGGCTTAAGGATTACCTTCAGGATAATAACATTCTGAAAGATGATGAAATTCAGGAAATTGAAGACGGTGTAGAGCAGACAGTTCTGGATGCAGTGGAATTCGCCGATAATGCAGACTTCCCGGATGAATCTGCTTTATATGATGATATGTTTATTGATGATGAACCATATTTCCACAAATAAATTTTAATAACGTATATAATTTTAGGTAATGGCTGAATTACAATTTAGAGAAGCAATACGGGAAGCGATTGATGAAGAAATGGGCCGTGATGAAAAAGTTTTTGTCATGGGAGAAGAAGTCGCAGAATATAACGGTGCCTATAAAGCAACGGAAGGTCTCTTAGACAAATATGGATTCCGGCGAATGATAGACACGCCTATTTCAGAACTGGGCTTTTCTGGAATAGGGGTGGGTGCTGCCATGAATGGCCTTCGGCCGATTATTGAATATATGACATTCAACTTTGCAGTCCTGGCGCTGGATCAGATTATAAATCACGCTTCCAAAGCAGGTTATATGACTGGCGGACAGCTTTCCATGCCTATTGTATTTCGCGGGCCAAATGCTTCGGCAGGCCAATTAGGAGCTACACATTCTGTTGCTTACGATTCTATGTATGCTCATTTTCCTGGCCTTAAGGTAATTTATACCTCCGAGCCAGATGATGCCAAAGGTTTATTAAAATCTGCAATCCGTGATGAAAATCCTGTGATTTTTATGGAGTCGGAACAGATGTACGGCCTGAAAGGTGAAGTTTCCGAGGAAGAGGATTATATCATTCCCATCGGGAAAGGAAAGATAAAGCGTGAAGGCTCGGATGTAACCATTGTTGCCCATGGCAAAATGTATCATGTGGTAAAGCAAGCCGCAGCGCAATTGGAAAAAGATGGTGTGGAAGTGGAAATTATTGATCCCCGCACAGTTAAGCCCCTGGATGTACCAATGATTATCGAGTCCATCAAAAAAACCAACCGATGTGTGGTGGTTGATGAAGCTCATCCCTTTGCCGGATTTGCCGCTGAAATTGGATTCCTGATTCAGCGTGAAGCATTTGATTATTTGGATGCCCCGGTTCAACGTGTTACACTTCCTGATGTGAACGCTCCCTTTGCAAAAAATCTTTTTGATAAATGGCTTCCAAGCCCAAAAAATGTGATTGATGCCGTTAATCAAGTAACTTACAGAAACTAAAAAAACACTCAGCAGATAAAATTATGGCCGTTAAAATTGAAATGCCCAAATTAAGCGACACTATGGAAGAAGGAGTGATCGCCACCTGGAATGTTAAAGAAGGGGATAAAGTAAGTGCCGGGGATATTATCGCGGAAGTTGACACAGATAAAGCCACAATGGAAGTGGAGGCTTTTGATGATGGAACTGTTCTGAAAATTCTTGTAGATGAAGGCGATTCCGTGCCACTTGGTGGATTAATGGCGGTATTGGGTGAAGAAGGTGAAGATATTAGTGATATACTGGAAGAGGCTGAAAGTGGTGTTTCTGAGAAAGAAGAAGTGAAAGAAACAAAATCAGAAAAATCGGAAGCTGAAAAAGAAGCTCCTTCAGAAAAGAAGGAAAAAGAGGAGAAGGAGGAGGTTTCTGCAGGAACTAACGGCAGGATTAAAGCATCACCACTTGCCAAAAAAATGGCTGAAGAAAAAGAGATTGACCTGGCATCCGTAAAAGGTTCGGGGCCGGAAGGGCGAATTGTTAAGAAAGATATTGAAGACTATAAAGGCGCCGAAAAACCCGCAGCACCTTCGAAAGTTTTTGAAAGCCTGGAAAGTAAAGAAGTGAAAGTTTCCCAGATGAGAAAAGCCATTGGCCGCCGGCTTTCAGAAAGTAAATTCAGCAGTCCTCATTTTTACGAAACCATTGATATAGATATGAAAGCTGCAATGGCAGCTCGTTCTTCTATGAATGAAGCTAATGAGGTGAAAATCAGCTTCAATGATATTGTTGTGAAAGCTTGTGCAGTTGCTCTCACTCGTCATCAGGCGGTTAACAGCTCGTGGGCGGGCGATATCATTAAAGAACACGGTGATGTGCATGTGGCTGTTGCAGTGGCTATAGATGAAGGACTTATGACTCCCGTAATCAGGCATACCGATCAAAAAGGACTTGCACAAATTTCTACCGAAACCAGAGATTTGGCCGAAAAAGCCCGGAATCGAAAACTTCAACCCGAACAGATGGAAGGCAGTACATTTACCATCAGTAATTTGGGGATGTTTGGTATTGAGGAGTTCACTGCAATCATCAACCCTCCAAATGCATGTATTTTGGCCATAGGTGCTATCAGAGACGTGCCTGTTGTTGAAAACGGAGAAGTGGTTCCCGGCAAAAGAATGAAAGTTACCCTCTCCAGCGACCACCGGATTGTGGATGGAGCCAAAGCCGCTCAATTTCTAAATACAGTTAGAAATCTGCTCGAAAATCCACTTTCGATGTTGTTATAATTATTTAACTTTTTTCTACAAGCTCCACCTTTTTGGTGGGGCTTTTATTTTATCCGGACGTGTTGAAATTATTGATAAGAAATTTTTCACCGAAATTTCTGTGGCAAGTATTCCATCGGCATAGTTCACCGATAGCTTCAGTTGTCGAACTCTGTTTCTTCAAGCGTGGTTTAATCAAAAGGTTTAATGACAATTTAACCGTCTCGATAATCTAAAATACAGCAGCTATGAATTTTGCAAAATGCCTTCCCGCTTTTTGAAAATTTCAGCAATTACGATAGAATTTATGGGAGCTTTGCAGCATTAATTATTCTTATGTTATAATTTTACCTTACAGTTTTTATCATTTTACCTGGAGCAGAAATAAATTCAGAGATGGAAACAAAAAAAGATTCCACAGTGGATGAAATTAAACCAATGATAAATCGGGGCGCATATTATGCCGACAGAGTGGCTGGAAGGAAAATTAATCACGGATCAAAAACTAAATAATGGTATACCTTTTTTTTATTGTTGGCTTGATTATGCTTCTGACAGGAGCTGAACTTCTTGTATCCTCTTCATCAAAAGTAGCTTTACGTTATGGCCTCTCTCCCATTTTAATTGGTATCACTATTGTAGCCTTCGCAACCAGCGCACCGGAAATTGCAGTTAGTGTAGATGCTGCTATAGCTGAACAATCTACTCTTGCTATTGGAAACGTCCTGGGAAGTAATATGGCAAATATATTATTGGTTCTCGGATTAAGTGCAATGCTCTCGCCGGTGGCTATATCAAGAAGAATTGTAAGGCTTGATATTCCTATAATGATCGGAATAACTGCTGTGGTTTACGTACTGAGTTTAGATAACTCCATCAGTCAGTTTGATGGTTTTATTTTGCTTGCAATTTTTGTGGCGTTTATGATTTTCCAGGTGAAACAAGCTCGTAAAGAAAACATTCTTAAGGAACGGGAGCCAAAGATTGAACCCGGATCCAAACCTTTATGGGTGCAAATACTATGGTTCCTGATTGGCTTGGCTTTATTAGTGATAGGTGCTGATTTTCTTGTTGAAAATGGAGTCACAATAGCCCGTACATGGGGGATGAGTGAATTAGTTATAGGGCTGACAATTATTGCCATAGGAACTTCGCTGCCCGAAGTAGCAACTTCTGTGCTCGCTGCTTACCGGGGCGAACAGGATCTTTCGGTTGGAAATATTATTGGAAGTAATATTTTTAATCTATTGCTGGTGCTGGGTTTGAGTTCGGTAATTTCAGGTTCAGGGTTGGTTGTACCAGACTCTTCGCTGGTTTTTGATTTTCCTTTTTTACTTGCTGTCAGCATTGCCTGCTTACCCATCTTTTTTACAGGCTTTCGAATTGCAAGGTGGGAAGGCGCGGTCTTTTTGGCTTATTATATCGCCTATTTATTTTTTCTGTTTTTAGAATCTACAGAACATGACCTGTTGTATGAATTTAGTTTTGCGATGAGCATATTTGTGATTCCTATTACTGTTCTTACACTCATGGTGCTGGTTTATAGATTTTGGAAAAAAGAATAAGCGGATAAAACCTTTGTTTGAAGAATTATATTTTAAAATCCCCACGCAGAAAAATCCAAGCCTTCAAAATTTAAAACGAATTTAGAAGCATTAGGTTAGCTATGTCATATTAAATTTGCCAATGCCACCTCTGTATATTGGCTATACCGACGCAGATAATCAAAAAGGCTAAATTCCCTGCAGAGACCTTGAAGGCCTTTAGGCGTCAATTTTCAAATCAATGATTATGGCCGAGCATGTAAAGTAATCAAGCCGGTTGTTGCGACTTTAAAAGTATATCAACAAGTTCAGCTTTTTGGGGATCCGCATATTTGCCATAACCAATTACCAGTAATCCCTTAATTCCTGATATGGATTGTATAGCAAATACCCGCTCGTCGCTTCCCGGGTCTGTGGCAGCTTCATATCTATATGATTCTATGATTCTCAGGTCTTCAGGAGAATACCTTACATTCAGGTCTTTGCATATAATGCTTTCACCCCTTAGTTCAAAAGTGTGAATAAATCCTTTTTCTTTCATCGTTTCTACGGCATCGGCTAGATCTTCATACATAGCATTTCTCTCTTTCATTTATTTAAAAAAATTTCTCTCGTGTAAATAGTCTTTCACCTGCTGTATTAATCAACATGAGTGGCTGCTACTTGTTATCTAAATAACCGCCGGTTGTGTACCTGCGTTTCAAAAAATATTTAGATTTGCAGGAGGGGCAGGGCAAAAATTTTATTACCGGATATTGAGAACCATCAAAAAAAATAGCCCATAAAAAAAAGCCGCTAAAAAAGCGGCTTTTCTTTCAGAATGTAATGTAACCGAAATTACCCTTTGTTCTTGATATCTTGGATTTCAAGACGAATTTCCTGTGCTAATTTTTTTAGCTCTTGGAGATTCTTGCGTGCACGTGTACCCGCTGCTTTGTTTCCTTTGTCGTAGAATTTTTCCATTTCGTCAGTTGCTTCTTCTACGAGATTTTTAATTTCATCAACTCTACTCATGTATATGGCTCCGTTAAATTATTGTTTGTTTAATCTTTCTGATTTCAGAATTGCGTTGAAGCTATAGATTCGGCGGTATTGAGTCAAATAAAAAATGCTTTTTTAGTGCAAAAATCGATTTTTTACACAAAAATCAGGTCATTTTAGTCACTTTTTGCAAATTAGGCCAGTTTGCAAAGTCTGTTGCAGTTGTTAAAAGTGCCGGATGATTGAAATTTTCAAACTCCCCAGGGAGGGTATTTTCTTTAAAATCGGGGGATAAACTGTTCCATTTGACTTCAGATTTCTCTTTCGAAACCAGTATTTCATCTTTTTCATTCTTGGAAAACAATACTACCTCTGAATCATTTACCACCTCCGAAAATACCCGTGCAAGATCTGGCAGAGTTGCCGAAATGGTCTTATTATTTTCATCCACCAGGTTTGAAATTAATAAGCAAGGAATGCTATGAAAAGAGTGGAGCTGAACCTTATCTATTTCAAGACCGGTATCATGTTTTTTTACCAATCCTTTTTGATAACCATGAACTCCAATTGTTGCAACTCCCTGATCTGCAAACAAGCCAACCAGCCTGCGATTCAGATCTTTTGCAGCCCTGATTTTTGCATCCTCCCGCATCATTCCGGTTTGGATTAGCCGCTCGGTATATTCGCTGTCTCCATGGATGATAATTCCCTGCCGGTTTCCCTGCTTTGCCAATGATTTTGCAAAAGCTGTTAAGAAAATCGAATTTTCAAGATGTCCCCTATCCAGGATAGCTAAATAAGAACTCAATATTTTATTTTTTTAGAACTGAAGATTTAAAACTGAATGGGAGCAGGTCAACGGTAAGATGTTCGGAAAGAGTTCCATCTGCATGATGCAGTTTAACGATGTGGTAAGGCAAATGCTCTAATATTACCTGCCGGCAAGCACCGCAGGGACTGCTTACTTCGCCTTTTTTAGTATGCACATCAAGATGAAGAAATGTTGTGATGCCAGCTGCTATGGCTTTTGCAATAGCCACACGTTCGGCACAAAGGCCTTTGGTCCAGTCACTAACTTCGATGTTTACCCCCTCAAAATAGCCGCCGTTAACAAATAGTATTGCGGAAACCGGAAAATCTGAATTTGGGGTAACTGACTTTTTTAGCAGTTCTTTTAATTTAGGAAGTGATTTGAAGTCATCCTCCTGAACATGAAATAAATTCTGATGTTCATCTGCGGGAGGATTTTTAGTTATGAGTACCTCCATCTCAAATTCATCTACCCAATAATTCAGATGTTCTACATCGGAATCTTCTAAATATATTTTTGCAGGAATTTCACCTTCACTTAAACAAATACAACATGCCGATTGGATGGCCGGAATAGTAAGTGGATAAGTGATACTTTCTACTCTTACACCCGTAAAGAATTTGCCTGTTTTACTTTCTACTATACAGGAAATTGAATTACCCGAATAAGGTGTATAAGCGTTTTGTTGTAGAGTTTTCCAGTTCATTTTATAAGGATGATTTTCAAGGCCTGAAATGTACGTTATAGTAGCAGGGAACACCAAAAATTTTCTTGTCCGGCTGAATAAGATAAATTCTCCTTCTGTCGCTCTAGCAGTGACTTATAGGCTGCTTGCCATTCCTAAACTTCCTTCAGCGCCTAATTACTTTCAGGGGTCAGCGTCATGGTTTTGAAGTCAGCCTGCATAAACAAGGTGCTGTCTTGGTGAAGCCAGCGATATTGGCCATCGAGCCACATATTGGTTTGATCTCCGTAATGATCGGAGAGTGGATTTCCTGACTGTCCTGTTGGCATTACGCTCTTGGTTCTGCTCAAATTAGAAAGATCTGCAATTCGGCGAAGGGAAGGGCCGAGGATCATATCGAAAGAATAATCCCAGTTATACTGCCCGTTATTTATGCTCATTCCATGACCAGGAACGGGATAAGGGCCTCTGCTTAAAATATTATTTACGATTAGTTTTAAAGTTCCAGATGCATCGGGATTTTTTGCCGCCATACTCAGAAATGGTGGTTCCAGTGTGAGGGAATGAAGCTGTTCCCAACGCCATTCAAAAGGTTCACTTCCAAGGGAATCACTTAAAAAGAACAGTGCATCTTGCATGCTTTTTAGCACAATATCCTCTTTATCTTCAATTTCAGCCGTATTAATGTCATCAAAAAATGAACTGTTATTTTGAACAAAGTTCGTAAGGGTTCGAACGGGTATATTTTCGAGATTTATGAAACTGTTAAACACGTTCTCTCCAAAATCATCCATAAAAATATTTTCGGCAAGCTTTAAGAGGAAGGTGTCAAATATTGAAGCAGCGGTTGAATTTTTTTCGTATCTGAAATCCCAGTTATCGAGATAGGAAACTGCTAAATCAAAATTATAAGTTTCTTGCTGTTCGATGATATCCAAAATGATGGGTGTTAATTTTGCAGCAAATGCGGAATAGGTATCATTTTGAAGATCGGCAAATATCTCAGGTGTTAGCACTTCGTTCGCATTCAAGACTTCTTCTATGCGCTCAATCCTTGAAGGAGGTTCCCAGAAAGTGGCTATATAATAGGGATAACTGTCGGTTGTTAATTTGTTATTGGCATTGGCAATCCAGCCCTGTTCAGGATTTATCAACCGGGGCATTTCTTCATGTGGTATGAAACCCTGCCAATCTTCTTCCAGAGCCCAACCTTTCCGAAAACTAATGGGATCGCCGGTGCGAATGGGAATATTACCTACAGAATACATAGCGATGTTTCCCTCCACATCTCCATACAGTAAATTAACCCCGGGAACACCATAACCCGGCAAAGCATCCTTGAAATCCTGGAAATTTTCAGCCCAGTTAATTTGGTACAGTGTCCGCATTTCATTGGAATTTTCGTATCCGGTCCATCTCATGGTTATCAATTTGTCTTTGGTTAAATCCTCAACCGGATAAATATCAGAAATTACCGGGCCATGGTTAGTGAAACGGATTTCAAAGGGCTGGTCATCACCATCTTTTACTTTAATGATTTCTCTTTTCCTGGTGAATGATTCATAAACTGCGGTGGTATCAGTCAGTGAATCAGCAATAAAACGTCCTCGGTCTTCAGGATCTACCTGTTCTATGAAAAAATCGGTGTCATCGCTCATAATGCTTGTGAACGTCCAGGAAAACTGATCATTTTGACCAAGAACGACGACCGGGGCACCAGGAATTGTTGCTCCCGACACATTTTTCCCATCCAGGTTTAAATGCACCTCGTACCATTTCCCAGGTATATCGAGGCCGAGATGGGGATCACCTGCCAGCAGTGGAAAACCGGAATTTGTCCTGGAACCATCTACCACCCAGGCATTACTTCCAACATGAGTTCCTTCTGTTTGAAGCAGTTTTCGCTTGTTGATTTCCTGTTGCAACATGGGCATAAGAGATGAGGTGAGGTTCATCGACTCCGTGTCATCAAGTGTGGTTGGGGCTTCACCGGGATATCTAAGTTGAAGCTCAGCAAACTGGGCGGGAGGTAGTACTGATTGTAAATATCCATAGGTAACTTCACTCCACCAGCTAATATTTAATTCCCATCCGAGCAATCTTCCTATGGCCAGTGTTCGAGTGGGATTCCAGTGTATTGGATCAACCCCGCTTAAGGAAAATTCAACCGGCAGGCGGTTTGTGTTATTTTCGATAAAAGAATTCACCCCGCTTGAATAGGATTCCAGAACCGAGCGCTCATTTTCATTCAACACTTCACGTTCAAGTTGTTGAGCCATTCTCCAAAAACCCAGGGTGCGCTGGTATTTATCCAGTTCAATCAGGTCATTACTGTCATCACTAAAAAATTCAGCAAATCTTCCCTCGGCTGCAATTTGTGAGAGCGTCATTTGCCAAAGCCGGTCCTGGGCATGTACAAATCCCAATGCAAAATATAGATCTTCCTCCGTATCTGCATAAATATGTGGTACTCCGTAGGTATCCCAATGGATATCAACTTCATTATTCAATCCATTCAAAGTGATGATTTCTTCATAATCGGGAAGGGGTTTATAGAAGGTCCAATAGAAAGCAAGGCCGGCAAATCCAATAATGAGGATCAGGAAAAAAATCAGCAGTTTGAAAAAGGTATTCATAGAAAGGTATGGTATTGAAAATAATAAGTGACAAATTAAAAAAACCTTCGACCAGAAAGAAGAGGTGCAAGGTCCAAAATTTTAGGTGCAAGATTTTCAGGCTCACTTGCACCTTGCATCTAAAAGCTGATAACTATTTATCCTGAATTTCAGCCAGTTTCGATAAGGCCCGGTCTTTCAGGTTTTCAAAATTACCGGGCGGAATATGTCCGCAGGTATATTGGTGGTACAGCCAGACAATGTATGTTGCCATCACATCTTCGTAACAGTAATGTTCAATGAGATCCAATTCACCCCGCTGAAACATCGGTAGTACCTGATCTCCTTCTCCGGTTTTTTTGAAAGGAATTCCTATTAACTGCCCCAGGTGTTTTAGCTTTGGCCAGGAACTTGCGCCGTAGTTACTGAATTCATCTACCAAATCCACGTTATGGCGGCTGTAACGATAGCGGATATCATAATCACTCATTCGAACCGGCATTTGCAGGCCATGTTTCATGGCGCGATAAGTGAGCACGGGAATATCAAATCCTTTGCCGTTGTGGTGGATCAATCCAAAATCTTTATAGGTACCGATGGCATTAAAAATCTGTTTCAAGCCATCTTTTTCATCTTCTCCGTTCCACGATACTTTTTGCTTAGGCCCGCCTGTCTGTTCGATCCATAAGCCTACCCAGGATACCATGCGGTGATACATTGGCGGTAAAAAGCCCACTTTATTTCGAGCCAATTTCTCGCCCGCAATCATTAAGATCGTTTCATCATCCGAATCCTGATCATCCAGAACAGTACGGATAAATTCAAAATCAGGAATGGTTTCTAAATCAAAAATAAAAAACATAAGCAGTTATTAGGTTCAAGGTTTTAGATGCGAGGTTCAAGATGTGCGGGGTCTTGAACCTTGCACCTTGTTTCTTGAACCTGTCAAACCGTTAATTCTCCGGCTAAGGATTTTTCAAACAACTGTTCAATATCGGTTTTGGAATCGTAATGTGCCATTAAAAACATTAACTTGGTAAGAGCAGCTTCCATGGTCATATCTCCGGCGCTTATGGCACCGAGTTCTAAGGCGGCACGTCCGGCAGGATATTGGCTAAGATCTACCGCATCAAAATCGGCCTGGGATACTACAGCAACGGTAATTTCACTATCCCGGCATTTCTTTAAAAAAGGAAGCAGGCTAAAATCACCTTTTACCGGGAAATTCCCGCTGCCGTAAGCCCGGATAATAATTGCCCGAAGGGTTCCTAAGTCCAGGTTATCCAAGAAAGCAGGATCAAGATTGGGATAAATGGTTAGTACAAACACATCATTTGAAAAAGCTGCATTATTTTGAAAGGTACCATCTTCAAAACTTTCGCTGATTCGTCGCTCAATTTGAATGCCTATGTCGGCGAGCGGAGCAAAATTGGGTGAACCAAAAGCGTCAAAATCTCCAATACTCATTTTTGTGGAACGGTTTCCGCGGTAAAGCGCATCATTAAAACAAATTCCCACTTCATAGAAAGGCATCGTTGCAAGTTCAACCGCATTCACCAAATTGCGGCGGGCATCGCTTCTAATGCTGCTCATGGGTAATTGACTTCCGGTAAAAATTACCGGCTTCTCCAGGTTTCTCAGAGCGAAACTCAAAGCGGAAGCGGTATAAGCCATGGTATCAGTACCATGCAGAATTACAAAGCCATCATATTGATCGTAATGCTGCTCAATACAATTTGCAAGTTCAACCCAATGGGAGGCGCTGATGTCGGAACTATCTTCAAGAAAAAGAGGAAGAGTTTTAATTTGTGCAATTTGATCGAGCTCCGGAATTTCATCATGCAGAACTTTTGACCATGCCTCGGGGTTGAATTCTACACTGGCCCCTTTTGCACTCATTGCAATAGTTCCGCCGGTTTGTATAAGCAATATATTTTTCATCTTGATTTATTCCTGTGTCCGTTTAAATTGTTGCTTCACATTGAATTCATAAAAATGTGACATAGTTCATTGATTTTTTTCAAGCGTCTTTGGAAGCGCTGCAAAATAAGTTAAACCTGTTACTTCAAAAACACACTACAAAACCTTTTCCAAAAAAGGCTTTTTGTACTGCATACAAAGGAGAACCTATGAAAGTTTACAATCCCACTCACATCAGAAATGTAGTTTTGCTCGGGCATGCCGGCTCCGGGAAAACAACGTTAGCCGAAACAATGCTTTTCGAAGCCGGAGCCATTAATCGCAGAGGTTCAGTTGAGGAAAGAACCACTATCTCGGATTATAATCCTCTTGAAAAAGAAAAACAGAAATCAATTTTTTCATCGTTCATGAATTTGGATTGGCGTGGGCACAAAATAAATTTAGTTGATACTCCCGGAACAGCTGATTACATAGGGGAAGTAGCAGGAGCGGTTCGAATAGCCGACACGGCAATTTTTACCCTAAGTTCGGAACAGGGAGTTGAAACGGCCACAAACTCGCTTTGGAAATATGTGCAGAAATATAATGTGCCGTCTATGTTTGTGGTGAATAAACCTGATAGTGAATATTCCAATTTTTGGAAAACGGTGGATCAGGCAAAAGAGAATTTCGGGAGAGAAGTTACAGTGATTCAATATCCTTTCAGTGAAGGGCCGGAATTTCATGCTATTATTGATGTGCTTCGGATGAGAATGTATGAATTTCCTGAAAATGGAGGGAAACCGGATAAACTTCCCATCCCTGACAGCGAAAGGGCGCGGGCTGAAAATCTGCACCAGGAATTGGTGGAAACCATTGCCGAGAATGATGAATCCCTGATGGATATCTACTTTGAATATGGCGAGCTGGATGAAGATCAGATGCAGGATGGGCTGCATATTGCGCTGGTAAACAGCCAAATTCATCCGTTGTTCTGTGTGTGTGCTGCCCGAAATATGGGCGGCGGGCGAATTATGGGTTTTCTGGATGATGTAGCCCCAAATCCGCTTCAGGCTAATCCTCCTAAAGATATTGAAGGAAAGGAATTCCCACTTGATGCAAAGGGAAAGCCGGTTATGTTTTTATTTAAAACTCATTCAGAATCACATGTAGGAGATTTGGTTTATTTTAAATTATATGGCGGTTCTGTTCGCCCCGGAATGGATCTGGTGAATAGCACGAATTCTGCATCTGTACGTCTGGGAAATTTATTTTTGACTGAAGGGCATAAACGCATTGAAATCTCTCAGATAAATTGCGGTGATATTGGCGCAGTGGTAAAACTGAAGGATAGTGAAGTAAACGATACCCTCCACGAGAAGGGAATGAACGTAAAACTACAACCTATTGAATTTCCACCCACAACCATTCGAACTGCGGTAAAACTTCGGATTGAAGGGGATGAAGATAAACTCGGACATGCACTGCATCAAATTCACCGGGAAGATCCTTCGGTAGTAATAGAGCATAGCCAGGAATTAAGGCAGGTGATTATTCACGGCCAGGGAGAGGAGCATCTTGGGGTAATTGAAGATCAACTTCGTAATCGTTTTAGCCTGGATGTAGAATTTATCACCCCAAAAATTCCCTATCGCGAAACCATTACAAAACCTTACCGCGCGCATTATAAACATAAAAAACAATCGGGCGGAGCAGGCCAGTTTGCCGAGGTGCATATGTTGATAGAACCTTATACCGAGGGGATGCCAACTCCCGATGATATGAAAGTACGCAGCACAGATATTCAGGATTTACCCTGGGGCGGAAAGTTGGTATTTCATAACTGTATTGTGGGCGGGGTGATTGACAACCGTTTTATGCCTGCAATTTTGAAAGGAATTATGGAGAAAATGGAGAATGGGCCTATGAGCGGATGTCGTGTTCGGGATATCCGAATATCGGTTTATGATGGCTCCATGCATTCGGTTGATTCCAATGAAAACGCTTTTAAAACCGCAGCTCGTATGGCATTTCGGGATGGTTTTATGAAAGCGTCTCCCCAGTTATTGGAGCCGGTATTTGAAATCGAAGTAAATGTGCCGATGGAATTTATGGGTGATGTTTTGAGTGACCTGGGTACCCGCCGTGGACAAATTCAGGGGATGGATGGTGAAGGTTCTCTGCAAAAAATAAAGGCTCATGTTCCTTTAGAAGAACTGGATCATTATTCAACCACACTCAAATCTCTGACGCAGGGAAATGCTACCTACAGCCGCACATTTTCGCATTATGCGTCCGTTCCATACGACGTACAGGAAAAGGTGATTAAAGAAAACCTGGTACTCGAAGAAGCTTGACAGCTTTACAGTGAATCAGTTAGCAGTAATCAGTGAACAGTTGCTTGCTGACTTGAAAAGTTTATTACAAATTTTGATAGCTGCAAAAGCTAATCCGGTTCAACGTGAATGAGGATATCGGCAATTTCAGGCAGCTGTTTTTGAATTTCATCTTTTAGCCTGTGGGCAATTTCGTGTCCTTTTTTTACAGGAATATTTCCTGAAACTATGAGGTGTAAATCAACATGAAAAACCATGCCTGTTTTGCGGACGATGCATTTTTCAGTGTCTATCACTCCATCTACTTCCTTCGAAACATTTCTGATTTTAGCTATTAGATCATCATACAGATGTTCGTCCATGATTTCTCCAAGAGCGGGACGAAAAATCAGATATGCGTTGTAAAGGATAAAAAAGGAAGCAGCCAGGGCAGCCCAATCTTCTGCTTTCTCAAAGCCTTCCCCGAAAAAAATGGAAATAGAGATTCCTACAAAAGCAGTGAGAGAAGTGACCGCATCACTCCGGTGATGCCAAGCATCTGCTTTCAGCGATGAGCTTTTTGTTTCATCACTTTTTTTAGAGACAAAACGGTAAAAGAATTCTTTAGTAATGATAACACCGCCCAAAACAAGCAAGGTATAATTTTCCGGAGTTTCCTGAGGAGTTTGTATGTTTTGGATGGCCCGGTAAGCTATAACTGTAGCAGAAATCACCAAAAAACCAACTATGGCGAATGTTACAAGCGGCTCTGCTTTTCCGTGTCCGTAAGGGTGATTATCATCGGGTGGTTTGGCAGAGTATTGGATTCCGAAAAGCACCAGCAGGGATGCAAAAACATCGGTGGTAGATTCAATGGCGTCCGCAATCAAGGCGAAAGAATTGCCCAAAATCCCGGTCACCCCTTTTGCTATCGCAAATAAAGCATTCCCAAAAATACTGATAATTGCGGTGCTAACTGCTGTTTGATGGGTGGATTTCATTTAGAGAGTTAAGTAGTATCGAACAAATTATTGCTGCTTCTGTTTACTAATTACTGTTTTCAAATCCTTTTTATTTTGAGGAAGGTCTTGGGTTGCTATCTCCCAAATCAGCTCATAATCGATACCAAAATAAACATGTGAAATCTGATTTCTCGAGCCATACATTTTTTCCAGGGAAGTTTCGGTTATCTTTTTCTAATGTTTTCAGGAATATGTTTTGAAGCCTCTCCAATTATTTCAAAGTTTCTGGTTACCGCATCAACTATTAGATTATTAGATTTGAACTCTTCCAAAGATATTCCATCTATATATTCATCAATTCTATTCATTGAAGTCAAAATATCATCTAAATACATATCAACCCGACGTTTTTGATTCATATGTATTTTACTTGGTTTAAAATAGCATCTTTAAGTTGTTCTTTTAAGGCTTTACTTGAAACTAAATCGACTTTTGTCTTTAATGCCATCTCTAAAAAATCCTTAAGATCAAAAAAAGCCCATCCTAAAGGTTTACGAAACTCAACTAAGATATCGATATCTGATCCTGTTTAACAAATTCTAAATCAATTATTCTCAACATCCTTCAACACAAACTTCTTATCCTTGTCACGTTCCAATTTTCCGGATTTGGCGTGGATGGAGTGGTAGAAGAGAAGACACGCCTGCTCTTTTACAGCCTGGCGTAACAACAATGTTTTTGCTTTTTTTGACTGCAGGGGATCTACATCCATTTGCCTCATAGCATACAGATTCAGGTGATGTTCGCTGGGCACCAGATCCCCAAGGTAATAAGCGGTTTCTCCCTCATCCTGAATCTTTACGATCTGATGTCCGGGTGTATGGCCTCCGGTTCGGATGACTTCAATTCCCGGCAATAATTCAAAATACGTGTCGGTAATCATTACCAGCTTGTCATCAGCAGCAAGTTTGTAAAATTCATCCAGTTGATACCCGGCGCCTTTTAGTTGTTTTTTTAAACCGCCCTGCTCTAAAGCATAATGCCATTCCTTTTTTTGCAGGAAATAATTGGCATAAGGCATGGTGGGTTGAGTGAAAGTATTTTTATCCACAAATGTAGATCCTGCGGCATGATCAAAATGCAGATGAGTTAGCACCACATGAGTAATATCGGAGGGAGTTAAGCCAAAAATATCAAGATTAGTAACCAGATTTGAGGTGTCTGTGAATTTACTTTGTGAGTCTAATCCCCAGCCCAGGCCGGTATCCACTAATATATTATGCTTGCCGTCCTTAATAAGAATAGGATGAATACCAACTTGTGTAGATCGTTTCGGCACAAAAAAATTCTGCTGTTTGGCTGTAATTTCACCAGCATCAATTTTACTGAAATCTCCATCTTCAAATGTTTCAAAAACACCTTCACTTAACTGCTCTATTTCAAATCGGCCTATTTTCATATTTTAATTTAAAGGGGGTGAGTGTTCATCAAAATAAACAATAAGAGAGATCATCAGATTCACAGAAATTCTGTTTTTTATAACAAATTCAAATCACTTCCTGATTTAAATATTAATTTTCGGTTTTAGTGTTAACAGGCTTTTAAAATAATTCCGATAACCATACAAAACTACAAAAAGTAGTACCCAAAGAATGGGAACAATTATCCAATTTCGAGGATCCAATAGTACGTGATAAATGGTGATATTTATTATATCCGCAGCCAGGATTATAAGAGCAAGCGGTACTAATCTATTTGTAAGAAGTAAAATCCCACCAACTACCTCAGCAGTTTTTATAAAATAAATATATCCGCTGGAAACAAGTATTTCCATAAAAGGGTGAAATTCGGGAACAGGAATGAAAACGTAGAAACCGTTTAAGCCAAAAATCAGAAAAATTGCACCAAGAATGATTCGTGCAGTATGTATAACCTTTTTCGCCATTTTTTAAAAGATAACTTAAAATTTCAATCAACAACTTAATAATTCTTTGCTTTCAAGCAATTCATTTTATCTTTGCTGCAAATGAAAAATTACGACTCAATTATTATTGGCTCGGGACATAATGGGCTGGTCACCGGCTGTTATCTGGCTAAGAATGGACATAAAGTGCTGGTGCTTGAAAGTGAGGATACTATTGGCGGAGCTGTCCGAACTGAAACGATGTTTCAATCAGAAGATAACCCCAATGGTTTTAGAATTGATGTGGGTTCTTCTGTGCATATCATGATTCATCAAACCGGGATAATTGAAGAACTGGAGTTGGAAAAGTACGGCCTGGAGTATATTGAGATGGATCCAATTATGTCGTACCCGGTGCCGACAGGAAAAGGAGTCATTCATTTTTTCAAGGATGTGGAGCGCACACTGGAGTCCATTGCAAAGGTAGCGCCCGAGGATATAGAGAATTACAAGGAGTTTATCAGATTTTGGGGAAAGATAAATAAAGGTGTTTTGAAAGCTTTTATGAGAGTACCCACCTCAAAAAATATTTTTGGCGAAATGGCGAAAGCACAGATCAGGGATGGCTTCATGTTCAAAAAAGGAGAACAGGCAGCCGGACTGCAAAAAATACTTTCGAGTTATGGAAAAGTGGTGGATAATGCTTTTGAAAGTCCATATATGAAAGCGGCTATTTTGTGGTTCTCGGCACAATCCGGCCCATTGCCGGATCATTCAGCAACCGGTGATTTTGCCGGCTGGCAATCCATGCTGCATCAGAGCGGGGCCAAGCATCCACAAGGCGGAAGCGGCATGCTGACACAGGCAATGAAAAATCTGATAAAAGCATACGGCGGGGAAGTGAAATCCAATCATCCCATAAAAAACATATTGATTGAAGATGGGAATGCAGTGGGAGTGAGAACGGTGAAAGGCGATGAATTCAGAGCCAAAACCATAGTCTCAAATGCGCATGTTCAAACTACGATGATAAAACTGGTTGGGCGGGAACACCTGGAGGATTCGATGTTCAAAAAAGTGGAAAATATAAATGTGGGGAATGGCCTCGGAATGGTGATTCGTTGCGCAGTTGAAGAACTTCCCGAGTATACCGCATGTCCCGGTGATCCAGACATTCATAATGGAATGCAGTTGTTGGCTCCATCTGTTCAGTACATGCAAAATGCGATAGGTGATTACAGCAAAAAACTCCCTCCCGAAAAACCGGCGGTGTTAGGTATGACTTTTTCCAAAATTGATCCCGAGGTTGCCAAAGATGGTAATCATACCCTGTTTGCCTGGGCACAATGGTATCCATACCAATTGGCGAATGGGTTGAAGTGGGATGACATCAGGGAAAAAGAAGCAGATAAAATTTATAATGTGGTAACCGAATACGCTCCAAATATGAAAGGGAAGCTGATTGACCGCTACATTCAAACCCCGCTGGATATCGAGCGAAAACATGGAATGCTGAAGGGAAACGTAATGCATGTGGAAATGAGTTTTGATCAGATGTTCATGTTTCGCCCCATTCCTGAAATGAGCAGGTATGAAACTCCGATAAAGAATTTATATTTGGCGAGTGCATCCTGCCATCCCGGCGGAGGAGTTTTTGGTGCAGCCGGTTATAACGCGGCTAACGTGATCCTTAAAAAGCACAAAAAATTGTTTTTCATTTAAAGAAAAAGTTGTGAGTTCAACCCTGTTAATAGACCTGAAAAAACTTGATCACAATCTGAACGCAGTTAACGCTCAGCTTGAGAAAAATGTGCTACGAATGGCTGTAATCAAAGATAATGCCTACGGGCATGGGCTACTGCCAATTGCCAATCGCCTCAAAGAAAAAGTAGAATGGTTTTGTGTAGCCAGGGTTGATGAAGGCGTGAAGCTAAGAGAAGCCGGAATCAAAATTCCAATTCTTGTATTTGAAATCCCTCCGGCTGGAAAAGAAGAACTTTATCTTAGCCATAATTTAACGGCAAGTATTCCGGATCTGGCAGTTTTTGAATGTCTTAAAGAAGGCACGGACTGCCATTTGAAATTTGATACCGGTATGGGGCGGCTGGGAATTATGCCTGCAGATGCTGAGCAGGCTTTGGAGAAAATGAAACAAAATTCTCATTTAAATTATACCGGGATTTATACACATTTTGCTAATGCTGATTCTGTAAACCATCCCCATGTTTTTGAGCAGTTAAAAGTTTTTAAGGCCATTCGATCTACATTTCCCGAAAACCTGATGACACATACTGCCAACAGTGGAGCGATCTTTTATTATAAAGAAGCGGGTCTGCAGTTTGACGCCGTTCGTCCCGGTGTATGCTTGTTTGGTTATGCACCCGGTCAGGTTGAGGTTCCACAACTTCAATCTATTGCAGAGTGGAAAACACATCTTGTGCAGGTGAAGAAAATCCATAAAGGTGATGTTGCAGGATACGGGAGCAGGTGGGAGGCGCCGAAAAGTGGCATGCTTGGATTAATACCGGTTGGCTATGCCCATGGAGTTTCACGTAACCTGAGTGGTAAATTCGAGGTTGGGATTGGCAATAAATTCTTTCCCCAGGTGGGAACAATTAGTATGGATTATTCCGCAGTTTTTTTGGATGATACTTATTTTGAAGCGGGGGAGGAAGTAACTCTTTTGAGAAGCGGAGATCTTTCCGTTCGGAGTTGGGCGCACACTCTCGGGACCATTCCTTATGAAGTTATTACCGGAATTAGCATTGAGGTAAAAAGGGAATACCTGGATTAATTAATAGCCAACTTCATCCAGCTCAATATCAAATCTTAGCGTATCATTCCTTAATGCATGTGTTGAAGAATTCCCATAACCAAGATCAGGCGGTATTATAAGAACTCTTTTTCCACCTTCTTTCATCCCAATAACACCTTCTCGAAAGCCTTTAACCAGAGAGCCTAAATCATTAAAAGTTGTTGGATTTGGATTACCACTACGGTAGGAACTGTCAAAAATTTCACCATCCATAGTTCTTCCGGTATAATAGAGTGCCACTTCACTTCGCCGGACAACTTCTTCACCATCTCCTTCTTCAATAACATAATAAGCAAGGCCTGATTCGGTCTCAATCTTGGTAGAATTTTCAATGGGGAAAGGATCTGGAGCTGAGGAAAAATCAACCCGGTAAGGATCTTGTGTGTCGCAGGAAATAACGGTAATAATAAGTACAACTAGTACTGCAAAGGATAAAATATTATTTATAAATCTCATTAATTGGGTTCTTGGGATGTTCTTTATTTTATACTGCTCAAAAAACTCCTGGATTGGAGCATTAGAAATCAACGAGTATGTCATTTTTATTTTGTGACTTCTAATGTTAAAGATAAAGATAAGGTTGCACGGGATAAAACCATAGGCAGACCGGCAGAAATTTAGATTTTATTACTTTTTTGGATCACCTAAGAAACTTTTTGTATCTCTATGAAATCTACTTATCTGAACTTGGTACACCGGTTATAGCTTCATCCAGCTCCTTTTTTCGCTTGCGTACTGCAAATCTGCTAATCCAGATTGAAAGTTCATAGAGAACGATTAGGGGCAATGCGATGAGAACCTGCGAAATGGGATCGGGAGGGGTAAGCATTGCCGAAACCATGAGGGTCATAACGAGAGCATGGCGCCTGTATTTTTTCAGGAATTCGGGCGTTAGAAGCCCAATTCTGGATAAGGAATAACTCACCACCGGAATCTGGAAAATAATACCACAGGCTACCACCCACATAGAAACTGAGCCAAAATATTCATTAATATCAAAATCATTCCTGATGATCTCTGATATTTGAAATTGCGCAAAAAACTGTAAGGCAAATGGCACTAGTATTGAATAACCAAAACTCACCCCCAGTAAAAAGAAAAAGGTGATAAAAAAGGTGCTGAAAAAGGTTTTTTTCTTTTCGGTTCTTTCAAGTGCAGGTTCAATGAAAGCCCACATTTGGTAAATAAAAACGGGGGAGGCGAGTATGAACCCCATTACAAAAAGCGTACCCCAAAAAGTAAAAAACTGGCCTGGCAGACGGCGGCTTTGCAGTTCAAAATTTACCGCATCCACCCGTAGAAGATCATACATGAAAAAATCGGAACGGGTGGGGCCGAGCATTACATCTTCCACAAAGAAATCCGAAAAAATAAATGCGATAATAACACCAACCAATATAGCTAAAAACCCTTTTACAAGTCTCCAGCGCAATTCTTCCAGATGCTCCAGAAAAGACATAGTGGTGGTTCTATCCAGTGGTTTTTTAGCCTCTGGGGCTTCACTTTTCATAATTTGACGTTCTTCCAAATCAGATCCTTAGGCGATTACAAAATCATAGAGGGGAAAACGATCGCATAAATCACGAACTTCCTGCTCCACCTTTTGTTGTGTTTCTTCATTCTCAGGATTCTGAAGTACGCGATCTATTAAAACCACGATTTGTTCGAATTCTGCTTCTTTTAGTCCCCGGGTGGTCATGGCTGGTGAGCCAATCCGAATGCCGGAGGTTACAAATGGGCTTTCAGTATCAAATGGTACCATATTTTTATTTACGGTGATGGCGGCTTTTTCAAGCGCTCTTTCTGCAACTTTGCCATTGAGGCTTTTATTGCGGAGATCGATCAGCATGAGGTGATTATCTGTTCCGCCGCTTACCAGTTTATAACCCAGCTCCACAAATTTATTAGCCATGGCTTTAGCATTTTTCTGTACCTGAATCTGGTAAGTTTTAAAATCGTCTTGCAGTGCTTCACCAAAACAAACAGCTTTGGCTGCTATAACATGCATCAGAGGGCCGCCCTGTGAACCGGGAAATACGGCAGAGTCTAATACTTCGCTCCAGTTCTTGGTCCTGCCCGATTTTGCGGCTGTTACCCCGAGAGCGTTTTCATCGTCTTTACCAACCAAAATCATTCCACCGCGTGGGCCGCGAAGGGTTTTATGGGTGGTTGTGGTAACTACATGTGCGTGGGGCAGAGGATCGTTTAGTAATCCGCAAGCAATCAAACCGGCAGTATGTGCCATATCCATCCACAAGAAAGCGCCTACTTCATCAGCGATACTTCGGAATGCTTCATAATCATAATCCCGTGGATAAGCGGAGGCCCCAATCGAAATCATTTTAGGATTTACTTCTTTAGCCCGCTCTCTGATTTTATTCATGTCAAGCCGGCCGGCTTCTTCCTCAACCCCATAAAAAGTGGCATTATACGTGAGCCCGGAAAAATTTACCGGCGAGCCGTGTGTAAGATGTCCGCCATGGGAAAGATCAAGGCCGAGCAAGGTTTCTCCCGGCTTCATAAAAGCGAGATAAACCGCAGCATTAGCCGAGGCACCCGAATGCGGCTGTACGTTCACCCAGTCGGCTCCGAACAATTCTTTTCCCCTGTCTCGGGCAATATCTTCAACCACATCCACCACTTCACAGCCGCCGTAATAGCGTTTTCCGGGATATCCTTCGGCATATTTATTGGTAAGTACACTTCCCATCGCAGAAATAACTGCTTTTGAAGCAAAATTCTCAGAGGCGATTAACTCAAGATTATAATTTTGGCGATCAGTTTCTTTTTCAAGCAGGCTAAAAATTTTATCGTCTTGCTCCTGAAGAGATTTCATCGGCGGCAATTATTTTGATGTTAGGGATTCAATTTTGTCCACACGTCGTTGATGACGGCCGCCTTCAAAGGAGGTGGCAAACCACTTTTGCAGAATTTCTTTAATCTCGACTTCTTTCAAATCACTACCGGGCAAACACATGATATTCGCATTGTTATGTAAGCGGGTCATTTCAGCTGATTTGGGAGAATAAACCAGTCCTGCCCGTACTTTTGGATATTTATTGGCCGTCATACAAACTCCCTGACCGCTCCCGCAAACCAATACTCCCTGTTCGTGTTCTCCATCATTTACACGTTTCGCAACCTGAATGGCAAACTCGGGGTAATCCACTGATTTATCAGAATGAGTCCCATAATCAACCGGTACATGACCCATTTCTTCCAGAATTTTCTTCACCATTTCTTTGGCTGCATATCCTGCATGGTCGCTTGCTATTGGGATAATCATCAATGTTTGTTTGCTGAAAATTTGAAAAAAGAATATCCACATTTTTAGGATGAGATTAAAGCGGTAATCAGTAAACAGTAGTAAGAAATTAATATCAAAAGCTGAGTGTAAATTTTAATTTTAATTGTTGATTGTATATTGCCTGAGGAACATTAATTTTATACTCATGGTTAAATTTTAAAACTCTATAGCATGAAATTATTTCTAAAGATTTTAGCCGGCGTCGTCATCTTCATTACGGTGCTGTTAATTGCTCTTAACTTATATCTCACTGATGAACGCTTAAAGTCAATGATTCTCCCTGAAGTCAGAGAAATAGTGGGTACCGAGGTACAGGTTGAAAATATGTCGCTCACTTTCTTTAAAACCTTTCCCCGCCTTGGCGTCGAGTTGGATAAGTTTTTGTTGCCGGATCCAAATGGTGAGCCGGTGGCCACTTTTGAGGAACTGCTGGTTGGAGTAGAGCTTTTTCCACTGATGCGAAATGAAATTTCCATCTCTGAACTTATAATGAATCAACCGGTTTTGGATTACCATGTACTTGCTGACAGCACTTCAAATATCGATTTTTTACTTGATCTGGCCGAGGAGCCGGAAGAGCCCCAAGAGGAAGAAGGTTATTCAATCGCCATTCCGAATTTCTCTATAAACTCTGCAACCATTAATTACCGGGATGATACCGGAAATTTAGTAGTAACAATGAGTGATTTGGATGCAGACATATCCCTCCAGTTTGCTGATCTGATTGAAAGCACTATAGAGGCTGAGCTTGGCTCTCTCAGTGCAATGGTTGACAGTGTAAATTATGTGGATGATCTTTCACTGAGCCTCAGTCAAACCTCCACAATTGACCTCGAAAATGAAGAAATAAGTATTAATGAGGGCGTTTTTTCGATTCGTGGATTGGCACTAAATATGAATGGATCGGTAACTTCATGGAGCAGTGATCCGGTGCTGGATATTAATTTTTCATCAAGTTCAGAGAATTTTGGGGAAATCCTGCGCCTGGCACCGCCGGAATATGATGAATATCTGGCCGATCTGGAATCACGTGGTTCCCTTCTTTTGGAAGGTTCTGTTTCCGGTATCTATACCGAAGAAAACCTGCCGGATTTTAACATGATTCTGACAGTTGTTGACGGATATTTAAAAAATCCGGAATTACCCGATGCCATCGAAGACATTCAAATCGAGTTATCCGCAAGTAATGACCTGGTTACTATTCAGGAAATTCAAGCTACTGCGGCAGGGAACTCCATCACGGCATCCGGTTCTATTGACCGCCCGCTGGAAGACGATGGTGTTTTTTCGATGAATGTTCACGGAGATTTGGATTTGGCAACGGTCAGCCGATTTTATCCAATCGAAGAATTTGAAATTCAGCAACTCAGCGGGATTCTTGCCACTAACATGAGTGCTGAAGGAAGTATGGATAATCCAGAAGAAGCTTCGTTTTCGGGTAACTTTTCTTTAAGAAACGGCATGCTTCAATATGCAGATGTTTCTCAGCCAATTGAAGGAATAAATGCCAATGTGCAGGCTTCACAGGATTTGATCACCATAAGAAGTATGGAATTTACGGCTGCTACCAACGAGTTCTCTATGTCTGGTACCATCAATAGTCCCTTAAATGAGAATAACCGTGCTGTCGATCTTGCAGCTGATTTGAATTTTGACCTTTCAACCATCAAGGATTTTTATCCTATAGATGAAGACACCCTGCAACTTCGTGGACAACTGGTTGCCAATTTTCAATTGCAGGGACGAGCAGACCCGGATCAAATAGAGCAGGTAATTCAAAATGGTACCATCAATTTGCAGAATGGATATATCAGGTATGAAGAAATAGGAGAGCCACTTGAGGATATTACGTTGGTTGCCGAAGTAACAGGGACAAGGCTTAATATCCGGGAAGGGTATTTAAAAACCGGGGAAAATGAGTTGTCGGTAAATGGTGCTGTATTAAATTATCTCAGTGATGAGCCCAGGTTTGATCTTGCTTTGCGAGGAGACGCCAAACTTAGTGACGTTTCATCCTATTACTCAATGGAACCATGGATACAGGAACTGTTAGGTAATGCTAATCTGAATTTAAATGCGGAAGGGCCTGCGGGAGACCCACAACAGATTAGCCTGAATGGTTCTATGTCATTAGCGAATGTACATGCCTCGGGCGACTCATTGCCGCTGCCGGTTTCTGACCTCAGGGGAGAACTTTCTGTTACACCTCAGGCCATGTCACTCAATAACTTTTTTATGAATTTTGGAGAATCGGATATACAGCTTGAAGGACAGTTGGAAAATTATCTCTTATTTTTAGAGGAGAATCCTTCGGGGAATACCTTGCCATCTATAACAGGTACATATAAAAGTAATTTGCTGAATATGGATGAGATGATTGATTGGGAAGATGAATCTGAAGATCCGGTTTTGATAAAGTTGCCGGATATGAATTCTTCCGTCACAGCTGAAATAAACCGGCTGTTAATTTTAGGTCTTGAGATTACGGATATATCAGGAAAAGGAGGTACTACACCGAGTCAAATTACTCTCGAAGATGCTACGGCCACTTTATTTGGTGGAACAGCTACAGGAAATATGATTTGGGATGTGCCAAGCCCGGATAGAACCAGTATTACTTTTAGCGGAGGATTAGAAGAATTGACCGCCGAAGCTTTTTTCCGTGATACTGGCTTTTTAGGTGAGGGAAGTACACTTCATGAATACCTTTCAGGTAGTTTTAGTGCAGATATTAATTATTCCTCGGAGCTGGATGAAATGCTTTCGCCCGATATTACTACCACAGATGCTGAAGGTACTTTTGGGATGACCCGGGCTCGTTTATCAGGGCATCCTATTCAACAAGAAGTTGCTGACTTTTTGAAAACAAACGAATTAGCAAGTCTTGCGTTAGATGAATGGACTTCTACCTTCAGCATAAAAAACGATATTCTTACTTTCAGCGATTTGAATATCACCAGCGAAGATATTGGGATTGAATTGAATGGTACTCAGCATATGATAACCGATAAAATTGATTATCGAGCTACTTTATCACTGCCTGAAAGATTTAAGAGAGGCATTGCCTCGGTACTGCCTGATCGGGCAGTTGATGCGCTCCAGCGCGATGATGGCATAATTGCCGTTCCAATTCGAATTACCGGTACCTCTGCCAGCCCAAGAGTGGGGCCTGATGATGATGTGATAAAACAAATCATCGAAGATTACCTGAAAGACAAGGGCGGTGATTTACTCGACAGGCTTTTTGGTGGAAATGGCAACAGGTAATTGTTTTAAGTATTGACAGAGTGAAGAATGTATAAATTCAGTTAAACGACTGTTAAATTTATTTAGAAGAATAACGAATTATTAGGATTTATTTTTAGAATGAAGTATCAGAAAGAGCTAAAAACTGCAAAAAGAGCGGCAAGAGAAGCATCAAAAATTATTAGAAAATATGCGGAGGATGAGAATTTTACGATAAAGCTGAAAAGGAAAAATGATTTAGTAACGGATGCGGACTTACAGTCACAAAAGAAGATTATAGAAGTGATTCAATCCGTTTTTCCCGAGGATAAAATACTGGCCGAAGAATCCGAAAGTATGACATCGCTTCCCGACGGAAGGGTTTGGATAATTGATCCGATAGATGGCACCACAAACTTTGCACATGCTTTTCCCATCTATTGTGTTTCCATTGCGTTGTGGGATCAAAAAAAGCCGCAGGTTGGATTGGTGCTTGAGGTAGTGAATGATGAACTCTTTACAGCAGTGACTGGTGAGGGCGCCTTTCTGAATGGAAAGCAGATTCATGTCTCAGAAAATAATGAACCATCTTCTTCTTTAATAGGGACCGGTTTCCCCTACAACAACCTGCACCTGGTAGATAATTATTTGAAGCTGTTTAAAACCTTAATGAAAGAAACCCATGGCCTTCGCCGCCCCGGTTCTGCCGCCTGGGATTTTTGTAATGTGGCATGTGGCAGGTTTGAAGGCTTTTATGAATACGGCCTCAGTTCATGGGATGTAGCTGCCGGAGCCCTCATCATTACAGAAGCCGGAGGAGTGATTACCGACTGGAAAGGCGAAGATAACTGGGTTTTTGGGCAACGGGTAATTGCCGGAAACCCAACTATTCATGCATTTCTGAAAGATCAAATTACTGAGCATTTTGATGAAGGTGAGTTGGAAGAATGATGAGTTAAGATTTCACCTTGCATGCGATGACTATGATCACACCGAGAAGAATTTATTTAGCAGGTTAGTATAAAATGAACATAATTTTTAGAAGATCTGAATTATTCGATCTGAATCTTTTGGAGCAAATCGAGCAGAAGTCTCTCCCTTTT
>JBBDNN010000101.1:0-54681 GCA_040877545.1 Balneolaceae bacterium
TGAGGCCTCAACGGTTTTCAAGACCGCCGCATTCGACCACTCTGCCAGCTCTCCTAATTCTCCTCAAGTGCCTGTGCTCCGGATACAATTTCCGATATTTCCGTGGTAATTGCGCTTTGTCGAGCTTGATTATATTTCAATCTTAACTCACGCTCTAAATCCTTCGCGTTTTCTGTAGCACTATCCATTGCCGTCATTCGGGCACCTTGTTCGGATGCATTTGATTCAAGAACTGCTTTCCATAATTGCATGTTAAGATGCAATGGCAAGAGTTTCTCCAAAATGGCTTCAGAATTAGGCTCGTAAAGGTAATCAATCGCTTGTTTAGATGCATTACCAGAATCGGCGGTAGCAATCTTTTCCGAGTCAATCGGTAACACTTTTTGCACTTTTTTATTTTGTGTAATTACCGATTTAAACTCATTATAGGCAATGTATACTTCATCGTAGGTTCCTTTAACAAAGAGTTTAGAAGCTGCTTCCATTACCTCTGAAGTTGTTTCATACACCAGGTTATCAAAGAATCCAGGAAATGAATCTACTACTTTATATTTTCTTTTCTTGAAATATGAAGTGGCTTTTTTTCCAATTGTTAAAACGGAGAGAGTTTCATTCTCTACATAAGAAGAGAAATCCTTTTTGAGAACTATCTCTACTTCTTTGAACAGGTTATTATTAAAACCACCACATAAGCCACGGTCAGATCCGATCACAATAAATAATACGTTTTTGATCTCTTCAGGAGAACGCATTATCGGGTTAGAATCACCACTATTGCCTACTAAACGTCCAGCCACCTCTTCAATCTTTGAGGCATATGGGCGGGTTTCTGTCATTCGTTGCTGGGCTTTTCTTAACCTTGCAGCAGCTACCATCTTCATAGCTTTGGTAATCTGCTGCATGTTATTAACAGAACCTATCCGGTTGCGAATGTCTCGAAGGTTAGCCATCGGTAATTATCCTTCTGTAGCTAAAATTTGATTAATTACTGTCTTTGCTTCCTTGATGATTTTTTCACCAAAAGCATCATCAAGAACACCTTTATTTGCGAGTTCGCTCATTTCCTTTTCATACTTAATAAGAATGGTTTCAAGGAACTGATCTTCAAATTCACGAATCTTGGTAACAGGGAGTTGGTCTAGCAATCCTTCATCATTTACTTTCAGTAATGCGATCTGTCGTTCTACCGGTAGAGGTTCATATACATTTTGCTTCAATAGTTCTGCTGTTCTTTCTCCACGGCGAAGCTGAGCCTGTGTTGATGGATCTAAGTCAGAGCCAAATTTAGCAAAAGCTTCCAACTCGCGATACTGGGCCAAATCAAGTTTTAGAGTACCTGATAATTTTTTCATGGATTTTACCTGGGCAGAACCACCTACTCGAGATACCGAAATACCTACATCAATTGCAGGGCGTATACCTGAGTTAAATAGATCAGTATCAAGAAAGATCTGTCCATCGGTAATGGAAATCACATTGGTTGGAATATATGCAGAAACATCACCAGCCTGTGTTTCAATAATAGGAAGCGCAGTTAAAGATCCGCCACCTTTTACTTTAGGGAGTAATTCTTCGGGAATATTATTCATCTGAAGTGCAACATCATCATCATTAATGATTTTGGCTGCCCGTTCCAATAATCGGCTGTGCAGGTAGAATACATCACCTGGATAAGCCTCCCGTCCCGGAGGTCGTTTCAACAACAGAGAAAGCTCGCGATAGGCTACCGCTTGCTTTGAAAGGTCATCATAAATAACAAGAGCGTGTCGGCCAGTATCACGAAAGAATTCGCCAATTGCAGCACCTGCAAAAGGCGCAATATATCGCATCGGAGCTGTGGCACTTGCCGGAGCAGATACGATTACCGTGTAATCCATCGCCCCTTTTTCTTCCAGTACTTTTCTAATGCCAGCCACTGTAGAGCCTTTTTGCCCCACCGCTACATAAATACAAAAAACAGGCTTATCAGTTCCTTG
Organism: Balneolaceae bacterium; assembly: GCA_040877545.1. GTDB lineage: Bacteria > Bacteroidota > Rhodothermia > Balneolales > Balneolaceae > Gracilimonas. Next base: position 1,977 of record JBBDNN010000101.1, read on the forward strand.
AGTAGCTTTTTGATTGATGATGGTATCAATCGCAACTGAGGTTTTCCCTGTTTGGCGATCACCAATAATAAGTTCACGTTGTCCACGGCCAATCGGGATTAATGAGTCAATAGATTTTAATCCTGTTTGGAGAGGTTCAGTTACCGGCTCACGGTATATAACACCGGGTGCTTTTCGTTCGAGGGGAACTCTCACAGTCTCCCCTGTTATAGCTCCTTTACCATCCAATGGATTACCAAGAGGATCAATAACTCGCCCTAAAACTCCATCACCTACATTCATAGATGCAATGGACTTGGTACGTTTTACGATATGGCCTTCTTCAACTGCACTGGATACACCAAAAAGAACGATACCAACATTATCTTCTTCGAGATTCAATACCATTCCGGTAATGATATTACCTCTGTCATCTTTTGATTCCGGTAATTCTACAAGTTCACCTGCCTGTACTTGTGAAAGACCATATACACGAGCAATGCCGTCACCTACTTCAAGTACGGTGCCCACATCATATACATCGGCTTCGCTTTCGAAACCTGAGAGTTGTTTTCGTAATATGGCTGAAACTTCGTCTGGTCTTACTTGACTCATTTGTTTTGTTTAATTCTAAATCTGTTCAAATTTTATAGTACTGCTGTTTCGAGGAACAAGTCTTCAAGCTGTTCTAATTTGTGCTTAATGGTACCGTCAATAACAGTATCATCGATTTTTACAGCCAATCCGCCTTTTAGCTCCGGCTGTACTTTCAAGTCGATATTAACCTGTTTTCCGGTGGTTTTTTCGAGAACTTGAGTGAGTTCTGCAAGTTGGTTTTCATCTAAAGCTTTAGCTACGCGAACTTCTACAGTAATAATACCAGCATATTCATTGTACTTTTCAATGAAGGCAATGGTAATCTCACCCAGTATATTTTCACGCCCTTTTTTTGCAATAAGTGTGATAAACTTATGCACCAGGTCGCTGACTTTATCACCAAAAATAGCTTCCAGTGCAGCCACCTTTTTCTCAGGTTTCACCATTGGGCTTTTTAGGAAAACAAGAAGGTCGCGAGAGCCTTCTATAGTATTCTTAATAAAAAGAATATCCTTCAATACTTGGTCTACTGATTTATTTTCATCAGCAAGTTCCAAAAGTGCGATAGCGTAACGATGCGCTGCTTTAGATACCAGCATGAACTATTTATTGGTTAATTTTTTGACAGGTCGGATAAAAAATTATCCACCAGTTTTTTATTTTTTTCTTTATCAAGTTCAGAATCAATAATAACGGAAGCAGATTGCACTGCCAATTTTGCCACCTCGCTTCTTAACTCGAGTAAAGCTTGTTTCTTTTCCTGCTCGATGGAAGCCCTGGCTTGCTCTATTAATTTAGCCGCTTCCTCTTTTGACTTACTGATGCGTTCTGAACGTATCAATTCCGCTTGTTCTAAAGCTTCCTTACGTATTTGCTGAGCTTTGGCCTCGGCTTCACGAAGTGCCTTGTCATTGTCTTTGGAAACTTGCTCAGCTCTGGCTAACGCTTTCTGTGCAGATTCCAGCGAATCTTTGATTTTCGCTTCGCGATCTGTGAGTGCATTCATTATTGGAGGCACGGCGTACTTCATCATAACCCCGATAAATACAATCATGGATACTAAAATCCACAATGCAAATCCGGGATTAAAAGAAAGTAAACTGTCTCCGCCTTGTAATAATAAAAGAAGAATCATCTTCTATACCCTTTATTGTCCGATTCCAAGAGCAAGCAAAATGCAGATAACCGCTCCAAGAAGGGCAACACCCTCAATAAAAGCTGCAGTCAAGATCATTGCGCCACGAATATCTCCGGATGCTTCTGGTTGGCGTGCAATACTTTCTGTAGCTGCTTTACCAATCATTCCGATTCCGATTCCGGCACCAAGTGCTACGATTCCAGCTCCTATACCAGCTGCTAATAGTCCCATGTTTTTTTGTTTTGTTTAGTTAGGATTGAATTATGATTCTACTGAATGTTCAGTATAATATTGTTCTTCATCATGATGAATATCTTCTGCCGCCATACCAATAAACACAGCAGAGAGAAGAGTGAAAATATAAGCCTGCAACAGACCTACAAAAACTTTTAAAGCATATAAAACTACGGTTAATAATACCGAAACTACACTAACTCCATAACCTGCAACTGATCCGAACAGGTCAGCAAAAATAAAGATTAAACCAAGAATGGCTATAATCATGATTTTGCCTGATAACATATTTGCAAAGAGCCTGATGGCAAGTGCAAATGGTTTGGTAAACATACCCAAAATTTCTACCGGAGTTAGAATAAATCTTACCCAGCCCGGCACGCCTGGAAACCAGAAAATATGCCCCCAGTAATCTTTTGTTCCACTAAATTGTGTAACAAAGAAGGTGATGATTGCCAATGTTGCGGTAACGGTTAAATCGGCCGTTGCTGTTGCAGCCCAGGGCAGCAGCCCAAATAAATTCATAAATGCGATACCCATAAACATGGTAAAAAGGAAAGGAACATATTTGTCACTTTTTGCATCATCTATATTGCCACGGGCTACATCATCACGGATAAATACAAAAAGGACTTCGAATAAGTTCTGCATAGCCCCTTTAGGCTCCACATCTCTTCCAACTCCAGCCTTGTACCGATTAGCCGCAGCTATTGTAATTAAAACAGCTAAACCCATTCCTAACCAGAAGTATATCAGGTGAGAAGTAATGGAAAAATCTATTATGATTTTAGATCCATTTGTTGGTATTAAAGCATGATCAATTTCTTCAAAAGATCCTGACACTACCGCAGCATCAGTACTTGAATAAAACTCAAGATTTTTCCCGCCCTCACTATCTTGCAAAAGAAAAATTTTAGGGAGAGGAATAGTTAAGCCGAAAAAAGCAAAATAATCGTGATCTACAACGGTGCCTATTACGTCGAGTGGCGAGCCATCATCGCTTGGTTCTGCTGCAAAAATATTCGATGTGCTAATCGATAAAAATAAAAGAGTTAGGAAAACTCGACGCAGGGTCTGGGACATTGTCTTTAGTTACTGCTCTTTTGAAGAATTTTGTTGATAAAAATCATTTCCGTTACAGATTGGCAAAGATAGGAAATTATGAAACTAACTGTAAAGTAGATTTCATTTATTTTTGTCACTCCAATTAAAACAGCAAACAAAATTAGTATCAAAACAAAACGAATAGCTGTTGAAAAGAAAAACACGTTCATAAACAAGGATGACTCTGCACCCCCAAAAGTATCTAAAACCCAGGCACTGCTAACTATGAAAACAGAACTCAAAAGTACCCCGGATAAAACTGCAACACCTATAGATGTTCCTCCGGTAAAAAACAGGAGCGATAGTAAAATAAATACTCCTGATATAGATAAGATTTTTTTAAAAAGAATGGTTTTACCCTCACCTTTCATCTTTTCTGTTCAATTTTTTGGTCATCCTAATTATTGTAACAATAAAGAGAACCACTGCAAGAGCTATTCCCATTAATGTTAGCCACGGGAAAGTGTTGAAATAATCATCCGCAAAATACCCCCCCAACACAGGACCAGCTATGGAAGCTGCAATTTCGACACCTAAGCCCAAATATTCTGCATATTTTTTTGGCAAGTAAGAATTGGCCAATTAGGAGGCGCTTTTAACTTTCGTGTCGTTCACATAATCAGAGTCACTTTTATCTGAGAGTGATTTGGAATCAGTTCCCATCCGGCATGAACCATTAATTTGGGCGCCTTCTTCTACAATTAAAGTTTTTGTATAGATGTTGCCGTCTATAATTGCACTTTCTCGTAAGGTGAGCTTATTTGAAACCTTAACTTCTCCTTCTATCCTGCCAGCAATATCTGCGTCGGATGAAGTTACATTACCAACAATTTTACCATTTCCGGTAATAATTAATTTTCCTTTCGATTTTGCTTCACCTTCAATTATACCGGCTATTCTGATATCGGTTTGCGAGACAAGATTTCCTTTGAGCTTGGTTCCTTCACTCAAAATATTTACAGTGGGGGAATGGCTGGTATTTATATCTGACACGTTGTTACTGGTTTTTTTAGAATTTAGCATGATTTACCATTATTTGATTAAATAAACTTCTGGGTTTTGAGGTACTCCATTTTTCCAAATTTCAAAATGAAGATGCGGCCCCGTACTCAATACTCCCGTATTTCCAATTACCCCGAGAATATCTCCTTTTAATACCAGGTCGCCTTCCCTCTTATTTAATTTTGAAAGATGTTTATAGGTTGTTAAAACTCCTTCATTATGTTGGATGGATATTACATATCCATTGTTAATTGTCCAACTACTATTGAAAACTGATCCATCGGCAATATTTATTACCGGTTCATTATCTTTTGTGGCAATATCAAGCCCATAATGCTGCTCTTCGGGCATATACGTTCTGGTGAGGGAGCCTTGAACCGGAAATTTGGCAGGAAAAGCTGGCACAGATTTTAAGACATTTGAAAATAAGATTTCATTTTGGCTAATACGTTCGAAATTATCTGTTTCATTAAAAATGATAAAATCGGAGTTTTGAAAGGGATCATTTAGGTCAAACACATTTTCGAATCGCTGATCCAAAGCAAGTGTAGTGTCAACACTCAGGCGAATTATATTTTTCATCTCTCTGAACTGCATGTCTCTTTGCTGCAGCGAATCTTCAAGAGCAATGGTTTTTTTGGATATATCAAGAATCTGAGTTCGTATTTCGGCATCATCCGTGCTATATAATAAACCGCCCAAGGGTGTCAGCATAAAACCAAGAGCTACTAAAACAGCAAAAAACGTTGAGATACCCAAAATAACTGACAATAGATTATTTGGATTTATTTTATAAGAATTATCTTCATCCGGCCGGGAATCATCCAGCAAAATTACCGTAATATCCTTTCGCCGTTGTTCAAATAATTTTTTTAGGAGATCAATCATGGGGGGCTAATTTACTGGAATAAGAACTAATTATGGAACAGAAATTTCATTAAAAATTTTAACCAGCTTTTTTGTCAACTCTCTTCTATCAAAAGAAACAACAAATTTTTCTGAACATTTGGGCCAATCATCATTTTTATGGTGCTTTATAATTTCCCTTATTTGATGCTTTATGCCAGGGGTATCATAGGGATCGGCAATGAAGGATTTTCCGTATTTTTGAAGCAATTCTTTTGCACTTCCATCCGGAACAAGGCCTAAAATTGGTTTTTTTGTGGCAAAATATTCGCTGGTCTTGCCCAGCGAAATAATTTCTTTGTTTTTCTTTTGCCCCACATTCAGCCATAAAACATCGGCCTGCATTAAATTTTGAACTGCTTTTTTATGGCTTAAATATCCGTAATCAACTGTCACATTTTCAAGATTCAGCTTACTGATTAACTTCTTGTGCTCAGTATTTAACCCCCCCTGGAAGTACAACTCTATCAGATCTTCGAGCACAGGATCTTCTTTCAACAGGGAATGCATTGCCAGCAAAAAAGAATCGGGGCGGCTATCCGGATAAAATGAACCACTATATAAAAACTTTAACTTATCCTTTCCTTTGACTTCACTTGAAACTTCAAAGTTAAAGTCATCAGGATCATATCCATGCCCAATTACTTCTACATTTTTTTTTGTCCTTGACTGTAAATTCCCAGCAATTTTGTCGTTTATGGTGATGATAGAATCAGCAAAACCTAAAGTTGCTGATTCTATCTTTTGCATACTTCTTTTGTGCCAAGGGGTAGGGTAATTTATGAGATGGCTGCCAAGCCAATCATCTCGCAGGTCCATAACTACCGGCAACCCCGTTTTTTGTTTCACCTGACTGGCTAACATTAAATTACTGTACGGTGGTGCTGTTGAAAATATCAAGTCAATTTTTTCGGTTTCGATGAGTTCTAATGCTTTTTTCAAACCTGATTTTACCCATTTAACTTTGTTATCAGGCAGGTAGAAAAAAGAGGAGCACCATCTCAATATTTTAGCAAACTTATCAGATATGTTAACTTCTCTTTTTTGCTGACTAAGGCTATGGAAAGGAGTATTTCCTTCAACCCGATGTACTTCTATATTTAAGCTTTCGAGTTCCTCTTGAAGAGACTCATCAAATGTATGATAAGCGCCCGGTTCGGGACAAAGTACAATAGGATTCCACCCCTGTTCTCTCATGAATTTTATAAATTTAAGTGGGCGCTGAACCCCACTTCCACCCATTGGGGGGAAATAATAGACGATAAAGAGTAGATTTTTCATTTTCGGCAAGCCGATCAGGAAACCGAGTAATTCGGCGCTTCTTTAGTGATTTGCACTGAATGTGGATGGCTTTCTTTATATGCGGCGGCAGAAATTTGTACGAACTCTGCATTTTTCATTTCTTTAATATTAGAAGCACCTACATAACCCATAGCCGCTCTTAATCCTCCTGTCATTTGATGTACCACTTCACTTAAATTCCCTTTAAATGGTACCCGCCCTTCAATTCCTTCAGGAACCAATTTATTTATATCAGATTCCACATCCTGAAAATAACGATCTTTTGAGCCTTTGTTCATAGCTCCAATACTTCCCATTCCCCGATAAGATTTATATTTACGCGATTCATATATAATAGTCTCGCCGGGGCTTTCATCCACACCGGCAAACATAGAGCCCATCATAACGGCATCTGCTCCCCCGGCAATTGCTTTGGGTATATCGCCGGTTTGCTTAATGCCCCCATCTGCAATTAAGCCGATTCCATTTTGTTTGGTGAACTCGGAAATCTCCATTATCGCACTTAATTGCGGAACTCCTACTCCTGTAACTACCCGGGTGGTACAAATGGATCCCGGTCCCACACCAACTTTCACCACATTAGCGCCTGCTTCAACTAATGCTTCCGCGGCTTTTCTTGTGGCAATATTTCCACCAATAATTGTCAGATCAGGGTAAGCCTGCCGAATCTTATTCACTGTTTGAAGTACACCTTCTGAATGTCCATGAGCGGTATCAACTGTGATAGCATCTACACCGGCAGCTACAAGCGCCTCCACCCTTTCCGAAGTATCGGCAGTCACTCCAACTGCTGCGCCAACTCTGAGCCTTCCCATATCATCTTTGCAGGCAATCGGGAAGTTCATTTTCTTTTCGATATCTTTAAAAGTAATTAAACCCACCAGCTTATTATCTGCATCAACTATAGGTAATTTTTCTACTTTGTAATGCTGAAGGATTTGCTCGGCCTGTTTCAGATTTGTCCCCTGTTTTGCAGTGTACAATTTTTCATGAGTCATGATTTCACCCAGTTTTTTGCTCATCTCAGACTCAAACCTCAGATCACGGTTAGTTACTATTCCAACCAAAATTCCTGCATCATCCACTATGGGGATTCCACCGATTTTTTGTTTCCTCATTAAAGCCCTGGCTTCCCGAACTGTAGCATCTTCTTTCAATGTCACCGGATCCACAATCATTCCGCTTTCACTTCTTTTAACCAGGCGTACATGTTCTGCCTGATCTTCGATGCTCATATTTTTATGCAGAATGGCAATTCCGCCCTCCCTTGCAAGAGCAATAGCCATCCGGTATTCCGAAACAGTATCCATCGCGGCACTTAAAATGGGCACATTTAATTTTAGCGTTGGGGTAAGCGCAACGGAAGTATCCACATCACGTGGCAGAACCTGGGAATAATCAGGCACTAACAGTACATCATCGTAGGTAAGCCCCTGACGTGTTATCTGTTTGAATGGAGAAGAATTATTCATTTTGGGCATGGAATAAATATTTTGGCTTGCAGTTTTTCAAAGATAAGTATATCTGTATGGAGTTCTTAATTGAAAAACAATTTTTAAGGCTTCTCCGTAGAACGGTCAAAAATTTAATTATTATGTCAGATCCTAAAGTTTATTCCCGAAGTGATATTAGTAAAATTCTTAGCAAAGCCTCTGAAATTCAAACCAGAAAAGATTTATATAGCGACCAACAGGGGCTAAATAAAGCCGAGCTGCTTCATATAGCTGAGGAAGTAGGGATTGATAAAGATGTTCTGATCCAGGCACTTAGAGAATTTTGATGAACCGGAGCTGAATGACCACTTCGATTGGATTAAAGGATCCAGCAAGATTCAACATATCTCAGCCGTAGAAGGAGAAGTTACTCCTGAACTTTGGGAAGAGCTGGTTCAGGAAATACGAAAAATTAACGGTGGCATCGGAAAAACCAGCAAGGTTGGGCTTCATTTGAGTGGGAGCAACGGAGGAAGGAAATTGGGTATAAACATATTTCTGTTACTCCTCAAAACAGCAAAACAAAAATACAATTTATCTCATCATGGAGTGGATTAAAAATACTGACATATATGGCTTCATCTTTCCTTGGAATTTTAACAGCAGGAATTATATTGGACGGTACAAATATAGCAGATATACCAGCACTATTTATTGTATTGGGAGGTGCGCTGGTTACCTTACCGTTTGGACAGATTTTCCTTCAAAGCTATTTCAACAAACAAAAAAGTCAACTAAAAAGTATAGTTGACTCTGTTGCAAAAAAATTGAATCCTTCCAGAAAACCTCAAATTAAAATTGAAGATGATGATGTGTACAAACAGGAAATCTCAGCGTCGTCTACATCCTCTTCTAAAATAAAACCCTAAAGGGTTTTTACTTTCAAGGCTTTAATTGCTGCATCAATAGTACAAATGCCATCTTTGAAACAGCTTACCCAATAATCTATTGACTCGCGCCGGCGTTGAACAAAAGGATTGCATGATGAGTAATAGCCTTTTAATTCCTGAACCATAAATTTAACATCTTCATAAATTTCGATTTTTAAATCATCCGGCAGATCACCCCAGCCTAATAAATCAAAAGCCTGCTGCATATTATCGTATTCTTCCCTGCTTTCTTTTTTAATCCTGTTCAACAGCGGAATAGCGAACATTGGATGAGTGATTGTGGTGTTTTGAAGTTTGGTTGAAACTACATTCGATGTCATAATCATTGTTTTTTATGTTTGATTTACTCAATGATAATGGCAGGAAGTGACACCATAATGTCATCCCTTTTTCAGTTATCGAAAAAATCTTTTAAAATCATTGATACACTATGCATAATTATGTACTTTTTTTATGTACAAATTAAATATAGACTATGAAAAAAGTACCTATAAATGAAGTAAGAGAGCATTTAGCAAAGTATTTAACTAAAGCCGAGCACGGAGAAGAAATTATTATCACTAAACATAATAAGCCTATAGCAAAACTGGTGAATTATACTGAGGCCAAAAAACCGAAATTTCCTGATATGACAGAATTCAGAAAACAGTTCAAAGTGAAAGGTAAGCCTTTATCTGAAACAGTGATTGAAATGAGAAGAGAAGATCGATTTTAATCAAGTGTATATTGATACAAGTAGCTTAGTCGCATTTTATGTTCCAGAAAAGAACACAGATATAGTAAATTCTATAGTAATGAATTCTGAATTAGTTCAAGTGAGTACCTTAACTCATGTTGAATTCATTTCTGCTGTTAATAAGAAATTCAGAATAGGAACAATGACAAAAAAAGAAGTAACAGCTGCAATAGATGAGTTTGAAAGACAGGTATTACAAAAAATTATTACAGAACTGGATTTTGAACATCAGCATTTTGATTCAGCTGCAATGATCCTAAAACAAACAAGTTATCCGCTGAGAACACTTGATGCACTACATCTGGCTATTTGTTTTATAAATAAGTCCTCAATTCTAAGCTTTGATAGAGTGTTAGTGGAGGCTGCTAAAGAATTCGACATTAAGGCAATAGAATATTAATCCGGATAAATACTCTTTTTTGCAGCAAGCAAAGTATTCTTCATTAGCATAGCTACAGTCATTGGCCCAACTCCTCCGGGGACGGGAGTAATCCAGCTGGCTTTCTTGCTAACAGATTCATAATCAACATCGCCCACCAGCTTATAGCCTTTTTTGGATCGTTCATCGGCAATTCGATTGATACCTACATCAATTATAACGGCGCCTTCTTTTATCATCTCAGCTTTAATAAGATGCGGCTGTCCGGCAGCAGCAATTATAATATCAGCATTTATTGTATGGACGGTAAGGTCCCGGGTATATTTGTGACAAATGGTTGTAGTTGCTTTCCCTGATGCATTTTCCCGTGAAAGCATTATAGCCATTGGCGAGCCCACTATATTGCTGGCTCCTACCACTACAGCATGTTTTGCTTTCACCGCAATGCTGTAATATTTAAAAAGCTCCATAATTCCTGCCGGCGTACAACTTCTGAAACAGGGTTCATCCACGGTTAATCTTCCTACATTCATCGGGTGAAAACCATCCACATCTTTCCGGTAATCAATACTTTCTATAACATCGTGTGATGAAAGATGTGAGGGTAAAGGCAGCTGAACCAAAATTCCATCTACCGAATCATCATTATTATATGCTTTAATTAAAGCCTTCATTTCTTTTGCAGAGATGGTATCCTGCAGAATTTCTGTATGAGTATCAATCCCAACATCCTCACAAGCCTTAGTTTTAGCTCCTGTATATACTTTTGAAGCCGGGTCGTCTCCTACCAGGATTACCTGTAAAAAAGGTGTTCGATTACCTTTTGCTTTCCAATCTTCTACATCTTCCCGCACCCTGTTTCGAACAAGTTCAGCTACTTTTTTTCCGTCGATGATTTCTGCATTCATTCTATCGTTCTATGTTATACTTTTTCATTTTATTGTAAATATGGCTTCGTTGAATGCCAACTGCTTCTGCTGTCTGAGAAATATTCCAGTCATTTTTTTCCAGCTGATTAACGAGAAAAATACGTTCTGCTGTTTCTTTAAAATCCTGAAAATTTTCCATTTCTTTTGCCAACTTTTCTATATCGCTTCCATCCGTTTTTCGATCTTTCAGCACCTGGTTTACCACATCTTCAGTTATTTCGTCTTGTGGAGATAAAATTCCCAGCCGTTCCACTGCATTTTGCAATTCCCGGACATTACCTGACCATTCTCTTTGCTGAAGGGCTTTATGGCCATTGTGGGAAAAATGTATTGATGAAAAACTAATATCATTCTGTTTGAGTTTTTCTAACATGGCTTCCGCAATTAAGGGAATATCCTCTTTACGCTCTCTAAGAGGGGGCACCTTTATAGGAATAACACTTATTCTATGATATAAATCTTCCCGGAAGCTACCTTCATTTATTTCCTTTTCAAGATCTTTATTTGTAGCTGCCAGAATCCGTACATCTACAACAATAGATTCAGTTCCGCCAACGCGCGTAATTTTATTTTCCTGTAAAGCTCTTAGCACTTTTGCCTGCGCCTTTGTGCTCATGTCCCCAATTTCGTCCAGGAAGAGAGTCCCCTCATCAGCTTGTTCAAATTTTCCAATTCGTTTTGAGGAAGCACCAGTAAAGGCACCTTTCTCGTGGCCAAATAATTCACTCTCCAATAGCTCTGAGGGTATAGCTGCACAGTTTACTTCAATAAAAGGTGCTGAGCTCCGCGAACTTTTTTCATGTATCCATTTTGCCACTAATTCTTTCCCGGTCCCATTCTCTCCGGTAATAAGCACCCTTGATTGAGTGGGAGCTACTTTTTCGATCAGTGATTTGACCTTTTTAATGGGCTTACTCTCCCCAATTATTTCCTGAATTTGCGGGAGTTTCTTTTTTATTTGCTGAAATTCACGGACAAGGTTTTGCTGGGATAGCGCATTGCGGACCGCAAGAAGCAAGCGGTTTAGATCTGGTGGTTTTTCGAGGAAATCATAGGCTCCTCTTTTTGTGGCCTCTACTGCAATTTCAATGGTGCCATGGCCGGATATCATTATAACCGGAAATTGGTGTCCGGCTTTCCGAATTCTCTTTAGAGTTTCGAGGCCATCCATGCCCTGCATTTTAATATCCAGAAACATCAGGTCAACAGGATTTTCAGCAACAAACTCCAAAGATTCCCGGCCGCTTTCTACAGTAGAAACTTCATAGTTTTCAAATTCTAGAATTTCCTTTAATGCATTCCGTATTGATTTTTCATCATCGGTTACCAGAATATGTGCTTTCTTATTGGACATAAGTTAAGCTACTCAATATTTGTGATATAGATAATCCAAAATTTTCTCATGAATCATATCAATAGGCCTCACCTTTCCAGCAAAATTATTAGCGGCCAAGCTTACTATTAACTTTTTCCCGGATTTGGCTTCTAAATACCCACTAAGAGTTCTGATACCGGTTATATAACCTGATTTTCCCATAAAATTATTATAGAGAGGAGTGCCCTTCATCCGGTGAGCCACTGTGCCATCAATACCTGCAATTGACATGCTCTTTAAATATGCTTCAGATTCAGGATGAGTCAGCATTTTTTGTAAGACATCAGAAATAATTGTGGTTTTAGTAAAATTTCCTGAAGCAAGACCCGAGCCGTCATTCATCATCACATAGGTGGTATCAATTCCTAAATCAGCAAGAAAAGTTCGTACTTGGTTAATTCCATGTTCAAACGATCCCGGCTCCTCACCACTTACTGCCGAGAGTGTTTTGAGCAACATCTCTGCATATAAATTATCGCTTTCTTTATTGGTCCAGCCTACCAGCTCAGAAAGGGGTTTGGACAGGTGCGTCGCTAAAACAGGATGTGAAGAATCAGCCACTTCCGTAGTTGATAACTGAAGTTCACCATCAAAATAAATTCCATTGGTTTGTATAAATTTGGAAAATGAGTCTAGGAAAAACAGTTCAGGATTATCAATCGATAAGGACTCTTTTTCATAATAGCCCTGGGGTAATCCGCTGGCCAGAGTTATGATGTTGGTGCCAAATCCGCGGCGGTAATATTCATCATATTTGAAATCCGGATGAGTGATTTCCTGCTCATTTATAAATTCCACATAATCGGTGCTGTCGGGAAACCACCGGATTCGGGGAAGAGATCCAATTTCACCCTCCGCAAAAACTTCCAGGTCAACAGCATTATTATTGAAAGAAAGCGGGCTGATTTGAACACCATAATAAAAGGAGAAATCATACCAATCCCATCCTTTTGGGTAATAATCACGATCAAATAAAGAAAGATCGGCGATAATGTTACCTGAAACTTCCGTTATATTTTTTTCTGTTAGCTGTTCCAGGAATTTATTAAAGACGAAATAACGGTTATCATTATACATAAATCCGCTAATGGAAGGATCGCCCGACCCTTTGATAATTAAATCTCCATTCCAAACAGTTCCTATTTGCTCTCCCTTCCCATAGATATTGGTTTCATATTGATAGGTGCTTCCGAAATAATCTAATACCGCAGCTGTTGTTAGCAGCTTTTGATTTGATGCAGGTGCGATAAGTTTTTCATGATTCAGGCTTTCGAGTATCTCCCCGGTTTCATCGCGAACAGTAACCGACCAAAAAGCCTCTTGATTAGGAGCTGCATCAATAATGCTTTCAATATCCTGAGCCCATAGAGTTTCCGTAGCTAAAAGAAATATCAGAAAAAGGATTCTGCGGAATTTTATCATCTATTTTACAAAGTATTTTTCTTCCTCATCCTGGAACGCTTCCAAAATTTCATCCCCGGTATTACAATTCAAAATCTTTTCCCTGAATGAAGCACTATTCATTAGGCGAGAAACACGGCTAAGCAGTTTTATGTGTTGGCTGTTATTTGACTGAGGGCCAACCAACAGAAAAACCAATCGAACGGGTTCATTATCTATAGAATCAAAATTCAGAGGTTCTTTTAGTAAAGCAAAGGCTGCCAGATTTTCTTGAACAATTTTTGATTTTGCATGAGGAATAGCTAAACCTTTGCCAACCCCTGTCGACATTATTTTTTCACGTTCAAAAACAGCTTTTCGTATTTCTTCGAGTTGCTCTTTTCCCCCTACTTTTTCCTTTAAGGTATCAACGAGTGAATTGATTAGCTCTTTTTTGGAATGCACTTCAAATTGCGGTAAAACTGTATCGTGGTCTAATAGTGGGAATAAATTCATTATATATATTAAACGTGCAAAAATGGTCGGTAGTAGGTTGCTAATATAGGCACCGTTTACTCAATCAATCAAAGATAATTTAAACGGTGATAAGAGGCCTGAAAATACAACAGTTCATGCACACTATGAATTCCTCAACATCAGCTACTCAGTTAAGGGTATTTCCAACACATATTATCCACCGATAATAAGCCCCTTCTTCTGTTTCTTCTGCACCTGATCTACAGGTAGTATTCTCCTGTTTTCAGATTAATAAATAGCCGTATCTGTGCAAAATAGTTACATTTTTCGCAGGTATTGCCGGAATTTATACAGGTACGTGCCACCTATTTATACACGAATATCAAAGTTTCCATTACTTCATAATCTCTGCTCAAACTGTAGTTTATGTAAGAGCAACTGAAGCCCGAAATGAGGGTTGAGATTTTAAAAGAATTCTTCGATTAAAAAGGTATAAATAACGAGCAGCATTAAGAAATATTGGTTGATTTGGTTTCTGAATGCATAAATAATTTCCACTAACAAAGCCTGATAATGATCATGAAAATTTACATTAAACACATGGTATCCGTTCGCTGCATTATGGTTGTAAGACAAGAGCTTGAAAAGCTGGGACTAAAAGTTAAAAATGTAGAATTGGGTAGTGCAACTATTGAAGGATATCTTACTAAGGCACAGCGTATTGAATTAGGTATAGCATTAAAAAAATCAAAGCTGGAATTAATGGATGATAAAAAATCTATCCTTGTTGAGCGGATTAAAAACATCATTATTGAAATGGTTCATATCAATAATGAAGTTCCAAAAGTTAATTATTCAAAATATATAAGCGATCAACTTTCGCTCAATTACACATATTTATCCAATACTTTCTCGGAAGTTACAGGTACTACTATCGAGCATTATATAATCTCACATAAAATTGAACGGGTGAAAGAATTGCTGATGTATAATGAACTTAACCTGACTGAAATTTCCTATCAAATGCATTATAGCAGTGTGGCGCATTTGTCGAATCAGTTTAAAAAGGTTACTGGCCTAACGCCTACTTATTACAAGAAATCAAAAGACAAAAACCGTTTAGCCCTCGAGCATGTATAGATGATAAATAATAGATTTTTTTCTACCATATTTTCTCATAAATATGAAATTACATGTAGAAAATGTAAATCTTAATTACAGTTTTATAAGAATATTTTAATCACTTAGAAGTAAATTTGAATTACCAATCTTATTGGTCAAGAGAGAGAAATAGAAGTAGTAAAGTACTTCTAATAAAACCCGGAGAAGCTATTCTCTGGGTTTCTTTTTTTTAAAAATACTTTATGAAAAAGGTTCTTTTCAGCTCCTTTATAGAAATTATTACAGGAGTATAAAGTAAAGTGAAAAAAACATGTATAAGTTATAAACATTAAACATGTTGCTGTAAATCAATATAACCCCAATATGTCTATCATTCTTATCAGTTAGATGTAAGCAGTTAATCTTTTTTTTAATTCCAGGAGAAGGAATAGGGAGAATTTAAAAAAGACATAAACACAGTAAATTTTTTTAACCTACACAACCTTAAAATGATTATGAAGAATTCAATCTTAGTTATAACACTTAACATTCTTTTAGCAGGTTTACTTTTTACTTCTTGCGATAATAGAGACAATCAAAGAGAAACAGTTAGTGATCCCCAGGAGGACGTAACTGATGCAAGAGAAGACTTAAACCAAGCGGAGCAGGATTTAGAAACAGAAGTCCAGGAGTTCAGAGCTGAGACCCAACAAGAAATCAATGAAAATGAGCAAAGAATTGCCGATTTAAGGGCAGAAATAGATGCTCAGGGTGAAAATGTGGATGAAGAACGCCGGGAAAAAATTGCAGAATTAGAGGAGAAAAATGAAGAGTTGGAAAACAATCTAAATAATTATGACACTAACAATACCACCAGAGAGGGCTGGAATGAATTCAAAGCTGAATTCAATGAAGAAATGGATGAGCTCGGAGATGAGATAGCCAATTTCTTCGACACAGATAATGATGGCAATTTAAACAGTAATAATTAGGAATCTTTATACCAGAGCAGCCTCTATGCTGGCTCTGGTTCCTTTTATCTCTACGAAAATAAAACCTATAATTTAAAAATCTTATTTCTATGAATAATCTACTATACATCCTCGCAGTGATCTTAATTATAGGTTGGGCTATTGGATTTATTGGATACTCCTTAGGCGGATTAATACACGCTCTATTAGTAATTGCCGTAATTGCCATTATTCTCAACATAATTCAAGGCAGGAGGGCTATTTAGCTACTTAATAAATGTCTTGAACATTTTTATACCGATTGTTCAATACCACACTGATATAGCATACCGGGTGAATGCGAGTTAGTGTTGGTATTGACTTTCGGTTTTTTTATGGTCTTTTGATTTTTATGGACTTTTCAAATATTTTAAAATTCTGAAATAAAATCAGCAAATCAGTGCAATACTCAGTGTGATACAATGGTGGGGTTTATCATAGGAAGCGGCTGAGAGAGTTTCTTTTTCTCCGGCTTTCTGGAGTTTCGTTCCTGGAATTCAGATGCCAGCAAGTCGTAGAGATAACGATCGTATATGGTGCCGTCCAGGGGATGACAATGGCGTCTGCACCCGATATAATTAAAGAAGTTGCTCTCCAAGACCTGACCGGATTTAGCATTTTTTTTCACAATCCAGACGTAAATCGAGGTTAAACCTAACTCATTAAACCCCTGTTTCAAGCATTCATTTACAGCTTTGGCAGTATATCCTTTTTGGACGAATTCCTTTTCTCCAAGCATGTACCATAACCTGGCTGTTTTAGAAGTTTTATTGATATCACTTAAGGCCACTAAACCAATGGGTTGACCAGTTTTTTCATCAAAATAAAGGTAGAATTCATGTTTTGGCTGCCGGCTTAGATTACGAAAGGTGATTGGATCCAGTTTTTGGGCACTCACACCAAGCTCCAGGCTTTTCCAGTTTTCTTCTTCAATAAGCCAGTGAGTTACCACACCGGCCCAACGTGTACTAAAAGGTTCAATTTTCATAGTTTAAATTCCTCCGATAAGGTCTTGCGGTCAATTTTGCCATTACTTTTCCTTGGAAGCTTTTTGAAAGATTTCCAGTGATGTGGTATTGCGTTATTCGGTATGGTTTCCGAAAGCAGCTTTTTTAATGCCGGAGAGGCTCCATTATCTCTCTCTTGTTTACTTGCATAAGCGCAGCCGAATTCTGTTTTTTCCACCCCTTCTTTTTTTACTTTTACCACCGCATACTCAGTCAGGTTTTTGATATTTCCAAGTGCAGTTTCTATTTCTTCAAGTTCCAGATGGGGAAATTTTTTTTTAATCTTATAACCAGACTGTCCATGGTAATATATTAATCCATCAGCGTTTAATGATGCTAAGTGGCCTGTTTTATAAAGCCGTTTCCATTCGTCTTCGCTATTTTGATACCATATAAATGCAACTTCAGTTTTTTCTTTATCCTTCCAATATCCGCTGCTCAAGCTATCTCCGGATATATACAGGTCGCCAATCCCACCCATTGGAACTGGTTTCAATTCTTCATTCAATACGTGCATTTCTCCCCCACCGCAGGCAGTACCAATAGGAATTTCATCGCCTTTCTTAGGCACACCAGGAACTGTATAATAGCTGCTTGCTACGGTTGATTCAGCCGATCCGTATAAGTTAGTAAAGGATACATCAGGCAGTTGCTTCATCCAGTATTGTAATGCTGCTATAGGAAATTCTTTACCATGCCAGATAAGTCTTTTCAAACCGGGTAAACCTTGTGAGGGTATCATGTCGAAGCGAGCCATATAAAATAAAACTGAAGAATGGACAAACCATTGGGTGATATCATTTTCCAAAACGAAATCGTACAGCTTTGTCAGCCTGTTTTCAAAATCATTTGGTATTAGGTATAGATGGGCTCCTGCTGCAAATGTGCCATAAATGTCAAAAACTGACAGGTTTTGGTGAAATGGTGCATGGCCGGTAATTCGGTCTGCCTGTTGTGTTTTAAATTTTTTAGCAGACCAATTAATGAAACTCGAAATGTTTTTATGACTAATAGTAATTCCCGTCTTCACATTTCCCGCCCCTGATTCGAAATATATATAGGCTGGTGAGTTTTCATCGGTGTTTTTCTGAAATGGATAATCCGGTTGGTGCTCAATATCCTGATAAGAAAAAGCCGGACTATATTGATCTTGTGAGTTACAGATTTTCGATGACCACCAAATCCATGGAATATTATCCAGCTTTTTATGCATTTTGAGCATGATTTTATATTTGTTAAATGCATAATGATCTACCATCAAAAAGGAGAGTTCTGAAGTTTCTATTGTGCGGGTAATTTGATCTGCATTTTCTTCAAGATTCAGAGGCACAATAACTCCACCTGCTTTATTAATGCCATGCATGGCAATGATATTTTCTGCTGATTTATTCATCAACAAACCTACGCTGCCACCCTGCTTTAAACCGTTTATCAATAGCAAGCTGGCCAACCGGTTACTTTCTGATTCAAGCGTAGCATACGATACATGCCGCTCAGGAGAAGTGATGGCAATATTTTTCGGATTTGTTTCGGCTTGTTTTCTCGTCCAGTCGTAAATCATAATGAGATAGATTGTTGAAAATGCTTTTGAATTGAATCCCATTGTTCACGTTTGCAGGAAATAATTTCCGCTTCAGAAGTCCGGCAAACAATTAAATATGTTTGTAAAAAAGTGGTAGCTGAGTCTTCCATTTTTTTAGTGAATTTGGGTGAAACCTGGTTTAATAACAGGCGATTTTACTTGATGAGTACAATAGCTGTGCCAAACACACAGGAAAATTATCAGAATGGTGGATAACAGCCTTTTAATAATACAAGGGTGGTTTTTGCATCAACAAAAAGGGATGGATGTTTTTAAAGATGCGGAAAATGAAAATCTTGAAACAAATTTACACAAAAGAAAAAAGCAGCTTCGTGCAATTTATTCACTTTGTCATATTTCGCTATGAGAATAAATTTTTACTCCTTTAGATAAATCACCGGAATTGAAAAACGAAATACAACCTTTATGTATTGGAATAGGTGGTTTATCGTGTATTTTTTTCATCTCAAAATTAGAAACTCCTCTAAAAAAGCTTTTGGAAAATATCATCTCCAGGCAGTTGATCTGTATCAGTATTCTTTAAAATGCACTTTGGCATGTTCATTGTGTATTACCAGATAAAGATTACAAAAAAGAAAGCATGAACAGTAAAGAGTTACTCTGGCGAACACGGAAAAGATTAAAAAAGCACTCGATAAGAGAGCATCTTGCCGGATTATGGCTTTCCCGAAAATTCACAAAAAGTGGAATTCTGCTAGCCTCGGATGGGCTTCCTTTTCCAAAAGTTATAAATAAAGGCGGCTCCTTAATTGCAGGCAATAGCCAGTTTTATTCAGGGGTGCGTTTAGAGATTGGTACAGATGCCATCTTAAAAGTTGGAACGGGGACTTATGTTAACCGGAACACTTTAATCATCTCGGAAGAAAAAGTAAGCATCGGGGAAAACTGTAGAATCTCCTGGGATGTAATTATCATGGATTCAGACCTACACCCGCTAAATTCTTCAAAGGTTGTCCATCAACCCGTAAAAATAGAAAATAATGTCTGGATTGGGTGCCGCTGCATTATACTTAAAGGCGTAACTATTGGAAAGGGAGCTGTAGTTGCAGCCGGATCTGTGGTTACAAAAAGTATTCCGCCTTATACTATTTTCGGAGGTTCTCCTGCCCGTTATATTACAGATGTGAATAATGAAGATTATACCCGTACGGTAAATGAAGTTATTTCATCGGTATGATATCTACACAGCAGAGAAAGCTTTTGAGCAATTTTGTAACACAAACTTACATCTTTCTACTGCATTTCCGCTCCAGGATAAATAAAACCAGCCTTTCAACCCACTGGCACGTTAGTTGCAGATCATTTCATAAACACTCACAAAATCACATCAACACAGAGAGGCAAAGAGAATGATCGTACTGGAAAAAAAAAGTTCCTATCAAATGGCAGGGGTAGATATCGCGCCTTATACATCTAAGGAGTTTTTTTATTCTGATACCCGGTTTAATGTAAACTCTACCGGTGCTATTGAAATAGGAAAGGGAACCTATATCAATCAGAATGCGCTTATCATTGCCGAAAAGAAAGTACTTATAGGCAGAAGCTGTAAAATTTCCTGGGATGTAATTATTATGGACACCGAGTTAGATGGCTCCGCCCCTGATAATTTTAATCATCAGCCGGTAGTGATAGAAGACGATGTCTCCATAGGTTCTCATTGTGTGATTCTTAAAGAAGTGACTATCGGTGAAGGGGCAATTGTAGCAGCCGGATCTGTTGTCACCAAAGATGTACCTCCTTTTACTATTGTTGGTGGATGTCCCGCCCGCTATTTAGCAGATATTGATCGTCCTGTAGAAAAACATTCTTCCCAGTTTAAATGAGTACTTATTCTACACTATAATTTCTAGCGAGAATTTTTGTAACACCGCCCTCCTTCTTTTTAAGCCAAAACCGATTTTAAACTAACTAAAGATCGATAAATGCCAGTGGCACACTAATTGCAATTTCCTCTCTACAAGCAGAATTGTATAAAAAAATAAAGAGGAAAAGAATGGTCATATTAGAGAAAAGGAAGAAATATCCTGTACTGGGAGTAGATATCTCACCATACAAAGAAGAAGAATTTTTGAAAGTAATTGATGACCGGCTTAAAGATAAATCACCTTCTTCCCCGCCTCTTTTTGTGGTAACTGTGAACCCGGAGATTATTATTCATTCTATCCTTGATCCGAAATTTCGAAATATTCTTCGCCAGTCATCCAATATCAATACCGCAGATGGAGTGGGTATTTCCTGGGCCATTGATTATTTGTATGGAAAGAAAATAGATCGGATTACAGGTTCAGATTCTCTGGAGAAAATCTGCCAGCTATGTGCAAATAATTCCGAATCTGTATTTTTTTATGGAGCCATGCCTACTGTGGCCGAAAAAGCTGCTGAAAAACTAAAGAAAAAAATCAAAAACCTGGTTGTTGAAGATACCTATTCACCCGAAAGGCCGGATATTCCCCTGGAGGAATTACCCTTCGATACCCAATACTACCTGAAATGCTCTTCTGTTGTTTTTGTAGGATTGGGTGCGCCTGCCCAGGAAAAATGGATCCACGAAAATCTGCCTAAACTTCCCAAATGTAAACTGATTATTGGCATTGGTGGCAGCTTTGATTTTGTTGCCGGCAATGTAAAACGCGCTCCCTCCTGGTTGTGCAAAAGCGGATTGGAATGGGTTTACCGCTTGATCGTACAGCCTGCCCGCTGGCGAAGAATGTTGAAACTTCCTGTATTTGCTCTGAATGTATTGCTTCTCAAGCAAAGTGAGCCAAAATCTATAGAGCAAAAGGCAGCAGAGCCTGTTACTGCGGAGTAAGGACCAAACACCAAATACCAAAGGGTTTCTGATAAGAAGTTCCACCACAGTTGAAAGCAAAAAAGACCTTCAATATTTTTTGATTATTGGAGGCCTGATAGTTTTATCATACAAGACCCCATCAATTCCCTAGTGTGATGTCAATGCTCAATTGCCGCAGAATGAATGGTTTATATTTTACCCATATAAGAAAGACCTTTTTTGGAAATAAAGAATTAGTTGAACTAACCACTCCCATCCATCACCCCGTTTCTCGCTTCCATCACAGCACAGCCAAGGCTTCGGGGAAACGGAATGATGGATTAGGAGGCAATTCCATCATTCGGTTCGGCCTGCACAGGGCAACGTTGTCAAATTTTGCGAGAACCGGGTGATGGAGCGGGTTAAAGGCTGCCTGGTAATTAACATGTTCCGGCCCTCTCGACACTTCATGCATGACACAACACTAGTGGTAGGATGCCATAAAGTTATCCATAGTTAGCTAATACATTCCAGACGTAGCGTTATGGTAATCGGAATTATGAAGCAGAGCTTCTGTAGAGTATTGCGCAGCGGACTTAGGGTAAGGTTTTTTTAATATTCCAAAGGACAAGCATCAAATTCCAAAAATTTTCTTTTGGGTGGAAAGAATGCGGGTACTAATATCCAAGGAACATGTTTTAAAGTTACACAGCGGCTGGAATTTGGCTCTTAGAATTTAGTTCTTCTTCCATTCCGCCAGTTTATAAGAAAGGCGACTGTGAATAAATTCCACATACCCTTTAAATCCTTTTAGTTCGGTTTTGCCTTGTACAAATAGCAGCAGCTGCGACCATTCTATTGCCATTCTTCTTTTCAGTTTGATATAGGTTTTGAGGAATTCAATTCTGTAGCCACTTTTTCGTGACGGGTTTTTAATCACAATTTGCTTGTTTTGAGCAACTGTATTAGCCGTCCGGAATTTAAAATTCTCGGTACCTCGCAAAAAATCCAGGGTCTTATATCCATTATCGGCTGCCTTTTTTATGGCAACACTAAGCAGTACATTTCCCGGCCCGGCTTTACTAAAGGGAGAATCCTGATCAAGGGCTCTGTGAACCAGGTATACGTGTTTTTTATATTTGAATAACAGATCTACAGCTATTGTATTACCTGCATCATGAACCGGCTCAGCCATTCTTATTTGTACCCATCCTTTTTTAAAAAAGCTGCTCACGATTTTGCGCTGGAAATTGTACATCCTTTTTTCAGCAAAAACTCCGGGAAAACCCAGCTGATTCCAACGGTCCTGGTGTAATTTTACAAGCAGGTCAAACGATTGGTACAGCTCCTGGGAATTTTCTGCTTCCCTTATATGAAATCCTTTTTCACTGTCTTCATCAACCATTCGTAAAGCCCGGTTATTGTTGTAACGTGATTTCTTACTAAGGCTTTGTTGATAATCATCCCACGTCCCCTCCAATTTTACCCATGGACATTCAGATGAATTTTCTACTGAATAATCTATCCCTTTCTTATGTAATGCAGGCAATAAGGTGCTCCACAATGTGCTGCATTCGGGAATTTCATCTAAAACTATTTCATTGAAATCCAGGTTTTGTTGTTCGATGTATTTGATAAAAGAAGAAATTACTGATTTTTCATGACCAGGGCGGATAATGATATCCAGGTAATCGGAATATGGATGCAGGCCTTTTAAATTCTCTCCATCCGGCTGGCTGACACTGGAACCGAGAAAGCGTAAGCTGCTGTACACTTTAAAATCATACAAAGTAATGGTATCCCAGAAAAGCGGGATAAGACCCATCAATTTACCTTCTTTATACAAGGCAAGAATATGCAGCTGTTTACCTGTTCCAAAATAATCCCACCAGACTCTGTTCCATTCAAAAGTTTGATAGATGAAATAATCAGATTCATCGGTTAGTTCCTCCCATTCGTCCTGCAGCGAGTCGAAAGAATTAGTATCTCGAATAATTTCAACGTTCAAATCATTAACAGAATCACTAACCCCATTAGTTGATGGTTTCGTAAATGAATGATGTAAATTTATATCCACAGTCTAATTACTTTAATTTAACATAGGTTCATTTTCTCTGATCTTTTCATATAACTGGTATTCCTTTACCAGATGCTGATAATATAAACGCAGTAAATTGATCTCAGCTTCTGAATTACTCAAGCCCATCTGCATATTTTTTGTACTGATTTTTAAAAGTTTAAATTCACCCGTTCGGCAATCCTGTTTGAGCCGAATGTTGATTAGGCCTTTTACTTCCAGGCTGGCAATTATTTCCTTACACATATTGATGATGGTTTCATTTTCGGTCATTTCCCATTTTGCCTCTTTTGCATAGTTTGCTTTATGCGCAATATACAGGCCGCGAGTTGCGCCTTGATGGTCTATAAAAAGATTGGTGCTATATTCCTGATTGCAGTTGCTTACCACCCAATTCTGTACTACCACACTGGGAGTTACCTTTGATATTCTTTTGTAAATTTCTATCAGTTTTTCTGAATTTGCACATCGGATCTGGTTGTGATAATCTCCCATTTCTTCCTCAAATTGTTTCTGTTTCCAAAATTTTGAGTTTGTGGGTTTTATGATACAGGGAAAGGTTAAAAATGATGCTATTTGTTGGATTTCATTCAAGCCTGATATCTGAAATGTTTCGGGAACCGGCAAACTTCGCCGTTTAGCTGTTTCGAAAAACCGTTGTGAATCCAAAAATCGGTTTACATTTTCTATCGAGGGGTATAAAAACAAGTAATGTTTTCGAAGAGCTTCCCTGTTATTTGATATTTTCAGAATGGCACGATTATCATCACAAAAAATAACCGGCTTATGAGTAAACCCTTCTCCTGCCTCCTTCAGCTCAGTGATAAATTCATCGCTGTGGTATGGCGAAAATGAAAATTCTTGTTTCGCATTGATGATTTGTAGATAGCCGTTAGTGCTTTTTTCAGAGCCTGAATAGCATGGTATTTCTGTTTCTGATAGATTACTCGCTAAAGTGCTGCTACCAAGCACAAGCGCCGGGTTCTTTATTTTCTCATTACCTGTTAACATACAAATCCTATTGTGTTACCAATTCTTTACTTGTTAAAACTTCAAAGGATTGCTCAATCGATTCGCCAACCACATTCCAATCGTATTTTTTCTTCATTAAATCGTAGCCGCTATCTATAAGCCTCTTGCGCAGTTTTTGATTGTCAAAAATTTCAATAACTGCTTCTGCAAATTGGGTGGGATCGTCTCGAATAATAATATGCTCGTCGTCTTCAACATCAATACCTTCGCAGCCAATACTGGTAGATACCACCGGTTTTTCCATTGATAAAGCTTCCAGTACTTTTAATCTTGTTCCACTTCCCATCTTCAGGGGAACCACAAAAACACTGGCCTTATCCACATATGGACGAACATCATCTACAAAACCGGTAATAATCACCGAGTCGGATTTATAAGCGCGTAATATGGGTGGGGGATTACTGCCAACGATATAAACTTTTGCCTGCGGAATGCTTTTTTTTATGGTGGGAAATATTTCATCCAGGAAGAAAATCATACCATCGTAATTTGGCACATATTTCATAGCCCCGGTAAATACAATAGAAAATGGCTCCTCCTCTGCTCCGTTCGATTTAAAAAAGGAAGTATCTACCCCATTAGGAATTACAAATTGATTTACATCCGGGGCGTCTTTAGCGATGAGCTGGCCATCTCGTTCAGAGGTTACAAAAAGAGCATCCTGTCGCTTAAAAGCTGCAATTTCTTCTTCAAAGCATTTCTGGTATTCCCGGCGGTAGAAATTCTTTCTCAGCCCCGACCATTGCAGCTGGCTCATCCTGCGAAAATTGTCATACTCTACATTATGAGCATCTAATACACGCACAGCATCCGTTTCAAGATTATAATGCCCCATTGATGAAAATTCGACCTGGAAAATATCAAAGGAGTTAGTATCTAAAAGCTTTTGAATTTTATTTTCCAGTTCGGCTGATTTTGCCCAGTTATACCAATAGCTGTGATTCGTTAAATACGAATAAGCCTGCCGCAAACGGCGGAAATTCTTAGGCTTGCGATGCACAAAATGCATTTTTCCTTCCAGCTCGGGGAAGGAGTTATTAAAATATTCTCTGTTACCATTTTCACTAAAACCGGCAACTGTCACATCGTGATGTTGACTTAAATGTTTTAGAATGTGAAACACACGCAGAGCACCTCCAGAGGTTGGTGGTGTTGGCAGTTGGGGAAATACATGCAATATTTTCATTCTTAAAATCCTTGGATAAAAATTAATACTTATTCTTTTTAGCCGGTTTCTTCTGTTGATACAATAAGTGTGCCAACAGCTATAGAACCTGCTTTACCACTCTTTCACAATTCTGATTTTGAGTAAAACTTATATGCCTCAGCATAGTGTTGTGCAATAATTGTACTTGGTTCTTGAGATTTTTCTTTTGTTAGGAGCATTCTTTATTACTTTAATTTTCCAGCATCTCTCGTAGTACGAATCCACTGCCGTTCGCTGCCTTTTAACCATGTAGTGACATAAACCTTCACTTTCCAAAACGCATACACGGGTATGTAGAATATTGATTTATACATTTGCCAATCGGCGCCGGCTGCCAACATCCCTATAAAAAGATGCAGTAAACCCATCACTGTAATCCCCAGCCAAATCCAGGTAAATGTGAGTGGAACAAAGCCGACGAGCCATAGGATAAGATTCAGAGTCAGCATCACCAGAACAAATAAGAGCAGGTTTACTAAAGGAGGTGTTATTAAATCAACAAGAGTATCGAGATTTCTGAGCGACCGTTTTGTGAAAAACCTTTTTAAAAGTTTGGAAGCATATTTTTTGATGATTGGATATCTGCCCATCTCCCACCTGGTACGCTGCGATTCTGCATTTTCTGCTTGTACCGGCATTTGTGCCCAGAGGTTTGCTTCCGGTGCAAAATCAATTTTCACACCTTCCAACAATAATGAGAGCCCATATTCTATATCTTCGGTTAAGGACCATGCCTGCCATGTATATTTCTTTAGAATTTCAGGAGCAAAACACATTCCATTCCCTCTTAAGCCCATATCCAGGCCGAGTACTTTACGTCCCATTGGTTTTACATAGTTATATAGCAGGAATCCGATTCGTATGGATTCACTACTCCAAACTCCGGGTTGTGGAAGCACCAGGTCGCTGCTTTGTATTACTTTGCTTCCATTCTCCAGGTAAAAATTCATCACTTCGAGGTAATTTCCAGAGATCAGGCTATCAGAATCGAGCACGATAACGCCATCGTAATCTTCCTCCCAATCCAGGATCTGATCAAAAGCCCAGCGCAGGGCATAGCCTTTGCCACGCTTTTCCTTGTGAGTTCTTTCCAGAACTTTAGCACCAAGTTTTCGGGCAATGCGGGCTGTACGGTCTGTACAGTTATCGGCTACCACTACTATTTGGTATAGGTTTTTTGGATACACCAAGCCGAATAAGCTATAAAGTGTTTTGGCAATTACCTGTTCTTCATTATGAGCCGGTATTACTACTACAAATTTTCGTTTTCGTTTAGTGCGAAAGTCTTTAATGTCTTTTCCTTTCAAAGCCAGGAAACTTAACAACATTTGATAGCCAAGCAGCCCACCTCCTAAAGCAATTAATATGTATTGAATAATTTCATAAATAATCATTGTGTTGTCCCTGAAAAACGCGTGATAAAATTTCTTTTTTTAATGGTTAAAATTGATTTATTAAAATAGCTCCAACTGTATATTGCTGAGAAACGGACCAACGTATTTTGTACTTTTATTTTCATGTTTCTACTTCCAGCTTTTCTACCGATTGTTTGTCTATTATCTGTTGAGTATCTGCTACATCGTAAATTTCACTGCTTATTGCCTCCACAAATTGCTCCACACTGTGATTTTCTTCAACATAATTTCGGGCTGCGGCACCCATTTTCTCAGCTCGTTCGGGATCATTCCATAATTCCTGAATTGCTTTTCTCATGGCTGCAGGATCTCCCTGGGGAACAAAAATGCCGGTCTTTCCATCCTGAATCACATCCACTTGCCCTTCTACACGAGTACAAATCACAGCTTTACCCATGGCCATAGCTTCAAGAATAGCTGTTAAACCATTATCTGAATCGGTTGGCAGCAAAGACACTACGGCAAACCGGCACCGGCTATACATTTCTCTCAATTCTTCATAAGGCTTTGGCCCAATCTCAATGTTCTGTGGAATTTCCTCAATGTTGTACAACTTCTTGACGGTTTCAAATATCTGGCCTCTTGCTGCGCCAACTGCAATATGGCACGGAATATCGAGCGGGCGGAGTGCTTCAACCAATGTGGGATAGTCACGCATTTCCATACCTACCGAACATATCATATCTGTTTTTGCAGGTTTGGGATGCCAAAATCTTTGGTCTGTACCCCGTTTTATCAATTTTATTTTCTCAGGTTGAACCCCCAATTGATTAATGGCTATACCCCGCTGAACTGAGGACCAGATTAATATTCGGCTCAATGCATCTTTGGTATGATTGAGCAGCCACATTTTTTGCCTGGACTTCTTCTCATACATGGATGTGATCCGCGATACAATCATAACATGCGGCGTTTTTAATCTTAGATACTTCATCATAAAAGCCAGCGGCAGGCCCACTCTTTCTGAGTGAGTGAAAATCACATCATAATACTTTTGCAGAAATAGTGCCTCGAAAACCTGTGCAATACCAACTGGGAGAAATTTATATAACCACCGGCGAAATACAGGCACATTTTCTGCTAAATAACGTTCATCTAAAACATCCGCAGAAAGCGCCTCTTCAAGCAAGGATACCCGGGGGTGACGGTTTTCCTTTTCCAGGGCTTTAATTTCATCATCTGGTAGTTTGTTTAATCCTTTAGCTATTATGTAGAGCGTTTTCAAATTTCTAAATTTTAAAAATTATTGGTTATAGTGATATCGTAATCGCGCATGGAGGCTTGTTTATCCATCAATTCGGCACCTGAAGGTTGCCGGTTGTTTCGGAGCTTGCCATACATCCATTCTACGTATTGGTACGGAGTTAAGAGCCTGAGTAGAAAACGAACTGTGTTTATATTGTAGGTTATTGCCAGCCTTCTTATATCGTAATCATTATCGCCAAAACGAGGAGGTCCCGTGTAAACACCGCAACCAAACTTATATCCGGATTCGGCTACTGTAGACTGAACCTTTTTATTCACCCGTCCAAATGGATAGGCGAAACTGGATACTTCTTCTCCCAGCAAATCTTCTATTGCATATTTTGCTCCGAGAACCTCACCTTTAAGTTCATCGGTGGTAAGATTTGGAAGCGTCGGATGGGTCATGCTGTGAGCTCCTATTTCAAAACCCTCTGCCCGGATATCTAAAATTTGGTCATCGGACATTAACCGGGTTTTTCCATTTTTCTTTTTTTGATCCCACTCTGCATACTTCATTTTGCGGTTTCCCAGTACAAAAACCACAGCTTTCATTCCAAATTCACGCAGAACAGGAAGCGCTGTTTCTTTCATATCAGTATGTCCATCATCAAAAGTCAGGATGATCGGTTTTTTTGGTAAGGTGAGCTTGCCGTCCAGGTATAAGTTATAATCCTCAAATGTGATGGGCGTAAAATTGAATGAATCCAGTATTTGCAACTGTTGTCGAAAATCTTCTTCCCTTACATCATAAAATGTTGCATTATTTTGCTCACCGCTTTTAATGACCCGGTGGTACATCAATATCTTTATATTTTGCTTTTTCTGATAAGAGTTCATGTGTGTGTTTATTAATCAAAAGGCACTGATTTTCTGCCTATTACCTTACCTTTCTATATTTTTCTTTGTTATACATAGTGGCAACAAATGTGCCATCATCTCTCTTTATGGCTGTTTAATGCTTTTTTAAGCCTGATTCCCTTTTATCAATGCCTCAGGTGTAGCATGTAAACTCATGGGCAGGAAATCTTGTAAAAAATATTCTCACACCTCAGCTCAGGTGTAAAAAAACTACTTGCCTCAGGCTGTTAAAACCTCAGTCTCGGTTTGATGGTATTCTTTATACCAGCCCACAAAATTCTTTATGCCTTCTCGAATAGTAGTGGATGGAGTATAATTTATAGTCTTGTATAAATCGGAGGAATCGGCCCATGTCTTATGAACATCGCCGGGCTGCATAGGCAGAAAGTTCATTTTGGCTTTTTTGCCTACTTCTTCCTGAATTATTTTAACAAACTCCATAAGGTGTACCGGCGAATTATTTCCAATGTTGAATACACGATAAGGTGCAGAGCTGCTGCCGGGATCAGGCGCATCAGGGTTCCAGTCGGGATTTGGTTTTGGAATGTGATCCATCAACCTGAAAAGTGATTCTACAATATCACTGATATAGGTAAAATCTCTGGACATCTCTCCTTTGTTGTAGATGTCTATTTCCTGATCCTCCATTATTCTTTTCACGAATTTATAATAGGCCATATCCGGGCGGCCCCAGGGACCGTAAACGGTAAAAAAGCGGAGCCCGGTGGTAGGTAAATCATAGAGCTTGGAATATGCATGAGCCATTAACTCGTTTGATTTTTTAGTGGCTGCATATAATGAAACCGGGTGTTCAGCTGTTTCATGAACACTGTAAGGCTGCCTGGTATTTAAGCCATACACCGAAGAAGATGAGGCGTAAATCAGGTGTTTTATTTTATGATTGCGGCAGCACTCCAGTATGTTGGAAAAACCTACCAGGTTGCTTTCTATATATTCTTCCGGGTTGCTGATAGAATATCGAACACCCGCCTGGGCAGCCATGTGATAGATACTATCAAAATCATCTTCCATAAAAATTGCATTCAAGGCTGATGAATTTGCTATATCAGTTTTCGAGAAAGAAAAATTTTCCTCAAAATTAAGCTCTTCGAGACGGTGACGTTTCAATCCTGTGCTGTAGTAGCTGTTGAGATTATCGATCCCAATTACCTGGTATCCTTCTTTTAATAGTTTTTTACTAAGATGAAAGCCAATAAAACCAGCTGCACCAGTAACTAATATCTTCTTCATAATGTCTCCCTCTTCTTTTCTTTTCTCTGTAATTATTTAATTTATTTAATTGTCCATTTTCATTTTCATGCTGTTCCATCGGAATGAGATGTAACCCGGCAGCATTTTTAAAAACCCATTTTGTAAACGTTGAACATTTATGAGCCTGGCTTCACGTGTCACACGTTTGTACAGCAGCGCCAAAACTCCCGTTAAACGATTTACTGTTTTTTGGGAAACTTTCTGTCGCTCCCGGCTATTTATGCTCAACTTCCAATTTTTAAAATCTTTTTTTGTGAAGTCGTATTTATAGCCTTCCTGCCCTCTCAGAAGTTCTACTGTTTTTGCGCCTCCATCGATTGCATCTCGCACAGCCTCAGTCAGCAGGGTAATTCCGGGACGATGTTTTGAAGAGTCTCGTGTTTCATCAAAACCACTTATGTAATCGTAGTAGCGGCCATTATAATGCAGAAGTAAACGGGCAGCACAAACTCCTTCTTCGTCTCTTATTTGTTTGAACCAAAGCCATCCATTATCAAAAGCATAGCGTACGGTTTCCCTGAAGAAATTAGTGAATCGTTTATCGTAGAAAACACCAGGAAATCCAATTCTATTCCAGCGTTCCTGGTGCAGTTCGATCATAGTTTCCGTAGCCTTTTCTACTTCAGGCCAGGTTGTGAGTTCATCCAGTTTTAAATTACCTCTATCGCTTTTAGGTGAAATAGATTTCAGTGATTGGCGAAACCTCCGCCTTGCACTCGATCTTTTGGATTTTATAAAAGCTTTAAGAGATTCAAACTCTTCCAGTTTTATGTAAGGACAGGTATCGGTGTGTTCCAGGGTTAAATTCAAACCTGCTTTTTGAAGGCGTGGATACAGATGCTGAATTATATAACTATCATTCCTGGTTTGATGAAAAGTGATAGTATCCACTTCCAGCCTATTGGAAGTAATGATCTCACTAAGTATCTCTGTCACTGTTTCGGTATAGTTATCATCGACAAGAATATCCAGGAAATCGCTGATGCCGTAATCATCCTTATAGCCAATTTGTTCATTGGGGCTTCCACCGCTACCTATAATTTGTAGCCGCTTTTCAATTTCCAGCCCTCCTAATGATGAAAAACCTTTGAAGAAGGGTGCCAATGCTACCAATTTTTCTTCATCCCAAATTGTGACTATTAAAAGAGACCGTCTTTTATTTCGTCCGAAATGTTTCCACCAGGTAAGTGCCCACTCATGCGTCATAAATATAGTTGCACCAGCGCGTTTTGCCAGATCCCGCCAATTAATGGCAAGAGATTTAAATTGCTCTTCCGAGTCGATAATTTCATGTGATAATTTATTACCGGCCGATGCTTCACCTTTTGCCATTTGTGAAGCATTCCGGCTGTTTAAAACTTTTGTCTCAAACTCTAATGATTCCATAATTCTTTATTTTTTTATAATTAAAAATTTGTGTTAGGTGCTGAATCCCATCCATTGCTGAATCGGCCTTTTCTCTTATTGCACAGAGTAATTTCTGTGATCAGCTATTTTTAGTGCTTAGCATCATTTTCAGGCCTTGTACAGATGCTATATCTTTTAAAATTGCCATTTCTTCATCATCAAATAATTGCAATACATACAACCCGGCCAGATATGCCACTCCGCCGATAGCGGCTGTTAACATCCAGTACAAGCTGGTGGTATTAAGCAGCCAAACAATGGCTACCATGCCTGCACCTGCAATTACCGGCTTTGTGATATAAGCCATTTTAAATGTTCGCAGAAAATCGTTGGGAAGCAGGTATAAAGCTGAACTCAGCATAAATAGCTCAGTAATAAAAGTGGCGACTGCGGCTCCTATACCTCCATTCATGTACATTCCCTGAGCATAAGGAATGAGAAAATAGTTGACTCCTACATTCAAAAATATTGCTATAAAACCTACAAATGCCCAAGCCCGCTGGCGATTCGCGGCTCCTAAAATGGCGCTGCCAATAATCAGGTCTACATAAATAATTGGGATACTCAGAGCGAATATTTGAAGGATTATGACAGAGCCTGCATACTCTTCAAGCCCCATAAAAAAGTGAATTACATTTTCTGCATAAATAAATATCAACAGGCTTGCGGGTACTCCGAGAATAATAATTAGCTTCAGGCTTTTGCTGATTGTTTTCTGCAAAGTGCCATTTTCATCGTCCCATAATTTTGAGAATACCGGAAAAATAACTGCTTTATAAATAAGTGGAAGCATCATCACCATATCGAAAAAACGATAAGCGCCGCCATACCAGCCAGTCACTGTTTCGGATGTAAACGAGGAAAGCATCACAGCATCAATACGATAATAAATCACCGAGAATAGTGAAAACAAGAAGTACGGCATCCCGGAGCTCAGCAGGGTAAAAACCTTGGAATCAAATTTAAAATTAAGAGTGGCAAATTTGCGGTGAAACAGAAATACTACAATCAAATGAAGAAGGGCACCTATCGTCATTATTATGGCAATTCCAAAAGAATCGGCACCAAGTAACAAAGCAGCTACTGCAAAAATGGCTACAAATACCTTTTCGGCAATCATCCCCAAAGAAGAATATTCCATCCGCTCAATTCCCTGGAAATATGCAGAATAAGCTTTTGACCCGCCTTCCCAGAGCATGCTTACAGCCAACACTAAAATGAGCAGCCGTATATGTTCGGAGTAACCCAATAAATGTGAAATTATAATTATAATGCCAATACTGACTACCCACAGAAGTACACGTAAAATGAGATAGCTGCTTAAGATTTTACTTCCCACTTTTTCGGATCTTGCCACCTCTTTTGGAATGAGGTAGGCACCGCCAAAATCAACAAGCAGCCCCAGCATCATCTTGATGGAAAGTGCCAGATAAAGTCGTCCATAATCCTGACTGCCTAAATATCTCGGGAGAAATAGCAACAAGATAAAACCTGAAATCCACGTAACAGCACGTGCCCCAAATACAATGGAGAAATTTCTGACAACGGTTTTTCCTATACCTTCTTTCATGAGCTATGATTTTCCTCATTTTCATTTTTATCCGAATTACTGTTCTCATCCTTATGAATAGTTTCTACTGTTTTTAACAGTCCCATGAGGCAACCCAGGTAAATCATATTGCGGTAGTAAGTAAGTTGAAGGTCGAAATAAGAAACCACCATTTGGTTTATGACGGCTATAATTATAAAAAGGGTAACTGCTTTCAGGTAGGGATCTTTGAGCCGGGAGAAAATGCGAATGCCTTTAGCAACAAAGGAGTTGAAAAAGAACCAAAAGGCAAAAAAGCCTATTGTTCCCATCTTCACCATTACCCAAATAATTTCATTATGCGGAATGTAATCTCTTAAAGGATATCGGATGGCAAACAGTTCTACAGGCTGGTCGTACGCCACTCCAAAACCGGTTCCTATTACCGGGTTGTTTTCAATTGTTTTTGCCAGGTTGTAATTTTCTTTTTCGCGGTAAAGATTGGAGTGGTAATCTTCGTAATTCTCTTCGATAGTGGGCCTTTCAAAACCTGTTTTCACCATTTGAATGGGGCGGCCAAGTCTGCCCTGATGATTCCAGAAGACAGCGCTGTAAATAAGTAATCCTATGAAACAAGGTATTGCTACTTTTAAAAAGTTATGGCGGTTTTTCCGGTCTAATAAAATCACAAAAACAGCAAAGGAAACCATCATGGATGCATAAGCAGCCCTTCTCATCCCAAAATAAAAACCAAGCAATAAGGGGAACAATAATGCAATCAACATATAAAGCTGCCGGTTTCTGGATTTAAAAACCATGAAGCCGGTTAAAAGTATAAAAAGAGTAACCATAAATACCGGATCTTCATGGTTTGACAGGGTTGCTAAACCGCCGGTGGTAAATCCCAAATCTATAAAACGGTAAATGGCCTGGAAGGCTTTGAAGGTGATTCCAATAATAAACACCCAAATCAACCCTTTCATCTGTTGCCTGGTACGGATGAGTTGCGGTGTGATGAAATACAGGAGAAGTAGGTAAAACAAAGCCCGGACTTCCCACATGGCTACTAAAAAATCACCGCCGTTTTTTAAGCCATACATGAATGAGAACATAAAACAGCCCAGGAAAAACAGGCATGCGCCCCAGACAGGGACTCCCTGGTATTTAAATTTTTTACTTACTCCTAAAACAAAAACCAGTGAGAGAATTATAAGCAAAAGGTGAATCTCGATAATATTTGTTGTGCCGCCGTCAAAAAACGGAATGTAGGACACCTCTTTTAGATTTCTGAAATAATCTATGGTATAGGTAAAGGGTTCATGATCCGGTATCCCGTATTGGTCGAAAAGGAGAACCAGTAACACAAGAAAGGAAAGGCTGTAGCTTGGTTTCAGGAAACTTAATACAGCTATACTCACCACGAATAAGATGGAAAGAGTTACGATAAAATCTCCCTCGAAATACCATAGCGAGCCAACCATAATTGTACCAGCTAAAAGAAGTAACCAGAGTACGAGAGAGTTATCCGTATCAAGCCCTAAAGGCCTGAGAAAAATCCGCTCGTATAGCGTTGGGTGAATATTTGAAGAAGTAGTACTCATAATTTTTGTTTACGGGATGGGCTCTTCCATTTCAAACATCATAAAAGCCACAAAGATGGTGAGAAGCAGGGTAATTACAGCAGTTGAGATAAAGGGTACATTGTCTTCATCGCTTAACTTTGCTCGAATTATTACCAATACATGAAATGCTATAATGCCTAATAAAATCTTCATAGGCTTTATCCTTCTTCATTAAATTTGTTAAAGATGTAGCCCATAAACCGCTTTTCATCAAGATTTTTATAGATATTTTTTAAATGACTCTTTTTGGTATTTTTGGCATCGATAACTGTCATTAATCCATCAACCTCGTTCACAAAATGGATAGGAAATTCCTCCATTGGGAAAATGGAGCTCATGTCTACGATGATAAAATCGAATTCATTTTTGAGGGTATATAGAACTTCCCGAAGTGCAATTGTATCTTGAATGCCAGGTTTATAATTATGAATGTCTCCAGCTGTGAGCAAGTACAGGTCTTTAATTTTTGTCGGACTCACGCACAATTTGTTGTGCTGCATGGCTTCCACCATTCCTGGTTTTAATCTTCCCCCAAAAACTTTATGAAGTTCCGGATTTTTAAAATTCAGGTCTACAAGTACGGTTCGCTGCCGGTAAGCACTGGCAAGTGATACAGCCATATTTGCTGCCACTAATGTTTTCCCTTCCTGCTCATTTGCACTGGTAATACCAAGGGCAAGCTTCAGGTTGGTGTTACTTTTGGCCAGCTTCGAAAAATTGAATTTGTTATAAAATTTTTCTTGCACTACCGTGGGGTCTACGTGCCGCAATTGCTGTTTAGATACCGTTATTTGTACAAGAGAGGAATCCCCGACAAATACAGGTTTATATATTTCAGGAGTATTTCTTCCATTTTTACGTTTCGAAATTGTAACGTTGTTCTTAGTTTCCATCACTGAGATAAGCAATTATAGGTTTATCGATTGGAAAGTCATCTTCGGTGCGGACGGTATTATCTAGCACTTCGGCTATTGTTATCATAAATCCGCCTATTATAAATCCTAATAGAAGACTAGCCCCCAAAATCAGGTTTCTGTTTGGTGAAGAGGGTTCTTCGGCTATTTGTGGATGATCAAGCACCAGAAAGTTTCCGGTTGCTCTTTCACTTAATTCGCTGGCAAATTCTGCCTGTTCCAGCTTTACTTTCATTTCATTATACAATTCCTGGTATACGGCATAGCTTGTTTGTTTCGTACTGCTTTGCTGTTCAGCTACATACGATTGTTCCATATTTTCAATTATCTGCGAGCGTTGCCTGGAAAGATCTTCCCGTTGACTAAGAAGCCGGTTTTTGCGGGATTCCATTGCCGGTGGAATACGTTTTACCACCTCCGTTATACGGTTCCTTAAAGACTGTAACTGTGGATAGCTTTCGGTGTAATTCTGATTCATTTCATCATAGCGATCCAGCAGTGAAGCCAGCTCATCTCCGTAAGGGATTTCCTCCAGAGGCAACCTGTAAAGAGGCTGCACGGAGAAATTTTCCTCATTTTGGTCGTGAAATGCCTGTATATAGGCTTCCTTATCTTCTTCCTGAAAAACCTGCCAGTCTATGGTTTCAAGCTGGCTGTTTATATCCTGCAAACGCGCTCGCAATGCTTCTGTATTTACCGGTTGTTCTTTAATGCGTGATGAGGTTGAACTAACCATTTCATTTCTCTGCTGGTCTATTACTTGTTCAAGATCGCTTAATTTTGCTGACAGGTATTCAACAGATTCTTTGGCCCTGCGGCTATCCAGTGTTTTTTTAGTTTCTATGTAATAATTAGAAAGAAATTCAACGGCATTTTTTGCCCGTTCTGGATCAGTGTCTTCAAAAGTGAGTTCGAAAGAGTCTGATGAGCCTGAAGAGGTAGTTATCTGGCTTCTTAATCCTTCCACAATTCCCCGATTGCCGGAGTCATTTATATCGCCGGATTTTAATCCAAGAGTATCTATAAGCTTTTCAAGTGTCGATCGGCTGTTTATAAAGTTGTCGAAAGATTCCAAGTCGTTAGCAGCATCCTCCTCCTCCATTCCCATATCCATTTGATATAGCAATACCGGGTTAAAAGCTCCATCCTCCTGAACCAGAATAGTTGTTGAAGATGCATATTTGGGTTCGATAAACTGTAGAGCCAGAAGGCTTAGGCCTATAAATAGTATAGGGGTTACAATCAGGAGTATTTTTCTTCTCCTCACTACCCGTTTCAATTCCTGTACAGTGTCTTCCATTGAGTTCACGAGTGTACCTGTTATTTATTTGTTTTTGTTTTATCACGCATATCTGTGATTGAGTAGTACAATAGCTGTGCCAAACCATTTAAGAAGCCGAAAACATTAACCAAACAATGGTCTGCCGGGTTTTAACAGGTCTTTTGGGTGAGTGATTACAAGGACCTTAAGACTTCTTTTTCTTCTGTTATCTGGTTTGAAACAATATTACACAGCCCCAAAATCAAGGGCTGTGCACTTTATTCACACACCCGATAATATGCCTGGGACTGTGTTTTCCTTATAGCGGGTAATTAAAATAAATCCTGCTCCATTCCTTATAAAAGCCACTTTTTTAACCATTAGAGAACCTTGGCACATTTGTTGTACTCTGGTAAAAGCATAGGCACAAAGTCAAAAAAGTAAATAATTGAAATACTATGATAACCACGAATACAATTATAAAATTAAGCGCCGGATTACTGCTTTTGGTAATGCTTTCAGGATGTGGCTCTTCGCGACAAATACAAGAAGACGATGCGCGAAGGCAATTATCAAGTTCAAATACAGGCGTATCTCAGGCCGATTCTCTTTATAAGATCAGACCGGGGGATGAAGTTGAAATCCTGGTGTGGGAACAGCCTAATTTTAATACCAGTACCACGGTGGGCAATCAGGGAAATATAGTAGTTCCGCTGGTTGGGGATATTAAAGTAACCGGCCTTACACAGGCGCAGTTAAAGAGAGAACTTGCCCGGCAATTATCAGAATATATAAAGGGTGATGTAAACCTAACGGTATCGTTGCGCAGCATAGATAATATGGAGGTGTCGGTGTTTGGTATGGTTACCTCACCCGATAATTACCAGATTGTAGATGAAACATCCATATTTAAAGTGCTTTCAATGGCCGGCGGGCCCTCGGAGGAAGCAAATATCCGGAGAGTGAAAATCTACCGGAAATCCGGGGATAAAAATTATCAAACCCTTGATTTAACCTATTATCTGGACAGCGGACAAATGGATGCTGCTGCAATGGTACTTCCCGGTGATATCGTTTTTGTACCTCAAAGGCAGAATGCTGTAAGAGAGATGTCTGGCTTTCTGAGAGATGTGGTATTGCTCTTTGGAATTTTTAGAGTAATAAACTGATGATAGATTATACTAAACATATTTACACCTCCATCTTTATTTCACTTATCTGTTTTGCTATTCCGGCAGATGTATTGGCTCAACTTACCGATACAACCGGAACCGGCAGCGGCCAGCGTGGTGCCCCGCATGTTTATAAATATGATGCCCGTGCCGTAGCCATGGGGGAAGCAACGGTAGCCGACCCTACGAATTTATCAGCGATAAACATGAACCCGGCTGCACTTTCTTTTATAAGAGATTTTTCTGTTATCCAGCTAAACATATTTCAAAATTGGAATAATAACCTGATGGTTGAAAATACCACCTTACCGGTACTTTCATCGGGAGCCAATCGGTTAGCTGCTCAGTTCGGTATCTATCACACCGGCTTAAATGCTACCAATCCACTGGGAAACAATCCCCAGCCAGAGCCAAATATTAGCATGTACCAATTAGATGTTGCTTATGCTTACTCATTTGAAAACATGCTCAGTGTTGGGGTGCTGAATAATTCAACTTTATCACAAAATGACGATGCTCAGTATTGGACAAATTTTTCCACCTTCGGATTAATGTATTCCCCATCTCAATCTCTCAGTTATGGCCTTGCCTTTCGGGGAGCGGGGCGTAGTGTGGTCTACAATATCACAGACGAAGGCAATACCACTTTAGGCAGCCAAAATCTTAGAGAAAGCCTGGAACTGGGCGCAACCATTCATTTTCCTGTAGACACAGATGATTCTTACCTGTCGCTTTCTTTAGCAAACGAGAAAAGATTTGGTGAGAATGGCATTTGGTATAAAATGGGCGCTGAGGTTATGGCCATTTCTTCCATAGCCCTTCGGAGCGGTTTTTTGCTCCATCCGGAAAACGGTGTTTTTGCACCACGTTTCGGTCTTGGATTTATCGCGGATGGTATTATGCTGGATTATTCCCTCTCGTTCCAGGAAAGAATGTACGAACGCTTCCACCAACTGGGAATTACTATAAACCTTGAATAATTAAATTAAAAATGAACCCTTCACCTTCCGTCAGCCAAACAGTACTAAAGCAATCACTGTTAAGCGATGTTGAAAAATCATCCAAAAGCATTCTTATGCAGGATATTTTCAATAAAATATTAACTATTGCTAAACTGGATACCCATGTAATAGTTATTGGTGAAATTGGTTCAGGCAAAAAGCGTCTGGCACAAATTATTCATGAAAACGGAGGCCGGGCTGATGGCCCATTTCACACTTTCTATTGTGTTGATGTGGATGAAGAAGAATATAAAGAGGCATTCAGAGAGCAACTTCATTTAGAGGAAGAGCATTTTATACTGAAATATAATGCAATAGAAAAAGCCTGTGATGGCATTCTCTATCTCGACCAATTTTCGGAACTGCCTCCCCAGCTGATGCTTAGCATCATTAACTCGTATATCAAAGGCAGTGAACAATTGTACCGCTATAACCAGGAAAATAAGCCACGCCTGGTGATATCCATGAACCAGGAATCATATCAAAAAGTACTTCATAAATCTGTTTGGAAGAGTCTTCTTCAAAAACTGGATCCGGTAGTTGTAATGGTTCCGCCCCTGCGAGAACGCAAAGAAGATATACCGGTTATTATTGATTGTTTCCTCAATGAAATAAAAGAAAGATATAGCGACTGGAAAGATCTGAAGATATCTACAGAAGCTCTCAAAGAGTGTTTTAATTATAACTGGCCCGGCAATATCCGGCAACTGAAAAATGCTTTACTGCAAGGTGCCATCCTTTCATATGGCGAGACCATCGAAAGCCATCACCTTCCATTCTCTATGAATTGGAAATTACCTTATGAGTTCGATGGAAATGAATTTTTAACATAAATAAACAATTTAATTTAGTACAGACATTAAGAGAGAGAGTTTTATGATAATCGGTTTTATAATATCATTTTTGGTACCGGTGGCACTGGCCTTAGTGTTAACCCCCTTTGTTATCCGTTTTGCCCACAAAATAGGAGCACTTGATGCGCCGGGCGATAGAAAAGTACACAAAACGGTTACCCCCCGGCTTGGTGGTTTTGCTATATTTTTGAGTGTTGTACTATCCTCTGTAATAATTTTTTTGCTGTTCCCATCCATTTTCGCCGGAATAGGTGAAAATATAATTGCAGTAAGCATTGTAGCCTTTTGCTTTGCTGCAATTTTTGCCCTTGGCTTTTATGATGACATGAAACCTTTAAGCGCTGGCCTAAAATTTGGTGTCCAGTTTGTGATAGCCACGCTTGTGTATTATGCAGGTTTTAAAATTTCTGTAATCACTAATCCATTAGGCTCGGGAATTTTGAATGTGGAGCTGATTGAATTTCCACTCACGCTACTGTGGATTGTTGGCATCACTAATGCCTTTAATTTAATAGATGGCCTGGATGGACTTTCCTCTGGTGTAGCCACTATTGCCTGCATTTCAATATTTACCGTATCTGCTTTATCAGGACAAATCTGGATTGCTGCACTGGCGCTTATTTTTGCAGGTTCACTTGTTGGTTTTTTACGATATAATTTCAGGCCTGCTCAAATTTTTCTCGGCGATTCAGGTAGCCTGATTATTGGATTTTCCCTGGCATTATTATCCATTCAAAGTGCTACCAAAATTTCAACAGGTTTTGCTCTTTTATTCCCCATACTGGTTTTAGGCCTTCCCATCACAGATACAATTATATCAATGATCAGAAGATTTTTGGGAAGTTTCCTCAAACAAAATAAAGAAGAATCAAATTCTCTGCTTCGCAAGTTATATAGCATGTTTCGGCCCGACAGCTCCCATATACATCACCAGTTAATTTCGCTGGGGCTGTCTCACCGCAATTCAGTAATTGTGCTTTATGCAGTATCAGCTGCTTTCGCTCTGGGTGCTTTTTCACTGACCGTGATAGAAAGTGTTGAAACTACCGTAGTCTTTGGGCTTCTATTATGCATTGGACTTTTCATGGGTATTAAGAGACTTCGCTATCACGAAATTGAAATTTTTAACAACGGTTTATTAATGCCACTCTATGAACGATGGATTATTAACCGTACTACTTTTCTGAGTTTATTAGATCTCAGTTTTATCGCTATTGCTTACAGCCTCAGCTACTTCCTGATCTACAGCATCAATCCAGTTATGATTGACTTTGCGTATTTCGAGCAAATTTTAATTGCTGTGCTTTGCGTTCAGTTAGGCACTTTCTGGCTGACAGGCATATATCGGGAAACCATCAGGCAAATGGGAATAGGAAATGCCCTTGGTATTACGGGATCTGTTTTTTCAGCAATGTTGGCAACGGCTCTTGTACTTGTAATAATAGAAGCACTTCCGCTGGCCTCCATCATTCAGTTTTTAATCCTGGATTTCTATTTCCTTCTAACGCTGACACTCGGCGTCCGAATTGCCTACAGAGCTCTTAGTTATTTATTTAACCGCGAGAAAAAAACAGGAGAAAACGTGCTTATTTATGGTGCTAATGACAACGGAGCGATGATCCTTCACAAAATTAATAATACCAGTAAAAGCAACCTCAAGGTTCTCGGTTTTCTGGATGAAGATCCCAATCTGGAAGGTAAATTTATAAACGGTTATCCCATTTTAGGCGGACACTGGCAGTTAGCTAAGACCTTAAGAAAAACCAATGTAGATAGCATTTTTATTTGCGATCAAAGCATTAAGCCCGAAAACTTCAAGAGATTGAGGGAACAGGCAAAGCTGAATGATATAAAGATCAAGCGTCTGGAGGTCAGCCTGAAAAATATTGGCAAGCAATCAGAAGATAAACCAACGGTCAACGATAAAGTGATTTCATATATCTGATGGCTTCACCATTCTAATATAAAATTCAATAATGTTATGAAAACTGATACGATACTCAAATTTTGCATACTGACCTTAGCTGCTTTCACAGCCTATTCCTGCGAAACGTTTACAAATGACCCTGGAAAAATAAATGAAAGGTCTGAAGAAGCTGATGTAGCTATTACTAATATAAATACTCCTTCTACTGCTATAGTAGGTGAAACAGTAAATTTCACCATAACCATTGAGAATGTAGGGGCGGAAGATGCTACCGGAAATCTGAATATAGTTATTACCAATAATAGCGATGGCACCTCTATTGATACTCATAATTTTGCAAATGGGTTAAAAGCTGACAGCTCTGTAACGTTCGAATATCAGTTGGAAATGAATGACGAAACAGGAGAGCGAACCTATCTTTTCAGTCATGATTACGAAGATGACAACCCGGAAAATGATTCCGCTGTTGTTGCTATTACTATTATTGAACAACAGGCTGAAGATCTTGCTATCACTCGATTTACAGGCCCTTCTTCAGTGGTTCGGGGAGATTTAGCCGAAATTGAGCTTACTGTTACAAATACAGGTATGGAGGATATTAATGATGAAGTTTCCATTGTTCTCATCAACATAACAACTGATGATATTATTGGATCCAGATCGATTGATGACGGTTTAGCCTCCGGTAGTTCTTTAGCGTATTTATTAGACTGGAATACAGGTTCTCTAGAGGCCGGTGACTATGTGTTAGAAGCCTCTCATAATTTTGAAGATGAAACTCCTGCCAATAACTCCGGCACACTTACTATTTCAATAAATGATTCTGATTCTCCTGAGGAAGCAAATTTAGCAATTAATTCTCTAAGCATCCCTTCCTCTGCAACATTAGGAGAAACGGTTACCATAGAATTTCGCGTAGAAAATACGGGGGGCGATGATTTTAACAGCTCTTTCGAAGTTTCTCTGTGGAATGATACTGATGAGCGTTCTATAGATTCAGAAAATATCAATGGCGGCTTGATGGCCGGTGAAACCAGAGATATCACCTTTAGCTGGGATACCGAAAATGCCACCCCTGGTGATCATACCCTTATTGCAAGTCACGAGGTTGAAGATGGCTCACCCGTAAATAATTCGGAATCTGCCGAAATTACTCTCAATGAGTCCCAATCTGCTGCCCTTGATCTTGCGGTTACAGAATTTAGCGGACCTGATGAAGCTACCCAGGGAGATGATATCGATTTTAGCGTAACCATAAGCAATTTAGGTGAAGGTACAATTACTGGTGAATATGATTTGATAGTTACGGATGAAACCGATGAAACTGAAATTCACAGCAGAACACTTGATACTGACATTGATCCAGGAAACGAAAGAGCTTTCAGAATTGGCTGGGAAACTTCAGATGCATCTATCGGCGAACATACGGTTACTGTTGAGCATACTTTTGAGGACGAAAGCCCTGATAATAATACACGCTCTATTACAATAACAATAAACGAGCAAGGCTTTCTGAATTTGTCGATTGAAAAGGCTAGTCCAGACGAAATAAAACCAGGGCAGAAAAAA
This sequence comes from Balneolaceae bacterium, assembly GCA_040877545.1. Taxonomy (GTDB): domain Bacteria; phylum Bacteroidota; class Rhodothermia; order Balneolales; family Balneolaceae; genus Gracilimonas. The sequence goes on from JBBDNN010000101.1 coordinate 45,750, forward strand.
AAAGTCACGATAAAAGGCGACGGTTTTAGAGATGATTTGAAAATCGATTTCTTGCGAAATGAAAATGAAGGCAGGGGTCGAAATGATGATGACGATGATGACGACGACGATGATGACGATGATGATGACGGAGACGATGACGATGATGACAGCAATAATGGCTGGACAACAGCACCATCAATTTCAGATATCAAAGTAAAGAATCCACAGACGCTTGAATTTACCGTAGAAGTCAGCCGGTTTGTCTTTAGAGAGCAAGTCTGGGATATCCAGCTAACGAATCCCGATGGAGCTGAAGCGGTTCTTCAAGAGGCGCTCAAAGTAAAACATTGAATTTAACCAATACCAATTTCTCTTTTTAAAATCTTGATAATAACACCCAAAGAAATAGCCCAATGAACAAACTACTTATTTTCACCCTCACCCTATTAACACTTACATCCTGCAAACTTTTTAACAGCGATTCTGATTCAGATCCCGATCCCGAAGATCCATCGGCAGGAGTCACGGATATTGCTATTAATGAAGTTGAAGCACCAGGTTTTATATCAGAAGAGAGTACAGCCGATATAAGTGTTTCAATTGTCAATGTTGGAAGCAATGCCGTTAGTGATTCAATAAGTATCACTTTAACAAATGAAGACACCGAAGAAGTTATTAGTACACAAAAGATAAATGGCCTGGCGGTAAATGATACTACCATCCTTACCTTTAGCTGGAATACAGAGGGCGTTCCTGAAGGTGAGTATACCATATCAGCTTCTCATGATCTTTCAGATGATGAGGTTAGTAATAACACCAAGTCTGCCACAGTTACTATCAGTGCCAAATCAGAAAATGATATTGCTATTTCTACATTTAATGCACCTGCATCTATTACACAGGGAGAAGATGCGGAAATTGAAGTTATTCTTTCAAATTCGGGTGAAGAAGATATATCTGAAGATATCACTATCACCTTATCCGATGAAACCGATATTACTACTATCGATACTCAAACTGTAAATGGCTTAACTGTAGGCGAAGAAACCACTCTTACCTTTACCTGGAATTCCGGCGGTGCCTCTATCGGCGATCATACAGTTACGGCAATGCATGACTTTGAGGATGACAACGATTCCAATAATTCACAATCTACAACAGTAACTGTAAACGAGGAGTTAGTTGCTGATATAGCGGTTTCCAATATTATTGCACCTGAGTCTGTCACTATGGGAGAAGACGCCGGCATTGAAGTTACCATTTCAAATTCAGGTGAAGATGATATTTCCGAAGAGATTGCCATCACACTATCCGATGACACCGATAACACCACTATTGATACTCAAACTATTAATGGGTTGAGTGCAGGTGATGAAACTACCCTTACCTTTACCTGGAATTCCGGCGGTGCCTCTATTGGTGACCATACAATTACGGCAATGCACAATTTTGAGGATGACGACAACTCCAATAATTCACAATCTACCACAGTAACTGTAAACGAGGAGTTAGTTGCTGATATAGCGGTTTCCAATATTACTGCACCTGAGTCTGTCACTATTGGAGAAAATGCCAACATTGAAGTTACCATTTCAAATCCCGGCGAAGATGATATTTCGGAAGAGATAGTTATCACCCTATTCGATGAAACCGATAATACAACTATAAATACACAAACTATTAGTGGTTTGTCTGTAGGGAGTGAAACCACTCTTAATTTCACCTGGAATACCAGCGGGTCCTCTAATGGTGATCATACAATAGTGGCCACACATGATTTTGAGGATGATGATTCTTCAAATGACTCTCAATCCACTACCATTACTATTAATGAAGATGTGAATTCAGATATAGCTATTACCGTAACTGATGCGCCGGAAAATGTAACTCGCGGTGAAACAGCCGTTATAGATGTTCTAATTGAAAATCTCGGTGACTTTGATATTACAGATGCCATCCGGGTTTTTCTTACTCATCATCAGGTTGAAGAAGCAGATAGTCAATATTTAGATAATGGCCTTTCTGCGGGAAGTTCAGCAACACTGACTCTTCATTGGGATACCAGCAGCCAAACAACAGGCCCTCCACCTCATCCTATTGTTTTACAGCACGATTTCGATGATGGAATTCCAGCCAATAATGCTGACACAACCTATATACAGGTAGATCTGCCGTAAAAAAATGCAGTCAAAAAAATGCAGTCAAAAAAATGTAATAAGAGAGTTTTAAATACAGCAACATGAAAATCAAAAACTTATTAAACCCACAAAGGATAATTTATTTTAGAATGATGGTATTGGTTGTAATACCCGTTTTTTTCCTGGCGTTAATTCGGGTATGGCCAGAACCGGAACCACAATTCGAGAAAGAGAATATTGCACCAAATAATGATATTTGGGTAACCGCTTACCTGGCTACCTGGCAGCATAACGCCGGAACCAAATACTCTAACTGGGGAGCAATGAAAACGGATGATATCGACTGGGATGCCTTCACACACCTTATCTACTTTGCTCTTAATATAGATACGAATGGCCGTCCCAGCCAAAGTTTCGACCCTAAAAACCGTGGTAATTTTAACAGCGACCGGCTAAATGTGATTGTGCCGGCAGCTCATCGCAACAATACCAAAATCCTGTTCAGTGTGGGAGGCAGCGGTAATTATAGCGGTTTCAGTTCATCCATCACCCCGAAAAACAGAGCGCAATTTATCGACACTATTGCTGAAATTATCACCAAATATGGCTTTGATGGAGTTGATTTGGACATGGAACCCATCAAAAAGAAAGATTATGCTAACTATTACCAGTTTGTATTAAAGCTGGATGAAGCATTTAATAACCTGCAAACCCGCAATGGCGAGCGGCCCCTTATAACAATAGCAGCATTAAAAGGGAAAGATGTCTCAGAGTTATATGCGAGCATACAACAGCAAGTAGATCAAATCAATATCATGACGTATGATATGGCACAGGCATGGTCGGGTTGGCAGGCATGGCATAATTCTGCGCTTTATAGCGATGGGATAAAATTTGATCGCACAGGTGGCGAAATGTCGAGTGTAGAACAAAAAGTTAAAGCGGCACTTGCAGCAGGTATTGATCGGAAGAAATTAGGAATCGGAATCGATTTTTATGGATATATCTGGCATAGTGTCCACCGGCTGGGAAAGTGGGAAACGTGGCCGGATGAAGATATGTCTATAATGGAAAGATCCGGTGGTGTTCCTTATTCAGAGCTATATGAACGCTATAACTTGAATAACGCTTCCTGGGATGAACAAGCTCAGACCTCATACCTGAATATTGATAACCCACGGACTTTTATTTCCTTTGATAATGAACGTTCTGTACAAGAAAAAGTACAATATGCTATAGACCAGGGATTAGGCGGAGTTATTCTTTGGGAGCTTGGTGGTGGATTTTTAGAAAACCATTCATCAGGACAAAAAGATCCACTTTTACAATCCGTAAAAAGCAAACTTCAACAAAAAACCATGCAACCGTAATTCTTATGAGGTAATTCATGACCTATGATTCAATTCAATCTATTCTTGCACAAATCCTTATCAAGCTTCAGAATGGATATGAATTACTACGTGAGGGGCATTATACTGTAATATGGATGGAGTTTTTAAAAAGACTCTATTCTACTTCTTTATCGGTAGGTCTACGCAGAGATATTTCGGAAGATTTTGAGAATCCTAACGCTCGAATAGACATCTCCATACGTAAGTTAAAAAACTCTGATACCAGAATTATACTTGAGCATGGGAAATTTGCGAAAGCAAACCCAAGGCTTGCAGAGTATCAACAAAATTTGGTAGAGGCAGATTTACCAGATTGTTATGTAGCAGTAACTGAATATAATGAACCGTGCTATATGCAGTGGCTGATTGGCCCTGAGCATAATGAACGGTTGAGTGAACTTTTCGGCAACTCCTTCCCGCAACTCAAAAAAGATGAAGCATTGCTCGAAGCCGCTTTTATGAGGCCTGCTTTTCGGGGAAAGCGAATTATGCCAGCTGCTATGAGTCGAATTACCCGGAAAGCCAAAGACATGGAGGGAATTCGCTACGTACACACTTTTGTGGATATACAGAACATCCCATCACTAAAAGGTTGTAAGCGCGCCGGCTTCTCTCCCTATATCATGCGGGAAGACCGATGGTTTTTATTTCGCCGTAAAATCACTTTTGCGTCACTACCAAACGAAGTTATTTCTCAATATAAAACAGCCATCAGTAAATGAAATAATGATTCCATTTTGTACCTGCTCAACCAGTTTTTCACTCCTCTTTCTTATAAAAACCTTCGCCTGTTTTATCGCCAAGTTTTCCGGCATCTACCATTTTCACTAATAGCGGTGCCGGACGATATTTCGGGTCCTTGAATCCATCATACAGAACGTTTAGAATATCCAGGCACACATCAAGGCCAATAAAATCAGCTAAACGCAGCGGGCCCATAGGATGCGCCATCCCCAGTTTCATCACCTCATCTACATGTTTGGCCGTAGCCACGCCTTCGCCCACGCAAAAAATAGCTTCATTTATCATAGGCATTAAAACACGGTTGCTAACAAAGCCCGGAAAATCATTTACAGGCACTGGGGTTTTATCAAGTATGCGGGCCGATTTTTCTATAGAGTTATACGTTTCATCACTGGTTTGCAATCCGCGTACAATTTCAACGAGCTTCATAACCGGCACGGGATTAAAGAAATGCATTCCAATAAATTTCTCCGGCCGAGAGGTTATTCCTGCTAATTTAGTGATAGAAATTGAGGAAGTATTCGAAGCAAAAATTGCATGTTCGGGTGCGGCGGCTTCCACCTGTTCCCACACTGATTTTTTTATATCCATGTTTTCCGGAACGGCTTCAATAACCAGGTCCACATTCTTCACCCCTTTAGCGATATCAAGAAATGCAGTAATATCATCCAGGGCCGACACTTTATGTTCATCAGTAATTTTCTCCTTTTTAATCATGCGGGCCAGGTTTTTTTCGATAGTATTCAAGGCACGATCTGCAAACTCCTGCTTAGTTTCTACCAGGTTAACCGGAATGCTGTTTACAGCAAACACCTGAGCAATTCCATTTCCCATTGTTCCGCCGCCAATTACTGCTACTTTCTTTACGTCCATTTTTTATTATTTTTTTGATTGAAATTATACCACCCGATCTTTATCACTAAAATCTGGAATCTTCCCCTTATAACCGAACATAGTTTTGATGAGTTTCACCTGCCATTCACTTTGCCTTTTGATATACCATTGATCTGCCGCCCGTCGGGCTCCCAATCCCCAGCTTGGGTAAGGGTGAATAGTATCGGCCATATGCCGAAGTGAAATTCCATTTTTCATAGCAAGGGCATATTCCGAAATTAATTCCCCGGCATGAGCTCCAACTACGGCAGCACCCAGTATTTTCCCGGACCATTTCCTGGCAAAAATCTTGATAAGCCCAACTTCCTTCCCTTCCGCAATTGCACGGTCTATTTTGGAATAGGGAAATTTATATACTTCAAACTTCTGTCCTTTTTCTTGCAGCTGCTTTTCAGTAGCTCCAACATGGGCAAGTTCCGGATCAGTGAAGGTTACCCAGGGAACATGTGCTTCATCAATCTTCATCGGGATATATTTAAGCAGGGCTTTTGTGGCAGCTATTTTTGCCATATGCTCGCTCATATGAGTAAACTGATAACGGCCGGTTACATCTCCGGCGGCATAAATATGTTTTACATTTGTCCTGCACGAATTGTTTACGATGATACCTTTCTCCCCAAGTTCAACTCCCGCTGCTTCTAAATTCAAGTTCGAAAAATTGGCATTACGGCCGGTTGCCAGGAGTAAAGCGTCCCCTTCTATTACTTTAGAAATTCCATCGGCTTTCAGATGAATTTTAATCCGGGTTCCCTCCTGTTCTGTTTTTCGAATGTCAGCATTCAGCACGTAATTCACACCTTGATTTTTCAATTCGCCAAAAAGGATTTCTGCCAACTCAGGATCATCTTTCGTCATAATCCGCTCTGCCATATCAATCACTGTGACCTTGCTTCCAAAGTTCGCAAAAGCCTGCGACATTTCCGTACCAATCGGCCCGCCGCCAACTATTATCAATTGCCGGGGAAAATCCTCGATTTCATAAAGGCTTTCATTTGTGAGATAATCAATATTACCTATTCCCTCTATTGGTGGAATAGCCGCTTTTGAGCCGGTAGCGATGATAAAATATTTCGAACTAACCCTTCTGATTTCACCGCTGTCCAATTCTATGCGGATGGTATGTGGGTCCTGAAAGGCGGCTTTTCCGATAACAACATCCACTCCCATCTTCTCGTAAATTTCCGGGCGGTCTGCTTCCTCGTATACTTTTTCCCGCACCCGGTCTACATGCTCCATTACTTTTTTGAAATTGATTTCAGGCTTGTTAACCGTCAGCCCGAAATCGCCGGCTTCTTTCATTTGCCGGACGGTCTTTGCTGCATTCAATAATGTTTTACTGGGAATGCAACCCGTCCAGGTGCAATCGCCGCCCAACCGGTTAGATTCCACCATCATGGTTTTGGCTCCGAAATTAGCAGCTATCCCTGAAGATGTAAGGCCAGCAGAACCTCCTCCAATCACAATCATGTCATAGTCATATTCAGCCATACTTAATCTTTTCCATATTAAAATGTGCTTCAATGGTGGATGATACTGCTTTTTAAATTCTCCTTTTCAAGACAGCAGAGTGTAGTAAATGAAGAAAAAAATCCATGTTAATTATAACTCTTCCTAAAAATTATATAATACTCCGCTAAATTCATTCTAATATATTGGGGTGAAAACGAGTAAAAACGCCCGTCTACTCAAAAAGGTGAAGATATACTGTCAACCATAAAAGAAAAACACCATCAGGAGAGTATGTAAGAAGAAGCCATCACATTTAAAACCGCTTCGCTTCTTTAAATTTTAATTTAAAGTTTTAAAAATGCTATTACCAGAATTAAGCAGGAAAAACACGCATGGCATGGCCCCTTCAACCTATTTTCTAAGGGGATTATTCCGCCGGTTAATTAAAAGGAACCGAAAAAAAGTATTCATACTCGGCTTTCATAAAACAGGTACTACCTCATTAGCAAAAGCTTTACTGGTTTTAGGATACAGAGTATGCGGCTTCGTTAACCCCAAACCAGGTTTTACTCCAGAATCATATACCAAACAGGAGTTGTTTGAATCCCGGTATAAACCACTTTTGACAGAGTATGATGTATTTGAAGATACACTGTGGTTTATTTTTTATAGAGAACTGGCAAAAATGTATCCTGATGCAAAATTCATTTTAACAGTCCGGTCGGCAGAAAAATGGTACCAAAGTATGGTTAAGCATTTTGGCGGGTATAACAGAGAAATTTTCCAGTGGATTTACGATGGATATGGGGATCCTGTCGGGAATAAAGAGTTATATATTGAAAAGTTTATGCAACATAATCATCAGGTTAAGGAATATTTTAAAGAGAGAAATCAAGAGCTGCTGATTATGAATATGCCAGAAGATTTCAACTGGAATCCACTTTGTAACTTTCTGAATTATTCTAAGCCTTATGGAGATTTTCCCCATGCTAATTCTGCGTCATCGCGTGTAACGATAAAAAGAAAAATCATCGATTATATAAAAAGTAGGTATTACAGATACAAACTGGAATGAACAAATAACCGCTCATTCTTTTCAAATATTTAAAAATTAAATACATGAAAACTCTTTTTATAATATCAACCGGACTAAATAAACGGACAGACGAAGAGATTCGCAGACTTGAACTTGAGGATAAACTCCCTCGAACTTCTCCGCTTGAAACAGAATTAAATACACAGCTACTTGACGAACGTTACCTGAATTCTATCAAAGGATGGCGACGAAATATATATAAATGGTTACCATCAAATCTAACACAATTACTTGAAGCTTTATACATCCATAAACAATATGATGCTGTACTTTCTTATTACGAACGTGTTGGGCTCCCATTCGCTTACCTTCAAAAACTTTTAGGTTCTAAAACTCCTCATATATTATTAACAACCTGGTTCAGTTCCAGCCAAAAAGTTTGGTTTCTTAAAAGGGTGCAGGATCATTTGGCTAAAATTGTAACATGGTCTTCAAATCAATATAAATTTGGAGTGAACGAACTTGGTATTCCACCTGAAAAAATAAAATTAATAAAACGCGGAGTAGATCAACAATTTTGGCGTCCTATAGAATCACAAACAAATACAATATGTTCTGCTGGAATGGAGATGCGAGATTATCCGACATTAATTCAGGCAATGAAATCACTCGATATACCCTGCCATATTGCAACCGGTGAAGCCAGAGGACAGCTTTTTAATACTGTAAAAGATTTATATGCCATGGAAGGTATTCCTTCTAACATAACTATTGGAGAAAAAAAGCCCACTGATTTGCGACAACTTTATGCAAGTTCTCGTTTTGTAGTAATTCCATTATTACCTACAGACACAGATAATGGGTTGACGGTAATTCTTGAAGCTATGGCAATGGGCAAGGCGGTAATTAGTTCAAAAGTTGACGGACAGATTGATGTTATTAAAGAAGGTATTACAGGTTTCTATGTTCCGCAAGGAGATCCCCAGGCTTTAAAAGAAGTTATCGAATATTTATGGAGTGACCCTGAAAAGGCAAAAAAAATGGGTAAAGCAGCACGAGATTATATTGAGGAGCATCATACATTAGAACAATTTGTAGAAGCCATAAAAGAAGAAGTATCTCAAGCTCTGGTGAAAAAAGCGGTTAAAAGCAGAGAATTTTCATTAGAGAGTGCTGAAGTAGAAAAATTTTAGGAATGTAATTTAAACTGCCTCTCGCAATTTATATCGACCCTGCGCATAATCCCGAAGTTGTACCGTTAATTTTCAAATAAATATTACATCTTTTTCTATATTTAT
>JBBDNN010000102.1:0-11217 GCA_040877545.1 Balneolaceae bacterium
ACGGGTGGCACAACATCACCGAAACACGTGGCACAATGATCTCCGAAATAGCCACCCAGACCATCTGGCCCCGCATTTATTGCTGGGCGAGATATATTATCATTTGAACAGAATAGAAAAATCCAAGGTATCACTAAAAAAATGTATCAATATGGATACTAAAATTACTTCACCTGAAACACATCAAATTAGGAGAGATGCTGAAGCTTTGTGGAGAACTTTTTATAATGATGGGAATTTAAATTGAACTTACAACATGTCAGATAAAAACCGCCTGCAACAATTCCGCGAAAAACGTGCCGTGATGAATGAAAAAGTCATGGATCTCGATAACCTGGGTATCAAACGCTTTTTTAATCTGGATTCAAATACCTATCGCGAAGGTGCTTTGCCCACACAAACCAAAGAATTGCTTGGCCTGGTTGCATCCACAGTTCTGCGTTGTAACGATTGCATCGATTATCACCTGGAGCAATGTGCTAAAACAGCCTTCACCAAAGCAGAAATTATTGATGCTTTAAATGTTGCTCTGATGGTGGGAGGCAGCATCGTAATACCTCATTTGCGCCACGCTATCGAAACCATTGAAATTCTTCAGGAAGAAGGAATTTTGGAGTAATCCACACCCAAATAAAGATATCCTCTGCGATTACTCTGCCATAAATTCTGCAGGATCGGGATGAAGAAGTTTTACTTTCAGCTTCTTCATTAGCTTTTCCGAGGAAATAATTTTCGAGTTCTCGCCGCCGTCCAAAAATTTAGGTTTTTTTAACTCCATGCGTTCAGCTACATCAGTATAAATCTCTTTTTTTGCTGGATGAGAAGTGCTGCAAACATTAAAAATCTCACCTTTCAATTTACTTTCAATTACTTTTTGGGTGACCTGCACTACATCATCACTATGAACAAGGTTTACCGGCGCATCACCATCCGGAATATTTTTTCTGCCGGCCATATATGTTGCTGGGTGCCGTTCCTCTCCATACAATCCGCACAAACGTAAAATTACTGCATCCGGGCAATATTCCAGAAGTGTACCTTCGGCTGCTAACAGAACATTATCACTGTCTTTATCAGGTTTAGTATCTGTTTCAGCTGTTTTTTCATTATTTCCACTGTAAACTGAAGTGGAGCTATACATAATTACATTCACGTTTTGCTCCGATAAATATTGAGCAAGCTGATTGACATTCGAAACATAATTCTCCCGCTCTTTTCCCTTACCAGGGGCCAGTGAAATAATAACAGTATCGGTTTTAGGTAAATATATACCTGGCTTCTTTTGAACAGGTAAAATAAGTTTGACCGGATTTATCTTGAGCTTGCTAAATTCCGAAAAATTAGATGATGAACGTGTAGTACCATATACTTTGTAGTTCTGAGAAGTTAAAACGGCACCCAATTTCTTACCAAGCCAGCCACAACCAACTATTAAAACTGAGGGTGTTTTCTTTGAATTCATATAATCTTCATGTTAATTTAAAATATTTGCTGATTGTAGATAAAACAGAGGTCAAATAAAAGAAATGAAACGATCAAATACAGGCATTTTATTAGTTAATCTCGGTTCTCCCGATTCATACGAGCCAGATGATGTAAAAGTATATTTAAGGGAATTTCTGATGGATAAACGGGTTCTTGATGCGCCGAATACTATACGAAAAATGATTGTTGAAGGCTTTATTCTACCATTTCGCCCCGAAGAATCTGCGGAAGCCTACGAGCTTATCTGGTGGGATGAAGGCTCACCTTTAATTGTAATCACCAGGCAAGTACTAAAAAAATTAAAACAACGCTTGGGTGATTCTGTGCCTGTTTCAATAGGAATGAGATATGGAAATCCTTCAATTGAAGCTGGAGTTGAAGACTTACTGGCTCAAAATCCTGATTTGGAAAATATATTCCTGATTCCACTTTATCCTCAATATGCGATGGCTACCAGCGAAACGGTAATTGAGAAAATGAAAGAGGTAATGCTGGAAAATTATCCCCAACTGAAAACCATTATCAAAGACCCATTCTATGATGATCTGCTTTATGTAAAAGCACTTGCTGAGTCTATTCGGCCTTATTTAACCGAAGATATTGATCATTTGCTTTTTTCTTACCACGGTGTTCCGGAACGCCATATCAAAAAAAGAGACATAACCGGCGATCATTGCCTGAAATGTGAGGATTGCTGTAATGTAAATTCCCCCGCACATAAATTCTGTTATCGTCATCAGGATTATAAAACAACTCAGAATGTAGCAGAGTATCTAAATTTAGAGAATCAGGATTTTAGCTACAGCGTATCCTTTCAATCCCGTCTGGGGATTGATCCGTGGATAAAACCCTCTACTGAGGAGGAATTAACTCGACTTGCAGAAGAGGAGGGCAAGAAAAAAATAGCCGTTGCCTGTCCGGCTTTTGTCTCAGATTGTATTGAAACCCTGGAGGAAATTGGAATTCGCGGCAAAGAAGATTTCATTGAGGCCGGCGGCGAAAACCTGGTGCTGATTCCCTGTTTGAATGATAATGAACTATGGATTGATGCGCTCGAAAAATGGTGCAGCGAAGTGGTGTCAATATCAGTAGAAGCGGCTTGAATTGAGTGCTATAAATCAAAAACCGGTAATTGTTTTAGGTGGCGGAATCTCCGGATTGGCAACCGCCTGGTTTTTGCATAAGGCTGGAATTTCCTTCAAACTATTCGAAAAAGAGGCAAGGACAGGTGGGAAAATTGAGACGAATTTCTATGAAGAGACAGTGCTGGAGTTTGGTCCTAATTCAATACGTGACAAAAATGGAGCCATTCGGGAGCTGGCAAAAGAGCTTTCTTTAAGCCAGGAAATCATTGAAATATCGGAAACTTTCAAAACTCGTTTTATTGTGAGGGATGGAAAATTATGCGAAGTATCACCAACAATTGGTTCCTTTTTAACTACTGATGTACTGTCTTTGACTGGAAAATTAAGAGCATTTTTGGAACCTCTTAAAACCAAAGGAACCACAGAAGATGAAAGTGTGGGGGAATTCCTGGAGCGCAGATTCGGCAAAGAAGCCGTTGATTATTTAGTGGATCCTATTTTTTCTGGTATTTACGCAGGTGATATTTACAGGATGAGTAAAAAAACAGTTTTGGCGGGGTTAGCAGGTTTAGAACAGGATTTTGGCTCCATAAGCTGGGGAGCAATTCGTTCAAAAAAAGAAAAAAAAATTGGAAAACCGGTGGTTATTTCTTTCAAAAAAGGCATTCAGCAGCTAACGGATGAACTTACAAAGCGTCTGTCGAAATATATCATTTATGAAGAAGTGACCTCTCTCGAACCTAAGGGCAATGGGTTTAAAATTTCCAGTGATGGAAATGATATGGAAGCCTCACAAACTATTTCCTGTATTTCCGCTTATCAGTTAGCCCGAATTATGAAAGGCTTTGACCCGAAAACTTCAACCGCTTTGAGTGACATTGATTATTCCCCGATGTTATCTACACAAGTTATTTATGATCGGAAAATAGCAGCCAGGCACAAAGCTGGATTTGGATTTCTCATCCCCCGAAAAGAAAATTACAGGCTGCTGGGATCTATCTGGAAATCTGAAATATTTCCGGCGTTCTGTTCTCCAGGTAAAACGCATTTCACATTAATGACCGGTGGCGCTCACGACCGGAATATTCTGATCGATCCTGTAAAGGAAGTTGAAAAAGAGATCCTTGAAGAATTTTCTGAGTTAATGGAAATATCTGAAAAGCCTGAGTATGTAAACTCTAAATTATGGGAAGAAGCCATTCCACAATTTGAAATAGGTTATGCCCTCATCAACCAAAAAATAGCAGAAGCCGAACAACAAAATCCCGGCCTGCACATTGGAGGAAATTACCGCTGGGGCATTTCAGTTCCTGATTGCGTGCAAGGAGCCCGAAAATGCGTTGGAATGTTAGAAAAGTAGAAAAGTAACAAAATTGGATGCGGTTAACTGGAAAACTGAGCAGTTAATTTCTTTATTCTATTCAAATATTTCCCCATTATAGTGTGAAAAAATTGATATTTTTTGAGGGAAGTTTAATGTGAACCGAAGCCCCCTTTTTTGAATTAGAAGGCATTATTTTATCCAAAACCACCGGCTTCACATAATCTTCACATTCAGATTTTATTTTTGCAACTTAATGTGCAAATAATTTTTAATAACAATATATGAGGTTTAGTGCAGTAGGTATTTCTCACTGGAAAAGTGAGGTTTCTATTCGTGAACTTTTTTATTTAGACGACCATCGAAAGCAGCTTTTAGACCATCAGACTCAGGATATTCCAGGGGGAGTGCTGATGCTGGATACGTGCAACAGAACAGAACTATATGCTTTTTGCGATCCGGAAGTTTTGATTTCTGCCCTTTGTAAATCTACCAATACAAAACCGGAACATTTTCGTAAACACGGGTATGTTCATACTGAAAAAGAAGCATACAATCATTTATTTGAAGTTGGGGTGGGTTTAGATTCCCAGGTTCTCGGTGATGTCCAGATTATACAGCAGGTAAAAAAAGCGTACAAAGAAGCCAGGAGAAAAGGCTTATCTGGAGAATTTCACCAGCTTGTACAATCTGTTTTTAAAGCACATAAACGCTCCCGGTCCGAAACAAAATTTGCCAGAGGAACAGCCTCTGTTGGATTTGCCGCCACTCAATTAGCTATCGAACATTTTCCGAAGCTTGAGGATATTCGAATAGTGTTGGTAGGTGCCGGAAAAATGGGAAAGGTATCTTGCAAAAACCTGATCTCAAATGGTGCTTCACATATATCAGTAGTTAATCGAACCATCAATCGTGCTAAAAAATTGGCTTCTTCCTTTGATATAAAAGCGCATGCTTACTCTGAATTGGAAGCCGAAATCGAAAAAGCCGATCTTATAATTGTAGCTACAGGATCCCACAAACCAATTTTGTTACCGCATCATTTTGAAGGAATATCTAAACCGAAATTGATCCTTGATTTGTGTGTTCCGCGAAATGTAGACCCTGCCGTGAAGGAGGTTGATAAGGTGACGCTTATAGATATGGATTCTATTCATGAATCAAATAAAAAAGCACTTGAGGAAAGGGAAAAAGCTATTCCCCATATTCACAAAATTATTGAAGAAGAACGGGCTGATTACCTGAATTCGGTTATGCGTTCAAGGTATCTGCTTCCCCGGATTAAAGAAATTGACCATCATCTCAGCACTATAACATCGGCTGAATTAGATCGGGTTAAGAATAAAATAGATGAAAATGCTTACTCTAAGATGGAAGAAGTTACAGAGCGGATTAAGAAAAAAATCCTGGCTATTCATATAAATCGAATAGATGAAGAATTCGAAAAGAAAAAGAATGATAGTTAAAATTGGCACGCGAAATAGTACGCTGGCTATGTGGCAGGCTCAGCAAGTGAGTAGAAAACTGCTAAGTCAGGATATTGAAAGTGAGTTGGTTGAAATTGAATCTTTTGGTGATAAAGAGCAGGATTTACCTATTCATAAACTCGGGGACAAAGGTGTTTTCACCAAAGCACTGGATGACGCTTTGTTGTCGCGGGAAGTGGATATTGCTGTTCATTCGCTAAAGGATGTGCCAACGGTTTTGATTGACGGGTTGAGATTGGCTGCTGTCTTGAAAAGAGGAAATCCGAAGGATGTATTAGTGAAACCACGGTCGGAACAAGAGAAAAATAAATTACTAACTGTTGCAACGGGAAGTATACGTCGCACAGCTTTTTGGAAAAACAGATATCCCGAAGATGAGGTAGTTGGCCTCAGGGGAAATGTCCCAACAAGAGTTCAGAAAGTAGATTCAAACCCGTGGCACGGCGCTGTCTTTGCTTATGCAGGATTAGAGCGAATCGGTTTAAAAAGCAGGATTAGTGAAGTTTTGGAGTGGATGATTCCTGCTCCTTCTCAGGGAACTGTTGGCATTATTGCAAGAAAGGATTCAGAACATCTTGATTTGCTAAAAAATATTGAACATGCTGAAACCCGTACCTGTGTAGATATCGAGCGGGCTTTTTTGAACGAATTGGAAGCGGGATGTTCATCGCCGGTGGGTGCTTATGCATTTATAGAAAATGAAACCCTGCATTTTAAGGGGGCCGTACTTTCGGTGGATGGAAAAGAGCGTTTGGATATTGAAAGGTCGGTTGGGTTGGCTTCAGCCTATCCCGAAAAGGGTAATGAATGGGCAAAAATACTTAAAGATGACGGTGCTATTGAGCTTATAAACCGCCGGTATTCTGATGAATGAATTATCCAATTTGCCTAAGGTTTTATTTACTACCGAGCTTTCCGCCAAACAACAAAAGCTGCTGGATTCTACTACTTTTACCGTCACATCTATTCCTTTTATTTCTTTCTCTATTATAGATGCTAAACAGTGGCAGCATCAGGTTCCTGAAAATTATGATTCATGGATTTTTACCAGCAAACGAGCCGTAGAAGCTGTTAAACCTGCTATAAACTCTCTTTTGTTACCTGACCATATATTCGCAGTTGGTGGAAAAACAGCTCAAAAGCTTGAAGAGTTATCTTTATCCCCTGAAGTACCCAAAGAATATAATCTAAAAGCCCTGGCAAAAAGGATGCGTGATTTCAAAATTGAAAATATCGTCCAGTTTTGCGGGAATTTAAGAGCGGGAGATTTATCTGAATATTTGGAGGATAATATGGAGGTAACCTCCATAGAAGTATACAGGACTACATTTCAACCGCAAAAAATTGAAGTATCAGAATTTGATAGTTTTGTCTTTATGAGTCCCAGTGCGGTAGAATCATTTCACCAAAAAAATACATTAAATGTGGTTTCCACTATTTTTTGCATTGGCCCAACAACAGCGAATGCATTGGAGCATTTTGGGATTATGAATTATGTGATGCCCGAAAAATCTACCTTAAACTCTCTTGCTGAATCAATTCATAAATTCTATTCGAATGTCATTTCCTGAATTAAAAAACAGCCTGCTTCTTGATGTATTATCCGGTAAAGAAACTACACGTCCTCCTGTTTGGATGATGCGGCAAGCCGGGCGTTATTTGCCGGAATACATGGCCATCAAAGAAAAATATTCATTCTTTGAGCGCGTGAAAACCCCGGAACTGGCTTGTGAAATTACTATTCAGCCTGTGGATATTGTAGGAGTAGATGCCGCCATTTTGTTCTCGGATATCCTGGTACTGTTGGAATGCTTGAATGTAGAAGTGCAGTTAAAACCCGGCTTCGGTCCTTATTTACCTGATCCAATCAGGAGTGTTGAGCAGGTTGAAAAGTTGAATATCATTCCTGCCGAAGAGAAGCTGTCTTATGTTTTTGAGGCTTTAAATTTAACCCGAAAAACTTTGGACGGGCGTGTTCCACTGATTGGTTTTGCCGGTGCTCCGTGGACGCTCTTTTGCTATTTGGTAGAAGGGCAGGGCTCTAAAACTTTTTCAATCGCCAAATCATTTTTATTCTCACAACCGAAAGCTGCCCAAAAATTACTGGAGGTAATGACTGAGCAAACCATTCAATATTTGCACCATCAGGTAAAAGCGGGAGCCCAGGTATTACAGGTTTTTGAGTCGTGGGCGGCGGCTCTGGGTCCGGATGATTTCAAAAAATTGGCTTTACCATATCTCATACAAATTGCCTCTGAAGATTATGGGGTACCTTTGATCATGTTTTGCAAAGATGCAGAATGGAGCTATGCAATGTTTGAAAACACACATGTACAGGGTTTTGGAATTGGCTGGGGATGTACTCCTGAAAATGCACGCCATTTTGCAGGGGAAAAAACTGTTCAGGGAAATTTTGATCCCTCAAAATTATTGATGCCCCGGGAGCAAATAGAATCTGAAACAAAGGAAATGCTTCGTCGATTTGACCCCACAAATTACATAGCAAACCTGGGCCATGGAATTTTACCAAATGTTCCTGTAGAAAATGCCAAAACTTTTGTGGATACGGTGAAGAATTTTAAAATATAGAATGGTTCGATCCCATTCTTATTCTAAGAAAAATCTCCTTCTTTATACCTTGATGCCAAATTCTGCTCATTCACACGCTTAAAATTCTCAAGTTTTGCCTCTTCAAGTGAAGCAATGGTCATCTCCCGTTTTCCCAATGCTCCCGGGGCACGGGCAACAAACCAACCGGCGGAGGCCATTGCTCCACGGGCTTTGGAGGCGGCGCTGTAGGTTGTTACTACAACAGAGGGCCTGGAAAAACCAGCAAGCTTTTGAAAGACCTCTGCTGTCCATAACTCCTCGTTCACTTCCGGTGAAAAAGGATCATGAAAAATAAAATCCGCTTTCAGGTTTTTTGAATCAAAAGCCTCAAAATCCCCAACAAATAAATGTAGTTCTGCATCCAAACCATCTAAGGGTTTTATGAGGTTTATCCCCGATTTTAAACCGGAGAAAAATTCCGGCAGCAACTCCTTAAGGCTTGGATTCTCAAGATGATCAGCAAAATTTAGTTGATGTGCAGTTTCTGTATCCAAAGGAGAAGCTTCAATGGAAAAAAATCTGATGGGAATATTGAGATTTCTTTTTATACAGATGCCTAACAACAGTAAAAAATTCAGTCCGGTACCAAAACCAACTTCAAGAATCGTTAATGATTTTGCAGATTTCAGATAATTCAATAAACCCGATGTTTCGAAAAAAACATGCAGGCTTTCCGTTACCGCTCCATTTGGATTATGGTAATACTGATTTATTTCAGCATTGAAAATAGTAGAAGAACCATCTGCCGTTGTATGTACTTTCTTACACATATTGAAATACGAGCGAATAAACTATCTGATTTACCAGGTTAATGACGGGTGATTTCACTTGAATCTTGTTTCTAATATCTTAAACCTAATCCAATATCACCGTCTTATTTCCATGAATAAAAACCTTGTCATCCAGAACTAATTTCGCGGCTTCTGCCATTACCTGACTTTCAATTTCCCTGCCGGCCTGCGTCATTCCATTTACATCATAGCTGTGGTCTACGGGTGTAGTGCTTTGGGAAATGATGGGCCCTTCATCCAGGCTGCTCGTCACATAGTGGGCAGTTGCCCCGATAATTTTTACGGCACGATCATAAGCCTGCTGATAGGGTTTAGCCCCGATAAAAGCAGGTAAAAAGGAATGATGAATATTAATGATTTTGTCTTTGTATTCTGCGACAAATTCAGGATTAAGGATACGCATGTACTTAGCCAGGAAGAGGTAATCAGGTGAATAATCTGACAACGTTTTGAGTAATTCGGATTCATGTTCTTTCCGGCTTTTATCTTCATGCGAAATGAAATGAAAAGGAATATCAAATCTATCTACAAAGGGTTTTAGCACTTCGTGATTGCTGATAACCGCCTGCACATCAGACCTGATTTCATTGAACTCATTCCGGATCAATAAATCTCCCAACACATGGTGCTCCTTGGTTGCCAGAATGACCACCTTTTTTTTGTTTTTACTTCTCAGCCTGATATTGGATTCTTCAGGAAGAATATCCTTCAATCCTTTTAGAACTTTTTTTTCATTCAGCTTTCCTTCAACCTCAGTCCGCATGAAAAAGTGTTTACTTTCATGCTCCACAAATTCCCGGTTCTCAACAATGTTGAGATTATTTTTATAGATGATATCTGTGATTTTATAAACCAGCCCTTTGGCATCGTTACAATCGATAAGCAGGGTATTGGATTCAACAGCGTTCATATATGGAATTTCTGACTATTGGTTTAATGTGATAAAAGAATATTTTGAAGTTTTTCAACATCCCTTACTTCGTTGTATACGTTTGGCGAAACTCGTATTGAATCTCCCCGAAAAGAAACCATTACCTTTTGATCATCAAGGGTGCTTTTTATTTTTTCTATGTGGTGATGTTTCTCCAACCGGATACCAAAAAGATGCGAAGCGCGAAACTCCTGATCCTCAATCCAAAAGCCGGCATCTCTTATTTTGTCCATCGATCCGGATGTGATCTTTCTGCAATAATTCTGAATGTTTTTTATTCCCCAATCATTCAGCTGCTGCACGGCCGCCGTTAACATGGGCACCAGTATGAAATTACTATGTTCACCCACCTCATATCGCAAAGCCCCAGGCTGATATTTATCGTTATAATTAACCAGTGCTGAAAAATTTTCGCTCTCATACCGATTGATCCAGTTTTCCTCAACAGGGTTTCCATCATCCAGGGCAGGACCGTAATAAGCGAGTCCAATACTGTATGGCCCCATCAGCCATTTGTAGCCGGCGCAAATCAGGGCATCAGGTTGAATTTCCTGCACATCAAACGGCAAAGCCCCAACCGATTGTGTGCCGTCAATTACCAGCCATGCTCCAACTTCACGGGTCCTTTCACGAATGGCTTTGAGATCGAATAAAGTTCCGTCTGCCCAATGTATATTTCCAAGAGCTACTAATTTTGTATCTGAATCAATAGCTTCCAGAAGATGTTCATTCCATATTTTGCCCCTGTTTTCTTTTACCTCCGGCGGCGATACAGTTATAATTTCTACACCTTTATTTTTCTTAAGAGATGTCCACGGATAAATATTACTCGGGAATTGTTCTCCCGCCACAATGATTTTTTCCCCGGGGGAAATGGGAAGATTTTTAGCCACATTTGCCATGCCGTAAGAGGCGGAGGGAATCACCACAATGCGTTTGGGATCTTCGGCATTTATAAGCTTTGCATATTCATCTCTCAATATCTCGGTATCATTAAAAAATTTTCTCGGTGTAATCTGGAAAGGATTCCGCTTCTGCTTGATCCCGTCAATTCCCGCCTGTTCAACCACTTTCAGCTGTGGCGACATGTAGGCGCAGTTTAAATAAGTGACAGAATCATCGAGCTGGAAATCAGATTTTTTGCAATCCATGAAAAATATTTAGTTGAATGTAGAGGTAAAGGAGGAGAATCTCCCAATTTAAGAGATTAATATCCATAAGAATTGTGGAGTGGTTCAGACAATTTGAATTTGAGTTGGTGAATAGAGGAAAGGATGGCGGTTACAATAGACATCTCTGTGCCATCCCCCCGGGATTTGCTAAATGAAGAATCCTAAACCGGAATGAATTTCGAGACTATTTTTCTCGTCCCGCTGGGACTTTATTGAATTGAGTCTCAGCGGGACAACAGAAAATAGCCAGATTTATCCCATGGAAAATAATGACCGGTGGAACTAGTGTTGTGTCAATGTTGAAATATCGGCAGAAAACGATTGAGGTTTCAACT
>JBBDNN010000103.1:0-11119 GCA_040877545.1 Balneolaceae bacterium
AACAGGGTGTCCTCTTTTCATATTACCATCCCGATGGGAGAACCTCCCGGTTCCAAATAATTTGTAAGGAACTCTTTTGAAACTGCTCTTCCTTAGAAAAAACATTATGGGAAGAAGCCGATACAAAATACATGAAGAACATTATCCCTATTTCATAACAAGCAGTATAGTAGATTATATGCCTTTATTCAGTTTTCCGGAAATAGCAGAGATTATCTTGGAAGTACTAACCTTTTTGCAGGATGAAAGAGATGTAAAACTCTATGCCTATGTAATTATGGAAAATCATATCCACTTTATTGTTGAAGGTGGCGATTTGAAAAAGAAACTGAGGCTATCCAAATCATTTGCAGCAAATAGAATTATTGATGTGTTGAAAGAAAGAGGGAAAAGTAAAATTTTAGACAGATTAAAGTGGAGTAAGCTCAAACATAAGAAACATATTATACATCAAGTATGGGCGGAGGGTTTACATCCCATTTTCCTCGTTCCCAACCTCTGGTTGGCGAATGCCTGGTCGGAACCTCCCGGTTCCAAATAATTTGTAAGGAACTCTTTTGAAACTGCTCTTCCTTAGAAAAAACATTATGGGAAGAAGCCGATACAAAATACATGAAGAACATTATATGGTAAATCAGAAGGTGGAATACATTCATATGAACCCGGTAAAAAGAGGTTATGTGGATCGTGCGGATCATTGGCGGTATTCCTCTGCCCGGGATTATTTGGGTGGGGATGGGCTCATTTCTATTACACTATTTGGTGGTTGAGTTGTTGCACACTGGAACCGGGAGGTTCTCCCATCGGGATGCCTTTGGCGCGACCAGGCGTTACGAACCAGAGGTTCGGAACGAGAGAAAATATTAACATGCACCTTTACAACTTTGGGAAAGTAGAGCCTTTCGAAAACTCTTTTTATACACCCAAATAATCTAGCAACTTATCGAAATCATCAAATACCAAGCTTGCCATTTCTCTTCCTTCTTCGGTTGGATTTTTGGTGTACCAAGCCACTTTCCACCCGGCTTTTGAACTTCCGATAACATCAGAGGTCAACGAATCTCCAACATAGAGAATTTCATCTCGTGTGACACCCGTTAAAGTTGTGGCATGTTCAAAAATTTTAGGATGTGGTTTCATCACCCCCAGATCTTCTGAGATGACAATTTGGCTGGCGGTAGATTTAAAGTCAAATTTCGCAATTTTCAACCGCTGTGTTTCTGCAAATCCATTGGTTATAATTCCCACTTTATAGCTGTCGGCAATTCTGTGATAAGCTTCTTTAGCTCCATCAATCCACTCCCAATGATTCCGGTAATAATCCAGATATACTTTTCCAGCCTCCTCGTACATCGTCTCATCCATTCCAATGTCTCTGAAGGTTTCCTCAAAGCGCCGGCGCTGTAAAATATGCCGGTCAATTTCCCCTTTTCCATATTCTTCCCACAATCCTTTATTGATACGATGATAGGTGGTGAGCAAATTGTCTTCGGGTATATCTCCAAACTCTGTAAAGTGTCGGTGGATATCTCTTAACCCGGCATGTTCTGCCTTTTTGTGATCAAGCAGGGTGTCGTCTAAGTCAAAATAAATGAACTTTGGTTTTAATTGTGACAATGGAATAGTTTTTGATGGTAGTTAAAACAGACGGTACGAGGAACTCAAAGATTTATCTACAAGAAAATATAGTGGTTACTCAATTCGTATCTTCTTTGAACCTAAAGAAATTTCCGTCCGTAACAAGGGCACAAATAAACAACTAATAAATAAATCATGAAAGCGAAATATCTAATTCTTTTGGGAGTAGTGGCACTCTTCTTTTTTTATGGCGTCAGTGTAAATAATAATTTGGTAGACAAACAGGAAAATGTAAACAGCGCCTGGGCGCAAGTGGAAAATCAGTACCAACGAAGGGCAGATCTTGTTCCTAATCTTGTAAATACCGTAAGAGGCGCCGCCGATTTTGAGCAAGAAACCCTGACCCAGGTAATTGAAGCCCGCAGCCGTGCTACTTCTGTCAATATTAGTACTGAAGACCTGGATGACCCACAAAAATTTCAACAGTTTCAGGAAGCACAAAGCCAATTGAGCGGCGCACTCTCACGATTGCTGGTTACCGTTGAGAGATATCCCGAGCTGAAGGCAAACGCCAACTTTCGCGATTTGCAGGCTCAGCTGGAAGGTACCGAAAACCGCATTTCAACTGAAAGAATGCGTTTTAATCAAGCCGCACAAGATTATAATACCAACGTTCGGAGATTTCCTGCAAGCATGATCGCCTCAATTACAGGTTTCGATCAAAAGGAATATTTCCAGGCAGATCAGGGAGCCGAACAAGCACCAGAAGTAGATTTTAATAACTAATAATTGACCGGTGACGGGAGACAGAGAACTGATTGTTTTCGGTCTTCCGTCCTCCGTCTTTGGTCTAAATAACTATGAAGAATTTCCTCTCTACCGAACAAGAGCAACATATTGTTGACGCCATCAAGCAAGCCGAGAAAGAAACTTCCGGCGAGATTCGTGTTCACATTGAAAAAAAATGCAAGGCTGAATCTCCCATCGAACGAGCTATTGAAGTTTTTACTGAGCTTGAGATGCATAAGACAGAACAAAGAAATGGAGTGATCGTTTATGTGGCAAGCAAAGATCATAAAGTGGCAGTTTGGGGGGATGAGGGTATCCACGAAAAGGTTGGACAGGAGTTTTGGGAAGAAGAGCTTGAACTGATACTAAAATATTTCCGCGAGGGAGATTATGAAACCGGATTGATGGAAGGGGTACTTCAAATCGGACAAAAGTTAAAAGAGAATTTTCCCTATGAGCAAAAAGGCGAAGTCAATGAATTATCCAATGAAATCAGTTTCAGCAAAGATCAGGATGCAGATGCGTAGGTTTTTTCCTGTTTCTAAAAATACTAAAGTAATGAACACTGCAAGATTGCTGACTCTTAATCTTTTGATGTTTATTACGATTGGTACTTCATCACTTCTCGCACAAGATTTTCTACCTGCACAGCCATCCGGTATGGTCAATGATTATGCCGATATTCTTTCTGCCTCAGAAGAACGTCAGCTTGAAAATAAACTCAAGAGCTATCGCGATAGTACTACAAATGCTTTTGTAATTGCTACTTTCGAAAGCCTTGAAAATTACCCTCGTGAGGAAATAGCTAATACCTTGTTCAACAATTGGCGAATGTGGGAAGGTGAACGCTACAATGGTGTTCTGATTTTGATTTCCGAACAAGACCGAGAGATGCAGATAGAAGTTGGCTACGGTTTGGAAGGCGCCATTCCAGATATTATGGCCAATCGAATAGTTAATGATATACTTGTTCCAAGTTTTCGGCAGAACGATTTTTACAGAGGATTGGATCGCGCCACGGATGTATTAATCGAATTGGCTGCGGGAGAATTTGAAGGGATGCCTGAGCGTGAATCTTCGGGCGGAGATATCCCCATTGACCTCATTATCTTTTTTGCCATTCTCCTTTTCTTCCTGTTCTCCCGAAAGAAAGGCGGAAAAGGTGGCAGGCGACATTCACTCGGCTCCAGCGGCATCATCTTTTACGGTGGTGGTTTTGGTGGCGGCGCATTCGGCGGCGGTGGGGGAGGCGGCTTTGGCGGCTTCAGCGGTGGCGGTGGTTTTGGCTCTGGGGGAGGAGGCGCCGGTGGCGGTTGGTAGAGGAATTATGAATTTTAGATTTTTCCTCACTTGTAGTTTTGTAGACTGAGATTTGAATCCCAATTTACTCAAACCTTTTACTGTTGTATGAAAAATTTAAGCTTATTGATAATTCAGTTCTTGTTTATTACCTCAATTTATGGTCAGGGTAACGAATACTCTGTTCATCTAAATTCAGGGTTATTTTCGTTTGGCGGTGAATCTGCTACTCAAAATACTATGATAAATGTGGGAGCAAATCATGCCTATACTAATAATCCTTTCGGCAGTAAAAAGGCACTTTCTTATGGGCTTGCGGGTCAATATCAGCGAGTAACCGAATCCAACATACTACTTGGTATACAGTCTGGTTATGAAAAACTAAGAAGCAGGGTGACTATAGATCGAGTCTTTGTTACATATGACGGCAGTAGTTCAGCAAATGGAAGAACTTATTTTGAACATAATTTTATAAACCTATACCCTTTTGTTGGTTATAGATTCACAGTACAAAACTTGAATGTAGATTTAGCTTTAGGGCCGGAGTTTGGATTTCATTTATCCAGCAGAGAAAAAGGAGAAGCCACCACAGATGATGGCAGCACTTTCAAAACGGATTACGAGAGAAATGATCCGGGAAGGGATTTCAGAATCAGACCTTCACTGACCTTTCATTACAAGAACTGGGGAGTTTCCACGGGTTATTCATTTGGCTTACATAATTACTTAGAAGGCTCTATAGGTGGCGTAAATAAAGCTTATGCTCAGCTCATTCGATTCGGAATCACTTATAAACTTCAATAACATGATTCGATAATTAAGATTTATCACATTCTGCCATTTCAGAATGTATAGTCCATATTTCTTAATTTCCCATCGCCTGTTCTAAGTCAGCAATAATATCCTCTACTCCTTCGATGCCAACAGAAAGGCGAACCATTCCATCCGTAATTCCCGCCTGTTTTTTTATTTCTTCATCTACTACAGAATGTGTCATGGAGGCTGGATGTTGAATGAGGGTATCAACCGAGCCAAGGCTCACCGCGAGTGTGCAGAGTTTGACATTGTTCATGAGCGAGACTCCCGCTTCAAAACCACCTTTTAATTCAAAAGTGATCATCCCGCCAAAACCATTTTTCATAATTGATAAAGCGAGATGATGATGTGGGTGCGATTCCAACCCGGGGTAAAATATTTTTTCTATGTTGGGGTGAGATTCCAAATAACGCGCTACTTCCATCGCATTACCGGAGTGTTGCTTCATTCTGAGTGGCAGTGTTTTCATGCCGGTTATAGTAAGCCATGCATCCATTGGGCCGGAAATTCCACCCAGATTTTTACGATAGGTTCCCGTTCCACTTTCTTCAAAAAGTTCTTTTTTTGCGACCAAAGCCCCGCCAATAATAGTACCGTGCCCGCCTAAATATTTGGTAGTAGAATGTGCTACCACATCGGCTCCCAAGGCAAGCGGTTGTATGTGATATGGTGTGGCGAAGGTATTATCCACCATCACTAACACATCATATTTGGCTGCCAACCTGCATATACTTTCTATGTCGGAAATACTCATGGTGGGATTGGCAATGCTTTCCAGGTAGATGAGCCGTGTTTCAGGATATTTTTCCAATTCCATTTCAACCATAAAAAGATCACTGGTATCCACAAAAGAAACGGATAAACCCAGATCGCCGGCTTCTTCTTTTAAAAACTGACTGGTGCATCCGTAAAGTGCATCCTGTGCGATGACATGCTTTCCTTTGGCCAGACTTATAATGCCGGTACTAATTGCTGCCATTCCACTCCCGAAGACCATGCCGGAATAAATCTCTGGATTTTTTAGCCCATAGGTTTCCAGTTCGCAAATAGCCCGTTCCAGTTCTTCGATGGTCGGATTTCCAAGCCTCGAATAAACATGACTGGCTCCTCCCTCTTCCCCTGCAAAAGCTTTTGCCCCGGATTCCACATTCTCAAATGTGAACGTAGAGGTTTGATAAATTGGGGTTGCATGAGATCCATATTGATCCTTTTTACCCTTACCGGCATGAACTGCGGTTGACTCGATACTTCTTTGATTATTCTTTGTCTTGATCATAAACCGGAATATTTGATTGCTCTTTTATTGTATTCAGCACAATGCTTGTATGAAGTCGCTGTACATCTGGCAGCGTGGTGAGTTTATTTCTCATGAAGTGCTCATAATGTTTGGTGTCTTGCACCACCACCTGCAGGAGGAAATCACCATCACCAGTGGTGTTATAACAGGCTAATATTTCAGGAATTTCCTGGACTGCTTTAGTGAATTCTTCCAGAAGATTTAACTGGTGAACACTTAAAGTGACAGTTACAAATACCGTTAATCCCCGATTCACTGATTCTTTATTTATTCGGGCGGCATAACCTTCAATCACGCCTTCTCTCTCTAACCTTTTTACCCTCTCAAGCGTGGGAGTAGTAGTGAGTCCAATTCGTCGTGCTAATTCATTATTCGCTAATCTTCCTTCTTCTTGAAGAATCTGAATGATTTTTTTATCAACATTATCAAGTTTTACCTGCTCCATAGAAGAATTCCTTTTGATTAATAATAATTAAACAATAATCCTATAAATAAGCAATATTATGGTTGTTATAATTAGTATTAATATTAATTAAAAGAATAAAATTCTGCTATAATAATTATTAGAGCATTTTATACTAATTAAGAAGGTGTAGAGTTTTTTGAAATGGATTTTATGATGTTTTTCACTGAGCTGCACTGTTTTCGCCGAGATTGGTACAAAAAGTAAAAGAGTAGTAACATATGCGCGAAGTGTATCAGGCAATCAGTGAAATTCTTTAATCCCCCACATCACAATAAAATAAAAGCCCCGTAAGATTCAACCTGCGAGGCTCGGACTTACACATTCTGAATAGAAAATTTCTTATAAAGTTTTTTCGGCCACTTCTTCTGTTGTGAGTCCTTCTCCTAAAGGAGATTTTGGAGTTTCGTGCAGGTATTCATCCAGTGTAAATTCATCCACCTGAATAGCGTCATTACGAGCGGCTTCAGCAGTACGTACCAGGTCTGCTTCCTCTTGAGTTAAGATCTCTTTTTCAACAGCGGGAATAATTAGTTCCGGAATGGAAATTTTTGGGAGCTTTCTTGCTTTCATTGCCTTGTATAATTTTCTGTAATTTGGTGCAGCTTCAGTTATCAAATTTAGAGTGTGCTCGTATCTGCCAACTGCTTCTGTTGGATTGGAAGGAATATAGGCTCCCCTTGTAATACGGTCGCGGGCATCTCCCGGAGTTTGCATGGCTTCGGCAACTTTATGCCCCAGTTTATCGGTTGGCTTTGTACCGATGGGGTTCAGCCTTGACCAAACACCAACCAACCGGAAAATCCAGCTAAAGCCCGAAATTTTGATCTCTCTCAAAATTCCTTCAAAAGCATCCTGAATTCTAAAGAAACTGTACTCCATAGCCCAATCAAAGTAAGGCCGATCCTCTCCTCTTCTGCCTTCAGCTTCAAACCTTCGAAGAGTAGCTGAAGCCAGGTACATAAAACTTAAAATATCAGCATAACGGCCGGCAATTTTTTCTTTCATTTTTAAAGCTCCGCCATAAGAACCCAGCGCTATATCCGCAAAGAATGCGAAGGATGCAGATGCCCATGCCAGTTTTTTGAAATATCTGGCTGACGGGCCACTAACCGGTGAACCAGCCAGGCGGCCTCTCGTCAGACTCAACAAAAACGCCCGTGATTTATTTCTGAATACATGACCAATATGGCTCCAGAAATTCTCATCAAAAGCTTTGGTGTCTTTATTTAACAGAGCTTCGATTTCATTGTAAGCATAAGGATGACAGCGAATTGCTCCCTGCCCGAATATGATTAATGTTCTGGTAAGAATATTCGCGCCCTCTACAGTAATAGCTATTGGCATAGCCTGATAACTGGAGGCAAATATATTTCGCGGCCCTTTGGAAATTCCCGCTCCACCTGTGATATCCATAGCGTTATTTACAATTTCACGCCCTAATTCTGTGAAGTTATACTTGGCTATTGCAGTAACCACAGCCGGCTTTGCGCCTTTATCCAATCCACCGGTGGTATAGCGGCGGGCGGCTTCAAGCAGGTAAGTATATCCGCCAATTCGAGCCATGGGTTCTTCAATACCTTCAAATTTTCCGATATTCAACCCGAACTGTTTTCGAATAGCAGTGTAAGCTCCAATGGTGCGAGTGGCTATTTTTGCCCCCCCCACACTTTGAGCAGGAAGCGAAATTCCACGTCCTACCGCCAGCGATTCCATCAACATTCGCCAGCCATTTCCGGCCTGTTCTTTCCCACCGATTATTGCATCTATAGGAACCACCACATCCTTTCCTCGTGTGGGACAGTTAAAGAATGGAATGCCCAGCGGGTCATGGCGCTTACCTAATTTCACCCCTTCTGTTTTTGAAGGAATGAGCGCACAGGTAATGCCCAGATTTTCATTTTCTCCCAATAAATGATCCGGATCTTTTAATTTGAAAGCCAATCCAATTACGGTTGAAATAGCTGCAAGAGTGATATATCTCTTATTCCAATTCAGCCGCAGATATAAACCACCATCCTCACCTTTAAAAACCACACCTTCCGATTCCATTCCACCCGCATCGGAACCGGCATTAGGTTCTGTGAGTGCAAAACAGGGCATTTCTTTTCCTGATGCGAGGCCGGGCAGATATCGATTCTTTTGCTCGTCGGTTCCGTAATGCATCAACAATTCTGCCGGGCCAAGAGAATTCGGGACCATTACTGTAGTTGCCAATGGCCCGCACCTGGAAGAAAGTTTCGCCACAATTGCACTGTGTGCTGTTGCTGAAAATTCAAGTCCGCCGTATTTTTTGGGAATAATGAGGCCAAAGAAGGTTTGTTCTCTCATGTAGTTCCATGCTTCCTCGGTAAAATCTTTTCGAACGGAAACATCCCAATCGCTTACCATTGCGCAGAGTTTCTCCACAGGTCCATCTAAAAACGCCTGTTCTTCATCAGTAAGTTCTGGATAGGGTTCATCCAGTATTGTTTTAAAATCAGGTTTACCTGAAAACAGCTCTCCTTCAACCCAAACAGTTCCGGCTTCGATGGCAGTTTGTTCGGTCTCGGAAATTTTTGGCAGGAAGTTGATGGTATCCAGCAACTTCATAACCGGAGAACTCACTACTGCCCGGCGTATGGGCTTTATGTTAAAAATAACCACCAATAATGTATAGGTGATGAAAATCCAGTCGGGTGCGGCAAGGCCAAATAGTGCGGCATAGCCGGCAATAGACCATAGCCAGAGTGGCGCTCCGGGATAAGCAAGAGCAAACCATACTAATAATGCAGATCCTATCGCTATCCAAAGCGGCAATTCACTAAAAAATCCAAACAGGTTCGAGATATCCATGTTGTTCCTTTTTATACTGTTGTTCTGATTAGAAATCCTTGTACTACATGTTCAACTGATTCCGTGATAAATTGATTGCGGTCAATGCGGCTATCCAAATGTTGACTTAATACCACAGTAACAATTCCGTGGAGCTGTGCCCAAATAGAATATGCAGCTATAACAGGCTTTTCCACTTCCATCACTCCTTTGGATACACCCTCTTCTATTACCTTTACTAAAAGTTCATAACATCTTCGTGCTTTTCTGAATTTTTCTTTGGGATAACGAGCCATTGCATTCGGCCGTATCATATAAATGACCTGGTACTTTTCAGGATTGCTAATCGCAAATTCGATATATCCGTTTATGATTTTATTAAAACGCCGGATGATATCTTTTTCACCGTCAGCATTCTGTTCAACTGCCTGACTCAGCTCCTCTACCGATTCCTCAATAAGTGTATGGAGCAGATGGTCTTTATTTTGAAAATAGAGGTAGATACTGGTGGCTGAAATTCCAGCACGCCTGGCAATCTTCCGCATGGATAAAGAGTCAAAACCTTCATCAAAAAGCAGATGACGGCTTATCTCAAGAATTTTATCTCGTAAAGGATTTTCTGCTTCACTCATCAGTTAAAGAATGGTTAACACTGTTAAGTAACCGAAGTTAATCATTCCAAGTTCAAAATCAAGCGGGGAATTTCACCAGATACGCTTGACTGCTTTCTGAGGCTTTTGATACTTCTCCTGAATGTTGGTTAAACCTGCAGGCTGCTCTGATCTGTCATCAAATCGCCCGGGCAAAAAAATTGATTCTCTTATTCGTGTATAGTGGTGAATATTGGCTAAAACCCTCAATCCAATCGAAAAGATATATACTTAATTGTCTTTCCTTCTTTCAAGTGCTTTTTTTCGTAGAAGGTTTTGATGGAAAGAACCGGATCATCAGGACGTATTTTTTGCACGTCAGGAACATCATCCAACAACTCAAGTTCTTGATCAGCGATGACTTCTTTTGTGTATTTATAAAGCAATGCACTGTCCGTTTTAAGATGAATGATTGCGCCGGATTTCATCACCTTCCGATAAATATCCAAAAATTTAGGTGAAGTCAGACGCTTTTTCTCTTTTTTAATGTATGGATCGGGAAATACAATCCAGGCTTCCTCCACTTCATCCTTTGCAAAATATTCGTCGAGGTGATCGATAAAAGCCCGAAAATACCGCACATTTTCTAATTCTTTTTCCTGCGCTTTGGTTGCCCCCACCCACATTCTACTGCCTTTGATATCAATTCCAATATAATTTCGATCGGGTTTGAGCTGAGCCAGTTTTAGCGAATATTCTCCTTTACCACATGCCAGCTCCAGAACATTGGGGTTTTTATTCTGGAATATTTCTTCTTTCCATTTTCCTTTTGGTGAAGATGAACCCTCTTCATATTCGGTGTATTCCAGTACATTTTTGTAACGCTGCATGTCTTCCATGCGCTGCTCTTTTATCTTGGGCATATTTTTTATTGAGTTCTTCCGAAGGATAATTCCATTTAAGCATTTTTAGAAATGTCAGAGTCGGGATGAGGTTAATTATGGCGAAAGCCGTCTTATGCCCCACTCTCCATCTTCCAAAGTATATTTAATCCGGTCGTGAAGCCGGCTGCGTCTTCCCTGCCAGAATTCAAACATGGTGGGCTTCACCAGATAGCCTCCCCAGGTTTCCGGCATATCTACATTATCCTCTGTGTATTTCTCTGATAATTCTTCAAACTTCTTCTCTAAAAACTCGCGGTTTTCCACCACTTCGCTCTGGTTAGAGGCCAGGGCGCCGATCTGACTTTTATGAGGCCTGCTTTTAAAGTAATTCTCACTATCGGCTTTGGGGATTTTCTCTACGGTGCCTTCAATTCGAACCTGCCTTTCCAATTCAATCCAAAAAAAACATAAAGCTGCGTTGGGATTTTGCTCCAGGTCTTTGCCTTTATCACTGGCGTAATTTGTGAAAAAGATAAAACCATCCTCGTTGTATCCTTTTAGTAACACTATTCTTGAGTGTGGTTTATTT
>JBBDNN010000104.1:0-10937 GCA_040877545.1 Balneolaceae bacterium
CTGCTGAGTATGCAAATTTAAAAATGTGGGTCATGCATTGCACAAAACAGGAAGAGAAGTATCTTCGGGAACAGCTCGTTTAAAATGGGTCTCAAAATCACGACGAACACTTGGGTCAGCATTTTCATTAATCGTCAGGCTTGCACTGGTATGCTGAATAAAGATATGGACTATTCCGGTGCTGATGTTTTTAATTTCAGGAACCTGCCCCAGTACTTCACTTGTGATTATATGATAACCTCTCGATTTCGGAGAGAGTGAAATTTTTTTTTGATGAAAATTCATTGCTGATAATTTTCTAATACCTGTTCATGAACATTGAGATCAGATTCGCTATAAAGTACAAAGCGAATTTTTTTGATATGGTTTAATTTTGAAGCCATTTCCCCGATAGTCCCAAAGGCAATTTCAGCTGCTTCTTTCACAGGATAACCAAATGCACCGGTGGAAATAGCCGGAAAGGCAACAGACTCTATTTTATTTTCTTCAGCTAAACGCAGCGCATTGCGATAGCAGGAGGCCAGCAACTTTTCTTCCGGTTTATCTCTGCCGAAAACCGGTCCCAGGCAATGGATTACATGCGAATTTGGGAGCTTATGCCCGCCGGTAATTACGGCTTCTCCAGGTTTTATGGGAGCCAATGGACGACATTCCTCACTAAGTCCCGGCCCGGCTGCACGATGTAAAGCACCAGCTACTCCCCCGCCGATTTCAAGCTGTGCATTTGCGGCATTTACAACGGCTTCAATATCTGCCTGTGAGGCAATATCACCTTTTATACATTCTATAGTGACTCCTGATACTGTTTTTTCCATGACTGAATTCTGTTATTTCATTCCTTAACAGAAAAACATCCGACAAAATTTATTCAGTGATTATCGGCTTCTAACTATTGTTTCAAAATACACCTCAATTTCCCTGATATCTAATGCGGAGGAACGGAAAGCAATATGGCTGTCTGGCCGGATGATGAAAATTGCGTTTCTTTTAATTCCATACACATCAAAAAAAGAATTCTTGGCTGATGAATCGGTAATTTGGAATACCCGAACAGGGAGATGGCTGTTTTGAAAATGCTCATAAATCTGGTGAATATTTTCATTATCAGTTTCTGAAACAGCTATTATTAAAGTAAAGTGGGTGCATTTGTAGAGCTGGAATATATTCGAATCCTCACCATCTAAGGTGATTTCGCAATAAGGTGCCCGGTCTCCGGCTTTGGGTGAATGTTTGTAAAAGCCACTTGTTAATCCTTCCTGAGATAAAGAACTGAACCTGTATTTAATGGCAAGCTGAGAAAAACGTCTGAGGAGATTTGTTCGAATCCCTTTCAGCCCAAAAATTACCTTGAAAGCATTAGGAAAAATATGCATTCGAAAAAAATCTGCTGCTTTATTTTGTTGAATCATTAACTGGAAAAAGCGGTCGGTTGTTTTATGCAGATTTTTTGCAATGGGAAATCGTTCTTCGTGAAAAGTATTGAGCAGTTCAGGTTTTGCTGATTTTTTTAGCACCAAGCTGAGTTTCCAGGCCAGATTGTAGGCGTCCTGAATACCAGAATTCATTCCTTGTCCGCCGGCAGGAGTGTGTACGTGGGCGGCATCGCCTGCCAGAAATATTCTGCCTTTGTTAAAATTTCCAGTATACCGGCTGTGTATTTTAAAAACAGAAGACCACTCCATGTTAGCAGCTTTCATCGGGAGGTAAGGATTATCATCGAGTATTTTTTGAACATCCCAAAAAGGTAAATCAGCATCTTCATCTTTGAACAGAGGAATTCAAGAAGTTAAAAAGCCGATATTTATTTTTCTCCGGGAAAGAAAATAATCCAGATAGATAACCACGTGAAAAAATAAAATAGATGTCCCCATGGCTAAATTTCCATTTTATTTCAGAATCGGCAAGATAGAAGGTAGATGAAAATGTCTTTCCCTTGAAAGAGAATCCTGCCTTGTCTCTTACTTTACTTCCAGCCCCATCACATCCAATCACATATTGAAACTCTTTCTCTGTTTCTTCACCCGATGGTAACTTAATTGTAGCTGTTACCCGGTCTTTATTCTGTGATAGGTTTGTAAGTTTATGCGTCCAATGTACTTTTTGCCCCTTTTCTTCTAAGGCTTCTGTCATTAGCTTTTCGGTATTATCCTGTGGAAGAACCAATACGTGAGGATAATTTGTTTCACCCGGTAATATTTCTGTAAACCGAAATTTTCCAACCTCCTTATCCTTGTTAATAAGATGGAGGGTGTTATCGGTATTTCCTTCGCTAACTGCTCTATCTGCTATTCCTAATTGATCAAATATTTCCAATGTGCGGGCATGAATTGCAAAAGCTTTAGACTCTTTGGATGGCTGTGGATTTTTGTCAATCAGTAGAAAAGGAATATCCATTTTAGCCAAAAGATTAGCACAGCTAAGACCTGTAGGACCGGCACCTGTTATAAGTACTTTTTCTTTTTGCATGGTCTCGCCCGGGAATAATATCAATAGCCAAGGAATTTGATCAACAGATTTTAATCACTACCCATTCTCTCCAATATGTTCTTCATTTGCGCTATTTCCTCTTTTTGGGATTCAATAATTTGCAGGGAAAGCTCTTTTACTTCCGGGTCTTTTATTTTCGCTTGTTCACTTACCAAAATAGCTGAAGAATGGTGTGGAATCATAGACTTCATAAATTGTTTATCACCCACAAAAGTTTGAGCCCTTAATAAAATGAAAGCAACAACGAAAAAGGTGACACACAAGCCAACAATAATCCTGTTCAGCTTTTTGTTTTTGTACATCGGGGACATTACACCTAACATTACAAGTGCCATTGGAGACACCATCAGCACTGTCATATAAAAACGGTTCAGGTTTAGGTAAATGTGATCAGAAGCTGCTGCGTTTGCGTACATCACGCTGTACATAATTATAAAGGAGAGACTGAGCATTAGCAGGTATTTCTTGTAGTTTTCCATTTCCATTTCCATTTCCATTTCCATTGCAATGAGATTAATTTTTTTCAGAAACTGTTGCACCTAAAAGGGCATATAACTTTCAACCGTTCCTAAATTGAGGATAGAGTAAGCTTTTAGTAAGCCATAGCCACAACTCACGTAGATCAGGATTGGCTTAAAACTGAATATTGAACTACCTTGAGAAAAGCTAAAACATCTTCTTTTCCCTAAAATGGATTTTATGAAGCAAATAATTACAGCATATTTTCAACCAATTATTACTGCATTTCTATTCCTGATTTGCTTTTCCACCGCCACATTTGGGCAAGTTGTAATCAACGAAATAGTTGCCAGCAACCAAAATGGACTACTGGATGAAGATGGAGACCACCCGGATTGGATTGAACTTTATAATACAGGAGATGCACCCATTGATTTATCCGGCTATGGTATTTCTGACGACGCAGAAGACCCTTTCCAATGGACAATTTCAGATATAACCCTTGAAACCGGCGGCTACTATTTACTTTTTGCTTCTGATAAAGATCGCGAAGGTCACACTGCTTATTGGGAGACGATCGTAAGGCAGGGAGATGATACCCAATATTTAGTTCCATCAACTTCTGTTTCATCAGATTGGATATTACCTGCATTTGATGATTCAGCGTGGGAAACCGGTCCTTTTGGAATAGGTTATGGGGATGAAGATGATGCTACAGTAACAAGCAGTGGAATTCTCTCCATTTTTACCCGAACAACATTTACGATAGATGATGCAGAGAATATAGCATCCATGATGCTCCACATAGATTTTGATGATGGCTATATAGCCTATTTGAATGGTGTAGAAATTTCCCGTGAAA
The DNA here is from genome assembly GCA_040877545.1 of Balneolaceae bacterium. Classification (GTDB taxonomy): domain Bacteria; phylum Bacteroidota; class Rhodothermia; order Balneolales; family Balneolaceae; genus Gracilimonas. Next base: position 3,809 of record JBBDNN010000104.1, read on the forward strand.
ATATGGATGGAGAAGCACCTCAGCCACATAATGCAGTTGCTTCCATCTATACCGAACCTTTACTGGCATTTGGAGAGGAATTACCAGCCATTTCCTTAAATGATTTTACTGATTTGTTGGAAACAGGTGAAAATGTGCTGGCAATTCAAGTGCATAATAACAGTACCACTTCTTCAGACATCACATTAATCCCATTTTTGAGTGTAGGTCATTCAACACCACCTGAAGAAACCAGGGACGTAGCCGGAGAAACTAACCTGAATTCTACAGCGGTAAATTATCCCCATACAAATTTTAAGTTGAGTGCGGATGGAGAAAATATCACACTAATTAATCCTTTCGGAATTACAGAGGATGAAATAACTTTCCCGGCGCTAAATATGGATGAATCTTATGGCCGCCCTGCTGGTAATCCCGCAAGCTGGGCTCTTTTTGATGAGCCAACACCGCTTGAGGAAAATGCAGGAGAGGGGTTTGAAGAACGGCTTTCCGTTCCCGAGTTGACAAACTACGGTGGATTTTATAGCGGGAGTATTGAAATAGAAATTTCGACCGGTATTGCTAATAATATTTATTATACGACTGACGGTAATGATCCTACCTCTTCCTCTGATTTATTCGAATCCTCTTTATTAATAGATGAAACCACTACAGTAAAATTAAGAGCTATAGAAGAGGGCAAATTATCAAGTAATATTGAAACCCAAACTTATTTTATAGATGCTGAACATGATCTTCCGGTGATTTCCCTTGTCACCCCACCGGATAATTTATGGAGTGATGAATCGGGTATCTATGTAGAGGGCACCAATGGAATTGAAGGTAATTGTACTGGTGCTCGAAACTGGAATCAGGATTGGGAGATTCCTGCACATATTGAACTATATGAAAATGGTGGCTCCCCTGGCTTTAGCTCAAATATAGGAGCAAAAATTTTTGGTGGCTGTAGCCGGAATAATTCTCAAAAGTCTTTAGCTGTCTTTTTCCGGGGAGAATATGGTAACCCTGAATTGGAATACCGGCTATTTGAAGAAAAGGAGATTGATATTTTTGAATCTTTCGTGCTGAGGAATTCGGGCAACGATTTTAATGATACGCACTTCCGGGATGCACTAATGAAAACCCTTATTGAGGATACAGAAATTGATTATCAGGCTTATCAGCCGGTGGTTGTTTATTTAAACGGAGAATATTATGGCATACACAACATCCGGGAAAAAATTAATGAACATTTTATCGCTTCAAATCATGGCGTAGATACCGATGATATTGATTTAATAGAAAATAATGGCTTTGCCAAACACGGCAGTACCAGTTCCTATGATGCGTTTATGAATGCGCTGGAAAGTGCCGATATGCAAAATCAGGACAATTATAACTCTGTTTTGCAGCATGTAGATTTAGATAATTACATAGATTATATGGCTGCACAAATCTTCTATGTAAACAGAGACTGGCCTGGAAATAATCTCCGCTATTGGAAAGAAAAGAACGGCAAGTTTCGCTGGATTTTATACGACACAGATTTTGGATTTAATATGTATGGCGGGCATCCGGCCCATATTAACATGCTCAATTTTGCAACAGCAAAATATGGCCCGGAATGGCCAAACCCGCATTGGTCAACCCATATTTTCAGGAAATTTTTGGAAAGTGAAAGCTTTGAGCAAGCATTTATAAACAGGTTTGGTGATTTATTAAATACGGTTTTTGAGGAGGATCATATTATTTCTGTAATCGATTCACTGGCTCAAGGCATTGATAGTGAAATGGCCGCACATAAAAGTAAATGGTGGGGATCAAAATCAGATTGGCATGGCGCGGTAGGATCCTTGAGGAATTTTGCCCGCAGCAGGCCTGATTATATGGAATCTCATATTGAATCATTTTTTAATGTAGGTGAGCGTAAACCTGTTACAGTGAATGTCTCTCACAGTGCAAGAGGTTCTGTACAAGTAAATCGTATTATTCCGGATGAATACCCATGGACCGGAGATTATTTCGGAGATGTTCCGGTTGAAATTACAGCCATTCCCAATTCTGGATATACATTTGGAGGATGGAGCGGTGCTTCTACATCTACAGAAAGGAAAATCTCTATAGAATCAAATAATGAACCAAATCTGACCGCCAATTTTACGCCATCTACAGCCAGTGCTTCAGATATCGTAATAAATGAAATAATGTATAATGCTGCGGATGATGCAGATTCGGATGACTGGATTGAGTTATATAATTCCGCCGGTTCATCTTTTAATGTAAGCGGGTGGGTTGTTAAAGATGATGATAACCAACACGAATTTATTATCCCGGATAACACAATCATAGATTCGCAGGGTTACCTGGTAATTGTAGTAGATCAAAACATGTTTGATGGGATTTACAGTAATATCGGTAACGTAATCGGAGAATTGGGATTTGGTTTGAGTGGCAGTGGTGATCAGGTGCGGATTTTTGATGAAACAGGTGAACTGGTAGATTCTGTGGAATATGATGATGTCAGCCCCTGGGATTCGCAGGCAGATGGAAATGGACATTCACTGGAGTTAAAAGATCCCTTTATGGATAATTCAATAGCAGAAAGCTGGTCAGCTTCTATTCATTATAAAGGAAGTCCGGGTACAACAAATGGAGAATCTGTAAGTAATGAAACTGAAGAAGAGCTACCTTCTTCCATTAACCTGGGGCAAAATTATCCTAACCCGTTCAATCCTTCTACAAATATCCGGTTTGAACTTCCAGAAAAAGCACAGGTGAAACTAACTATTTATGATGTGCTCGGGCGTAAAGTCACTGTTCTGGAAAACGGGATCTTAACGGCAGGAACTTACAATGCAAAATGGGATGCAGGGGCATTAGCAAGTGGCATTTATATTTATCGCCTGGAGGTTGACCAACAAACCTTTACTAAAAAGATGCTGCTAGCCAAATAGATAAATTTACCGCACACCATTCACTTTCATTTCTAAAGTATATAAAGATTTACTGGCGGTGATAAAAAGCAGTTGCTGACCTTTGCCTCCGAAAGTAACGTTAGCCGTCCAGTCTTCAGGAACAGGAATATGTTCGATCTGTTCCCCACTTTTATTAAATACAGTAACTCCATCTCCGGTAAGATAAATATTGCCTTCATCATCTATAGTCATACCATCAGAACCCATCTCCGCAAACAAAGTTTTTTCGGATAAACTGCCATCATTGTTAATAGAATACGACCATGTTTTTTCATCGCCGATATCAGCAACATAAAGCATCTTGCCATCTGGTGAACCAATGATGCCATTGGGTTTTACCAGGTCCTCAGCTACAGGAATGATCTCTTTTGTGTCTGTTGCGAAAAAATATACTCTTTCATTTTCTATTTCTTTCTCAGTTCGGCTCCAGTACTCGCGTTGGTAGTATGGATCGGTAAAGTAAAAACCGCCGCGGGAGTCCACCCACAGATCATTTGGCCCGTTAAGTTTCTTTCCCTTGAAATCATCAATCAACACCGTTATCTCTTTTTCCGGGGTGATTTTCCAGAGTTGATTATCCTCATCGGCACAGGCTAAAAGATTACCATCATAATCAAAATAGAGGCCGTTGGAACGACCGGCATCTTCCATGAAAACTGTAATTGAATCACTGTTTGACCATTTCAAAATTCGGTTATTCGGCTGATCTGTGAAGAAAACATTCCCATATATATCTACTGCCGGGCCTTCTGTGAATGAAAATTTATCTGAGATCAATTTAAGTTCAGCGCCATCAGCCATAACCGGACTTTCCTGGGCTTTTGCAGTAAAGCTGAAAAGAAGAAGAAGAAAAGTCAGTAGCAGGAAATTACACGCAAAAGGTTTAGTTTTTGTAAAAATGTTCATTTTTCTCCAACAGTTGTTTTGTGGGTTTATTGAAAATTAAATCTACGGTAATTAATCCAGATCTCTAATAACCTTACAAGGATTTCCCGCTGCAAATACTTTTTCCGGTATATTTTTGGTAACCACACTGCCCGCGCCAATCACACTACCAGTACCAATACTTATTCCGGGAAGTACAATCGCCGCCCCTCCAATCCATACATCATCACTGATATGTATTTCATGGGCAGTTTCAGTTCCTTTGGCTCTTTCCACATGATCTAAGGGATGAGAAACTGTATATATCTGAACATTAGGCCCAAATAAGCATCGGTCACCAATTACTACTTTAGCCGGATCTAAAATGGTACAGTTGAAATTAAAAAAAACACGATCACCAATGGAAATGTTGCTCCCGTAATCACAATAAAAAGGAGGTTCTATACGGCTTTGTTTTCCCATTTTTCCAAAAAGATGCTGAATTAGTTTATTCTGCTCACGCGGCTCTTCCCCCATCAGGTTATTAAAACGACTCAGCAGTTTCCGTGCTTTTTTTCTTTCGGCACCTAAGGCTCGGTCAAAGGGATTGTAAGGTTCACCTGCCAGCATTCGATCCCTGTTGGTCTTTTTCATAAAATTGTCGATTTCTTTGTTTGCTGAAATTAATCTATCAATTTTTCCATTGCCCGGCCCCATAGTTTTTCCCGTGGCTATTTCCAATTACTTTGATTTTTGTTTCCTGGGTTTTTCAAAACTTCGCAGCCTACCCAAACAACCCTTTTATATTTCCGCCATCATGGCTGATGGTTTGACCGGTCACATATCCAGAAAAGGAAGAAAGCAGCCAGGCTGCCAGGGAGGCAAACTCTTCGGCTTTTCCCATCCGGCCAACGGGAATATTTTCTTCCATCATCTTCTTTACTTGTTCTAAGGTCTTGCCGGTCTCTTCGCTTTTCTTGTTGATAACCCGGTCAATAGCCGGCGTTTCGTGGGAACCAGGAGCGAGAATATTTACAGTAATTCCGGATTTAGCTACTTCTAGCGATAGTGTTTTAGCAAAACCCGCCACACCAGCACGAAATGCATTACTAAGCACCAGCGAAGGAATTGGCTGCTTCACCGATTGACTTTCCACAAAAAGCAGGCGCCCATAGTCGTAATCAGAAAAATGCGGAACCAGCCGCAAAGCCAGATCAACTTTCCAGCGCAGTACAGATTGATAGGCTTCATCCCAATGGTCCATAGTCGTTTCCAAAGCGGATAAAGGAGGAGGTCCACCGGCATTAATGAGAGCTCCATAAAGCTGCCTGTTTTTTATTGTTGAATCTATTTTATCCAGTGCAGAAGCTTCAGTAAGATCGCCGATTATTGTTTGAACTTGTTTGGGAAAAGCATTCGTCAATTCAGCAAGTTTTTCTTCGCGGCGAGCCACGGCAAGAACATTTGCACCTTCAGCTAACAACCGCTCGGCTACTGCCCGGCCAAAACCACTGGAGGCCCCGCAAATGAGAAAGAGTTGATTGGTAAGATTGAGATCCATGGAATATCATTTATGAATTTATGTGCAAAAATACAGCAAAAATTACTGATATCATTTAATTCCTCACATTGCAAAAAGTACCACGAAAATTAGAATGACTGCGGTGATTGCTATTACCAGACGTTGAATAAATAAATTTCGCATAGACTTCTATTTAGGATTTACACGATTTCAAAACTCTCGGATTGCATTCTCCAAAGCGGAACCTTCTTTTCTTTTAAATTGGCTTCTATAGCTTCCTGCATTACAGGCGGTCCGTTGATATAATAAATCACACTACCCGAATCTTCAGGAAGATGGCGTTTCATAATTTCATCATTGATGAACCCCTCCTCTCCTTCCCACTCCGAAGGTGGCTCTTCCAGCACATGAATAACCTCCAGGTCGAGTGTCTCCTGCATTTCTTCCAGTTCAGACCGAAAGGCAATGGTTTCAAGATTCTTGTTTCCATACAGCAAAGTAATGTTGCGGAAATCTTTTTGGTCATTCATAGTTCTCAGCATACTTATTATTGGGGTGATGCCAATTCCTCCCGCAAAAAATACTATCTGGACATCCATATCTGAAGGCAAAGTGTACGTTCCGTAGGGGCCTTCCAGGTAGATTTTTGTTCCTATATCAACAGAGCTGATGTCGCCGGTGAAATCGCCTAATTCCTTTATGGTAAATTGGCACTTTTTCTCCTTTTCTGCGCTGGAGGAAATGGAAAAAGGATGTTGCTGGAGTTTAAATGGAGAGTCTCCTAAAGTAATCCATGCGAATTGTCCGGCTTCAAAATCCATTCCATGATGGTTATCAGCTTCAACTTCCAACGTCCAGACATCTTCCGTCTCAGTTTTCAGGCCGATTACTTTATAAGGGAACCTGGAAATTCTTAAAGGCTTTCCAAGGCGGATATGCAGTAACAGCACCATGGCAAAACCTGTGAAGATAATCCACAGAGCTTTTTTCCAAAGACCGGAGGTATAGAAATCAACCATAAGAGCGTGGCCGAGGCCAATTACAATTACAGTGACGGCAGCTAAGCCGTGTGAAATCCGCCACCATTCATAATTTAATCCAAAGCTCTTACGCCAATAGGATGTGGCCAGCAAAAGGGATAACAGAATTACTACAAAAACCAAAGCTATGGCCCGGGGAGCATTTACGGCAGGGTCCAGGTAGGAAGTGTAGCTGGAATCAGCAAGGAATAACACCATAAAATGGGCGATCACAAAAATCCATGCAATTAATCCGGCTTGCCGGTGAAAGTAAAGCAGTCCATCATGTCCGAAGCCCGGTTTTACATTCCGAAAGCGGGCGGTTAACAGAAACTGGAGAATCATAATTGACAGAGCAACAAATCCCAATCCGGCACCAAACTCAATCCAAAAACCACGATGTGGTTCAGCATGATCTATTCCGGTTATAAAAAGTGGCACCGTTACCACAATCACAAATAAAAGTGACCAAAGGATGATAGACTTGAAAAATACTTTTTTACGATCCATTTGAAATTGAAATTATTCTGCCTGACAAGATTAATCTTAGCCTAAGTATCTCTTTAACCAAGAAAAAATCTTTAATATTCCAAAAGAGGTTTAACTGTGATTTACATGATTAAATGGTGGGGTGATTTTTACTTTTGTAGAATCTGCGAGCGTCTGAAAGTGATCGCAGCGTTCGGGCTAAAGGCAACCAAGCTTGAACTATACCAGTGTTGTGTCAATGTTGAAATATCGGCAGAAAACGATTGAGGTTTCAACTATAG
>JBBDNN010000105.1:0-51270 GCA_040877545.1 Balneolaceae bacterium
GGAGCGGGCCAAAGGCTGCCTATAGTTGAAACCTCAATCGTTTTCTGCCGATATTCACAACACTAGTATAACTTGTATGGGAGATTTATTTGATGAAGCTTCTGTTGTTTCCGTAGCTAAAGCTTATCAAGAGGCTACCGATCATCAAAAAAAACACCCTCCTCTATTGCTAATTAATTTCTGCTGCTATTTAGTTCAGTAAATACTTAATAATGTTGGGAACTTTTTTTTTGCAAGCAGGTTAGATGGAATAATTATTACAAGAAAGATTTAGCATCTGCTACAAATAGAAACAAGAGAGATTTAATTGACTATAAGAGAAATGATGTCTGGTTTAAATCCCTTTAATAAATAACCATTAAGAAATGAGAAGTATCATCATCACTATTCTTACCTCCCTATTATTGCTCTTCGCTCAATGTAATAGCCCCGTTTCTGAAGATAGTAATTCTCTCGGTCCTCAAGCCCCTGCGCCATCCAGCATTACACAAACAGCAGATAGCATCAGTGGAGTTCAGGCAGAAAGTACCGAGTTTCGGTTTTCGGATTATTTTACCAGTGAGTCAAATATCACTGTTGCTCAGTTTGCGTCCGATTCAATTGCTATTGAAGAACTTGGAAATGAAACCTACCTGTTAAGCCAGCCGGATAGTCTTTTCGGCGGGTATATTATTTCCGGATTATTGGTAAATGAAAGTTCCGACACACTTGAGGCAGAGCTGATTTATAATATAGTTGCTAGTGCAGAAACCGACTCGGATACAACTTCAGGCACTGATCCTGGTGATGATAATTCTGGAGAAGATGATACCGGAACTGATACTGGAGACGATGATTCAGGGGATGATAATTCCGGAAATGATGATTCGGGAGAAGATGATTCTGAGGATGAAGACTCAGGGGATGATTCAGAGAATGATAATGAGGACGATGAGTCGGATTCTCCCGCTACCGAATCTGAACTGATTATTATGCCTTTGGGTGATAGCATAACAAACGATGGGCGCTCAAGAATCAAGCTATGGCATTTATTAGTTGATGACGGTTATTCAATCAATTATGTAGGTGACCAGGTACAGCGAAATAGTCTTCCTGATCATGATCATGAAGGTGTTGGAGGCATAACCATTCAAGAAGTTGCGGATAAAACTGAATCATTAATGAGAAGGCATAAACCACAGTATGTGTTCCTGATGATTGGCACCAATGATATGGCTTGGTATTTTGATGAAACAGGTGAGGAAATTGCTGAGAGATGGGATGATCTGGTTCAGTTAATATTTGACAGCAGCGATCCGGATATGTATATCATTGCCGCAACCATTCCGCCGGTTACTTCAAAAGAAAATGGAAAAGAAACCATGCCCGACAGAGACCGCGCAGTTATTGTCAAAGATTATAATACAGCTATGAGAGTACATATTGAAAACCGAATAGCAGCCGGTGATAATATTGTACTCGCTGATGTGGAAGATGCTTTAAATTTAAATGAACATGTTGCAAGTGATGGTGTTCATTTAAACGAAGCCGGATATCATGTAATGGGGGCTATTTATTATGAAGCTATTATTTCCATCCTGGAGTAATACTTTCAACACTAATCATTTTTTGTAGAAATTACTTTGCAAGAGGTTATTTTATAAATCATCAAGAGCACTGCTTGAGCCTTTTTCTTTGTCTTTTGGAAATGAAATAGAAAAAGTAACGCCTCCTTTTTCACCCTCCATAGACCATTCAGCTCCTATTTGTGAAAACAGGGCTTGAATAAGTGTCATTCCCAGCGAACTGGATTTTTGGCTTTTTTCCTCTGCTAAACCCACACCGTCATCTTTAATGACCGTATAAATTTTTCCGGCTGATTCGTACAATTCTACTTCAACTTTTCCTTTATCCCTTCCTTTAAAAGCATGTTCAAAGGAATTGGAGATAATTTCATTTATAGCAAGAGCAAAAGGAATTGCCTGATTTATATTCAGATCGGTATCCTCAATATTAGTTTCAATCGATATTTTCTTATTCTGGATATTAAAACTGCTTCCTATTTGTTTGATCAAATCATCAATGTATTGCAGTACAGAAATGCGGCTCAAGCTCTCCGATTGGTACAGCTTTTCATGAATCATTGCCATGGTTTGAATTCGTCTCTGGCTATCAAGTACAAGTCTTCTAAACTCCGGATGATCAAATTCATAGGCTTGCAATTCTAATAATCCTGAAATTACAGCAAGATTATTCTTTACACGATGGTGTATCTCCTGTAACAATACATGCTTTTCATCCACTGATGCCTGCATGTCTGCTTCTCTCTGTTTTTGTTCGCTGATATTATGGCCAGTTCCTATTACAAAACTTTCGTCTTTACGATCGAAACGAATAGCCTTTAGATAATATGGTATTTTCTTCCCTGCTTTTGTTATAGGATGCAACTCCACATTTGCACTCCCTTCAGTAAAAACCTGTTTTATTTTAGCTGAGATTAAATTTTGATCTTTCTCATCATAAAATTTCAGCGGATTCATATCTCTTAATTCCCTTTCCGAATAACCAAATTCTTTAACGAAATTTTTATTAACGCGAAGATAATTTCCGTGTTTATCAATCACATAAAAAATACCAGGCAAACTGTTTATAATGGCATCAGCCAGGCGTTTTTCCTCAATAAGCTCTGTCTCCATTTCTTTTTGTTTTGTGATATTTAAACCCACAATTACAAAGACAGCTTCTCCATCCATTTTTAAGACTTCACCCCGCCAAAAATACAGATGCTTTTTCCCGGATTTATGCAACAGGATTAACTCCTCTCCTTCCGTTTCCCCTTTATTAACTATTCTACCGAGGGCACCCTCCATATTTTTATGACTTTCAGGGGCAATGATATCATAGGCGGTTTTTCCATAAAGTTCTTTTGACGTATAGCCGGTAAATTTTTCTGCGGTTTTATTCCATTGCAGGAATTCCATCTTTTTATTCATCAGCACTATTATACTTGGCAGGCTGTCGAGCATTTGCTGCGTGAAGTTCTTTTGTTGCAAAAGCGATTCTTCTACTGCCTTTCTTTTGAAGTAGGTGCCAATAATATCAGCAGCCGTTTTCAATACCATTATTTCATGTTCTTGCCACTCTCTTTCAAATCGGGTGGAGTCAAAACCCATAAAACCGAACCAGTCGTCATCTATAAAAACCGGCAGCAGCAAAAAAGACTTGATTTCCTGATCTGCCATAAATTCTCTTTCTGGGGATGGCAATCTTCTAATGGGAATATCAACAATCTTATTTTGAGCCAGCTGTCCAAAAACCCACGGCAGGCTGTCAAAGGGCATATTTTGCAATTCAGGATTATCAATTTCCGGAATTACACCTTCGCTGCAAACTTCATGTATTTGGCTTAAGCTTATATTACCAGCCACATCCTTACTATTGGTAAATATATAAACCCGATCAGTTCTTGTTGTTTTTAATAAAATAGAAAGTGCTTTTTCTACCGTATCAAAGCCCGAACTATCTATCAGCAGGTTAGAGCATTGGGATAGTGCATGTTGATAATCCAATCGCTTTCTTAGTTCTTTCTCTATATCCTTTTGCGTATCAAGTTCTGATTTTTTTCTATCAGTTATTTCAAAACAGGCCCCTAAAATTGTAGTTGAATTACCTTCTTCATCTTTCTTCGTCTTAATTTCATCACGCAGCCATACATATTTACCATCTTTTCTTCTAAACCGGTATTCATTAATTGTACTACCTCCTTTCTCCAGGATGATCTCAAACTGCGTATTTACTTTTTCTTTGTCTTCAGGATGTATTCTGCTGGACCAACCTTCTTGATTAGAAAAGAAGTAAGCAGGTTCAAATCCTAAAATTTCACGTACATTGCTACTAATAAAGGTGATGGGGTACGTATCAGTTACTGCACATTTGAATACTATTACTGAACTATTATCAAACAATTCTTTAGTATCAGCACTGGTAAACCCACTCTTTTTTGCCATAGCATATTTATTTGTTCTAAAATTACTGCTGCTAAATTTTATATGAAATCAACCTTTTAATAGAGATAGTGAACCCGAAAATTTTCATTTATTGAAAATTATACCCGCCAATCAACACATAGATTTTAATCTTAGCAAGTATTAAAATTGCTTTCATCTTGTTAAAGGATAGGTAAGTTGTTTGAAAGAATGAATGTATTAAATTACTTAAAGACTATGCAAACGAAGTAAAATTTTATCTATTTATTTTAAACAGGAACAAAACCAAATTTACCCCTGTTTATATTGAACAATTATAATCAGAAATAGATACTCAATATTATGCCGGATCGTAATTACGCTGTGAATAATACCCCATATAGCGATGAGGAACTTGAGCATTTCAAAGAACTTTTGCTTAAAGAGCAACAAGAGACAACAGGTGAGGTTAATGAGCTTAAAGAAGTTATAGGAGACGTTGATTCTAATCGCGATGATGTTTCCTCTTCGCAAGATCACCACCCCGGCGATCTGGGAACAGAGGAAGAGAGCAAGGAAACCAACTATACATTAATAGACCGCCAACTGGATAAACTTGAAGAAATTAATGCAGCATTAGATCGGATATCTAATAAATCGTATGGTGTGTGTGAAGACACTGGCAAAAAGATTCAAAAAGATAGATTGGAAGCCATTCCTTATACTCGTTACAGTGTAGGAGCTAAAGAAAAATATGATGATGCCAATTCCGGACCAATTGGAAAACCCAGGGCTTAAAATCCTCTCCATTCTTTTCTGGTGGTTTTATTGAGGCCAATTCTTTAAAACAGTACAACAAGGTTCTCTTATGTTCAATAAATCACTCTGGAATACTTTTGCTGATACCACCGATTTTCCTGCCCTAAAAAAAGATATCTCTGTTGATGTGGCTGTAATCGGCGGGGGTATTACCGGCCTTACCATAGCACATCATTTATCTGAAAAAGGTTTAACTGTTGCAGTTCTGGAAGCAGCAAAAGTTGGAGCAGGCACTACCAGCCACAGCACCGGCAATCTTTATAATACTATTGACAAAAACCTGGGAATGTTGCGTGCAAAATATGATGCGAATACTTTAGCTGATGTTGTGAAAGCCAGGAATTCTGCAGTTGATGCCATCGAACAGATTATTTATCAATTTGAAATTGAGTGTGATTTTAAGCGGCAGCCATGGTATATGTATTCTGCTGCTGAAGAAAATAACGACCGGCTTGAGCGTGAACTGGAAACTGGAAAAGAAATCGGCTTGTTAATGTCGAAAGCTCGGGATTCCGAAATTCCTTTTGCAACTAAACGGGCAATAAAAATAGATGGACAGGCGCAATTAAATCCTATGCTGTATGTGCAGGGTTTTGCTAAAAATATAGATTCAAAAAAGTGCCGCATTTATGAGAACACCAAAGTAACAGATGTAGAGGAACATGGCGGTTATCTACTGGTTCATACAGATAATTTCAAAATTAAAGCTGAGCATGTTGTGCATGCCACTCATACTCCTAAAGGAATCAAGTTTGTGCAAACCCTTTTAGGCCCCTATCGGGAATATGGGATAGCTTGTACTTTGGAAGAGAATAATCATCCGGAGGGAATTTTTTGGGGCTATTTTGAAGGCAAGGAAAAAATATCTACCCGAACATATCATAAAAACGGAGAAGTATACCTGGTGGTGGTAGGCAAACCTCATAAAACAGGACAAACAGACAACAACATAAGGCATATTAAAGAATTAGAGGAATTTGCACGGCATCATTTTAGCGTCAAAGAAATAACCAATAGGTGGGGTGGGCAGCATTACGTGCCCGCCGATTCTCTGCCCTATATTGGAAGGGAGCAAAAAGACTCTAATGTTTATCTTGCCACTGGCTTTTCCACAGACGGGTTAATTTATGGAACCCTTGCGGGAATAATTATTTCGGACTTAATAACCGGCACTCGCAATACCTTTGCAGAGTTATTTGATTCTACAAGAAATCAACCTTTAAAAGCCGCAAAAGAATTTGTGAAAGAAAACCTGAATGTAGCAAAACAATATTTACGCAATATCCCCGGAACTTTAAGTGATGAAGACCTTGCCGGTATTGCTCCCGGAGAAGGAAAGGTTTTGGAAAAAGGTGATAATAAATTAGCGATATATAAAGATGAAGACGGCAAAATGGATGCCTGTTCAGCTGTTTGCACCCATATGGCATGTATTGTGAACTGGAATAATGCCGAGAAAACATGGGACTGTCCCTGCCATGCAAGCCGTTTTGCCACGGACGGTACTGTTCTTGAAGGTCCTGCCTACACTCCCTTGCAAAAGGTTAATCTGCAGGATGCAGAAGAGTAATTATGTTTCATTGTCATCTCTTTTAAAAAAGCCTGTGATCTTTTTTGACCATTCAGATTTATGAAACTCTTCATCAGGAACTCTGCCCATTAAATACCCGATAGGTTTTAGAGATTCCACTTCATCGAAAGTTGCTTTTAGGATTGCGCCAATCGGAATAAAAAGAATCATACCTGCAAGTCCCCAAATCTCTGCACCCACATAAAGAAGCAGTAAAGCCGATAAGGCATTTAAGCTTACCTGCCGACCTAATACAACCGGTTCGAGAAAATTTCCTTCCAGTGTTTCAACAATATAAAAACCTGCGAGAATAATCAGCGGGTAAAACAGCGAATCCATTGTTAGCAGTGAATACATAATTGGAATTACTGACCCCACAATGGGCCCAATGATAGGAACAATGGCTAAAGCACCTGCAAAAATTCCAAAAAATATTGCATAATCTATTCCAATTATTGTGAGCATAATAGAATAAACAACGGCCAGGATAACACTTACGATAAGAATACCGGTTATATAATTTTGAACTACTTCTTTTACTTTTGTCAGTATTAGTTTAAAAGTATCCCGCTGTTCTTCCCCTTTTCTCTCAAATATTTTTATTGCCGATTCCTGCAAAAAATCCCGAAACATTAATATTAAAAACATAAAAACCGGAACCAGCACAATAGATGTAAAGAGTGAAACCGCACCTCCCAGCCATTCAGTTAAAGCCTTGGCATTACTTCCCATATAATTATATACCGATTGCTTTACGGTATCAAAATCAATATATCCATCGAAGCCAAAATTGGAGGATAAAAATTGTTGCAACCCTCCAATCAGCTCCTCAAAGGGTTCTTTTAAGGAGCCCACATCTTCCATTAGAGCTAATAATTGAAAATAAACAAACGTACTGAGGCCAGCCAAAACTACGAAAGCTAAAAGAATGGCAATAATGGCAGATAAAATTCTGGACACTCTATGTCTCTCCAGCCATTCACAAACAGGCAATACAAGAATTGAGAAGAAAAATGAAAATAACAGCAACTTTAATATAGTAGCCGCTTGTATCATGGCAAAGATTGTAAGCACAAAACCTGCCAGAATGATGGTGTACTTTATATACCACCGTTGAGCATTTTCCATTTACTGTTCTTCCTCTTTAGAATATTATGAAGAAACAGAAACAGTCTTAAGGGGATAAAAATTGCATTTTTTGAGGCTTCTTATTTCCAAGCCGAGATTCAGAATGTTCCCAAAATTTTTTAAAAACACTCCAATATTCTCGGAACAAAAAAGCTATGCAAGCTGTTAGTATAAATTACTACAATGCCATACCCCAAATTATTTCAAGCCTAATTAGATTCGAATTACAGTGTATAATCATTATTTTATACGAAACAGAGAATAGTACTTATCACTTTTTACAAAAAGGATGTTATGTCTGCTTATACCTCTCTTATCTTAATACAATCTTTATTCATTCTGGCACTGATTTATATTCTAAAAAAGAGGAATAAACAAGTACCCGATTTTGACACCTGGTTATCCAGAAATATGCAGCATAATCCAAATATCGGCATAGAAGAAGCTTTCGATGAGTATATCCGGGAATATAATATTATGGTTCTTCAAGAAGCAGACGAGCCGAATTTAGTGTCGCAGGCAAGAACTAAAATGAAGCTCATTGAAGAATATGATATTGATGAGATTTTAGGGGAAAATGAACATTACCTGGGTTACAAAATGTCGCTGGAAAGAACACTGGATAAATAGTTCTACAAACTAAGATAGATTTCAGCGCATAATTCGCCCTCCTGCCCACCAAGAAGTAAAATGTACAAAATCGTCGGTGTATTTTATTCGTGCTAAATCTTATTTATTGGATAAATTTTGAACATCAAAATTTCTTCGTCTTTTACCTCTTATTCTTTTATGGAAAGCCTACATCCAGATAGAAGTCTTATCCTCTAAACTTTCAGGTTTTTTATGACGAGAATTTGGGGTTGCCTATGACGTGATTTTTCCTGCCGGCGCAATATGTTGGGTGTGAATCGAACAAGTCCCAAAGCTTATTCGAAAAAAATAATATAACCATCACCCGAAATATTATGCATCATTTGGCAGGAATCCGATATTATTTAGTTTTATTAGCATTTACTTGTTGTTTTACATTATTCTTTAATTTAGATAAACCAGGTAGCGCCGATTTTAATCTTGAGCCATTCAATCCAGAATCAGTTCCAACAATTGAAGAAGAAGAGGCCCGGCAGTTCGAGAAACTTGTTAGCAATTTTCGAGAAATTGGCACGGTGAATAGCATAGTGATTCGAAAGCAAGATGGAGAGTTAATTGAAAAATATTTTGACTGGATGAATGCCGACAGGGCTACTAATATTAAATCAGCTTCCAAAAGTATCCTTTCACTTCTAATTGGCATTGCAATCGACAAAAGTTATTTAGCGGGAGTGGATCAAACCTTAGAACCTTTTTTCCCGGAATATTTCAAAGCAAATCCCGATTCTGAAAAAGCAGCCATTACAATAAAAGATTTATTGACCATGCGTTCAGGGCTTAGAACAACCAGCTTTCATCATTACGGTAAATGGGTATCGAGTGATGACTGGGTAACTTATGCTCTGGATCGTCCCCTTGTACAGAAAAGTGGCGATAAAATGGTTTATAGCACAGGTTCCTCGCATCTTCTTTCTGTTATTCTTACCAAGGCAACCGGTATGAACACTAAAGAATTTGCCGAAAAACACCTTTTCAAACCAATGGATATAGAATTGAACAACTGGATACGTGACCCTCAGGGTTACTATCTCGGCGGTAATGATATGGTGTTAAAGCCCGAGGATATGATAAAGATTGGGCGAATGGTGATGGATTTTGGAAATTATAATGGGAAACAACTGGTAAGTAAAGAGTGGATAGAAGAGTCTTTAAAAGCCTATACCAAAAGCCCTGCCAGTCACTATGATTATGGTTATATGTGGTGGAGAGAAAAGGTAGCCGATTACGAGATAGAATTTGCGTGGGGATACGCAGGCCAATACATACTCATGTTCCCTGAACTTGATGCTGTAGTGGCAATAACCTCAGATATTACCCGCAACAGAGGCTCCCGAGAATATCAAAAAGAAATGTTCGCCTTTATTGAGAATTCACTTATTCCTTATTTGGAATACTGAATTATCGATATCACTTTTTGATCTAAACAGAATTATAGTTCATGAATATTGTCGTTATAAGTGAATATGCCACAAGAGAGCTTTATGTAATAGAGCAGATACAAAAAAGATACCCATCCACTATTGTTGTACAGCCATCCTATAATGGAGAATCATCAAAAGGGAAGAAAGCCTCTCCTAAAAAAAGATTCCAGCAATTTACCAATCGCATAACCTGGAAATTGCATCGTGAACTTTGGGATCGTAAAATCTTTCCCCAAAAAAAACTTCCTGATGTCTCCAACAAGATTTTTATCCCATCTTCAGAACTCAATGAACCGGCTGGTATTAAAGCCATTCGAGAACTCACTCCAGACATTCTCATTACCTGCAGAGCTCCTTTGTTAAAACCTGGCCTGATTCAAATTCCAACTATTGCAGCCGTCAATATTCATTATGGCATTGCTCCCCATTATCGTGGAAATGATACTCTGTTCTGGCCCCTTTTTTTTGAAGACTACAAAAATCTCGGTGGAAGCCTGCATCATTTAACCGAAGGGATAGACACGGGAAATATAATTGCGGAAGTATATCCCGGGCTCAAACCAACAGATGGGGAAATAGCCCTCGATATAAAAACCACGCAACTGTTGGCAAAAGCAATGCTGTTATTTTTAGAAGCTGCCGAACATTCAAATGCAGATTTAACAGGTAAAGTTCAAAGCATAGCAGGACGGAATTTCAATAGCAAAGACCGCACTTTATCTATGAGCATAAAATATTTGGTTAAAAGAATGCTTGGCCTGTCACGTCCACCCCATAGAAGTGAAAAAATAGTGACCTATTTTTTTTAAGATTTTGTATCTAAATTTCCTGCCTTCGAAACAAAGAATTAAAGTGTTCGTAGATGCTCCCCGTGAAAATCTCCTAAACCACTTCTCCAATGAAAAATCTACGATACCACCTATTTACACTTTTTCTGGCAACCGTTTTTATCTCTTTTACAGCCTGTGGCAATGAAAATGATCAAGATAACAGGGAAGACGAAAAACTGGTAATACCAGTTGAAGCAAGTAATGTACACCGCGGCAATATCTCCGCATTTTATGCTAATACCGCTACACTTGATGCCGAACAGGAGGCTACGGTGGTATCAAAAATCCGCGGAATTGTAAATGAAATTTATGTGGAAGAAGGGGACGAAGTAAAAGCCGGACAAGTAATTGCTAAAATCGAAGATGAACAATACCGGATAGAAGCCGCCCGTGCCAAAGCCACCCTCAACCGCCTTCAAAACGAATTTCGCAGAAACACAGAGTTGTTTGAGAAAAATCTGATTGCTGCCGAAACATTTCAGAACTCTCAGTTTGAATATGAGTCTCAAAAAGCTGCTTATGAATTAGCTGAATTAAATTTAGCCTACACCTCTATCAAATCACCGATTGGCGGTATTATTTCTGAGCGTTTTGTGAAAGTGGGAAATATGATTGGTACTGATCAACCGGTTTATCGGGTTACAGACTTCAATCCTCTTCAGGCAATATTACATGTACCGGAACATGAAATGTCTAAAATTCGAAAAGGTCAGCAGGCTCAATTACAAGTAGATGCTATTCCAGGGGAGTTATTCGGTGGACATATAGAGCGTATAAGTCCGGTTGTAGATTCTCAAAGCGGTACATTTAAAGTAACGGTTTTTGTGAATGAAAATAAAAATATGCTCCGCCCTGGAATGTTCGGGCGTGTTAAAATAGTGTATGATACACGCGAAAATATCCGCATAATTCCAAAATCTGCGATTATGACGGAAGATCTTTCCCAAAGCGTGTATGTAATAAGAGATTCACTCGCCTTCAAAAAAGATATTAGCACGGGCTATACTAATGGATTGAATATAGAAGTGATAAATGGACTTGAAGATGGTGAAATGGTAGTTACTATTGGGCAGGGAAGTTTACAGGACAGTACGAAAGTAAATGTAATCAATAACCTGTAAACGATTATCTCTATGAAAATAATAGAACTTTCGATTCGCCGAAAAGTAACTATCGCTATGTTTACAGTGGGTATTTTGCTCTTCGGAATGGTATCCCTTTCCCGCCTGAATGTTAATTTATTGCCAGAGCTAAGTTATCCCACCCTCACTATCAGAACTGAATTACAGGGCGCCGCACCGGTGGAAGTTGAAAACCTGATCACCAAGCCTGTTGAAGAAGCTGTTGGCGTGGTGAAAGGAGTACAGCAGGTTCGATCTATATCCCGCACGGGACAATCTGATGTAGTACTGGAATTTGCCTGGGGAACTGATATGAACATCGCCAACCTCGATGTAATGGCAAAACTGGATGCCGTTCGACTTCCTCTTGAAGCCGAAAAACCTGTCACACTTCGCTTCGATCCTACCCTTGATCCCATCATGCGATACGCACTTTATATAAATGAAAGTGCCGAAAACACGCCTGATAGAGCTGAAATTGATTATGCTGCCTATGAAGATCTCTCCAGCCCTGAAGCCATTTCCCGGCTGAAAGGGCTGCGTGTTTTAGCAGATGAGCAGCTAAAAAAGAACCTGGAATCGGCTTTGGGAGTTGCTTCAGTAAAAATTAGTGGTGGCCTGGAAGAGGAAATCCAGGTGAATATTGACCAACGGCGCCTTTCTTATCTCAACATTCCTATAGAAACCGTAACGAGAATTTTAGGAGCAGAAAATATAAATCTTTCCGGCGGCAGACTGGAAGAAGGCTCCCAACAATATTTGGTACGAACACTGAATGAGTTCAAAACCATAGATCAAATCCGCAATGTGGTAGTCCAGCGAAATGGGGAAAATACTATTTACCTGCGGGATGTTGCCGAAATTGAACAGGCTTATAAAGAACGTGAAGCTATCACCCGCCTGAATGGATCTGAAGCGGTTGAAGTCGCTATTTATAAAGAAGGTGATGCCAATACAGTAGCTGTGGCCGAAGTTGTGGAAGCCCGTATGGTTCAAATAAATAATATTTTGCCCGATGAAATGAAACTGGTGAAAGTGTATGATCAATCGGTTTTTATTACTTCTGCGGTAAATGAAGTTAAAAATGCAGGCATTATCGGCGGTATTCTTGCGGTAATTGTTCTCTACCTTTTCTTGCGGAATTTCTGGACAACAGTCATAATTTCAGTATCCATTCCCGTTTCCATTATTGCCACTTTTAATTTGATGTATGGAAATGATATCTCGCTAAACATTATGTCATTGGGGGGAATAGCCCTTGGCATCGGAATGCTCGTGGATAATTCCATTGTGGTCCTGGAAAATATAGCCCGGCACAAAGAAATGGGTAAAGGCATTATTGACTCTGCCCGCGACGGAGCCGGTGAAGTCGGTATGGCCGTTATTGCCTCTACCCTCACCACTATCGCAGTATTTTTTCCATTGGTTTTTGTGGAAGGAATTGCCGGTCAATTATTCCGCGATCAGGCCTTAACAGTAACCTTTTCGCTATTGGCTTCACTGGTGGTTGCTATTACGCTAATCCCAATGTTATCGTCCATTGGAGGTTCTAAAACCGGAACCGAACCTTTGGAACTAAAAGATCCAAAAACCAAAGCAGGAAATATTTTACGATCTATTCGCATATTTCTCTTTTACACAATTCCAACAGGCATCACACGTGGAATTAAATTTATTTTTAGGTGGATCAGCAAAATCACCAGGTTTTTATTCTCCCCTTTCGTGTATGCTTTCGATAAATTTTATACCGCCACAGAGAAAATATATGCCCGATTATTGCACTGGTCTCTGGATCACAAATTCACAGTGTTAGCTTCTGCCTTACTTATTTTTGCCGGTTCAATTGCATTAGTTCCCCGTATGGGTATCGAACTCATTCCTCAACTTTCACAAGGTGAATTTTCAGTTGAATTTAAACTACCTCCCGGTACACCTATCGAAAAAACAGATGCCGCTTTGCGGGCAGTTCAGAACTCCTCCAAAAATGTCAATAACATCAAAACCACTTTTGCCATAGCCGGAACAGGTAATCGAATGGATGCCAATCCCGATGAAGGTGGTGAAAACTGGGGTGAAATAAACGTGACGCTCGCCTCCGGTTCATCCTCCGGGGAAGAAGAGTTGGCAATGAACAATATGCGTACATCTCTTCAGCAAATTCCGGGACTCCATTACAAATTTGCCCGCCCCTCTCTGTTTACTTTTAAAACTCCCATAGAAATTGAAATTAATGGCTTTGACCTGGATAAGTTAAAAGAGGCAGGTGATATTGTAGCCCGCAAATTATCCTCGAATAATCGTTTTGCGGATGTTAAAAGCACCATGGAAACCGGAAGCCCCGAAATCCAGATTTTATTTGATCGCGACCGTGCAGCTGCCTTTGGTTTACAGGTACATGAAGTAGCTGATCTGGTAGTGAGTAATGTACGCGGTGATGTGGCTACCCGCTACTCATGGAGAGATCGAAAAATTGATGTACTTGTCCGGGCCCGACACGAAGACCGGGCTTCAATTGAAGAAATTCAGCGACTTGTGGTAAATCCTGCCAGCGAACACCCCATTCCATTAAACGCCATTGCGAGCGTTCAAATTACCAACGGGCCGGGAGAAATTCGCCGTGTTGCCCAGCAACGTGTTGCTATTGTTTCTGCCAATTTGAATTACGGCGATTTAGGAGAAGCTGCTGCAGAAGTAGAACAGGCATTAAAAGAAGCAACCTTACCTGTTGGTGTTTTAGCACAAATCGGCGGACAGAACGAAGAAATGTCGGACTCCTTTCAATCGCTTATTTTTGCATTTTCCCTGGCGGTTTTCCTGGTTTATTTAGTGATGGCATCTCAGTTTGAATCGCTGCTTCATCCTTTCATAATTTTATTCACCATACCATTGGCATTGGTCGGGGCCATACTTGGATTATATATCACCGGCACTACAATCAGCGTAGTGGTATTTATCGGCTTGATTTTATTAGCAGGAATAGTGGTCAATAATGCTATTGTACTTATTGATCTCATAAACCAGATGCGGTATAAAGGAATGGAAAAACTGGAAGCCATAAAAGAAGGTGGTAAATCCCGTTTGCGCCCTATTTTGATGACTACTTTTACAACCACCCTCGGATTACTGCCACTTGCTATTGGTTTTGGAGATGGGGCCGAGCTCCGTGCCCCGATGGGAATTACAGTGATCGGCGGATTGCTGGTTTCAACTCTGCTTACTCTTGTGGTCATTCCCGTGATGTACGACTTAATGGATTACAAGAAATATGTAGTGGAACCTGAAAAGAAAAAGCTTAATTAACTACCATGCATATTACCGATTTATCTCTGCGCCGCCCGGTAACCACGCTTATGGTCTTTGTGAGCCTTTTGGTAGTTGGCTTAATTGCTACTCGTCTTGTGCCTTTAGAATTCATGCCCAACATCACCTTTCCAGGGGCTTTTATTCAGTTACCCTATCCGAATTCTACTCCTGCCGAAGTTAATGAAAATATCGCCCGGCCTATTGAAGAAGTTCTGGCTACTATCAGCGGCGTAGAACAAATCAATTCAAATTCCGGAGAAAGTAATGCCGGTGTAATGGTCACTTTCAAACAGGGCAATGAGATTGATTTGAAAGCCATCGAAATTAAAGAGAAAATTGAAAGCATTCGCCATCAGCTGCCTGATGATTTTGAGTATTACCAAATTTTTAAATTTCGTGAAGGTGCCAATTCAACCCTTCAACTTCGGATTTCAAGCAACCGCGACCTGTCCAATTCTTATGAATTATTGAATCGGAATTTAAAGCAGCGATTAGAGCGAATTCCCGGTGTGGGACAGGTGGAACTGTATGGAGTGGAGAAAAAAGAAATTCGTGTAGAAGTTGACCCTGATCGCATCACCCAATACAATATCGACCTGAACAGTCTTGGCAACATGCTTCGCCAATCAAATTTTTCCATTTCAGCAGGCAAAATTTCAGATTCCGGGTTGCGATATATGGTGCGGCCTGTCGGAGATTTAAAGGGCGTGGAGGATATTGAAAACCTGATCATTGCCAATAATAATATTCGGGTTAAAGATATTGCAACCGTTAAATACATTTCTCCCGAAAGAGATTATGCCAGGCACCTGGATCAGAAATATGCGGTTGGCCTGGATATCACAAAAGAGTCAACAGCCAATACTGTGGAAGTGTCGGATGACATACTCGCTGAAATTGATAAAATCAATGAGCTGCCTGAAATGCAGGGTATCCATATTTATGAGATGTTTAATGAAGCCGATGGCATTTTAAGTTCACTGCGAGAATTGTTCAAATCTGGGATGATTGGTGCATTGCTTTCCATCTTCGTACTCTACATTTTCCTGCGTCAAATCAGCACCACTCTAATCGTTGCCACAGCTGTTCCTTTTTCACTGATTGTAACTCTTGGCTTTTTCTTTTTCCTGGATATCTCTCTCAATATCCTGTCGATGATGGGCCTGATGCTGGCTATTGGTATGTTGGTAGATAATGCTGTTGTGGTCACTGAAAATATACACCGGTTTCAAAGGAAGGGTTATAATGCCTGGAAATCTGCTTTGTTGGGGAGTAAAGAAGTTTCAATTGCAGTAACTGCCGGTACCCTCACATCCATTATAGTATTTCTACCCAACGTGGTGAATGAGAGCTTTATCTCTCAGCATATGTACTATATCGGGATGGCTATAATTATTGCTTTGGTTGCTTCATTGGTCATCTCACTAACGGTAATTCCACTTTTAGCTTCTAAAATTCATCCTCCTGAGCAAAATGGGAGAAAAACATTCATCGATAAACTATCCATTAAATATTCTGCCCTTTTACGATGGCTGCTTGAACGCCGGACAATATCTGTAATTTTTATCCTGTTGTTATTTTTAAGCGGAATAATCCCGGCTATGTTTATGAGCGTAGATATGTTTCCAAGAGTGGAAGAGCGGCAGCTGAGGCTGCAATACAATTTAAACGCTGCCTATACACTGGATACAGTAAAAGAATCAGTGGACCGAATTGAGCAGTACCTTTATGATAACCAGGAAAATTTTGAGATTGAATCGGTTTATACCTTCTATACACCGGAAAGTGCCCAATCCACATTAAACTTGATTTCGGAAGATGATGGAAAGAAATCTGTAACTCAGATAAAAGAAGAAGTTCAGGAAAACCTGCCTCAAATTGCCATCGGCCGGCCGGCTTTTGAATACATCAGTCGAAATAGTGCAGAACAGGTTCAGGTATTTGTGCAGGGGGAATCTATGGATGTGCTGCAAGAACTTGCCGAACAAGTAGAATGGAGATTAGGGCAAATCGAAGGATTTGCTGATGTACGTTCCGAAGCAGAGACCGGCAGTGATGAAATACGTTTAACGGTAAATCATGATCGTGCCCGTAATTTCGGGCTTACTTCCTCTGCCGTTGCTAATATGATATCGGGAGCTATGCGCGGGCAAACAGTACAGCGTATTCGAGGGGTTGACGGAGAGATTGATGTGGTACTTGCTTTCCAGGATGTTAACCGTCAATCCCTGGACGACTTAAAAAACCTGCCTGTTTCTATTGGTGAAGAACATTCGATAAAATTGGCTTCACTGGCTGACTTCGAACAAGGGGCCGCCGCCGGGAGGATCATCCGGGTAAACCGGAAAACATCCCTCGGAATCGGAATAAACCTGGAAGGAATCACTTCTGAAGATGCCCGGAGAGAAATTTCAAAAGTTATGAATCAAATTTTATATCCAACAGGCTACAGCTGGAGCTATGGGCGAAGTTTCGGCAATAATATGGATGCCATGAATACCATGCTTTTTAATATCGGTATCGCCTTCTTTTTGATCTACCTGATTATGGCTTCATTATTTGAATCGCTGATCTACCCTACCAGCGTTATCTCCTGCATCTTTTTTGGAATCATTGGCATTTTCTGGTTTTTCTTTATCACCGGTACCACGTTTGATTTAATGGCATTTATAGGAATCCTGATTTTAATGGGTATTGTGGTGAATAATGGCATCGTACTCATAGACCATATAAACCATTTGCGAAGTGAAGGGCTATCCAGACGGGATGCTGTAATTCAGGGCGGACAGGACCGCATGAGACCAATCCTGATGACAGCAGCCACCACTGTTCTGGGACTTATCCCACTTTGCTTCGGCGCCACTCAAATAGGAGGAGAAGGTGGTCCACCTTATTTCCCTATGGCTCGAGCTATTGTGGGCGGGTTAACTTTTTCAACTATTGTAACACTGCTGGTTCTTCCTTCTATTTATGTAATTTTGGACGATATAAGATTATGGTCCGGCAGGATATTACATGCTGCGAAATAAAATGAAGTAGTAGGTTAAAGCTGAATTCGGGCGCCGTCTTTTCTTGATGATTCCATTATAGCTTCCACAATGCGGATATCCTTCAATCCATCTTCTCCCGGTGCAATTGGATTCTTGCTTTCTATAATAGCCAGCGCATCATTATCCATTTGCCGGGCTTGTTGATGATTGGAATCGGGTGGAAGCTTGGTGCCGTCGCTGGTTTCTCCCTGCACACCACTATAGGTTTGAAAAGGACGCAGATTGTACCACCCTTCTTCAGCGTCTACATCAAAATAGTTTGTTGATTTGCCAAAACTAGTTTCACACTTAGCAATCACACCATCAGAGAATTCCAACTCAAATTCCGTGAATTCATCAACTTCACTATACATTTCGGATCGCTCTGACCATTGACTTCCAATTACTGCAACGGGTTCTTTCCCAATTGCATGCCGGGCGCCATTTATCGGGTAAACACCCATATCATATAATGCTCCGCCACCCAATTCCGCGATTCTTCGCCAGTCATTTTCATCGGTATGATTTGCAGTAAATCCGGCCCCGGACTTTACTTCTCTGACCGCACCATACGTTTGCTCCTCTCCGTATTTATTTATGGTTTGGGTATTCGGCTCATGCTGCATCCGGTAGCCAATAGTGAGTTGTACCTTGTTGTTGTTTGCTGCATCTATCAGTGCCTGACATTCATCCACTGTGTTAGCCATCGGTTTTTCGCACCACACATGTTTACCGGCTTCAGCTCCAACTATGGCATATTTTGCATGAAGGCCAGGTGGCAGTACAATGTAAATTACATCAATATCATCATTATCAGCAACTTCAGGCATGGTTTCATAGTTGTAAACATTGCCATCAGGAATATTATATCGCTCCTGCCATACGGGAATTTTGGCGGGTGTACCAGTGACAATTCCCCGCAGCTCGCAATGCTCGGTTTGTTGAAGGCCGGGAGCTAATCTTCCAGTGGCATAATTTCCCAAACCAACCAAAGCTACTCCGAGTTTTTCTTTCGTTTTTGGGATGATGATGGAAGGAAAACCAGCAATAAGGGAAGATCCGGCAATCAAACCACCTGTTCTCTTAAAGAAATTTTTACGAGTAATATCTTTAGCCATAAAATTTTTATTGGTTAAGTAATTAAAAGGAACAAGAAAGAATCATGAGTAGCACCGGATGGTCGAAGCATCAGCTAAATGATCAGGATGGAAAAACATTGCTCTTGGAACTTTTCTCAGCCTAATTACCATTCAGGGGCAAAGTCAGGATTTAATATTCTGCCGGATTTATCAAGGTCATCAATGGCGTAGAAATCATCATCTTCGAGTACAAAATCAAATACATCGAGGTTTTCCTTGAGATGTTTTTCAGTTGCAGCTTTGGGTATTGCAACTACCTGTTCCTGCTCAATTAACCAACGCAGAGCGATTTGTGCAGCTGATTTTCCATACTTCTCACCCAATTTCAACAAAAGTGGATCGTCGGTTACCCTTCCTTGTGCAAGTGGGCTGTAAGCGGTAAACATCAAGTCATACTCAGCGGCATAATCAAGTAAATCGAACTGACTGAGGAATGGATGATATTCTACCTGATTGCAAAATATTGGAGCGGCTAACTCCTCATTCACTTCCTTCAACAGCTTAAGCGGAAAATTAGCAACTCCAATATTCAATGCCTTTCCCTGATCTCGCAGCGACAGAAATGACTCCATAGTTTTCTCAATATCAACAGCACTATTTGGCCAGTGTATCAACAGGAGATCAATATAAGGAGTGTCTAATTCGCGCAAGGAATTTTCGGCTACTTTAAGAACATCATCTTTCTCGAGGCTTGTATGCCAAATTTTTGTAGTCAGGAAAAGTTCTTCTCTGTCAACATGAGATCTTTTTATGGCCGTACCTATCTCCCTTTCATTCTTGTACATTTGGGCGGTGTCGATATGCCGATAGCCTAAATTAATAGCTAATTTCACAATACTCTCGCACTCTTTACCAATAAGCCTGTGAGTTCCGAGTCCGATTTCGGGAACATCTATCCCTTGGATATTTTTAAAATGCATAGCTGTTAAAGCTTAGTCTCCTATTATTTTATTGTTATTTCTGTTGATTGATTTCATCCTTTTAACTTTTCTAAAACAAAGTGTGTTCCTTCTACTTTACCAATGTCATTTTGCGGGTCATAATTTTATTACCCACTTCCAGTTGATAAATATACATGCCGCTTGGGCGATCGGCAGCATCCCACTCAAATTGATGCTCACCCGCAGACAAGTTGCCATTTACAACAACAGAAACCGGCTGGCCCACAATATTAAAAACGGATAGGGTAACTTCCGTCGGCTCCGGAATAAAGAATGAGATAGTAGTTAACGGGTTAAATGGATTTGGGAAATTCTGAAATAACTCTAATTCTGTAGGCAAATCAGAAGCATCATTTAATTCCTGCTGCTGTTGTGGTGGATTGATACTAAGGGTAAAACGGTCGTTATCTTTATATTTATTTTCTTCTTGGGAATTTATCTCCCTTTCCCCCTCTGCTGCTTCGCTCTCATAATTGAAATCGAAAGTAAAATCCTTTCTAATATTATGTTGCTTGCCAGTCGCTTTATCTTCTAACAGAACCTCCCATTCTTTTGGTACTTCATTCCACTCAGAAACCTGTAACGTGAAAGAGCCTGATTCGGAAGTTCTGAAAGTTACAGGCAGCGAAAGTTTATTAGTAAACTCAACAGGTAATTTTAATTTACTGAGATAATCTTCGCCCTGGGTAAAGGAGAGGTTAACGAATTTTTGTGATGGAAAATTAAGTTCTGGATAGGAATTCAGGTTTTTGAGATTGCTTATCTCCTCTTGTGAATTGAACTCCAGATTAATTGTTTCTGAAAAAGTTCCCCCCGATAATGTAAGGCCTAATTTGGTGGCAGATTCGTCTGAAAGTGCTTCAAAAGACTCCTCTGTTGTAAGCACGCCTTCATCAAATGAAAAAAGTGACTCTTCCTGGGGAAAATCCAGGCTAATCCAAAAAGGAGCATTTGGCTCAATTTCATCCCCCAAACTCATAGGAATGTATGTGATCTCGCCTGTTTTACTTTCACTAATGCTATAGATGGAAGGATTGAATTCTACTCCCGGCTGGGCTTTCGACAGCTCCGAAATTAGCAACTCTACAGAAATTGGTTTGTTTAAATTATTCTGCACCAGATTCATCCCTTCCAGGCGGTCAATAATTTCATTCTCATTTTTATCTGATGCAGATAGTTTCAACTCCAGTTGTGATGTTTCTTTCAACTTATTTTTATGATCAGATGCCCAATCAGAAAGTTTCTCAATAGTTTCAGTTTCAAAATAGCCGATTATAATTTTTTCCTCGAGTTCTAAAGGATTTATATCCTTGATGTTAAGAAACTCCTGAGAAGATTCGCTCCAGGTATAGAAATCTATTCCTGAAAAATGCAGGGGCAAGTCGGCTTGATTGGGCAGCAATTTCCATCCTTCAGTGATGATTTTAGAAGTAGATTCCTTACTTGAAATTACCTCAGCCACTGAATGAATTTCATTTTGAATGTCGGTTCTGCTTGATACTATAACCTCATCTTTCTCACCTTTATCTCCCTTTTGTTTGGAGAATTTCTTTTTAATAATCACTTCACCGCTTTTATTTAAAAGTGATAATTCTCCCCCGCGTTTGGTCAGAATTTTTCTTAAATCTGTAGTAATTGCTTTTCCCGAATAGGTTTTAGCCTCCTGTGCAGTATTATCATACATTCTAAGAGATTCCGCTGAAAGAAGTACCAGCTCATCATCAAAAAAGTATTTTTTTTCCTTGTTATAGATACTCCAGTCTCTTAGAGAGACCTGTACATTTGCGGTATTTTTTATTTCTATAAATGAAGTCCTTCTGGAATTATTCACTATCTGAGCAATATGTACCTCCGGCTGCTCATTATCATTAACAATAAGGCTGTGCGTCAGGAAATCTCCAAAATCCCCCTTGGATAAATTTTGAAGCGTAAAAATTCCTGTCTCGGTTCCTTCGTACTTATTATCATCATGAATGGGAACATTAACCTCATAAACTCCATCGCCTATAAGTCCGGTAAAATTCAGCGTTGAAGAGGAAAAATTCTCAATATCATCACTGTTGGTAATGCTCCTGAGCGAGTCATAAACCACGTCCACAGTAAGTCGAGAACCATCATGTTCATAAATAGCTACGTTGAGTGTAGCAGCCTCTCCATCTTCTTCTACTGTTGAAATACTATTATCAAATAATACTACCGGAGGACTTAACAGGTTAAAAGAAGTTCCAAAAGTAGGATAGGCAGAATTATCACGGCCTCTCCAGTTTGCAGCGTCTCCCACAAATTTCAACAACATCTTACGGGTACCACTTGCACCATTGCGCAGGTAATATTGAAAATTTTCTTTATTACTAAGGGTTAATAATGTGTTATCATCTTTATCTAAACTTCCCGGAATAGTTGAACCTTCGGGATTATCCAAATCCCAGATACCCGGCTCTCCCCATCCTACCCCATATATAAAACGATGATATTCCCCTTCTTTTTGAAAAGCAAATAAATGATGAATTTTCCCTGTGAAAGCCAGTTTACCTGACACCGAAAATCGTTCATCATCTTTTTCATTTATATGGATGTTTGTTCCTGCTGAAATAGATGTATTAAAAATCAGCTCAATTTCATTGCCATTCAATACCTGTTCATCGGAGTTCCAAACACCATCTGCAAAATAGAGGCTGGTATTCTCTTCTATATCAATAAGAGGAATGAAATCTATCGAGTTGGATTCGGCATTTACCGTCACAATCACCACATCGCCTGGTAACAGAAGAGATTGAGCATTAATCTTCTGGAATGAAAAGACAATTGCTGAAAATAGAGCGATATGTAAGATTTTCTTAAATGTACTTCGTAGTAACTGTCTATCCATAAGCTTCGGCATTTTCAATGAATAACCATACCAATTAACATATTTTCAAGCATAAAGACATGTAAAATTTCCAGATTTTAGAAATTCTAATCATCCAGATTAGGAACTCCAAGCAAGCCTTCAGAAGACGCTACTGCAACTGAAACAGCTGCATCGCCGGTAATGTTCACCATAGTCCTAATCATATCGAGTATGCGATCTACGCCTAGTATGAGCGCAATACCTGCCGTTGGCACTTCTATAGCTTCGAGAACAATTACCAGCATTACAATACCTGCGCCAGGAACACCAGCAGCACCAATAGATGCAAGCGTGGCAGTAAGCACAATGATTAACTGCTCAGCTATGGTCAAATCCATGCCTAAAGCCTGCGCAATAAAAACGGCTGCTACAGCCTGGTACAAACTCGTACCATCCATATTTACAGTAGCACCTATTGGTAACACAAAACTTGCCACTTCCTCTTCCACACCTAAATTTTTCTCTACCCGTTCCAAAGTCACCGGCAGAGTAGCTGCGCTTGAACTCGTACTAAAGCCTAAAAGCATTGCCGGACGAATGGCTTTAAAAAAGGTGGATAATTTCATATTACTCATGGCCTTGAACAAACTAGCGTAGACCAAAAACATGTGTAGAAAAAGTGCTATAACTACCGTTAAACAGTACCAGCCAAGGGCATATAATAATTCCAGTGCCTGCCCAAGGTCATCTCCTGCCAAATCTATTATGAGGGAGGCCATCAATGCAAACACACCATAGGGTGCAGTTAACATTATTAGTTCTACTATACGGATCACCACATCGTTAAAAGCATCAAAAATGCTGACCAGTGTTCGAGCTTTTTCACCCCCTATTTGAATAATTCCTATACCCAGCAAAAGGGCAACGAATACTACTTGCAGCATTTTGGAATTGTCGGATGCAGCTTCAAAGAAATTTTCTGGAACTATATCCACAAAAAACTCCAGCGGGCTGCGTTCCATCACTTCTCTGGCAGTAGCACTCCTCTCCTCAACGGATTCGCCATAGCTTGCCTGAAGCTGATCCCTCGTTTCCACTGGCAAGGAGTTTCCCGGTTGAATTATATTTACTGTAATCAAACCAATGGTGATAGCTAATATCGTTGTTACAACATAAATACCCACCGTCTTTCCCCCCATTCTGGAAAGTTTGGTGGTATCATTTAAGCTTGTAACTCCCGCCACCAAAGAAACTAAAACCAGCGGAACCGCAATTAACACCAATAGCTTGATAAAAATGGTTCCAATTGGCTTTATATAATCACTAGTAAATTCATTCAGGCCTACAAGGCTGGCTACCAATCCCCAAATAAGCCCCAAAACCAACCCGATGATTATTTGCCAATGTAATTTTTTATACCACTTCTTCATATTCAAATAATTAATGTTAGAAATAAACCAATTAGAGAAGCCAGCCCCGCTGATACAAAATTCACAAAATCATTGGTAACATATAGATTCTGATACCCAAAAATAGAGTATCCGGAAAAACTATAAACGTTGTTTTGGAAGCGGGCACCAATATAGGAATCAATAAAACAGCCAACGATGCCTGTTGCAATTATTATTAATATATAAGCAAAACTTGCCACAGGATGAATGGCACCAAAGACCAAGGCAATTAGTATAGCACCGCAAAATGCAGCCAGTGTACCATAGAAGCTGATTCCACCGTGTGTGCCTGGAAGAACTATTTCGCCTGTGGATATTAATTTCGTTTTGCCTTTTACTGTCTTCCCGCCGATTTCAGAAGCCCAGGTGTCAGCCGTAGCCACTGCAATACTGGAAACTGCCGCAATTAAAAACAGGTCTGAATTTGTTAAGAACCAAATCATGATCCATAAAGCAAACCAAAAGCCATTGGCCCAAACCTGATTCCCATCTCTTCGAAACTTCTTTTTCAGAAAACCCTCTTTTGCAGCAAAATCTTTTGATAAAATAGAACCGGTGATAAAAAATGCAAGCACAACACCGGCTCCCGTTGCCCCGCCAATGCCATAAGCAATGGCACCAAAAATAATGGCTGCAGCAGTTCCATCTATGGTAAGCCATTTAAAGATAAAAGCTAAGAGAGAGAATATAGTAGCCAATACCACAGCTATCATAGTACGGCTATGTTCCTCCGCATCTCCAAATAAAATAGAGATGAAAACCAGTGCGAAGAGAAGAAAGATATTTACGAAACGGCCCGGCACCGCTTAGTTTGTAGGTGAGATTTCTGTTTCGTCATCCCGGTCGTGCTTCATTATGGCAAAAACTACAAGAACATAACCAGCCATAATAACAATCGGAGAAATGAACAGAGAGATGAAACCCTTTACTTCATTTTCCAAATACATGGCTGTGAATCCCAGAATGATCAGAAGTATTGCCAATCCAATCAATTTGTAATTATATGCAGAAAAAAACATTGGCCGGTTATCTGCGGATTTTCTACTTCGTTTTGCCATTCTGAATTTTATTAATTTCCTTTAGAATTTTTCGTTTGAAACGGAGAAAGAAGTTATTTAATTATCAACAAACTCCAAAAGCTCAAAACCGCTAATGCTCCGAATTATATTAGCATCAAAAAGCCCCCGCAGAAAAAAACTTTTAACACAGCTGGGCTTTAAATTTGAAGTGCATCCCAGCGATATCAATGAAGATATTTCCCAGGCTGAGCCCGGGAAATTAGTAGAACAGCTGGCGCTGTTGAAAGCAGGGGATGTCGCCAGGCATTTCCCGAACAGCTTCATAATTGGAGCTGATACAATAGTTGTACATTCAGGTGAAATTCTTGGTAAACCAAAAGATGAAACCGAAGCGGCCGAAATGTTAATGAGGCTGAGCGGCTCCATTCATTCAGTTTTTACAGGGGTTACTTTAGCAAAAACAGATGAAAAGGGATTTATTGACAGCAAAAAAACATTTTATGAACAAACAAATGTTCAATTCAGTACGTTAACCTTCCGTGAAATTCAAGCATATATAAAAAGTGGCAGTCCACTTGATAAAGCCGGCGCTTATGGAATTCAAGACGATCTTGGAGCTGTTTTTGTAGAAAAGATAGTAGGCGATTATTATAATGTGGTTGGTTTTCCCCTCAACAGGTTTTATCGTGAACTGAAAAATTTTAATCCAGAATTGGCGAATATTAGTTTTAATGCTTAAAAAACAGTTCTATTTATTTTTTTTAATAATTTCGATGGCAAGCAGTGCCTTACTGGCACAATCCAGCAGCGAATATCAGCTGGCAAATCGACTTATGCAGCAACAGCGTTTTGCCGATGCTTTACCAATTCTGCAAAACCTGGTTGAGGAAGAGCCTCAAACTTTTGCCTATACCGACCGGCTGATTGATTGTTTAATCCAGCTAAAGCAATACGATAAAGGCCTGGAAGCTGCCAATAATTTTCGAAAGCACCCGGAATATAGCAATCAGGTAAAGATTCGTTTAGGTGAGCTTTATCATTTTAAAGGAGAAAAAGAAAAAGCGATCGATATTTGGCTTACAAACCTGGATGAACATTCAAACCAACTTCAATTATATGTTAATACCGCGCGAACCATGCTGGAACGCCGCGAATATTCCCAGGCAGTTTCGGTGTATAAAAAAGCGCGTAGTGTTTTTAAAAATCCACGATTGTTTTTTAGTGATATTGCCAATGCATATTTGCAAGCTGGTGAATATGAGCAGGCAATTCAGGAGTGGCTGAGTTTATTAAAGGATTCCCCCGGACAAATTTCTTTTATTCAGCGAAGCCTGCTGCGCTATGATGATCCCATTTTATACGATATAATAATTATTGAATTAGAGGAGCGGTTAAGCCGCATTTCTGTATCAAATACTGAATATGAACCATTTTATCAGCTTCAGATCTGGTTACTTCAGGAAAATAAACTTTTTCGCCGGGCTCTTGCTACTGCCAAAGCGTACGAAAGTAAATCTTCTACTTTCAATTATTCACTGTTTAATCTGGGGCGCCAGCTCAATAACAATGATCAGTTTGAGTTGGCAAGAGAAGCCTTCTCCTTTTATATAGAAAATTCGTATGGTGAAGTAAGATGGCGAAGTTTAGAAGAGCTGTCTAATACCTATTCTAAATGGGCTAAATTTATCAGTGATCATAACCTGGATTTTGATAACCAAAGTGACAGCTTATTCCACCTTTCATTTTCCACCCTCGATTCCATTCTTTCGGAGACCAAAAACTACAGCAGGATAAATAATGTACACCTGAAAAAAGCGGAACTTTCCCTGGATTTAATTTTTAACCTGGAAGCTGCCGAAGATGCATATAATCAATTAAATAAGAAGTCAGACATGCAAGACTCTCCAGATCTTACTTATCTGTTGGGCCGTATTCACCTTGCAAAAAAGGAATTTTCACGTGCACGTATAAATTTTACCAAGGCTAATAAAAAAGCCGGAACCGGAGAGCTTTCTGAGAAAACCAGGTATTTTCTTGCCCTGACCGATTTTTATTCTGGCGATTATGAATTTGCTACCATCCAGTTAAAATCCCTTGGCCGTAAAAATACATCCTATTACGCAAATGATGCCATGGAATTACGATTATGGCTGCAGGAAGGCCTTTCCATAGATTCAACAGGAACCGAACTCAGCCGTTTTGCAGAGGCTGTTTTTAAAGATAAAAATGGAGAACCTGAAGAAAGTTCAGCCATGTTTCTTGATATAATATCCCGGCCTGATTTTTCCCATCTTAAAGATGATGCTATCTTGTTTTTTGTGAACTCAAGCGATATTTCTGACACAGCCAAACTCGCCGAATTAAGTAGTTTTATTGCCACTAATCCAATCACCCCACTTAAAGAAAAATTGCTTTGGCAACAGGCTAAAATTGCTGAAAGAACAAATTTAAAAGTTGATATAAAAAATTGCCAGACCCCTGATAATTGCATAATGAAATCTTCTTCCTCTAATTCCACTGTATCTGCAAGAGATATTTATGAAGAACTTATTCTTGCCTTTCCTCAAGGTTTCTATGCACCTTATGCCCGCGAACGTTTGTCTGAATTAACCCAAGAAAATTCCTGATATGTTTAAAAGATTCTTCTTTCTGATTTCATTAATCTTAGTTTTCTTTGCTTCTGCCCAGGCTCAGCAACAAGTGTTGATTCCCATGGATGCATCCCAAACAAATCATTTGAAAGCCTATGGGGTGATTTTTAATCATATAACGGATGGGCACACAGCCAAATGGCTGCTAAACTATCGCGGTGGTAGTTTTATGGCTACTGTTGATAATGATATTGTTCGTAAAAGCCGGCTGAGAAATGTTCAGCTTGAAATTATAAGCGGAAGTGAAGCACAGCAGATTATTGCAGATGTGGAAAGCAATAGCAGTAATACCTCTGTAGTGAATTTAGAAAAAATTCCCCGAATTGCAGTTTATACTCCAGATCAGGCGCTGCCGTGGGATGATGCTGTTACCCTTGCCCTTACTTATGCCGAGGTTGAGTACGATAAAATTTGGGATGTGGAAGTTTTGGAAGGAAAATTAAATGAGTATGACTGGCTTCACCTTCACCATGAGGATTTTACCGGTCAGTATGGGAAATTCTGGGGAAATTACCGCCACATGCCCTGGTACATTGCACAGGTTAAGCAGATGGAAGCTATGGCAAGTGAACTTGGTTTTCCTTCGGTAAGCGAGCAGAAAAAAGAAGTAGCACGCACTATTAAAAGATATGTGGGGCAAGGAGGCTTTTTATTCGCAATGTGTTCAGGAACCGATACCTTCGACATTGCACTCGCCGCTGAAGGTGTAGATATTGCGCCCCGCCAGTTTGATGGCGATCCTGCCGATCCCAATGCCCGTGAAAGCATGGATTTTAGCAAAACATTCGCCTTCCAGAATTTTCAAATAACACTTGATCCCGGCGAATATGAGCATGCAGATATTGACGTGCCGGTAAGTATAAATCAAGTGGATCAATCACTGGATTTTTTTACTCTTTTTGATTTTTCAGCTAAGTGGGATCCTGTTCCGGCCATGCTTACACAAAATCACGTAAGCAGTGTGCGTGGCTTTTATGGACAAACCACCGCCTTCCAAAAAGATAAAGTAAAAAGTTCGGTTGTAATTTTAGGCGAAGCTCCCGGAAGAGATCAGGTTAAATATCTACACGGAAATTATGGAGAAGGTACTTTTACTTTTTACGCCGGCCATGATCCTGAGGATTATACTCACCGCGTGAATGATCCGCCCACCGATCTGGAACTTCATCCCAGCAGCCCCGGCTACCGGCTAATCCTGAATAATATTCTCTTTCCCGCCGCAAAAAAGAAGAAAAAGAAGACGTAGGGAATTAAAAATTCAAGGTTAAAAATTAAAGATTAGTACCTTCCATTTTTAAAATTTTAATCTAATTATTTTCATGAAGCCCAGCCGTAAATTTGAAGATCTTGTCGAATTAGTATCCGTTCTAAGAAAAGAATGTCCGTGGGACCGGAAGCAAACGCATGAATCTATTAAAGACAACCTGATTGAAGAAGCTTATGAAGCCATAGATGCACTCGATCATCAGGATTTTAATGAGTTCAAAAAAGAGCTGGGAGATTTGATGCTGCACGTAGTCTTTCACAGCAAAATGGCCAGCGAAAACAATACTTTTGATGTTGGTGATGTAATTTTCACACTGATGGAAAAATTGATTCGCCGTCATCTACATGTTTTTGGAGATGCCTCTGCAGATGATGAAGGACAGGTTGCCGAAAACTGGGAGAACATCAAACTTAAAGAAGGAAAGAAATCCACTTTAGATGGCCTTCCTGTACAATTACCAGCTCTTATCCGCGCACAGCGCATGCAGGAGAAAGCTGCTAATGTTGGCTTCGACTGGCCGCAGTGGGAACAAGCCTGGGAAAAGCTGGACGAAGAGTTGCAGGAATTCAGGGAAACTCTGGAAAAGGGGGATCAAAAAGAATCTGAGGATGAGTTTGGCGATGTCCTTTTTTCACTGGTAAATGTCTCCCGGTACTTTAATTTAAATTCTGAAGACAGTCTTCGGAAGACTAATGCTAAATTTGAACAACGCTTCAGATACATCGAAAAAAAGCTAAAAGGAAAGGGTAAAGCCTTGAAAGAATCAACACTGGAAGAAATGGATATGTATTGGAATGAAGCTAAAAGCCAATCCTGAGTGTTTGCATGCGTATTCATACATCCTTCATAAAAGGACCTTACATTGGTTAAACTTTGAAGTTTTTTTCAATATGAATATAGATTTGACTGCAACGTTTTTAAACTTTTTGACTTAAAAATGTGCCGCTGTTTTTGTATATTCGAAATTCTTCTCTTAAGAGAAATCAGAAGATGTGGATAATTACATCACGAAAAGAGTTATGGTAAATGCATCGTTCTGAGAGTTCTGTTTGAACTCATCTATCACTAACAAAATTTGGAGTACTAAATGTCAGAAGGCGTTCACACAGGCTTTGATGAGCAACAATATCCTCACATTAATAAGGGGCTAGAAGGCATTGTTGCTTTCTCTACCACTAAAAGTTTCATTGATGGCCAAAAAGGCGAATTAGTATATGCGGGCTATAATATTGATACTCTTGCAGAAAAGGCAACTTTTGAAGAGGTCTGTTTTCTTTTATGGAACGACCGGCTTCCAAATGCAGAAGAACTGGAAAGTTTAAAAGGATCGCTTATAAGGCAGCGTACACTGCCTCAGCCTGTATTGGATTATATCCAATCTACAGATAAGAAAGCGGAACCAATGTCTGTTTTAAGGTCAGCGGTTTCTATGCTCGCTGATTATGATGAAACCAAAGGATCCTTTGATGAATCACTTTTTGTAGATCAGGCCATTGCCATAACAGCGAAAATTCCTACTATCATCGCCGCATATGATCGCGCCAGAAATGGAAAAGAAATGGTAGCACCTCTTGGCGAAGGAAGTACAGCTTTCAACTTCTTGTATATGCTGAATAATGAAAAGCCCGGCGAACAGGCAGAAAAAACCATGGATTTATGTTTAATTCTGCACGCTGAGCATGGAATGAATGCTTCTACTTTTACCTGCCGTACTATTTGTGCTACTAAATCAGACATTTATTCAGCAGTTACCGGAGCAATTGGCGCGCTTAAAGGGCCACTCCACGGAGGTGCAAATACCGCCGTAATGAATACGCTGCTTGAGCTCGAGAAAGATGAAGAAACCGCCGATGCTGTAGAGTTCACAAAAAGAAAATTAGCCGACAAAGAAAAAATCATGGGCTTTGGTCATCGCGTGTACAAAACCTTTGATCCCCGCGCCAGACTACTCCAGCAGATGTCTGAAGATCTTTCCGAAGAAACAGGCCATACTCAAATGTACAAGTGGTCAATGGATATGCTGGATACCATGAAAAGCGAAAAAAACATCGATCCAAACGTAGATTTCTTTTCGGCCACTGTTTATTATTCAATCGGAATCCAACCCGACCTTTTCACCTGCATTTTTACGATGAGCCGTATTTCCGGTTGGGCCGGACATTTTGTAGAGCAAGCTGCAAATAACCGACTAATTCGTCCTCGTGCATTGTATGTTGGTGAAAAGAACCTGAATTGGACTCCTGTTGAGGACAGATAATTAGGATTCAAGATTGGCTTCGAGTCGGATCTTGAATCTTTTTTTATTCACAGGCTTTATTTCCTAATCCTCTGAAAACATCAATCTGCACAATAAGGAAAGTGGAAGCAGAGGAACTCACAATCTAAAATTCATAATTTTGAATTTGTTTAGTCCCCTCTTACTTCACAACCAAATTTACAATCCGCCCCGGTACAAAAATCTCTTTTACCAGATTACCTTCAGATAAATATTTTGCCACATTCTCTTCTTCTTTAGCCATAGACAGCACAAAATCTTTATCCTTAGCCTTATCAGCCGGAACTTCTATATCGGCCCGGACTTTTCCATTGATTTGAACCGGATAAATAACAGAGTCTGCTTTCAAATGCTCTTCATTGAAAACAGGCCATTCGGTGTACGCCAGTGATTTCTCATTGCCCAACATCCTCCACAGTTCTTCGGAAATATGAGGGGCGAAAGGATTTAAAATCTGAACAAATTCCTTTGCCGCTGAAAGTGGGATTTCTTTCCAGCCGTTGGCTTCATTCACGAAAATCATAAGGGCAGAAATAGCGGTGTTAAAACGCATTCCCTCTATATCTTCTGTGACTTTTTTAATGGTTTCATGCAGCGGTTTCAGGTGTTCTTTCTGAGCTTCGATATCTTTTACTTTATCAGAAATTTTCCCAGAATCCTCATCCACCAGCAAACGCCAGGCGCGATTCAGGAAGCGGTTCACCCCTTCCACCCCTTTGGTGCTCCACGGCTTTACCTGCTCGAGCGGACCCATAAACATCTCATACAGACGAAGAGAATCGGCGCCGTATTCTTCAATTATATTATCAGGATTAATTACATTACCCCGGCTCTTCGACATTTTATGCGCCCGGGCTTCCACTTTAATATCTGTACCTTTCTGAAAAAAGCCCTCCCCTTTCTTTTCCACTTCATCATCAGAAAGTTTTTCTCCTTTGGAATCTCTGTATTCCATCTCCCCCAAAATCATACCCTGATTTACCAGTTTTTGGAAAGGCTCTTTGGTGGAAACCACTCCGATATCAAAAAGCACCTTATGCCAAAAACGGGCATAGAGCAAATGCAGAACCGCATGTTCCGCCCCGCCCACATATAAATCTACAGGCATCCAATAATTCTCGTAATCGGGGTCGACAGGTCCGCCATCGAAATTGGGACTGATATAACGCAAATAGTACCAGCACGAACCCGCCCATTGTGGCATGGTGTTGGTTTCGCGTAACGCAGTTTTTCCGGTTTCGGAATCGGCTGTTCTTACCCAGTCGGTTGCATTGGCAAGCGGAGGTTCTCCGGTTCCGGTAGGTTCGTATTTATCCACTTCAGGAAGCCTGACAGGTAAATCTGATTCAGGAACCGCTTTGGCTTCTCCATCCACATGGATGATCGGAAAGGGTTCACCCCAGTATCGCTGCCGGGAAAACAGCCAGTCGCGCAGTTTATAATTTACCGACTTTTTACCGGCTCCTTTTTCTTCCATCCATTCAGTAATCTTCTTTTTTGCTTCGGTGATATTCAATCCATTCAAAAAATCACTATTAATCGCAGGGCCTTCACCCGTATACGCCTTTCCATCAAAATTATCCGGTGGCTGTACCGTGCGAACAATCTCCAAGTCGAATTTTTCAGCAAACTCCCAATCCCGTTCATCCTGACCGGGAACGGCCATAATGGCTCCTGTTCCGTAACTTGCCAATACATAATCGGCAATCCAGATCGGGATTTTCTTTCCAGTTGCGGGATTAATGGCATAAGCTCCTGTAAAAACACCGGATTTTTCTTTGGTGAGTTCCTGCCGGTCTAACTCAGACTTTTTGGAGGCTTCATCCCTGTACTTCTCAACCGCTTCTTTTTGTTCTTGGGATGTGATTCTTCCCACCAACTCATGTTCAGGAGCCAGCACCATATAAGTTGCTCCAAAAATAGTATCCGGACGGGTAGTGAAAACACGGATTTCTTCACCAAATTCAGAAATCTCAAAATCAATTTCCGCACCGATGGATTTCCCAATCCAGTTGCGCTGCATTTCTTTGAGTGAGTGCGGCCAATCCAGCCCTTCCAAGTCTTCTAACAATCGATCAGCATATTCGGTGATTTTCAGCACCCATTGTCGCATTGGCTTACGAACTACCGGAAATCCACCCACTTCACTTTTGCCGTCTACCACTTCTTCGTTGGCAAGCACGGTTCCCAACTCAGGGCACCAATTCACCGCAACTTCATCTTCATAAGCCAGTCCGCGTTCAAAAAGCTTCAGGAATATCCATTGTGTCCATTTGTAATAATCCGGATCGGTGGTATTTACCTCACGATCCCAATCGTAGCTAAAACCGATAGCCTGTAACTGCTCCCGAAATTTGTTGATATTTTTCTCTGTGGTGGTTTTTGGATGGGTGCCGGTTTTAATGGCGTACTGCTCGGCAGGCAATCCAAAAGCATCCCAGCCAATTGGATGAAGCACATTAAAGCCTTTCATGCGTTTGTAGCGGGCAACGATGTCTGTTGCCGTATATCCTTCCGGATGGCCGACATGTAATCCCGCACCACTGGGATATGGAAACATATCCAGCACGTAAAATTTGGGTTTTGTTTTGTCGGTTGGTGTTTGAAAGGTTTTGTTTTCGAGCCAGTACTTTTGCCATTTGGTCTCGATATCAGCCGGATTGTAGGAGTGCATTAATGCTTTTTTTGAAATTCAAAAATTTTTAGAGTCTCAAAGATAAGACAATCCTATTTAACCTTTGAACTGGATTTTTAGAATGCAATATGAATCCTCTAATCAAACACAGTGAACCTTGATTAATTGGATTGCTTTAAATCCTTATAATAACGGAGCCAAACCTTTGCAATTATCCATAGCAGTTATCACTAAAATTCCTTTTCATTAAAACTATTCGAACTAAATATTAAATATAATGCAAAATTACCTCGCTTTTTTCTTCCTTACTGTCATATTTTTTGTTTCTGGACATCCTGCCCAAGCCCAGCCGTCACCTAAATCCACTCAAATTTCTGATTTAATCGCCATCTACCGCGCTGATCATGGCGCCCTTTCCCGAAAATATGCTGTGCAGGCTTCTGATGAATATCTTCAGCGTTTTGAGGAATTTTACGAACAGTGGCTTTCTTCCATCAACAGCCTCGGCTTTGAAAGTTTAAGCCGTTCAGAAAAAGTAGATTTCACACTTTTCAAAAATGATATTGAACGATCACTATATTTTTTAGCAGAGAAAAAAAGAGACTTTAAAAAGATAAAAGATTTCTTACCGGTACAAGATTCAATTATGAGCTTCATCAACAAAAGAAGAACCGGCACCTCTTTTGACGGCAAGGAAGTAGCTGCAGATTTTAACCTATGGAATCAAGAAACATTAGATTTAAAAGATCAGCTTGAAGGGGCTACACCTTTTTCCAAAAAAGAAGCCGGAAATCTCGCTGCTGCCATTAGTGATTTGCAAAAAGGTATAAAAGAAGCTTATGGATTCTATTACGGGTATGATCCCGATTTCACCTGGTGGGCAGCCGAACCCTTTGAACATCTGGACAACTCTCTAAAAGAATATGCTGCCTTTGCCGAAAATCATTTTGACAAAGAATCTGAAAAGGATGATGGAAGCGGCATTATTGGAAATCCCATCGGGCGGGATGAAATCCTTCGCCGGCTTAAGTTTGAAATGATTTCCTACACACCTGAAGAATTAATAGAAATAGCCAACAAACAATTTGAATGGTCGGAACGGGAAATGCTGAAAGCTTCGCGTGAAATGGGCTATGGAGATGACTGGAAAGCTGCACTGGAAGCTGTTAAAGGAACCTATGTAGAAGAAGGTGAACAACCGGCACTGGTAACTAAACTCGCAAACGAGGCTATTAATTTTGTGGAAGAACGTGATCTGGTAACCATTCCTGATTTAGCCAAGGAAACCTGGCGTATGGTGATGTTGAGCCCCGAACAGCAATTGGTGGCTCCATTTTTTCTGGGCGGGGAAGTTGTTCGTATCGCCTATCCCACAAATTCGATGGATCAGGAGGCAAAAATGATGAGCATGCGTGGGAATAATCCTCATTTTTCGAAAGCAGTTGTCCATCACGAATTGATTCCGGGGCATCATTTGCAGCAATTTATGACTCAACGTTATGAAACCCACCGGCGCATGTTCTATACTCCATTCTGGACAGAAGGCTGGGCTTTATATTGGGAAATGGTGCTTTGGAATAAAGAATTTGCTGAATCGCCCGAAGATAAAATCGGGATGCTGTACTGGCGCATGCACCGCTGTGCCCGAATTGTCTTTTCATTGAGCTATCACCTCGGTGACTGGACGCCCCAGCAATCCATAGATTACCTGGTTGAAAAAGTTGGCCACGAACGGGCTAATGCTGAAGCAGAAGTTCGCCGTTCTTTTGAAGGAAATTACGGCCCGCTCTATCAAATCGCTTATATGACCGGTGCCATGCAGCTTTATTCGCTTCGGTTGGAACTGGTAGAATCCGGCCAAATGAGTGAAAAGGATTTTCACGATGCCATCTTGCAACAAAACAGCATCCCAATAGCTATGTTAAAAGCCCTGCTTACCAACGAAAATTTGAGTGAAAATTATGAACCTGACTGGCAGTTTGGAGATTATTTAGATGGAATGTAATTTTAAGTAATTACTGTATTATTGTAGATCTGGTACCATTCCCCCCGATAAATTTCCACCAGTAGGTTAATATCCCTTCCTTCACATACATCACCTTTGCATGCTTAAAATACTATCACTCGTCTGTGAATTTGTGTAACAATTTATTTCATATTCAAAAACGATAAAATCCTGAATTCTGTTTTGCCAGCAGGTTCATCCTCCACCACCTTGGTAAAAACAGAAAAATTATTTTTTTGAATCTGATTA
Organism: Balneolaceae bacterium; assembly: GCA_040877545.1. Lineage (GTDB taxonomy): Bacteria > Bacteroidota > Rhodothermia > Balneolales > Balneolaceae > Gracilimonas. The sequence continues at coordinate 36,279 of JBBDNN010000105.1, forward strand.
GCAGCTTTTTCTTTTTTTATTAAAGGTGATAAATAGAAAAAATAATAAACGTGACAAACCTGAATATTAATTTACCTGAGCTGGCAGAAAATCTTAAAACTTATCGTGAAGTGCTGCTTGCAAATTTAGTGATGGCCGGTGAAATTCCTGCTCCTACTTTTGAAGAAAACAGACGTATTGAATTTCTGCTTAATCGGTTTAATGAAGCAGGTCTCACAGATTCATCGATTGATGATAGCGGAAATGGAATTGGCATTATTAGCGGATCGGAAGGAGAAAAATCAATCCTTCTAAATGCACATGCTGATACAGTTTTTTCTGCAAAAACTGACCATACCATGCAGATATCGGAGAAGACGATTACCGGCGCCGGCGTAGCAGATAATAGCTTGGGATTAGCAGTTTTGGCAACCATTCCCTATATGCTTGAGGGTTTGGATATTGAACTTAAAAGTGATTTGATTTTGCTTGGCGGTGTAAAAAGCCTTGGGCGTGGTGATTTAGAGGGAATCCGATTCTTCCTGGATAATAACTCATTTAATATTACTCAGGCTATCTGTATTGAAGGAGTTAAACTGGGGCGTCTCAGTTATTCATCCATTGGCATGCTCCGGGGAGAAATTGCCTGCAGGGTTCCCGGAAGTTATGATTGGTCCAGATTTGGTGATGCCAGTGCCATCCTTACTTTGAACGAGGTGATCAATAAAATAAATGACATTCGCCTGCCTAACCGGCCTCGTACAAGTATTGTGATGGGTTCCATCATTGGTGGCTCTTCCTTTAATACCATTGCCAGAGATGCCACATTAGGTTTTGAGGTTCGTTCCGAATCCCAGAAAGTTGTTGAAGATGTGGGTAAAACCATCGGCGATATCGTATGGGAAGTATCATCCAAAACCGGAGATGAAGTTGAACTCGATGTGATTGCCAAACGCCGGCCGGGGGGAATTCCTTTTGCACACCCCCTGAATCAAAGTGCACGGTCGATAATGGAATCGCTGAATATTGAGCCCCGGCTTGCCCCAAGCACCTCAGAACTGGCTGCATTAATTGATAAGGAAATTCCAGCACTTACTCTTGGAATTACAAATGGAGGACATCTTCATAAATCGAACGAAACGATTGAAATTGAGCCAATATATAAAGGCCTTGCCCAACTAATAGGCACTTTAATTGCTATTGACGGAGGTTACATTGACTGATTTACAAAAATGGATCGATAAAAATACCTACCATCATTCAGAATTCTGGGACTTGCAAAATCTGGTGGAAACCAAAGAGAAGTTAGGCCTTACTATCTCGCTGTGTCTGCCTACTCTGAACGAGGAAAAAACTATCGGCAAAGAAATCATCATCTTCAAATCTGAATTGGTGAAACGGTATCCATTGCTTGATGAAATTGCTGTTATTGATTCAGGATCAGAAGATGACACACTCAAGGTTGCTGAAACATATGGCGCAGACACTTATCTCGCATCTGATATCCTTCCCAGCTTAGAGCCAAAAAAAGGTAAAGGCGAAAACCTTTGGAAAGCAATCTATCAGTTAAAAGGCGATATTATTGTATATGTAGATGCTGATATCAGCAATATTCATCCCCGTTTTGTGTACGGACTTATTGCTCCGCTGATTTATCGGGAAGAAGTTAAATATGTGAAAGCATTTTACGACCGGCCGCTGGCTTTTTCCGGAAATGTTCGGGCATCTGGCGGCGGGCGTGTAACCGAGATATTGGTCCGGCCTCTCTTCTCATTATTCTTCCCCGACCTGACCGCCATCATTCAACCTCTTTCGGGCGAATATGCTGTTCGCAGAGAAGTCCTGGAACAAATAGCCTTTCCTGTTGGCTACGGTGTTGAGACCTCACACCTTATCGATGTTTATAACAGATTTGGGCTGGAGGCTTTTGCACAAACTGATCTTGACAAACGCGTTCACGAAAATAAACCAACTATTGAGCTTGGGAAAATGGCTTTCGGTATTCTTCAAACATTTATTAAGCGGGCAAAAACGCAGGGGATTTTTGAGAAAGCTGAACATGAAACTGTTTTAAGACAATTCCAGGTAAAAAAAGATCATTACGAACAGAACCAACAGTCGATTATAGAAGAAGAACGGCCGCCAATGATTGAGATAAACGAATACCGCAAAAAATTTGGCAGATAATTTAATATGAATGCTCACGTCCTATTAAAAGATCGCTTCATCCGACTTTCCCATCCTCTTGAACCAATAAGAACAAATACTGAACCACAGTTACAAGAGTTGAGTGATATTCAGGTAGTGGTGTATGATTTTTATGGCACGCTCTTTATCTCCGGGGTTGGTGATATTGGCATTGATGATGGCAGTTCGGATTCCGGTTTACTTCTTGAGGCGTTGAATAGCTCCGGCCTGGAAACTACCTCTAAAGAAGCTGGCACAAGAGGTTATGGGATGTATAATAATGTGGTTGCCGGGGAAATGAAAAAACTTCAGCAAAAAGGAATTAACTATCCGGAGCCAGATATACGCAGGGTTTGGAAGCTTGTACTTGATCAAATGCTGGCTGAGGGATTGATAGCAAATCCAGCTAAAACTGAAAACTGTGAACTGCTTTCCATTGAATTTGAAACCCGAATGAACCCGGTTTGGCCAACACCGGGTGCCGCAGAAATTCTTTCCTATTTCAAAAACAGGGATAAACTACAGGGAATACTTTCCAATTCGCAGTTTTATACACCCATTGCTCTTGAAGCACTCATGAACAAATCACTGGAAGATCTTGGTTTTCATCCAAACCTGTTGCACTGGTCATTTGAAGAAGAGCAAAAAAAGCCGGGCATTTCCTTTTATGAAAATTTTCTTAAGAAGCTGGATAAAACCAGTTCTTCCATTCAGCCGGAACAGGTTTTATATGTGGGAAATGATATGTTGAAGGATATATATCCCGCAAATAAAGTGGGTATGAGAACAGCTCTCTTTGCCGGTGATAAGCGTTCACTAAAATGGCGACAGGATGATTCCCGTTGCAGAAATCTCAAGCCCGACCTTGTAATTACTGAATTGCTGCAACTTAAAAAATGTGTGCAATAATTAATCAACCTTAAACTTTGATCCAGACTACGCAATAAGGTTTCAGGGTGATTTCCCCATCAATTACACATTTACCACCGATAAGAATATCAAAATATTCGGTGTCTTCGCTAAGGGGAATTTTGGGCGAACTGATTGGTTGTTCAACTGTCTGGCTGGTTACATTGGCTATAACCAGAATCCGCTCGGTATCATCAAGATTCCATCTTTCAATGCAAAAAAGCTCCCGGCCAAGGTCATAGGTTTTTTGTCCTCCAAAAGGATGAAATGCCGGTTGTTGTTTTCTTTGAGAAATAATGGCTTTCATCCGGTTAAATATGCGGCTGGTAGTGGTGTCTGTGTTTTTAATTTCCTCCATAAGCTCTTCATAATCCCATTTTTTACGATTAATGGTTCTATACCTGCCGGTTTCTGCCACGCCATCCACATTATTAGTGCTTGCCGTTAAATTATGAAAGTAAATTCCAGGTACACCAACCAGGCTCATGGCTATCATTTGAGAGCAAATAAATCGATTCTCCTGGATGGAAGTGGAAATATTTTTACCACCAAACGCATCGAAGTAGGTGATATTCATTTCGTAAGGACTATGGCTTCCATCCCGATTTATTTTCTCAGATATCAACCCGCCTTTTTCCCGGATTTCTTCCACCAGCTGGTCAAATTCATCATGGGGTACCAAACCTTCAATTGGCCTTACTCCTATTCCATCATGCGAAGCGGTAAAATTAAAAAAGGTACAGTTTTCAGGCAATTTCTTTAATGAAGCAGACCAATCCCTCAGGTAGGAAGCATTCTCAGTTAATATAGCATGGAGCAATAAGGGCGGCAGGCTGAACTGATACACCATGTGAGCCTCATCACCATCCCCAAAATAACTGATATTTTCTCTATGGGGTACATTTGTTTCAGTGATGATGGTAGCTTCCGGAGCATATATATCAATCAGGCTTCTAATCAATTTTACAATCTCATGAGTCTGTTCGAGATGGATAGAGCTGGTACCAAGTTTCTTCCCAATAAAAGCAACCGCATCGAGCCGAATTATGGGTAAGCCTTTACTGAGGTAGAAGAAAAAAATATCGATATACTCGAACAGGACATCGGGATTCCCAAAATCCACATCCATCTGATCATCACTAAACGTAGACCAAACAAATTTTTCACCATTTTTGGTGTGAACATGAGTTAAAATTGAAGAACTACGGGGGCGGGTAATCATCGACATATCTTCATCGGGATCAACTTCTATAAAGTAATTTTTGTAGGGTTCTTTTTTTTCCAGGTAATTTTTAAACCATTCGCTATACCGAGATACATGATTCATCACCAAATCTCCCATCAAATAGAAGTCTTTACTCATGGCTTCAATATCATCCCATCCCCCCAGAGTAGTATCTACGCTTTTATAATCCACAACAGAAAATCCATCGTCGGATGAGCTGGGGAAAAAGGGAAGGATATGAACGGTGGTTATAGCATCTTTTACTGTTTGTTTCAGAAATTCGTGAAGCTTGTAAAGCATAGAAACCGGCTCGCCCTCTTTTGGCTGAACCATATCTCCGTAGGTGATAAGCACATGATCCTGGTGAGACCAAATTTCCTGAAGCGATATCGGCTTTTTAGGCTTCAATCGATATTTTTTAATTAGCTTATCAAGTTGTTCTAAACAGTCATCAACCTGATCCTCTCCGTATATAACTTTAAAATGTTGTACTAATTTTTTTCGATTATGTTGGGCAGAATTATTTTGATCCATCATAAATATTTCTGTTTCGCTGATTGTTATCTTTAATCTAACATAGAAATTATGGTATCCACTCCATCCGGCTTCCACCACAGCGGCGGGCGCTGAGCCTGGCTCAGTAAATCTGTTTTAATTCCCTCTATTTTCTTTGTGGTATAAACAGCTTGTATCACATCTCCGAATTTTTCTTTTAGCTCTCTCACTTTTTTCTCGTCTCCCATCACCCAATTTAATGTAAAGTCAGTTTCGGGGAATTCATCGGTTTCCTGGATCAGGAAATCATCGAGCCATGCCTGCGAGCGGCCGATGGCTTTATTATAGGCAAACTGGTATTTCAGGTTTGGCTTGGGCTTTTTGTGTTGAGGATTTTTCATCCAGAAGAATTCAATATAATCGGTGAAACCGCATTTGGTGGAATCGAGCGGAAATTTGGTTACAACCAATGCTACTGAACGGCAACCTTTCCCGCCATAACGAAATGCAGCTTCTACCAAATCTTCCATAGTTTCGGAACTTTGATCTTCGATGTAAGCAATGGAAAATTTAGCTGTCCGGATTATATAATCAGCATCGGCTTTGGCTGCTTTTAGCCGTTTAATTTCTTCTCTCACTTTCTGAACCGATTCCGTTGAACCGGCAAATGCTACTTTATCTGCTTTCAAATTTTTGAATTGATTTAAATCTGTGGAGTACTCAGCATGTAAATCCAGTCCTGAATTTTTTACCTCCTCTAAAAAAGAAGCTAACATATAAGGATCTTTTCGAGAGAGTTTACCATAGTAATCGGCGCCGGAAAGAATTGTTCCGAGTGTGGTTTGAAATCCCACCAAAGGTAAATTTCCCGCATGCAGACAAAGTACTTTTTTGCCCTTGGCATTTTTCTCTTCACTTAATCCAGACCGCTTTGTCCATTCCTTAATTTGCCCTGCTTCCACATTCTCTTTCAACACCAGGATTTGATGTTTGATGTCTTCGAAGCTGAATAAATTTTCCTCTACCGTTTTATCTATGGCTTTTTTTAAAGATTGATTATCCGAACGAAGCCAGTTTTGGGCAGCTTGAGTAATTTCGTCTATATGCTTTTCAATCCAGCTCATTTTTTTTACAATCTATCTTTCTGTGCTTAGGTGATTCCGTGGCAAATCTACTAATCCTGATCTATCAGGAAGTTACAACCTCGCAGGTTTTGAGGGTTCCAACGTCCCAACACCTGAAATTTACCTGCTTCGTCTTGAATACCTTTATCTCCCGTTAAAATAAATGCACAGGAGTAAATATTTGCAAGATCAATTATTCCGATCAATCCTTCTTCTCCAGCCGGCAGCTCTTCCATGGGATTATCTGGATTTCGGATACTCACCTGCATCCACGGCACACATTGGAACCATTCATCGCCTAAGCTGTAAGCCTGACTGAGCAGTTCGGCCATACCATACTCAGAATGTATTTGAGTTTTTGGGATTCCAAACCCTTCGGTCAATTTTTCATGCAATTGCTGGCGTGTCATTTCCCGGCGATGGGTTTTCATGCCACCAGTCTCCATTATCACAGAGTCCTTTGGCAAGTGAGTTTCCTGCTGTTCCAATATATCCAGCAGACCAAAAGCTGCCCCAAATAACATCAACTTTTTTTCTGACTCCTTAATCTCACTCATTTTCTTTTTATCCAACGGCACACCTAAATCTAAAAATCGGCTCATTCCTGAATCTTCTCTTTCGATCAATGTATTCAGCATCCAAATCAGCGATGAGTTTGGATTTTCCTGGTAACCCGGTGTATAAGCCCAAATCACATATTCCTCCAGATTATAAAATTGCTGCATTCCCCGAATTATGGATTGACGATAGATGTCACGATCGGGCACATAATGTTTGCTTCGTTTCATCCCTGAGGTTCCGCTGCTTTGGAATTTGAGTGTTGATTTGAAATTGTTGATTGATGATTTATCCAAAGCCGTTATTATCTCTACATCTTTAAACCCACTAATAGGTAGTAATGGGATTTCACTTACTAATTTTATTTCCTGGGTTTCAAGTGTTTCACAGAATTTTTTATATATAGGATTGTGTGCTTTTTGTAGCTTATAGATATGCAGGGCTTTTTCTTCAAAGGAAAGGGAAGAATCAAATATTTGGGATGGAGAGATCATACACTTTATCACTCCTGAATTTTATAGAGCGTATTTTCTCCCAAAATAAATATAGCCTCGTCAAAAGCCTGGATATCAACCACTGAAATATTTGATCCAAATTCGATCGTTCGATCTTCAGCATTTCTGCTTTCGATTACAATTCGATCTGCATAGCTTTTCCAAAGAATTTCACCAGCAATAAATATAGCCTGCACATTTTGGGCTGGGTAGAATAATTCATAGCTCCCGTTTTCTGACAGCACATGAATTTGTCCGCCTTCCCGGTCAAGAATATATATAAGCTGTTCGGTTGCAATCAAATCGTTCACCTGAAGAATATCATTTGGTAAGCGGAATTCATCCATTACATCAGCATCTTCATCAATGCGTAAGATGGAGTTAGATGATTGGTCGTAAAATATTATTTCACCCAGATTATCAATGGAAATCTGTGTTGGTGAGAAATTTCGGCGGCGGTTAAAATGTTGTGAAGCTGAAATACTAGTCAGAAATTGGCCGCGACGGTCATACACCTGGATTCTGCGATTATTATAATCGGTAATATAAATTTTAAGTCCATTGGTAGCATCCACATCAACAGGATTGCTGAAGTGGTAATCACCGGAGCCATTTCCACCCAACGTTTCCTGTAGCCCTCCCTCATGATTCAGCTTGAGCAGCCGGTTATTTCCCTGTTCCACCACATAAACCGAATTTGAAGTTGCATAAAGAGAGGTGGCATTATCTAAATTCTCATAAATAGTTTGAAATTCCTGGGCAAAAAGATGGGAAGCATGTGCAAATGAAAAGACAAATAATATAGTCATCAAACATCGAACTTTTCTACTCACACCAAATACCCAGCGCGATAATGAATTCATTTTAAAACTCAATATTCCATTTCCAGTATTCAAAGTTCGATGTTCCTTGTTCGATGTTCCTTGTTCGATGTTCCTTGTTCGATGTTCCTTGTTCGATGTTCCTTGTTCGATGTTCTAATGTCTCAACCCTTTAACACCAATATCTGTACGGTAATACGCTTTTTCAAAATCTACTTTATTTACCTCTTGATAGGTATTCTGAATAGCATCCTCCAGCGTTTTTCCCGAGCCGACTACATTTAAGACTCGTCCCCCATTGGTGAAAATTTTCCCATGTTCAGAGCTGGTTCCCGCATGAAAAACAAGTGCATCTTTTACATTATCCAGGCCAAATATCTCTTTTCCCTTTTCATATTTTTCGGGATATCCTCCTGAAGCCAACACTACGCAGCACTTAAATTCATCATCAAAATCAATTTCTAACTTGTTAAGACTTGATTGGGTGCAGGCTGCAATAATTTCCAGGATATCAGTTTTCATTCGGGGCAAAATCACCTGGCATTCCGGATCCCCAAAACGACAATTATATTCTACTACTTTTGGTCCTTCCTCAGTGATCATCAACCCACAGTACAGAATTCCTTTATAGGGATTCCCTTCCGATTTCATCCCGGAAATAGTTGGAGCGATAATCTCTTTTTCTACTTTTTGCAGCATCTCCTCACTCACAATAGGTGCCGGCGAGTAAGCTCCCATCCCCCCTGTGTTAAGGCCGATATCACCTTCTCCAATTCGTTTATGATCTTGTGCATTGCCAATCACTTTGTAGGTATCTCCATCAGAAATCGCAAAAACGGAAGCCTCCTCCCCAACCATAAATTCTTCAATCACCAGTTTACTGGCAGCATGTTTGAGGGAGGAATTCTCCTTCAATTCTTCCAGGGCTTCAAGAGCTTCTTTTTCAGTTTCCGGGATAAAAACCCCTTTACCGCCTGCAAGTCCATCAGCTTTCAGAACTACAGGATATTGATTTTTTGTAGTGATGTATTCAGCGGCACGATCAAATTCACTCTGGTCAAAAACCTGATAGTCAGCGGTGGGGATCCTGTGCCGTTTCATAAACTCTTTGGCAAATTCTTTACTGCCCTCAAGCATTGCCGCTTGTTGCTTCGGGCCAAAAATGGGATGATTTTTAACTTCCAGGAAATTTACAATTCCATCTACCAACGGCTGCTCAGGACCAACTATAGTAAGATCAATGCTGTTTTTTTGGATGAAGCTCCAAATTCCATCAAAATCTGTGAGAGAAAGAGATACATTTTCGCCTAATTCGGCAGTTCCGGGATTTCCTGGTGCTATAAAAAGATTAGCTAAAAGCGGAGATTTGGCAATGCTCCATGCAAGTGCATGTTCGCGCCCCCCACTTCCTAATAACAGCACCTTGTATGGCATAATCAGGATGATAAATCTTCAGCAAAAGTAATAATTTCAGAAAAGCTGTCAGCGTCTAAACTTGCCCCGCCAATTAAGCCTCCATCAACATCTGTCTGACTAAGTAGCTCTTGGGCATTAGCGGGTTTCATGCTTCCGCCGTATAAAATTCGTATGGAGTCGCCGGCAGTATCATCATATAGATCAGATAAAACATTTCGAATGTGTGCGTGCATTTCCTGTGCCTGCCCCGGACTTGCAGTTTCTCCGGTTCCAATAGCCCAAACTGGTTCGTAAGCAATAACTACATCTAAAATGTCTTTATTTGAGATGCCATCTAAAGCACCTTTTAACTGTGTTTCTGCAATATCGAAATGCTCGCCGGCTTTGCGCTGCTCCAGGCTCTCACCCACGCAAACTATGGGAGCCAATTTATGCTCAAGAGCTTTTTTGGCACGTTTGTTCACAGAATCGTCAGTCTCTCCGAAATATTGCCGGCGTTCGGAGTGGCCTATAATTACATAATTACATCCGCTTTCAACAATCATGCTGGCACTGATTTCGCCGGTATAAGCGCCCTCCTCTTCAAAATGCAGATTTTGTGCGCCAATCTGATAATCGGTGTCGTACAGAGAATTAGTAGCTATACCTATGGATACAAAAGGAGGACACACCAGCACATCAATATTCTCATCGATCTTCGGTTTTTTTGATTTCAACCCATCTAAGAGTTCGGTCGCATCATAAGGGCCACCATTCATTTTCCAGTTACCGGCAATTAAAAATCTGCGCATAGTATTTGTTTTTAGCTTGGGTTGCTTGTTCTGAAAGCTTTATTGAGCCCGTGAATTACATCCTGAAATTCATCACGAACATATTTCCTGATTAGTGCCCCATCCTTATCAATCAATAACCGGGTAGGAACCTGGGTTATATTAAACTTTTCAATTATTTCCTGTACGTTAAAAGAACCTAATTTCGCTATTGGCCAAACTTTTCTTCTTTCTTCAAAAAATGCATTAACTGTAATTTCACTTTGATCTAATGGAATGGTAAATATTTTGAGGCCGTAGTTTTTATAAATTTCATGAATTACCACAGTCCGGTCCAGATCAGCCTGGTATTCTTTATTAGCAAGGGGAGAAATTTCCAGGATATAAACCTGTCCATTTAACATCTCTTTATTGATAGAATCTCCATCCGCTGTGACGAAGGTAAATTCAGGTGCACTTACCCCAGGTGCCAGGTAATTTAAATCATACCTGATTCTTTTTGCCCATTCCTGAGAATTAGCTTTTTCGGCATACTCATTCTCATAATTATTAAGCAGAGATTTTGCTTCTTTTACTCTGGAGCTGTCGAAGTACATTTTTATTTTATCGCGTAATATCGCCTCTTGGAGAGATTCATTGGTTGTAATCTGTGATAGTGAATCAAGATAATTTGATGCGGCTTCAAAGCCTTTGGATTTAGCTATATAAGGTGTCCCAAGTTTCATGGCCACAGATATGATTGGTTCGGCTGGCAAAGCCTGATCTATTCGTTTAAGCATCCTCTCGTCATCCCAGCCACTCAATAACCACGCCGATTGTTCAGCCGCCAGGTATGAAGCCAGGGTGTTTTTATTTTTTTCAAAAACCTCCCAATAGAGGTTACTCCACTTATCGAATTCCAATACAAGCATTGAATCGGGAATGGCTCCTCCGCGAATAAAGGAAGAAACCCGCTGGAAACTATTTTCTACCCGGTTCAGTGTCTTAAGCGCATCATGTTCGCGGGATTGTAAAGTCAGAGTATTTTCAAGGTCGGGAAGTTCACCTGCAATATTCAGTGTATCATTTTCGGCAAGAATGGCACCAACTGTCCCCAGTTTTGCACCATCCCGGCTAAATCCTAACTCATAGGTTTTCTTCTGTGGAAATTGAACCAAGCCTTCGAAATATCCGGATCTATCAGAGGTAAGATCTAATAGTGTATCCGCTTCATTCTCTGCTGAGTCTCTGTTAATAAGGGTAACTCCGATTCCGGAATAATCGTCAGAGGCATCGAGTGAGTCTGTTATAGTAATAGTTCCTTTAACAACGGTTTTATTTAATTCCGGTGAATAGGAGCAAGAAACTGCCACAATTGAAACTGCTAATACTGATAAGGATAAATAATACTTCATGCTACTCATTATTGAATATTATACTGATTTTGTCAGTCGTTTAATTTCTTTTTTATCAAATCTGTAACCAACTTTGGATTTGCTTTGCCTCTGGAAGCTTTCATGGCCTGACCCACAAAAAATCCCATCAACTGCTTTTTACCTTCCTTGTAACGTTTTACTTCATCGGGATTGTCTACAATAATTTCATCTACAATAGGCTCAAGAAATCCTGAGTCCGATACCTGTATCAGGTTCATTTCTTTGGCATATTCTTCGGGTGCTTTATCTCCCTCCAACATCGCATTAAAAATCTCCTGAAGTGCTGAAGAATTTATCTTGTCTTCTTCTTTTAACTTCACCAATTCTGAAAGTCGTTCCGCAGAAATATTAAATTCTCTGATATCGATACTTTGTTCATTCAACACACGCAGAACTTCACTTAAAACAATACTGGAAGCTGCTTTGGGATTTCCAAGATGTTTCACAACCTCTTCATAATAATCGGCCAGATACCGGCTTTCGGTGAGGGTTACCGCATCTATTGCACTCATGTTATACTCTTCAACAAAACGTTTTTGGCGGACATCAGCAAGCTCCGGAAGTTCGCTTCTTACATCATCCAGTAACTCTTTTGTTACAACTACAGGCGGTAAATCCGGTTCAGGAAAGTACCGGTAATCATGGGCTTCTTCTTTAGACCGCATGGGCCGGGTTTCACTATTAGCAGTATTCCACAAACGGGTTTGCTGGATCACTTCCCCGCCCTCTTCGATCAAGTCAATCTGCCGGTAAATTTCGAAATGAATAGCCCGTTCTACATTGCGGAATGAATTCATATTTTTAAGCTCGGTGCGTGTTCCTAATTTCTCCTGTCCACGCAGACGAACCGAAACATTTGCATCACAACGCAGACTTCCTTCTTCCATATTACCATCACAGATTTCCAGGTACTGTACGATCTGTTTGATCTTGGAAAGGTAAGCGTATGCTTCCTGCGGAGTCCGCATATCCGGTTCCGATACAATCTCGATGAGCGGGGTTCCGGCCCGGTTCAAATCCACCAGTGTATTATATGGATCCTGATCGTGGATTGATTTACCGGCATCTTCTTCCATATGAATGCGGGTGAGGCCAATACGCTTGCCATAATCTTCGAGCTCGATATCTACAAAACCTTCGAAACAAATGGGTGTATCGAATTGAGAAATTTGATAGCCTTTGGGGAGATCGGGATAAAAGTAATTTTTGCGGGCAAAAATGGATCGTGGAGCTACATCACAGTTGGTAGCCAATCCCATTTTTATGATGTAGCGTACAAGATTTTCATTAATCACCGGGAGTGTGCCCGGATGGCCAAGGCACAGCGGGGTGACTTGTGAGTTTGGAGCTCCGCCATATTCGGTTGTTACCGGGGCAAAAGCCTTGCTTTGCGTTAATAGCTGGGCGTGTACCTCCAGGCCAATCACCGCCTCATACTTCTCATGCGCAATAGTGCTCATTAAATTCTTTTCTCGTCAGGATTTATTGGGAGGCGAAAGATATTAAAGTTGAGAGACAGTTTTGAGAATAAAGTTACCAGATATTGAATAGATATTATTTGTATCTCTGTCTGTAGTCGGAGGTGTTTGAACTTGGATTTTCTGAACTGTATCAATTACATTAAAGTAAACAAAACTGAAGCTTATGAAGAAGTTTTTACTCCTCCTTACCTTATTAGTGATACCAGCTTCCTTTTCTTTTGCCCAAGAGCAAGTCCGGGAAGCCTATTTCCATGAACTGCGCGGGATGGAAGATTCGGCCGGGGTTTCTCATTTGTTTTATCGGTTGTATGTGGCCAAAGTGAATCAATTTCATTGTGACGGAGAAGTCCAAACTTTTTATAGTACAACCAATCATATTTATCACCTCACTTCAACTCCTTCCGATTCATTAAAATTTTTCAGCTATTCTGGGGAATCGTGTACTGGAAATGATTCCAGGTTTATTGTGGATTATTCTTTTTATGAGAATGATTCAAAAAAATGGGTTTTAACTATATCCTTTGGAGATGCCGTAGGAGTAAATGATTTCTTAGGACATTCAATAGGTTTCCATATCCCGATTGTTGTTAAACAGAGACAACAGAATTCTAATCAGGAGTATTTCCCGCAACATTTTTATTTATCCCCTAATGGAGATTCGTTATACCTTGACTCATATGGAACTACCATTCCCTTTTCAGGAAAAGGTGAAGAATGGCCTGTATTTGATACTTATGATGAATTCTTAGATTATGCCGATTCTACGTCATTTGACTGGGAGATTTTAGGCATTCACCCCGATATCGACTCCCTTTATTTTGCAAGAAGCCCTTCTCATTTATACCGTAGTGAAAATTATACAGAAGATTTTAATCTGGCCGATTCATCAGGAACTCATACAAAATTAGCTTTTGATGCAGACTCCTCAGCCATCTACTCCCTAATAACACAAAAACAAGAAAATGAATACATCAGAAACTTATTGATTTCTGATAATTTTGGAATATATGGTTCCTGGAGCCAACTCACTCTTCCTACAACAGATTCAAGATTTGAATTCATACAAACTGACTCTAGACAAGCCGGACATGTATTTGTTGCCGATTCTAATACTGTTTATTCCTCTTTTAATTTTGGAGACACTTTTTTGGAGAGTTTCACTTCAGATGTTGATCTAATCACCGGCCTCTACAAAAAATCGGATTCTGAAATTCTCTACGTACTCACCAAAGAAAAACTCCTGGAAGTAAATACCGAAACGCAGGAAACCACCACGCTTAAACAAATTCCTGTCTCTAGCGAGCCGGAGCCGAAGGAAATTCCCAAACAAATCACTTTAGAGCAAAACTATCCCAATCCATTCAATCCTTCTACAGTGATCAGGTATCAGTTAGCAGTAAACAGTTTGGTGCGGTTGGAGGTTTTTGATGTGACGGGGCGTAAAGTGGCTACCCTGGTGAATGGCGAGGCAAAACCTGCAGGTTCACATCAGGTTAAGCTTGATGCTTCGCGATTATCCTCTGGTATTTACTTTTACCGGCTGGAAAGTAGTGGACAAACATTCACTCAAAAAATGATGCTGGTGAAATGAAGAAATTACTTTGCATAATTCTATTGACGAGCTTGACTTCCCTTCTTTTTGCTCAAAACGAAGCCACAGAAGTCTTTTTCCACGATTTACAAGGTCTGGAAGATTCCGCAGGTACCACGCATTTGTTTTATCGGTTATATCAACAGTTTGATGAAGATTATGATATATATGAAGAGGAAGATTGTATTCTTTGGAGAAACGATGTCTATCATTTCGATCTCCAAACCGATATCGACACATTAAAATATGAATCTCTGCAGCAGCTCCGGTGCGAGATGTTTGATAATCCAATAATGGCTGTACAAGATTTCCAGTTTCTGAATAATGATCTCAATAAATGGTTTTTATTCAGTTTTAGCCGGGGAATTTATGATAATCAATTTGGAAGAGCTCAGGCATATAATGAATCCTTTTTCGATGCCGGAAGCAGTTGGATTAATAAGTTTGATATAGTCCAAACTGATACCCTCACCTTTGGAGTATACGATTTTAGGAAAAGCAGCAAACTTATTATCATAGACAACGAC
>JBBDNN010000106.1:0-197537 GCA_040877545.1 Balneolaceae bacterium
TTAAAAAACAATACCGATATTTTTTACATCAAAAAAATGCGGAAGTCAGGAAAGAAAAAGATTTTTTCTTATTCCTTTTTACTTCTGAAGAATCCATTCATTCACAAATCGGGCGAATCCAAATTCAACAGTAATCATTTCATTTGTACTCTCCGTTTTGTTGTGATTAATAAGCCTCTAAAGGCTTTTAAAGATTCTTTTAATTTATTATATGGTATTCTAGAAGTCGTTTTTGGCCTACTAATATTGTATCAACACCATCACTTACTTTAGAGTCTACTCCTATAATTCCTATCTCTGGTTTTATATAAAAAAAGTGCCCAACTGTAGATGCATCTGCGAAATCATTGTGCATATATACATAGCAATTTCCGAATACTCCCGCAGGAGTTTCTAAGGTCCTGCCAGTATCAACAAGCTCAATGGTCCGGGTACTGCCCAAGGTCATTTCCTCATTCCGGGAATCATACAACACTGTGGTTTTCTCCCAATTATCCCCAACTGTTGCCGGGTATTTGTAATATAAGCCTTCTTCAAGATTGTAGAGGGAATCTACCGGTGTGTGATAGCCTAAGGAATAATACCCATCAGGGCCATTTGCTTTAAGAGTAATAAGAGCATCCTCTCGCGGCCGATCCTGATAATGAAACCGATAGGTGCCAAAAGTTCTGATTTTAGTATTATCCACTATAATGTTCCGAGCATGTAATACTTCTTCTCGAACGGTATCAGCCAAACCAGGGTCTAAATACCACTGATCGTAGACCCAATAATTCCCCACTTCCAGGGGAATCAGCTCGTTTTCGGGAGGCAAAAGTTCTTTCAGTTTCTCTTCATCTTCCCCGCCCAGCAAACCACAGGAGGTAAGAATTAAGCAGGTAATTAAAAAAACAAGTGGGCGGTAAAACTTCATAGATATTGGTTTTATTATTTTACAAGAGAATCATAGTGGGTATTTTTTGCCGAAAGTAAAAGAATTTCCCTTATTCCTTTTTACTTCTGAAGAATCCATTCATCCGCAAATCGGGCGAATCCAAATTCAACAGTAATCATTTTCATTTGTACTCTCCGTTTTGTTGTGATTAATAAGCCTTACAAGGCTTTTTAAAAATCTTTAATTTGGTATTCAATAAGCCGTTTTTGGCCCGTTGTATCTTCCCCTACTTCATTTCCTCCATCGATTCCTGTATCTACTCCTACTATTCCTATGCCTGGTTTTATATAAAAATAATGCGTCTCGGGTGATGTACCACGGAAATCATTATGCTTATATACATAGCAATTTTCGAAGACTCCCGCAGGAGTTTCTATTGTTCTGGTAGTATCAATAAGCTCAATGATCCGGGTACTGCCCAAGGTCATTTCCTCATTCCGGGAATCATACAGCACTGTGGTTTTTTTCCAGCTATCCCCAACTGTTGCCGGATATTTGTAATATAATCCTTGGTTAAGATTGTACAATGAATCAGTAGGAATCTTAAACCCTAGGAAATATAAACCAGCCGGTCCATTAGCTTCCAGTGAGACAAGTGCATCTTCCCTCGGCCTGTCCTTATAATAAAACCTGTATGTACCGAAAGCTCTTATTCTAGTTTTGTCTGCAATAATATTTTGTACACTAAGTACCTCTTTACGAACTGTATCTTTTAAAGATGTATCTAAATACCACTGATCGTGGACCCAATAATTCCCCACTTCCAGGGGAATAAGCTCGTTTTCGGGAGGCAAAAGTTCTTTCAGTTTCTCTTCATCTTCCCCGCCCAACAAGCCACAGGAGGTAAGAATTAAGCAGGTAATTAAAAAGATAAACAGGCGGTAAAATTTCATAGATATTGGTTTTATTATATTTACAAGAGTAGCATAATGGGATATTTTTTACCGAAAGTAAAAGAATTTCCCTTATTCCTTTTTACTACTGAAGAATCCATTTATCCACAAATCGGGCGAATCCAAATTCTGCTATATTAGGTTTTCCAGGCACGCTGAACTCGGATGGATTAGCGGATTGGAGGATGGAGAACCTGTTTATCATATAATCATGTGGATGAGCAAAGGGTCCCAGCGGACGCTGTAACCAGTTGGGGCGGACGCTGTAACCAGTTGGGGTTTTACTCTTTACAAGTGAGATATTTCGCTGTTTGAAAATTTAAAGAATTTCCTCAAGCGCCACTTTAGCCGCTTCCTGTTCGGCTTTCTTTTTGCTTTTTCCGCTGCCTTTGCCGAGCTCTTTCTCTCCCACCACAACTTTCACTTCAAACGTACGGTTATGGCCGGGGCCGGATTCTGAAACCGAAATATAATTTGGGAGCGGTAATTTATTGGCTTGGGTGTATTCCAGCAATGCACTTTTATAGTTATCCATTACCTTCACCAACTCCTCAAGAATCAGGTGTTTTTTTATAACTCCATTTACAAATTGATAAGCATGGGGATATCCTTTGGTGATATAAATGGCTGCTATAATTGATTCTAAAGCATCAGCCAGTATATTTTTTGATACTTTTATATTACCTGAACGCTCTCCTAATTCCATCAACTTTTCCAGGCCCAGTTTTTTTGACAAATCGGAAAGAGTTTCACCCCGTACCAGTTTTGCGCGTATTTTGGTTAAAAAACCTTCGTCTTTTGTGGGATATTCGTTGAATAGAATTTCAGCAGCAATCAAATCCAGAACGGCATCGCCTAAAAATTCCAGGCGTTCGTACGAATCATAAGTCTGGTATTTTTCCTGTGAAAGCGTGGAGCGGTGCCGTAGCGCTTTCAGAAATAAAGAAGGATCGTTGATTTTAAAACCAACGATCCTTTCTAGACTTTCAATTCGGCTTTTAAGCTCAGGACTAAGATCTGTTTTTTTCTCAAAAAGTGACCTAAACCACTGCGGCATATGTATTAATCCCTGTATTTTTTAAATACCAATGTGGAATTATGGCCACCAAAACCAAAGGCGTTATTAAGAGCATATTCAACATCCCGAACTACAGCCTCATTAGCGGTGTAATTAAGATCGCATTCAGGATCCTGCTCTTCGATATTTGTTGTTGGTGGTACAGTGCCATGATAAATGGAAAGCAAAGCTGCGATAGATTCTATAGCCCCTGCTGCTCCCAAAGTATGACCGTGCATTGATTTGGTTGAGTTCAGATTAATTTTCTGTGCATGATCTCCAAAAACCTTCTTGATGGTATTGGTTTCAGCTACATCACCTAAAGGTGTTGAAGTGCCATGCATATTAATATGGTCAACGTCTGTTGGTTTGATACCGGCTGCTTTTAATGCTTTAGTCATGGCCAGAATAACACCATTTCCTTCCGGATCCGGAGCCGTGATATGGTATGCATCTGCAGAAAATCCATAGCCGCAAACTTCCCCATAAATACGGGCACCTCTTTTTTTAGCAGACTCCAGTTCTTCTAAAATGAATACACCGGCACCTTCACCTAACACAAATCCATCTCGATTTTTATCGAAAGGGCGTGATGCGGTTTCAGGAGATTCATTCCTGGTAGACATCGCTTTCATAGAGTTAAATCCGGAAATACCAATCCTGGTAACGGGCGCTTCTGTTCCCCCCGCTACAGCCATATCAGCCTGGTTATTTTTGATAGCATCATAAGCAAGGCCAATATTATGGGATCCGGTAGCACAGGCAGAAACTGCACAGAAATTCGGCCCGCGGAATCCATACTTAATGGAAATTTGTCCGGAAATAATATCTGGAATCAACATTGGGATAAAGAAAGGAGAAACTCCCCTGGGCCCATGCTCGTGAAATGAAATAGACTGATTATAGAATGTTTCCATTCCTCCGATTCCGGTGCCAACTAAAACAGCAACCTGATCTTTATCAATTTTTTCGAGATCCACTTTACTGTCTTCGATCGCTTCTGCCGATGCGATAAGGCCAAATTGGGCAACTTTATCTAACCTGCGGGCTTCTTTGCGATCAAAATGATTGGAAGGATCGTAATCCTCGATTTGAGCAGCAAATTTTGTGGGAAAGTCGGTCGTATCAAAATGTTCAACCAAGCGAACACCGCTTTTACCTGAAACCAAACCGTTCCAGAAATCAGGCGCGCTTTTACCTATTGGGGTAAAAGCGCCGATACCCGTTACAACGACTCTACGAGTGCTCATAATTTTTTTTAAGTGTTATTAGGAAAGTTTTCCTGAAAGATAGCTTACTGCGTCTCCAACAGTTGCGATATTTTCGGCATCTTCGTCAGGAATACTAAGATCGAATTCTTTTTCGAATTCCATGATGAGTTCAACAGTATCCAGAGAATCTGCGCCTAAATCGTTGGTGAAGTTTGCATCAGTAGTTACTTCTGATTCATCCACACCAAGTTTGTCGATAATTATATCTTTTACTTTTGATTCTACGTCTTGTGACATTTTTTGTCCTTTTCGGTGATTAGTTGGTAGTTATATATTTTAAGAAAATAAGAGATTTCAACTTAAAAATTCATGAAAGCTTCTGCAACATAAGTAATTACATTGCCATGCCACCATCAACCCTTATAGTTTCTCCTGTAATGTATGAACTCATATCAGAGGCAAGAAACACCACTGTGTTTGCAACCTCATCGGCATCGCCGGCTCTGCCAAGCGGGGTTTCAGCTTTAATACCTTCTAAAAGTTTTTCATCCAGCTGCCCGGTCATATCGGTTAGAATATATCCCGGAGCAATTACATTTGCACGGATATTTCGGGAAGCTAATTCTTTGGCGTAGGATTTTGTAAACCCTATGATACCGGCTTTGGATGCAGCATAGTTACTCTGCCCGGCATTTCCTGAAATCCCTACTACCGAGCTTATATTTATGATAGATCCGCCCCGGTTTCTCATCATTGGTTTAGCGGCTGCTTTAGAATAATTAAAAATACTCTTCAGGTTTGTTGTAATTACATCGTCCCATTGTTCTTCGCTCATGCGCAGAATCAGGTTATCTTTAGTAATTCCGGCATTGTTCACCACTACATCAATTTTTCCCCAGTCATTCACAATTTCATTTACCACTTCTTCGGTGCGCGCAAGGTCTACAGCATCAGCCTGCAAAGCTTTTGATTTTCGGCCAAGGCTTTCAATTTCTGACTTCACCTCGTTGGCTGCATCAGCAGAACGTGCATAAGTAATGGCTACATCTGCGCCAAATTCGGCAAGTTTGAGGGCAATGGCTTTTCCAATTCCCCGGCTGCCGCCTGTCACCAAACATGTTTTTCCTTCTAAAGTTAAGCTCATTTTCTACATTTTTTATTGATGGCCTGAAATTTTAACGTCTTTTAAGGTACGTTTTACCAATCCCTGCAAAACTTTTCCGGGGCCAACTTCCACAAAAGTATCGGCTCCATCTTTGTGCATATTTAGCAGTGTTTGAGTCCACCGAACTGGATTCAACAACTGGTTTAGTAGGTTGGATCTGATCTCTTCCGGCTCTGACGTTTTGGTTGCGCTAAAGTTACTGTAAATCGGGCAACGAGGCTCGTTAATCTTCAGGTTTTTAAGCTGGGCTTGCAATCCATCGTAAGCGGGCTGCATCAGTGATGAATGAAAAGCACCGCTTACCGGTAATAGCATCGCCATACGCGCTCCATTTTCTTTTAGCAGCGCCACAGCTTCGGGTACGGCAGTAGCATCTCCTGAAATCACCAGCTGGCCAGGGCAGTTATAGTTTGCAGCAACAACTTCCCTTCCTGTTTTTTGGGATGTTTGCTTGCAGAATTTTTCTACCGCTTTGTCGTCCATTCCAATAACAGCTGCCATCTTTCCCGGTTTCTCACTTCCTGCCTGTTGCATTAATTCGCCACGGCGTCTTACAATATTCAATGCATCTTCGAAAGTAACAGCGCCACAAGCAACCAAGGCTGAAAATTCACCTAAACTATGACCGGCTACCATATCCGGTTTTGCATTAAGGGTATTGAAAAGAGCAACTGAATGCAGAAAAATAGCTGGCTGAGTGAATTCTGTTTGCTTTAGCTCTTCTTCGGGACCTTCAAACATAATTCGTTTCAGATCAAATTCTAAAATATCATTTGCCTGGTCAAAATACTTTGCGGCTTCTGGATTATTATCAAATAATTCCTTCCCCATTCCAATAAACTGAGATCCTTGTCCGGGGAAAATATAAGCGGTACTCATTTTATTTAATCCCCCAGGTCAGGTAAGTGGCTCCCCATGTAAAGCCACCACCGAAGGCAGCAAGAATAATATTGTCGCCATGATTCAATTTATCTTTCCAGTCATATAAACAAAGCGGGATGGTAGCCGCAGTAGTATTCCCATATTTATTGATGTTGATCATCACTTTGTCGTTGGGGAGTCCCATTCGTCGGGCAGTAGCATCAATGATTCGTAAGTTTGCCTGATGAGGAACCAGCCATGCTACATCTTCGGCTTTAAGGTTATTGCGCTGCATAATTTCAAGCGAAACATCAGCCATACCCATAGTCGCTTTTTTGAAAACTGCTTTACCATCCTGTTTCAGGAAATGCTGTTTATTTTTCACTGTTTCAGCGGTTGCAGGATTCATACTGCCACCCGCCGGCTGAACTAAACTACATTCAAGATCACCATCTGTGTAATGCCTGTAGTCTATAATACCAGTTTCATCACCTGATTCTTCTAAAAGAACAGCTGCGGCTCCATCTCCAAAAAGAATACACGTAGAGCGATCTTCCATATCTAAAATGGAAGTCATTTTATCTCCGCCGATAACCAAAACTTTTTTCGCTCTCCCCGACTCTATATACATAGCTCCGGTGGTAAGTGCATATAAAAAGCCAGAGCATGCAGCAGACAAATCAAAAGCAAAAGCATTTATAGCACCAATATGTTTTTGCACCATGCAGGCCGTTGCGGGAAATAAATAATCTGGGGTTACAGTAGCAAAAATAATAACATCAATTTCATCACCAGAAATACCTCGTTCGGCTAAAATTTCCTCAGCAGCTTTAGAACCCATAAATGCGGTAGCTTTATCTTTATCCTTGAGAATCCTTCGCTCTTCGATCCCTGTTCGCGACCGTATCCATTCATCATTAGTATCCACCATTTTTTCAAGGTCTTTATTTGTCACCTTGTCTTCAGGCAGATAGTGTCCTACTGCTGTAATTTTTGCTCTTTTTACTTCCATGAAGAGATTTTTCTCAATTTAGAGATGCTATAATTTTACCGTTCACATCGCTTTCGACGGTTTGCACGGCTTTCTTTATCATGTTTTTTATGGCCAATGGGGAACTGCTGCCATGCCCAACAATACTTACCCCATTCACACCGAGGAAAGGAATACCACCAACATTTTCATAATTAAAAGTAGAGGTGGCAGACCGTATGATATTCTGTACTTTAATAATTTCTTCCTCATTCAGTTCAGAATCTTTTATGGCTTTAGCAACCATCCTCATCAGAATTTCAGGAATAGATTCTCCGAATTTGAGTACAATATTTCCCACCAGCCCATCACAGAGGTATACATCGGCTTTACCGGGAAGGATGTCTTTACCTTCTACATTTCCGATAAATCCAGGCAGTGTTTTTAATGTGTTGTGAATTTCTTTGAGAAGTTCGGTTCCTTTTCCTTCTTCTTCCCCAACATTTAACAATCCAACTTTTGGGGATTTAATTTCAAGAATCTGCTGGCAAAATATCTGCCCCATTTTGCCAAACTGAAGTGCCATTTCCGGTTTTATTTCTAAGTTAGCACCTGCATCTACAATTAGACGAAAACCTTTTAGAGTTGGATAATAAGAAGCAATGGTTGGGCGCAATACACCTTCAAGTTTTCCTAATATAAAAGTAGAAGCAGCAAGTAAAGCACCCGTATTACCTGCGCTTACAAATGCATCACATTTACCGGCTTTATGAAGCCCGATACCTATCACAATAGATGATTGCTTTTTGCCTTTTACTGCCTGAGCGGGAGATTCTTCCATCCCGATGACTTGTGGAGCATCATGTACCAGGATCCGTTTTTCATCGTAACTTAAATTGGAAAGCTCTTTCTGAATAATTTCTTCCGGCCCGATAAGAATGATCGTTAAATCATTATTCTCCTCAATAGCCTGAATTGCACCTTCAACAGGATTTTTTGGGAAAAAATCTCCACCGGCAGCATCTACTGCAACAATCATAAATACTTTATTTAGTTAGCAGCTTTCATTACTTGACGGCCACGATAATACCCGCATTCCACACAGGCGTGATGGTAGCGGTGCATTGATCCGCAGTTCGAGCATTTTGCCAGGGTTACGTCAGAAATTGCATGATGTGCCCGACGCTTATTTTTGCGGGCGTTCGAGGTTCTTCGCTTTGGATGTGCCATTAGATTATACCTTTATAAATTTTTATTCTTTTAAATTTTTTAATGCTTCCCACCTTGGATCGATTTGCTCTTCATCCTCATCAGGAATATCACCAAACTTTTCGTTCAATATTTCTTTCGGATTCCCTTCATCATCTAAAAAGCGGGGATGTAATTTTTTTGCCGGGAGATTTAACAGGATGGTATCTCTAACATCTTGTTCCAGGTCTATCTGCTGACTTGAGTGATCATAATTCCTAATGGCTCCATTTTCATCGGCTGATTCATCAATATTCTCAGCCTTAAAAAGTACTTCATAATTCTGATCTACCTTATAATCAAAATTGCTCAAAGACCGATCGCAAACTAACTCAACGGTTGCATCAATATTGAACTGAGTACGGATAAAATGAGGAGTACGATAAAACTCAATATTTAACTTACCGCCTTTATATAAGATGTCACCTAAATCAAATTCATCAGAATTCAACTCCAGTGTTCTCTCACTCCGTCCTTCAGGTATTTCAAAGATCTTAAACTTCAACATAATATATCTCCTTAATAGCTTCTAAAAATAAGGATTATAGTTATGGGGTTCAATCAATTAAATAAGCCATAAAGACGTTGTTCAATCAATTCAATTATCTTCCCCAAATCTTCCTGCCGGTTCACGAAATCGAGATCATCTGTGTCAATAATCAGCTTTTCATGCTTGTATTGGCTAATCCAATTTTCGTACAGTACGTTTAATCTTTCGAGATATTCTATCCTGATTGTGTTCTCATAATCGCGGCCCCGCTGCTGTATTTGGCGCACGAGTGTGGGAACTTGAGCGCGAATATAAATAAGAAGATCTGGCGGGCGCAGGTAATGGCTCATTTCATGAAAAAGTGCCTCGTAATTAGTGAAGTCTCTGTCGCTCATTAAATTCATTTCATGAAGATTTTTGGCGAAGATTTCCACATCCTCATAAATGGTACGATCCTGGATAAGGCTCACCTCATTTTCAAGCATTTCTTTCTGATGGTGAAAGCGGCTGGACAGAAAGTATATCTGGAGATTAAAACTCCAGCGCCGCATGTCTTCATAAAAATCTGGCAGGTAGGGATTATCATCTACCGATTCATAGAATGCCTTCCACCCGAAGTGTTTTGCCAATAAACCTGTTAATGATGATTTACCCGCCCCGATATTTCCGGCAATGGCGATGTATTTTGAGCTAAATTGTTTGTTCTCCATAAATGCTTTTATTCTTTTCCGAGCAAACGGTACATCGCTTTTTTGTAATCTTCAACCCCGGGCTGGTTGAAGGGATTTACTCCCAAACTGTACACATAAATACCCGCCATTAGTTCAAAAAAGTAGATAAGCTGCCCGATATTTTCCTCGTTTAAGTTTTCCAAAGATATGTTAATGATAGGTACTTTCCCGTTCTTGTGCGCTTCAGTAGTTCCTTTCCTGGCTTTCTGATTAATCTCATGATAGCTTTCGCCGGCTAAATAATTGAGATTATCATCATCTTCTGCTGTCTGATTTACTTCCAATTTTGAAAAGGAATTTTTTACAATGATAAAAGTTTCCATCAAACTTCTTTTACCCTGCTGAATAAATTGTCCAAGGCTATGAAGATCTGTAGAAAAAGTAGCTGTAGCCGGAAAAATTCCTTCCCCCTCTTTCCCTTCACTTTCGCCCAATAGCTGTTGAATCCATCCACCTAAAGAAGTTAGCTGGGGCTCGAAAGTTGCAAATACGTCAATGGTTTTTTCTTCTTCATGAAGAGCATTCCGCACCGTTGCATACTCAAGAACCTGCTCCGGATTTTTTTCAAATTCATTATATGCAGATACCGCACCATACAAAAGAGTTCGCACATCAATACCGGCAACCGCTATAGGCAAAAGTCCGACTGGTGTGAGCACTGAAAATCTTCCGCCAACATCATCTGGGATTACAAATTTTTGATATCCCTTTTTTTCTATAAGCGTATTCAGAATCCCGCCTTCTTTACTGGTGGTGCAAATTATTTTTTTTGATGCTTCCTCGCCATAAAGATCCCCCATCAGCTCTCGCAGCAGCCGAAAAGATAAAGCTGTTTCGAGGGTAGACCCTGACTTGGAGATCACATTCAGGTAAATATTTTTTACCGTACCGTCTGCTTTAGGCTTCTTTAAATAAGCAGCTAACTGCTCAAGATAACACCCGCTCATTTGATGGCCGGCATATACTATTTCTGGACCTTTTGGGTTGAAATGCGGCGCCAGAGCATCAATCACCGCCTTCGCCCCGAGATAGGAGCCTCCAATGCCGCACACTATAAAAATATCAGCTTCTGCGCGAATATTTTCGGCTAAGGAAATTATTTGTTCAAGTTCTGCATCATTAGGATCTGCAACCAGATTTCTCCATCCCAGCCATTCTGCTCCCGGGCCTGTCTCAGTTTTTAGTTGATGAAATGCATCATTTACTTTTTCTCTTGCCTTATCAAGAACTTCTTCTGACACCGAGTTTTTTGCAAGGCTTGTATCACATTGAATCATATTACCTCAGTAATTTAGCCAAATCAATTAGCGCGTAATCCAGATCTTTCTTTTTCGCGATAGCCACACGCATAGGTGTAATTTTGACGGCATTATTTACCACACCCACCATCACTTCGCTATGGCCATCCTGAAGAACTTTTACAGCGGCTGCCCCCAGGCGGCTGGCTAAGACACGATCACGGGCAGTGGGGGCGCCTCCTCTTTGTGTATGTCCCAGAATGCAAACCCGCATATCATATTGAGAAAAATCTCCTTTTATATTTTCAGCAAGTTTAATGGCTCCGCCCGTCTCGTCACCTTCTGCTACAACTATTAAACTGCTTCTTCTTTGTTCTTTTAGCATATTTTTAAGCTGCTTCTTTACCTCAGAAACGTTGGTAAGTTCTTCAGGTAAAAGTGCAAGTTCTGCTCCACCTGCTATGCTGGTTTCGAGGGCTATAAAACCGGTGTCTCTGCCCATCACTTCCACCAGAAACATCCGTTCGTGTGCATCGGCTGTATCCCTGATTTTATCTATTGCTGTAAGAGCGGTATTAAGTGCCGAATCGTATCCAATGGTTTCATCTGTACCAATAATGTCATTATCAATAGTAGCAGGAATTCCCACCGCATTTACTTTATGTTCTTTGCTAAGTTTATTAGCCCCGGCAAAAGTACCATCGCCACCAATCGCGATCAGCGCATCTATTTCATATTTTTGTAAGACAGCAGCGGCTTTTTCTCTGCCTTTTTTAGTTCGAAACTCTTCAGAGCGGGCCGTTTTTAAAACCGTACCACCTCTTTGTATAATATTGGAGACAGAATGAGCATCAAGTTCTATGACTTCATCATGAATAAGACCATAGAATCCGTGCATAACTCCATATACTTTAATACCGGCGTGAGCAGAAACACGTGTGACTGCCCGAATGGCTGCATTCATCCCCGGAGAGTCTCCTCCGCTCGTTAAAATTGCAATGCGATTTACCTTATTTACTGTTTCTGGCATAAAAATTCTTCAATGAGTGTGAGTAATTGAGTTTGCATAATTGTTAAGGATATTAACTAAATTATAGCACTGGCAAGTTTAAGAAAATTTAAACACAATTAATGATCGATAACCAGGTGGTAAAAAAGATTTATTCGGATAGGGGCAATCGGAAATCACTTAACGAAATTACTGAACCGGTCTCTAAAGATTTATCTGCTTTTAGAAGTTTTTTTAAAAAAACTATTCGTTCAGATGTCTTTGTACTCGATCAAGTTGTAAACTATTTACTGCGCCAAAAAGGTAAGGAATTACGCCCCACTCTTGTTTTTATGGCTGCTAATCTTTTCGGGGAAATTAACAACAGAAGCTATATAGCTGCCACTATGATTGAACTTCTCCATACTGCTACACTGATTCATGATGATGTGGTGGATGAAGCAAACAGCCGGCGCGGCTTTGTAAGTATCAATAAAATCTGGAAGAATAAAGCCGGTGTATTACTGGGTGACTTCCTGCTCTCTAAAGGATTGCTGATAGCCCTTGAGAATAAAGAATTCAAGCTGCTGGAAGTTCAGTCGAGAGCCGTTCAGAGTATGAGTGAAGGCGAGCTTCGCCAGCTTAAAACAGCGGGTTTATTCAATATGACGGAAGAGCGGTATTATCAGATTATATCTGAAAAAACAGCCAGTTTAATTTCCACCTGTTGTGAGTGCGGCGCAGTTTCTGTGACAGATGATCAGGAAGTACACCAGCTAATGAGCGAAATCGGGATGAATATTGGCATAGCCTTTCAGATAAGAGATGATTTATTTGATTATGGTACCGATGATATAGGTAAACCCACCCGAAACGATATTCAGGAACGTAAGGTTACTCTCCCACTGATTAAAGCCTTCCAGCATGCCCCAACAAGAAGGGCTGCTAAAATTCGTGCACTGATGAAAAAGCGTAAAAAATCCACTAAAAATGTAGATGATATAGTAGCCTTTGTCCACGAAAACGGAGGGATGGAATATGCCAAAAAAAGCATGTATGATTATGCGGATAAAGCCCTCAGATCCTTAAACTCTCTTCCTGATTCAAAGGCAAAACAAGATTTCGTTGATTTAATCCACTTTGTAATCACCAGAAAAAAATAAACCAGTTAATGACTTTTGAGCAGCATGTATTTATTTCTGATGTGCATCTTGGAGCATTTTCAGCATTCACCAATAAGAAAATTGAAGAAGACCTGATCGCATTGATCAATCATTGTAAAGAGCAGAGATTTGGCCTTTATATTCTAGGTGATTTGTTTGATTTCTGGATGGAATATCCCGAAAAAGGATTTGTGCCAAATCTCGGGGAAAAAGTATTGAATGCTTTTGAAGAGTATAACAAAGAGGTAAAACCGGCGCTATATATAACCGGAAATCATGATAATTGGACCTTTGGCCATTTTAAAGAACGAGGTTTTGAAGTGGAGTCTAATTTTCGGATGATGGAAATCGAGGACAAACATTTCCTGCTTATGCATGGAGACGGAGTGGCGGCTTCTGATATTGATTTCCCCAGGGCTGCTTTCCACCGTTTGCTTCGCAACAATCGTTTTATAGAAATATACCAGCAGATACTAGCTCCTGCGCGTGGCATAGCTGCCATGAAACTTTTTTCTTCCATCACCAGGAAAAGAAATTACCAAAACCCAAAGCCACTG
This sequence comes from Balneolaceae bacterium, assembly GCA_040877545.1. Lineage (GTDB taxonomy): Bacteria > Bacteroidota > Rhodothermia > Balneolales > Balneolaceae > Gracilimonas. The sequence continues at coordinate 13,507 of JBBDNN010000106.1, forward strand.
AACAGGCAGGCAAAAAGGATTTTCAGTAAGCATAAACTGGATTATATTTTATGTGGCCATGATCATATTCCACGAGTGGAAACATTTTCGCGGGGACAGTATATAAATCTGGGCACGTTTTTCAATCATAGAAGTGTTGCTGTATATAACAATGACGGATTGAAACTCGTTACTTGGCAAGCGGAACCCAAATTATTCTTACCTTTCGGGAGAACGAAAGAAACATTATGAGCGATACAGGTAAAGAACCCATTGATCATCAGCGATACTTCAACGATCCTGAATATCGAAAACAAATTCTTAGAGAGCGTAAACAAAAAGAGAAGAATAAAAGCACTTCTTCTTCTCGTAGAACTGGTAAATCATATCGAAAAATTTGGTTGGGGCTTGGCGGAATTGTCGGCTTTTTTGCACTTGTGTTGACTGGCTATGTTATTTATTTGTTTTATGGACTACCCTCTGCCGATGAATTTGAGAACCCTGAAACAGCTATAGCTTCTGAAGTCAGGAGCCGTGATGGGATTACAATGGATAAATATTTTACTGAAAATCGAAAGTGGGTGCTTTACGATGATATTTCCCCCCATGTAATTGATGCTTTGATTGCTACCGAAGATCACAGGTTCTACACTCACTGGGGAATGGACATGTTTCGGACACTCGCTATTCCCTGGCATATTATCAATGGCCGCTGGCAGGGAGCTTCTACCATAAGCCAGCAGCTTGCAAGAAATTTATATAAGAAAATAGGTCAGGAATTTTCAGTAACCCGTAAATTCCGGGAGATGATTACCGCGGTGCAATTAGAGCGGAATTATACCAAACGTGAAATTGTGGAAATGTATTTAAATACCGTTGAGTACAGTAATTCAGCCTTTGGTATTGAAGCTGCCTCACAAACCCATTTTGGAAAACCTGCCAAGGAATTGACAGTAACTGAAGCAGCAGTTTTAATTGGCGGTCTTAAAGCAATATATGCTTATAACCCCAGGATTTTTCCGGAGCGTACTACTCAGCGAAGAAATATAGTACTCGGCCAAATGTATAAACGAAATTTTCTTACAGATGCCGAATACATTGCACTCACTGAGGAGCCCATTGAACTCGACTATCATCCCCCATTTAAAACCGGCAGACAAAGCCGCTATTTTGGGGAATATGTACGCCAGCAGGTAAAACCATGGCTTGACGAGCATGGCTATGATCTTTATAAGGACGGGCTGGTAATTTACACCACCATCGACTCCAGGTTTCAATCACATGCTGAGCGAGCGGTTAAAGCAAAAATCGATTCTCTGCAAAAGATTTTCGAAAGGGAGTGGTCTACCTCCGGTAGTGAGGAATATATGGATGAGCTATGGAAGAAACATCCATCCTTTATTAGAAGTTTCCTGAGGGAAACAGATCGATATAAAAACGGCTTTTCTAATTATGACACTAAAATTGAAACGGTAGTCTTTGATTCTCTTTTTGCTGATACCGCTTTTATTGATTCGGTTAAAAGAGCGCGAACCCAACTTGAAGCCGGTTTTGTGGCTATTGAACCCTCTAACGGAAACATTTTGGCATGGGTTGGCGGCACCGATTATGGCAACGTACAATACGATCATGTGTACCAATCCCGACGACAAGCAGGCTCCACTTTTAAACCTTTTGTTTATGCAGTAGCTATCGATAATGGCTATAAACCCTACCATAAGTTTTCAAAATTCCCCGTCACTTTCCGGGATAGAAATGGAAATATCTGGAATCCAAAAGACCAATCTGTACCAAGCGGACCGGAAATGGTACCACTTTATCAGGCTCTTGCACGAAGCATGAATAATGTTACCGTTAGGTTGCTGCCAGAAATAGCCGGTGCACCGGGTACAAATAAGTTATGGGAGCTTGATCCTGCAGCACAAAAGATAAAGGCAATGGCCTCTAATCTTGGAATTGATATGAGCAATACCAGGGCTTATCCTTCTATAGCTTTGGGAACGGCGGAAGTTTCTCTGCTTGAATTAACCAGTGCCTATACAACATTCGCCAACAGTGGGGTGCATATAAAACCCATTGCCATTACCCGGATCGAAGATCGAGCTGGTAATGTGCTGGAAGAATTTCATCCGGAATACAAACAAGAGGTGATCAGCCCTGAAACAGCTTATATGATGGTAGATATGATGCGGGGAGTTATTCGTGGCGGCGAAGGTTTTTTTGGAACTGGAGTACGTTTAAGAAATTCCTATGGAGTTCACCAGGATGTTGCAGGTAAAACCGGAACTACAAGTAATGCTGCCGATAATTGGTTTGTGGCAATGATGCCGCATGTAGTCATGGGAGCATGGGTCGGAGGTGCAGATCGCAGAGTTCGTTTTAACCAGGATGTACCTTCAAGTGTTAGTATAGGTCAGGGTGCCAGATCTGCCTTGCCCATAGTTGGAACCTTTATAAATAATGTTACCAGCGACGAAGAAGCCTATTGGAATTTTGATAGCTTTGAACCCCCGCCCGGCTTTATAATGCCCGAAGACCCGGAAGAAACCCGGAATGAATTGATAGATAAAAATAAAGGCCGTGTGGGCTGGTAATGGAGTTGCAGGTTGCCAGATGCGGTTTCGAGTTTTTATCATTGATGCATAACCTTGGCAAGCTCTTTCAAATATTCTGAAACTGCCCATCGCAAAACCGATAAAAAAGCCGGTGCTTTATTCAAGCACCGGCTTTTTTAAGAAACAGAATTTAATTTTCTTTTAAGCTTCTTCTTTGACCACAGATTCAGCTAACAAGGTAAGTTTGTTATTATTCACTTCGACGAACCCACCGGAGATGCTATAATTAACATCACCATCGGCTTTTCGAACCAACACATTTCCTTCTTCCAAAGTAGAAACGATAGGTGCGTGATTTGCTTTCACTTCAAAACTACCCTGACTTCCAGGCATTTGCACGCCGTTTACTTCCCCTTCAAAAAGGGCACCGTCAGGTGTTAATATTTGGGCTGTAAATGTACTCATTTGATATTGCTTTAAGCAGCCTCTTCAGATTCAGCCAGTAATTTTTCGCCTTTCTCAATGGCTTCATCAATACTTCCAACCATATAGAACGAATTTTCAGGAAGATGATCAAGTTCCCCATTAAGTATCATTTTGAAGCCCTTGATGGCATCTTCAACCTTAACGTATTTACCCGGTGCGCCTGTAAACTGCTCAGCTACAAAGAAGGGCTGACTTAGAAATCGCTGTACACGTCGGGCACGGCTTACTATAATTTTATCTTCATCAGAGAGTTCATCCATTCCAAGAATGGCAATGATGTCCTGGAGATCTTTATAATTCTGCAGCAATCTGGTAATCTGATTCGCTACATCATAATGTTCTTTACCAACAACAAGCGGGTCAAGAATGGTTGAGGAAGAATCCAAAGGATCAACCGCAGGATAAATACCAATCTGTGTTAAAGCACGGCTCAATACAGTTGTTGCATCAAGGTGAGTAAAAGTGGTTGCGGGAGCAGGATCAGTCAAGTCATCGGCAGGTACATAAACCGCCTGAACAGAAGTAATAGAACCATCTTTAGTAGAAGTAATACGTTCCTGCAAATCACCCATCTCAGAAGCCAGCGTTGGCTGGTAACCTACCGCAGAAGGCATACGCCCAAGAAGCGCTGACACTTCAGAACCGGCCTGGGTAAATCGGAAAATATTATCAATAAACAACAGAATATCACGGGAAACTTCATCACGGAAATACTCGGCAACGGTTAACCCGGAAAGGGCAACTCGTGCACGGGCACCCGGAGGCTCATTCATCTGGCCAAATACCAGGGTAGCCTGAGACTCTTTAAGTTTTTCCTGATCAACTTTGGAAAGATCCCAATTCCCTTCTTCCATCGACTCTTTAAATTCATCACCGTAGTTAATAATCCCGGATTCAATAAATTCACGAAGAAGGTCATTTCCTTCCCGGGTTCGCTCACCCACACCGGCAAAAACGGATAAACCACCATGCTGTTTGGCAATATTATTAATCAATTCCTGGATCAAAACCGTTTTACCAACGCCGGCACCACCAAAGAGTCCAATTTTTCCACCCTTGGCATAAGGGCAAAGCAGGTCAACTACTTTAATACCAGTCTCGAGCATCTCTGTAGAGGTAGCAAGCTGATCAAATTCCGGAGCTGAACGGTGAATCGGATAGGACTTTTTGCCTTCCGGAGCAGGAATTCCATCAATAGACGCACCTACTACATTGAAAAGGCGCCCACGGATATCTTCACCAACAGGCATCGAAATGGCTTTGCCTGTATCAGTTACATCCATTCCGCGAACCAAACCATCGGTTGAATCCATCGCGATAGTACGTACACGATTTTCACCAAGATGCTGAGCAACCTCAAGAGTTAAGGTTGATCCGTCTGATGTTTTAATTTCAAGGGCATTGAGAACAGCCGGGGTTTTACTTTCTGAAAAATCAACATCAACTACAGGTCCGATTACCTGTGCTATAGTTCCTTTATTCATGTGCTAAATCGCGATTTTTTTAGTTTTTTCTTTGATGAAATTTGTGTCAAAGTATACACTCCTGCAAAGGCTGACAAAGATAGGGAGATACATTTACAGAGGCAATGGAAAAAGCATTAATATTCTGACGATTTCAATTGCAGCCTCCATCATTCGGCTCGGCTTGCATAGGAAAACAACGGAGACTTCGAAGAGAGCCGGGTGATGGAGATAGTTTAGGGTTCCTTACCCGACTTCCATTAGCCATCACCCCGTTTATCGCTTCTACTAAGTTTCTGTCCCACTTCGGGTAAACGGAATGATGGATGGGGCCAAAAAATCCATCAAAACCACACAAGTATCATTAGCAACTCCCCTCTTAAAATTTTATCTTTACTAATTATTAAAGCCATGCCAAAAGTGTGGCTTGTTTTATTGCATCATCCGGCTCGCAAGGTGACATCAATCACCTTTTTTTGTCCCAGAAAAACCTAAATTTATAATCTCGTACCCCTTTGGAAACTGAAATTTCAGAACGCTCGGTTAGTATAGATATCCTTATCAAATTTGATGAAACACAGGAATTAGACTATTCCCTGGCTGATGAGCTTGAAACACGTGAACGTGCCCAGGTGCGGGAATATGTGCAAAATATTCTTCGCAAAAGAAGTTATCTGGACTTTTTAATCGACCATTTCTCCAGTGTAAAAGTGGAAGGAATGAAATCGCCTTTAAAAAATATTCTGCGATTAGCCATTTATGATATGCTGTTTATGGACAGCACTCCTGATTATGCAGCCATTAACGAAGCGGTTGAAATAGCTAAATACACACTGGGCGGTAAAACCGGGGATTTAGTGAATGCCATTATGCGAAATCTCCAGAGAGATATTGATAACCTGCCAAAACCTGCTTTCGAAGACCGGAATAAGCTGGTGGCTACTACTTTTTCTCACCCGGAATGGATGGTGGCACGTTGGAGAAAACGCTTTGGCGAAAGAGAAGCTTTCCAACTGATGCAGGCAAATAACACGCCCCCAAATTATTTTGTACGGGTGAATACCTTGCGCACCAAGCCTGAAAATTTCGAGCTGCGCATGGAAAAAATGGATATTGATTTTGAAGCGAGTGATTGGCTGCCATATTACTATAAAGTGAGTTCTGTACAGCCCTTCATTCAAAAAGGCTTACTTGCCAAAGGGGTTTGCCTGGTGCAGGATATTGCCGCAGGTTTTGCTCCTACTATTTTAGATCCCCAGCCCGATGAAAAGATTTATGACTTATGTGCAGCGCCGGGAACTAAATCTATCTTAATGTCAGACCTGATGCAGGCAGAAGGCGAGATTCTTTCAGTAGATATTTCTTCAGATCGTTTAGAAAAACTGGCTGAAAGCGCGATGAATTATGGAGCCGAAAACATCAAAATTCGGCGGGGTGATGTGTTGGAAATCGCATTACCTCTTGCAGATGGCGTTCTGCTTGATGTTCCGTGTACAGGAACCGGTGTTTTAAGCAAACGAGCAGACCTCCGCTGGAAAAGAGATTTAGAAGGATTGAATAAGGCAGTAGAGTTACAGGAACAACTGTTGGAAGAAGCCGCAAATATGGTGAAACGCGATGGGCGTTTGGTTTATAGCACCTGCTCAATCGAGCCGGAAGAGAATATGGATCAGATCAACAAATTCCTTAAGAAAATGGATAATTTTGTCCTGGAACCGCTTGATGATTACCTGCCGGAAGAAGTACTGGCTGAAGATGGAAAAGCATATCAAACATTTCCACATAAGCACGGCTGTGACGGTCATTTTGGAGTCCTTCTGAAAAGAGTGAAGTAAATTTTGTAAGAATTCTGAATCCAGAATTCTGAATTCATATTATTAAAAGAAATACAGAATAATTCACCTTCCGAAATATATGAGTTCAAAAGTGACCGAAAAAAATATTCCCGCACAATACGATTCTTCTCAGGTAGAAGATAACTGGTATGATTACTGGATGGAAAACAAGTTCTTCCATTCCACTCCTGATGACCGTGAGCCTTACACCATTGTAATTCCTCCTCCCAATGTTACCGGTGTGTTGCATATGGGGCACATGCTCAACAATACCATTCAGGATGTACTGGTTCGCCGCGCGCGAATGCAGGGCTATAACGCCTGCTGGGTTCCCGGAACCGACCACGCCTCTATTGCAACCGAAGCCAAAGTAGTGCGGAAACTGCGCGAAGAAGGCATCAAGAAAAGTGATCTTTCGCGGGATGAATTTATGGAGCACGCCTGGGAATGGACCCACAAACATGGGGGAATCATTCTGGAACAGCTAAAAAAACTTGGTGCGAGCTGCGACTGGGACCGCACCTCCTTTACCATGGATGAGAAGTACTCCGAAAGCGTAATTGATACCTTTATTGATCTTTACGAGAAGGGAAAAATTTACCGTGGTGCCCGGATGATTAACTGGGATCCTGCCGCAAAAACAGCTTTGAGCGATGAAGAGGTTATTCATAAGGAAATAAATTCCAAGCTCTATCACATTCGCTATAAAATTGTTGGGGAAGATGATTTTGTAACCATCGCAACTACCCGGCCGGAAACGATTTTAGGTGACACCGCCATCTGCATCAACCCAAAAGATGAGCGGTATTCGCACCTGCATGGGAAAAAAGCGATAGTTCCTTTAGTAAATCGTGAGGTGCCGATTATTCTGGATGATTATGTAGATATGGAATTCGGAACCGGATGTTTGAAGGTGACTCCTGCCCATGATGTAAATGATTATGATCTCGGTGAAAGGCACGGGCTGGAAATCATCAATATGATGAATGAAGACGGGACGATTAGTGAAGCCGGAGAATTGTACATCGGCAAAGATCGTTTTGCCGTGCGGAAAGAAATTTCTAAAGATCTGGAAGAAGCCGGCCATTTGGTGAAAACCGAAGATTACAAAAACAAAGTTGGCTATTCTGAGCGAACCGATGCGGTAATCGAACCACGTCTTTCGCTACAATGGTGGGTTTCTATGAAAGAATTGAGTGAACCCGCACTTGAAAATGTAATGAACGACAGTATTCAATTTCACCCCGCAAAATTTAAAAACACCTATCGCCACTGGATGGAGAATGTGCGTGACTGGTGTATTAGCAGACAGCTTTGGTGGGGGCATCGAATTCCGGCTTGGTATAACGAGGATGGGGATTTTGTTGTAGCCAAGACTGAAACCGAAGCCGAAACCAAATTCAAAATTCAAAATTCAAAATTTAGCAATTTAAAGCAGGACGTAGATGTGCTGGATACCTGGTTCTCCTCCTGGTTGTGGCCTATTTCGGTTTTTGATGGATTTTATGAAGAAGACGAGGTTGATTATTACTACCCTACCAACGATTTGGTGACTGCGCCCGAAATTATGTTCTTCTGGGTTGCCCGGATGATTATTGCCGGTTACGAATATCGTGGCGAAAAACCTTTCAAGAATGTTTACTACACCGGAATTGTGCGTGATAAACAAGGCCGGAAAATGAGCAAGAGCCTTGGAAACTCTCCCGATCCGCTGGAGCTGATTGGCAAATATGGAGCAGATGGAATTCGAATGGGAATGTTATTTGCAACCCCGGCAGGAAACGATCTCCCCTTTGATGAAAATCTTTGTGAGCAAGGCCGGAATTTCTCTAATAAGGTGTGGAATGCCTTCCGGTTTTTAACGATGAATATGGAAGAAGACGTTGATTATACTCCAACCCTGGAAATCGATAAGAATGATCTTTCTGATCGCTGGATGTCGGCAAGAATTCAGGAGACCATCAGAGAAGTAAATGCCGATTTTGATAATTATAAGCTCAATGATGCTCTGAAGAAGGTTTACTCTCTTATTTGGGATGATTTCTGCGACTGGTACATTGAACTGGCGAAACCGGATACCTATGGCGATAAAATTGCGGTAGATAAAATGAATACCGCGCTTGGCTTTTTTGAGCAGCTGATGAAGTTGCTCCATCCCTTCATGCCATTTATTAGTGAGGAAATCTGGCAGCATATTCAGGAACGAAACCCTGAAGAAGCTTTGCTGATTTCTCAGTGGCCGGAATTTGATAAGTCAAAATTGAATGCTGAAGACATTGCTTTATTTGGCAATTTACAGCAGGTGATTTCAGCTTTGCGAAATATCCGGGCCGAAGTAAATGTTTCTCACAAAGAAGAACTGGATGTGTTAATCAACACCAAAGGTCCTGCCTTTGCTGATAAAGTTCTTGAAAACCGGCGGGTACTGGAAAAACTACAAAGCATAAAAAAGCTCCAAGTTTCCACAGATATTGAAAAACCTAAGGTCTATTCTTCTGCTATTGTGGGTGGAAATGAAATCTACGTACCGCTGGAAGGATTAGTTGACTTTGAGAAAGAACGTGAGCGCATCCAAAAAGAAATTGACCGCTTGGAAGGATTTTTAAAAGGCATAAACGGTAAGCTTTCGAATGCAGGCTTTGTCAACAATGCCCCGGCCAATGTGGTTGAGCTTGAAAGAAAGAAGAAAGCGGATACGGAAGAAAGCCTTGCCAAATTACGTGAGCAGCTGAAGGATTTTGAAGCTGGTTAAGGGTTATTAGGTAATTGAATTATCAGGGTATTTTGAGGACTAACCAAAGAGGACGCATGTAATAATCCTGCGCCCGAATTCCTCTTTCACTGAGGTCACAAATAACCATTAACAAATTCCTGTTATTAACTTATTAGCTCTCTATTTTAAAGAGCATTTTGCGATCAATCGCCTAAAGAATTTTTTTGAATGAAAACATTTTCACTTCCATCTGAAGAACCACGAGAAAAGCCGAATTACCTGCAATCGCTAAACGAACAGCAGCGTAAAGCGGTAACTCATGCTGATGGCCCACTTTTAATAGTTGCTGGTGCAGGATCTGGAAAAACCCGGGTTTTAACGTACCGGATCGCTTATTTGCTTCAGCAGTATAAAGCGGCTCCGGAACAAATTCTTGCCCTTACTTTTACGAATAAAGCTGCGAGAGAGATGAAAGAGCGTATCAAGAACCTGATCGGGGATAAAGCTCAAAAGTTATGGATGGGAACCTTTCACTCCATCTTTTCCAAAATCCTGCGCTTTGAAGCGGAGAAAATCGGCTTCGGTTCTGATTTTACGATTTACGATACCAACGACTCCCAAACAGTGATCAAACAGATTTTACAGGAATTGAATTTTGATCCCAAAGAGATCAAGCCAAAAACCATTCACAACAAAATCAGCGACTCTAAAAATCAGCTGATTAATCCTGATACTTACCAGGAGAAATTTGTCAGCAGTACGTTGGATGACATCACCGCCCGCGTGTATACCATTTACGCAAAGCGTCTGAAGCAGAGCAATTCCATGGATTTTGATGATTTGCTGTTGAAGCCCATCGAGTTGTTCGAGAATCATCCCGACATACTGGAGAAGTACCAGGATCGCTTCAAATATATTTTAATTGATGAGTATCAGGATACCAATCACGCCCAGTATAAAGTGACAAAAATGCTGGCTTCTAAATATAATAACATCTGTGTGGTGGGTGATGACGCCCAAAGCATTTACTCTTTTCGAGGGGCTGATATTTCAAATATCCTGAATTTTAAGGAAGATTATGATAATGCCAATCAGGTTCCTTTAGAGCAGAATTATCGATCCACCAAATCTATTTTGCAGTGCGCCGATTCCATCATCAAAAAAAATACCAAGCAGCTCGAAAAAACCCTGTGGACAGATAAAGATTTCGGAGACCCTATCACTCTCCTTGAAAATTTTGATGAGCGCGATGAAGCCAACCGTATTGCCAGTCACATCCGGCAATTAAAAATGCGGGAAGGCTATAAGAACAATGATTTTGCTATCCTCTATCGCACCAATTACCAGTCGCGGGTTTTTGAAGAAGCTCTGCGGAGAAATGATCTTGATTACCAGCTTGTAGGCGGCTTGTCTTTCTATCAGCGAAAAGAAATTAAAGATGTTTTGGCTTATTTAACGCTGCTGGTAAACCCACATGACGAGACAAATCTGCTGCGAATAATTAATGAACCTTCGCGGGGGATTGGGAATAAATCGATACAGGATTTGCTCAGGAAAGCCCGAAGTGAGGGCCGTTCCGTCTGGACAATTCTCCAAAATGTGGAAGATGTTGATGTGTATAAACCAGCCAAGGCACGTGTGCGCGAGTTTGTAGATATGATAAACAGGCTTCGAAAAGAACTGGAAGAAGGCCGGGCACTTTCCGATACGGTGAAAGCGGTGTTGGAGCAATCCGGTTATATGAAATCATTGGTTGAAGAAAATTCGCAGGATTCCATGATTCGCAGAGATAATATCATAGAATTGCAGAATGCTATTTCTTATTACGAAAAAGGATCACGAAATGCATCATTGAGTGCCTTCCTGCAGGAAATAAGCCTGATCACTGACTCCGATAAATTCGACGAAAATAAACCGGCCATCACTTTGATGACTGTTCATGCTTCAAAAGGGTTAGAATTTCCCGTTGTTTTTATAGTTGGCCTGGAAGAAAACCTATTTCCTATGGGTGCCCGTGTGGGTTTTGAGGTAGATATTGAAGAAGAAAGGCGGCTATTTTACGTATCCATAACCCGTGCCCAGGAGCATTTATTTTTCAGCCATAGCCGAAGCCGGTTTAAATTCGGGGAAGAACAGCAACAAATTCGCTCCCGCTTTTTGGAAGAAGTAGACGCTGGCGTAGTCCGTACCGAAACCGGGGCTACCATTTCACAGAAGAAAGACCGCTATAGTTTGGATGATTCCCAGGAATCCGGCACAAGGGTAGAATATGACTGGGAAAAGCCGAAAGGAAACACCTCTTTCAAATCTGCATCCACAACAATTCATTATGAGTATGGTGAGGGCGAGGATCCTTTTCAGGTTGGTACAAAAGTTGAACATCCCCGGTTTGGCCCGGGGAAAATCATTAGCAGATCAGGATTAGGTATGGATGCTAAAGTTGTTGTATTTTTCAAAGGAAGAGGACAAAAGAAGCTCATGCTAAGAGCAGCCCCGCTTGAGGTAATAGGTTAGAAGGAAGGAAGGAAGGTTAGATTTAAATGCGGACATTATTAATCTTGTTACTATTGCTATGCCTGTTTGAACCATTGAGTATGGCACAGACGGTTATCACTCCTCGAAATATGGCTTTAGGGGGTGGAGGAAGTACATATATTACCGATTACAATACCAATTTCTATAATCCTGCCAACCTGATGATACAGGATAAAATAGGCTCCTTTGATGTCGGTGTGATGGCAGGGGGTTTTTATTTTGATGCTGTACAAAATCACAGCAATCCCGAAAGGCAATTCGAAAATGCTCAAAATCACCTAAAGCAGTACAACCCAGGATCATATTCTATCTCAGATTTAGAACGTGTTGAGTTACTCGATGATAATTATTTAAACAACTCCAATCGTTCAAATAACCGCACACGTTATGATGCTACCCTGCTGGGGATGAAGTGGAAAACAGAAAATCGCGCCCTTTCCCTTGCATTCAGAACCCGTACATCATCGAGTTACTCTGTAGGAAGGGGCTGGTATTCACAAGCTTTTCAGCAAGAGGATGGAAGAGAATTCCTGGACCGCACCTTAATTCACAGATATCAAAGCCTGCATGAAATTTCTTTTGGCTATGCTGAATCTTTCCAGTTCCTAACCAATCTTACCTCCCGCCTCGATAATTTTGTGATCGGCATAGCTCCTAAACTGGTTTTTGGCGGCTCGTATCAGGATGCAGTTTGGGATAATATCTATTACCAGAATGCTGAAACAAATGAAAACCAACGGGTCCAGTCTTTTTCTTTTGCAGCCACCGGAGATTTTGGCCTCGCTACCTCAAGCTATCTAGATGAAAATATTTCAGCTGAAAATGCAGTTTCCCGCGGATTTCAAAATGATGAATTCACCCTGAATGGAGTCGGAGCGGGATTGGATATCGGTGTCACTTACCTGTTAACATTCGGCAGCGATTTGTCAGCGGTTCACCCCGGTAAACAGCCTACACAAAAATCTGTACGCTTCTCCTTTTCGATGACTGATATCGGCTTTGTATCCTATTCCAAAAATGACATTTCTCTCAACATTTTTACTGATACCACTAATGCCTCTTCAATTCCAGCCTCGGTTTCTAACGAGGCTTTTATAGGTGCCAAAGGTCAATATCTTAATTTTATAGAAACTTTCGGTGAAGAAGAAAATCCCTTCCGCTTAGCCAGCCGCGACAAATCCGGGTTCTCAATTTTGTTACCCATGGCCTTACATGGTGGAGCTTTACTCGAAATTAACCGGATTAAGTTAATGGGTGATGTAAGCGTTGGCCTCACCAACAATGCTTTTAACTCCACTACTCTTGTCTCTTCATTTGGAATTGAGCTCAGGCCTTTTGTGTTTCTACCTCTACGCGCCGGAACTCAATTTGAAGCTCAACGCCCAAGCTTTCTTAGTCTCGGCACAGCCATTGAAACAAAACACTGGGATTTATCTGTCGCAGCACAATTCACACCGGAATCGCTCATTTCAGAGATAGCATTATCGGGAATTTCGCTGGCCACCCTTCAGTTTCATTTCTAAAAGCCTGACACTTTGCCTTACATTACTGACATGTGCCCTATGATTATGACGGTTTGTTTAGCCAGTTAAACATGGCTTTGTATTTGCCTCAATATTTGTAAATGAAATTTTTGTACCTAAATTTATTATGAAACATCGCTTAGAATTATATAATAGCTTTGATCAGTCGGATGATAATTTTGAAGATTTCGATGATTTTGAACAAGCTATTCCTTTAATGTCCGAAGAAGAGGAAAAAAAACTCACAGAAGCTGAGATTCCTGATTCTCTACCTATTTTGCCTTTAAAAAATACTGTTTTATTTCCTGGTGTTGTCGTTCCAATAACTGTAGGACGAGATCGCTCTCTTACTTTGGTTAAAGAAGCCTATGAAGGAAATAAGATCATTGGGATAGTTACACAGAAAAAAGAAGACATTGAGCTACCGGATTTTAAAGATCTCCATACAATTGGAACGGTTGCCCAAATACTCAAGCTCATCAAAATGCCCGATGGCAGCAAAAGTATTGTAATTCAGGGGAAATCTAATTTTGAGATTGAGAATTTCACTCAAAGTGATCCTTATTTCAAAGCCAATGTAAAACCCTATCTTAAAGAAATGGATATTGAAGGGGTTGAACTGGACGCTTCTGTGCGAAACATCAAGGAAACAGCAGCCAAGATTATAAATATGTCGCCGAATATTCCATCGGAAGCATCTATAGCTGTCAATAATATCAACAGCCCTACATTTTTGCTGAATTTCATTTCCTCGAATTTGAATGTATCGGTTGCTGAGAAACAGAAATTATTAGGTATAAAAAAATTCTCCGATAACCTTGATCAGGTTATGGAATTCCTGGAAAAAGAAGTCCAGGTATTGGATATGAGCGAAAAAATCCGAACAAAAGTAAAATCGGATATAGATGATCAACAGCGGGAATTTTACCTGCGCCAGCAAATGAAGGCTATTCAGGAAGAACTTGGTGAAGATGCCGAACATCAGGATATCGAAAAACTGCGGCTTCGCCTTGCTGAAAAGAAACTTCCCGACTATGCTAAAGAAGTAGCTGAAAAAGAATTGCAACGCCTGGAAATGACTCCAAATGCATCTCCTAATTATGGCATCATTCATGGTTATATTGAATGGATTTTGGATTTACCGTGGGATGAGTATTCAAAAGATAAACTGGATCTGGAATTTGCCCGAAAAGTTTTGGATGAAGATCATTACGGGCTGGAAAAAGTAAAAAAGAGAATCGTAGAATACTTGGCTGTCCTGAAACTTAAAAAGGATATGAAGGCGCCAATTCTTTGTTTTTACGGCCCTCCGGGTGTTGGTAAAACATCCTTGGGTAAATCCATTGCCCGTGCTTTAAACCGTGAATTTGAACGATTTAGTTTGGGCGGAATTCGTGATGAAGCCGAGATCAGGGGGCATAGAAGAACCTATATTGGCGCGCTTCCCGGACGGATAATTCGGTCCATGAAAAAAGCCGGTAAAGGTAACCCGGTTATTATGCTCGATGAAATTGATAAAGTTGGCAGCGATTATCGCGGGGATCCTACCTCTGCCCTGCTGGAAGTGTTAGATCCTGAACAAAATGACTCCTTCAGCGATAATTACATGGAGCTCGAATACGACCTTTCCAAAGTATTATTTATTGCCACGGCAAACTCTCTGGATACGATTCCGGCTCCGTTAAGGGATCGAATGGAGATCATCAACATAAGTGGATATACACTGGAAGAAAAAACACAGATTGCCAAAAAATACCTGATTCCTAAACAGATAAAAGAAAACGGCCTTGGCGAAAATCAATTTACCATTGAGGAAGTGGCGGTTAAGAAGATAATTGATGAATACACCCGGGAATCTGGAGTTCGGAATCTCGAAAGACAAATTGCCGGCGTTTGCCGTGGAGTAGCCGCCAAAATAGCCTCTGGTGAAATCGAAGATTTTGATGTAAAAGATGCTGACATAGAAGAATTTCTTGGCAAAAGAAAATTCTTTAGTGATGCCGCTGAACGTACTACGGTGCCTGGCGTAGCTACTGGATTGGCATGGACACCGTACGGCGGAGATATTCTTTTTATAGAAGCCAGTGTTTCTAAAGGCACGGGAAAATTGAGCATAACCGGGCAGCTTGGTGATGTGATGAAAGAGTCAGCAATGTTGGCTGTTTCTTATTTAAGAGCACATTCTGAAGCCACTGGAATTCCTGAAGAAGCCTTTAAATATTGGGATCTGCATATCCACGTTCCGGCAGGTGCTGTTCCAAAAGACGGACCATCAGCAGGTGTTTCGCTGATGGCTGCCATAGCTTCTATTTTCACACAAAGAAAAGTAAAAGGAACCATTGCTTTAACAGGTGAGATCACTTTGCGTGGATTGGTACTGCCGGTTGGAGGCATCAAAGAAAAAGTACTTGCTGCCAAGCGCGCTGGAATTAAACAAGTTCTGCTTCCCCAAAAAAATGAAAAAGATGTAGCCGAAATTGAAAAAGAAGTTATTGGCGATCTTGCAATTGATTACCTGGATCGCATGGAACCTCTCCTCGATAAAATTCTGGAAAAAGAAGCTGTTCAGGATCCGCATGAATTCTTTAAAGTAAGTGAAGAGCATAAAAATGCAGTGGCGGGCACCAATGGGAAAAAAGATCCTATAGAGATTACAAGTTCAACTAAAAAAGATTAAACAGTCTTATAAGAAAGAATGGGGTTTTGACAATGGATATCCTCCATTTGCCAGCTTATTTCTTTTCTTTTGGTGAAGGAAGTGTTCAATCTATTTCATATAAAAAGGAAACTTTCCCCGTTTTATCTCCTTAAAAGGATAAGTCAAGAGTTAGAACTCAAATATCAAAGAGAGGTTTTTATTATGAGTAATGGAAAATTAGACGGTAAGAAAGTTGCAATTTTAGCAACAAATGGTTTTGAAGAGATAGAACTGACAGCCCCCAGAAATGCCCTACTGGAGGCTGGTGCAGAAATATTTATAATTGCACCTGACTCTGGCACTATTGCCAGCTGGCATGAAGATGATTGGGGCGGGCAGTTTGAGGTTGATATGACAATTTCAGAAGCTGATCCTTCAAATTTTGATTCACTTATGCTTCCCGGCGGTGTTTTAAACCCGGATAAGCTTAGAATGAATAGGGACGCAATCGAATTCGTGAGGAAGTTTTTTGAAGCCGGTAAACCGGTAGCGGCTATCTGTCATGGATTGCAGATATTAATTGATGCAGATGTCGTTGACGGACGCAAACTTACCTCCTATCCTTCGTTGCAGCACGATCTTGAAAATGCCGGAGCAATATGGGTCGATGAAGAAGTTGTTGTAGATATGGGCCTTACCACAAGCAGATCCCCAGACGATTTGGAGGCTTTTAATCGTAAAATGATTGAAGAAATTGGAGAAGGCGTACACGAAGAACAACACGCCTGATCTGTTTTATTAGATATTAATTGAAAAGCCGCTTTCATAGGTTGAAAGTGGCTTTTTTTGTGCTTATTCCTTTTCGGAGGCAGATAACACATTCTCCAATACATATGATAGATTACTAATAATCCCCTTCTCCACTCTTTTTTACTTATTTTGCACCATGCAAAATGGAAGAGTCATACAATCTACAGGCAGCTGGTATCGTGTTGATGTTAATGGTGAAATAATTAATTCTCGCCTGCCTGGCCGGTTTCGGTTAGAGGGTAAAGAAGTCACCAATCCCATTGCTGTAGGAGATTGGGTAGATATTACCATGACAGAAGACGGTTCCGGTAATATTGAGAAAATTCATGACAGGGAGAATTATATCCCCCGCCTGGCCACACATGGAAAAAGAGGTGAGCAGATTTTAGTATCTAATCTCGACCAGGCTTTTGTGGTTCAATCGATTCAAAAACCAAAACTGAAAGAAGGTTTTATCGATCGCTTTCTAATTACTTGCGAAGCTTATGAAATCAAGGCAATTATTCTTATCAATAAAATGGATTTAGCTGATGTAAAAGATCGAAATTTTGTAGAGGAATTGGTCCATCTTTATGAAAGCATCGGATATCCTGTCTTAACTACAAGTATAGAAGATGAAGATTCACTGCTTTCCCTTAAAAAAAGTCTTACCGATAAAACTTCAGCTTTCATAGGGCCTTCGGGTGTGGGAAAAACCAGCCTTATAAACACTATAGACCCGGATTATAATTTAAAAATAAGGGCAGTTTCAGAATCTTCCAGTAAAGGAAAACATGCCACCACTTTCGCACAGTTAATACCCTTGGCATTTGGGGGTTATCTCGCAGACACACCTGGAATCCGCGAATTTGGTTTGGTAAATATTGAACCGTGGGAACTTTCCCTATTTTTTCCTGAAATGCTGGAACCGCGCCAATACTGCAAATTTAGTAACTGCACGCATATCCATGAACCTAAATGTGGAGTAGCTGAAGCTTTCGAATCCGGTGAAGTTGCTGCAAGCCGCTACAGTTCTTACCTGAACATGCTGGATTCCCTAGATTAAGTTTTTATAAAATACCTTAAATGGGGTATTCCTACTGTCATAAATTATATACATATTATGTAGCAAAATTATAATAGATAAGGAGTACTATGTTTAACAGTTACAAAAAATTTATAAAAGGATTATGTGCTTTGGCTGTTTTAAGCCTGGGTACAATTGGTAGTGCTAATGCTCAACTCGGAGATGCCGGAGCTATTCTTAGAGCCGGTGCAGCAGATGCAAACATTCTTCTCGAAAATTATTTAGCCCCATTTGGCAAAGGTTTTGGAGCTGATTTAAATACAGGCTGGTTTAACACCGCTAAAACACATCAAACACTGGGCTTTGATGTAAATCTCACTGTGAGTGCCGCAGTAGTTCCAACGGCAGGTCAGGTAATTGACATCAATTCTCTGACACCACAGTTTGATCAATTGGAGTTAACGGGTGGTAGTTCTGAAACACCTACCATCAGTGGGAATTCAGACACAGACACAAGATTAGGGGTTTATTGGAATGATCCCAGAACAGCATCGCCTCAAGATGTCCTTTTTGATTTTGGAATGGTAGGAGGAACCGGAGTTCCCTATGTACCCGCACCTATGGTTCAAGCAACAATCGGGGTAATAAAGGATACAGATGTTTCTCTGAGATTTATTCCTGAAACAGAAATATCTGCTATGGATGGTAGTGTAGGGTTATTTGGTTTTGGATTGAAGCATGGTATTAATCAATGGTTACCTGGCGGTAGATTACTACCTGTAGATTTATCGGTGCAATTCGGTTATACTTCCTTTGCTTCAAACTCCGGTTTTGAAGTCTACCCAACTGAAAATTCCGATACTTACAATGAATTTGATCTGTCGGTATGGGAAGGGCAAGGACTAGAGTTAGAGACTTCTGCTACTACTTTCAATGTAATTGCAGGTAAAACTTTGCCTTTTATTTCACTCTATGGTGGAGTTGGTTTGGAAGGTTCAACTACTACAATTAAAACACCGGGCTCTTTCCCTTATACAGCTCCAAATGAAAATTATGATCCTGTATCAACAAACCCGGAACATAGAATAAAGGTAATTGAAAAAATTGATTCTCCCATTGATATTAATATTGATGGAGATAACTCATTCCGTGCCTTTGCAGGAACCAGAATTAAACTGGCTGTTTTTCAAATCTCTGCAAGTTATACCTTAGCGAATTATTCCTCATTTAATGTAGGCTTTGGCATTACGTTCAGATAATCCTTCTGATACAGGATACCAGGATATAGAAATAAAAAAAGGCGCTCTTTCGAGCGCCTTTTTTGTGGCTTATGTTTATAACTTCCTTTAAACAGCTACATCCAGATCAGCTAATACCGGTTTTTCCACTACCTGATCGCTTTCTACTATTCCATCACGCAGGCGAACAATTCGACGGGCATGCTCTGCTATTTCATTTTCGTGTGTTACTACTATAATGGTATTTCCCTGGCGGTAAAGCTCTTCAAAAAGTAACATGATTTCTTCCCCGGTTTTGGTATCCAGATTACCTGTGGGCTCATCAGCAAGTAAAATGGAAGGGTCATTTACCAAAGCACGTGCTATCGCCACACGCTGGCGCTGACCTCCCGAGAGCTCATTTGGCTTATGATCTACACGATCTCCCAGTCCAACTTTTGCAAGTACTTCTTTAGCACGTTCCTTTCTTTCTGCTGATTTTATACCTGCATAAATTAATGGCAGTTCCACATTTGCCAAACAACTTGTTCGGGGAAGCAGGTTAAAGGTTTGAAATACAAAACCAATTTCCCGGTTTCTGACTTCAGCAAGCTCAGCATCATCCATTTGGCTTACTTTATGGCCATTCAACACATATTCACCCGATGTGGGCGTATCAAGGCAGCCAATCATATTCATCAAGGTGGATTTACCCGAACCAGAAGGCCCCATGATTGCTATATATTCATTTTGCTGGATATCAAAACTCACACCGGCCAAAGCATGAACTTCTGTTTGGCCCATCTGGTAAATTTTAGTTAGATCAGATATTTGTATAACTGCATTCGACATTGTTGATCCGTTATTCAGCAGCAATTAAATCAGCTGCTTTATTAATATTTACTTTATCGCCGTTTTTTAATGTATTGGAAAGAACCCTGTAACTTCCAATTACTATTTCATTTCCAGCCTCAATCCCATTTAGTATCTGTATATGAGTATTGTCGCTGATTCCTGTTTTAACTTCTCTTCGGTGAACCATGCCATCTTCAACTATAAAAACCACTTTCCGTATGTCTTCTTTTTTAATAATCAAATCATCCTGATCTGTACTCGCAAGGCTTATTTTAGCAGAATCACCCTCTGTAGAATCCTGTTTTGACGACTGAGTATCTTTTGCAAAATCACGCACAGCCACTGCCTGAATGGGTACCGATACTACATTTGTTGCAGTTTGAGTTTCAACATCAACCGTGGCAGACATCCCTGGTTTAAAAGCTGGAAAAAAATTCTCTTCAGGATCTTCAGAAGCTTCATTTCTAACGAAATTATTCCCTCCCTTATTCAGGTTATGAGGTGTTACAATCCGAACCTTTACCTGATAATTAGTTACCTGCTCATTCGTGCCGCTTCCGGTAACTAAAGCAGAGTTAGCTATTTCAGTAACAATACCATTAAACTTGCGCTCCGGGTAAGCATCCACTTCAATTCGGGCAGTATCGGCAAAATCCACATTTACTATATCATTTTCATTTACCTCGACCAACACCTCCATGCGATCGAGCAGTGAAACTCGCATCATATCGGTGCCAGCCATTTGTGAATTTCCCAAAACACGTTCCCCCGCCTCTACTGTCAGGCCGGTAATAGTACCATCTTGAGGTGCCCGAATAACGGTTTGCTCCAACTCTTCCTTAGCCTGCCTCAATTGAGCTTCGGCACTTTGAATTTGATATTCCGACGCTCTTAAACTAGCCTTTTGCGACTCCCAATTCGATTTTGCCTGAATATAATCCATTTCTGGAATTACATTTTTTTCATACAGCTGCTTGTCTCTGTTATAGGTAGCTTCAGCTTGGATTAAGGTAGCTTTTGTTTGCTCCATTCGAGCCCTTTGTGTAAGCAAAACAGCATTTAAATCATCAATTCTTGCCTGATAAATGTCAGGTTTTATGCGAACCAACAAATCTCCTTTACGAACAAAATCACCTTCTCGTACAGCAAGCTCAATTATTTCGCCAGATACATCAGGCCTTATAATAACTTCTATTTCCGGCTGAACTTTACCAGAGGCTGAAACCAGTTGAGTGACAGTTTTTAATTTTGCCTGGGCGGTTTCAACTTCTATACCGGTATCAGAATTCCCAATAACTCCACTAAACTTTAATATTAAAACAACTATGATAATCGTTCCAAATACAATTCCAATCCACTTTAAGAATTTACCAGTGGATGATTTTTTTCTTGCCATTTTTGCCTCTGATGTGATAATTCTTTTTTAAAACTCTATATTTTCGCCGCTGAGTTTTCCAAGATAGTAATCTAAAAGTTTCTCTTGGAAAATCAGGTTATAAACTGAACTTGTGTGGTCAGATTGTGCGCTTACATAATTTGCCTGCGCCTGACTCAATTCAATCAAAGTACTTGCTCCAACATTATAGCGCTCTTGCTGTGTTTCAAAAGCTTTTTCGCTGGCGAATAATGCTTTCTCGGAAGCTGAAAGTTGTTTCGTGTAAGATGTAAAATCGTTGTATGCTTGTGCTACCTCCTGAATAACCTGAAGCCTGGTATTATCCAATGAAAGTTCTGCATTTTTTAGCTGCACTCTGGATGACTCAATATTATACATTCGGTTCCAGTTCTGGAAAAGTGGTATTGATAAATTGAACCCAAGAGATTTGTTTATTTGTTGATCAAAAAACTGATCGTTAAAACTAGCACCTGGAAATAAATCTGAATCACTAAAGCGTGATGAAATTCCGGCTGAAGCAGATAAGGTTGGAGATAAACTTCCTTTAGCAATTTTTAATTGGTAGTTCAGGCCCCTGATTTCAGCAATTTCACTTTTAATATCAGAGCGGTTAAAAAGTGCTTCATCAATTAATTCACTCAGGTTATAAGATCTGGCTAATTCAATATTTTTTTCCTCATCAAAATCAGGAGTTACGAATTGATAATCTCCCAATGGATCTATTTGTAACTGTCTTATCAAAGCCAGTTTATTGAACTTCAAGCTATTCTCTTGTTGGGTTACCGAAAGCTCATCGCTTGCTACCTGTGCTTCCTGATTATATAGATCAACTGATGGCCTCGAACCTACTTCAACCTGTGCCTGAACCTGTTCTAACTGTTTTTGAGAGGTTGCTAAATTCTCTTCAGAAATTTCTAATAGCTGCTGGCTTAGAAGTACCTGGAGATAACTCGAAGCTGTATTGAAAATCACATTCTCCTTAGATCTCTGTAAACTCTCTTCTCTGGATACTTTTGCCTGTTTACTAAACCTGAGGGTATTTATATTATTGAATCCATCAAAGACAACTATGTTTGCACTTAAATTTCCACTCAAATACCTGGAAGTAACATTCTGAAATTGCACCTCCTCCTGAATAAACTGTTGCCCAATTTGTCTACCACCATTTAAGCTGGCATTTACAGAAGGCAAAAAATCGGCATATTCGCTTTTTATATTCTCTTCGGAAAGATATAGATTATTTTCTGCTTGTTTGAGTTGGTAGTTATTATCGAGAGCAATATTAATTGCTTCCTGAATGGTAATAGTTCGAGCTTCTTGTGCAAAGGTTATTCCTGTAGATAAAAATAGTGCACAAAATAGGAGTGAATGAATTCTTTTCATGTCTGAGATTCGTTTTTGTTTTCGGGTTGGGTACACGGGAATGGACAAAAATAGTTACATAAAAGGTGACTACTTTTTATTTTTAAATCCTTTTACAGCGACCCGGTAAATAAGGAGGGGAACTTAAGAAGATTTCTCGTTGCTTTTTTCGTTCAATCGAGAAACTCTGTTATCCAGATAGTCCATGAGCATATGGACACTTTTTTTGGTTAATGCATTTTTTATCTCTCTGCCTACCACAGAACCTACCCCGTCCGATGAGTCCTTTTTATTTTGTGGAGATTTTGATGATTTTTTCTTCCCCTTTCCCAACAGTAATCCCAATACTAATGCTGCCCCTAGTGCAGGAAGCGGATATTTTCTAATAATAGCTTTAGGTGCAAAATTACTAGAAACATTTTCCTTTACCCCATCGATAGATCTATCCAAGTCGGTTTGTATTCTTGCAAGTTCAATTTCAAGAGCTTGTTTCTTTTTTTCTAACTGGCTTAAATTATTTTCGGACATTTTCTTTTGCTAATTCTTCATTTTTTTTAGGAGGGAGAGATTCTACCTTTTCTTCCATAGCTTCTATAATTTCCTCCATCATTTGTACCTGAATACCACGAGCTATTGCTTTAGGTTTACCGAAAGCAAAAAATATACCGACCAGTAACAAGGGTGCTGAAACAATCACATAGCCTAAGGAACGCTGATCGAGAATTTCACCAAGATAAATGGCCAAGGCAACCAACGCAAAGAGTAACCCAATTCCCAATAGCGAAAACCCTAATAATTTTTGGATTGAATGACCGATCCTGAAAGTAATTTTATCGCTAACATTTAATAGCACCAACTCCAGGCGTGTTTCTACATAATCTTTAAGCTCATTAATTATGTGTTTAATACGCTCTCCTAACTCATCCATTCTAATCCTCTGAACTAAAAATTTTTGCGGCAATAAATCCAACTGCAAAACCAATAAGTACAGACCCAACTGGATTTTGACGTATGGCAAGTTCTGATCTTTCTTTTATCTCTTCTAAACGAGCCTGCAAATCTTCATCATCAAGCAATTCTCTTCCTTTATCTATTGCCTTGTCAAGTCGTTCGTTCAGGTTTTGAATAATTTCTTCGTTCATATCCTTTTTATTTTTGTTTTAATATAACAAATTGCATTGTATAGCAAATCATTCCAAACATATAGATTTTATTCGTATCGCAGGCTTTCTATTGGATCTAATTTTGCTGCTTTAAAAGCAGGATATACTCCAAAAACGAGCCCAATTATGAGCATGCCAAAAAAGCCACCTGCTACCGACCATATCGGAATTACAGCTTCTGTTTCAATCCATAAAGCCATTATATTTCCAACTCCAATTCCTAATATCATACCGATAACTCCGCCTAATTGGCAAATAAAAATGGCCTCCATCAAAAATTGATTTACAATAGCCTTACGTGTTGCTCCTACAGCTTTCCGTATACCAATTTCCCTGGTTCGTTCCGATACAGAGACTAACATAATATTCATCACTCCTATTCCCGCCCCCAGTAAAGTAATTAAGCCGATTGCAAACCCGCCCAAATAAAGTGCCCCAGTGAATGCATCGAAAATTCCAGCCAGAGAATCATTGGTGGAAATTTCAAAGTCATTTTCAGCCCCGGGGTTTACTTTACGAATTACCCTTAAAATACCTGTAATTTCATCTACCGTTTTTTGAATAAAACCAATTTCGGGAGCACGTATTTGAATATTTATATTTCTGGTGGCACCATAGGCATTCATGGCTGTTGTGTATGGAATAAGAACGAAATCGTCAAAAGATTGTCCAAATATTTGTCCTTTGGCTTGGAGTATTCCAATTACTTGGTAAGGTTTACCGTCAAATCTAATTTGTTTACCTATGGGTAACTCATTTGGGAAAATATCATTCTGAACATCCTTCCCTAAAATCACCACATTTCGGCGATATTGAATATCATCTCCTGTAAAATTTCTTCCAGCTTCCAATTCGAAGGAATTATTCATAAGATAATTATCATTGCTTCCTCTTACTCCTACATTTGGCCCCGTTTCAAATGCACCATTTTGAATTATGGTAGTTGTGAAATATTCATCCGGGCTCATCCTTCGCCCTATTCGCATCCGTTCTTCCAGTTCTTCGGCCGTATCAAAACCAATCCATTGTCGGTTTCTGATATCATTATTTGAAGGACCCATTTGCACAGCCGGTGTTCTGGATACATTTATTACATCACTGCCCATAATGCTCATCGTATTGGTGAAAAAATTATCCAGTACAGCAACTGCAGTTGTTGACACTATCACCGAAAACACTCCGATCACCAATGCCAATAGTGTAAGAAAAGAACGGAGCTTATTACTTCTAAGTGAGTCTACTGCCTGACTTGTAGTTTCTTTTACATTCATTTATTCAAACCTTAAAGATTCAATGGGATCAGATTTTGCTGCCCGGTAAGCCGGAATAAACCCAAATACCACTCCTACAACCGTACAAATTGAAAAGCCTAAAAATACCACGCTAAAGTTCATCACAGCTACAAACACCTGATTTATTAAAACTGTAATTCCCCCTGCCAGAGCCACACCGATTACTCCCCCAAGTAAACAAATGGCAATAGCTTCAAGTAAAAACTGGCAGAGTATTTCCCATGACTTTGCTCCAACTGCCTTCCGAATGCCAATTTCCTTGGTTCGTTCCCTCACCGATACAAACATAATATTCATCACTCCAATACCGCCAATGAGTAGCGACAGCCCGCTTAAAATAAAACCGACTGTATATATTCCTGCTTTTATACCTGCCAGCTGTTCTTTAAAAGCCTCGGGTTTATTGATAGCAAAATCATTGCCTTCAGTGGCATCCAGCTGTCGGATTCTGCGCATAATTCCTTCCACCTCATATTCACCCTCCATCAGAGATGCTTTATCAAGAAATTTTACACCTATCTGCACACCTCTCCTCAGCCCAAATATTTGTCCAAATGCTGATATGGGGACTATTACGCGGTTGTCAGTATCCTCAAGACCCATAAACTTCCCCTGTTTTTCAAGAATTCCTACTACGGTAAATTTCTGGCCTCCCAATCGTACCTGTTTCCCCAATGGATTTTCATGTTGAAATAAAGCATCCGTTAAGGTTTGGCCTACTACCGCAATTTTTGAACCCGATCTTACTTCTTCCTGTGTAAACATCCGGCCGGTTTCTATATTTAAACCCGCTGTCTCCAGATAATTAGCTGTTGCACCATTTATGCCCACACTCTCTGCATTTCGCTCCTGATATCTCACGGATGTGTATCGATTTGCTGAAGCTGATACATTTGAAGCATACCTACTCGATTCACTTATATCATTCACATAACTAAGTTGCATCTCTTTCCGATTTCGGTATTCCCACCATTTACCATCCCCATTCCACGGCCACTTTTCCACATAGACCACATTTTGCCCCATCATTGCCATACTTTTTTCAAAGGTAATATCCATGCCAGTTGTAACAGAGTCCACTATTGTAACCATAGTGATTCCAATAATTATACAAAGAGCGGTAAGTATAGAGCGGATTTTATTTACGGTGAGGGCTTTAAAAGCAATCCTTAATCCTTCTAAAAAACTATTAACTATTCTCATGAAAATGTTTTGGTGATTTGCCGAAAGGCCATACGCAAGGTAAGAGTTTTCGTTTCAGCATTTTATGAAATAAAAAAACAAATCTTGTACATTATGATTATTGTTACCTGTACTTCAACCCAATCTTGTCTTTATTTATGAAATTAGATATCCTGGTATTTGCGGCTCATCCTGATGATGCTGAACTGGCTATTGGCGGAACCATTTCCGCTTTAACTTCTTCAGGTAAAAAAGTGGGTATAGTTGATCTTACGCAAGGTGAAATGGGAACGCGTGGAAATCCTCAACTCAGAATGAAAGAAGCACAAAAAGCTTCCGATATTTTAGAATTATCATACCGTAAAAACCTTCAAATACTTGATACCAGGATTGATAATACGCGCGAACATCAACTACTTATTATTGAACAGGTGCGAAAAACGCAGCCTCACATTTGCCTGATAGGTGCGGCTTTTGATCGTCACCCCGATCATGGCTATGCAACCGAGTTAGTATTGGATGCTCTCTTCTATTCAGGGCTTCAGAAAATTACAACAACCGGTGAGGATAAAAAACCACAGGAAAAATGGCGGCCAAAGCATATTCTTCATTATATGCAGGATAAACCCTTTGATCCTGATTTTGTATTTGATGTTTCAGATTTTATGGATAAAAAAGAGCAAAGCGTTCTTGCTTTTTCCTCCCAATTTAATGTAGAAGATCCTGGCGATGAGCCGGAAACATATATTTCATCCTCGAGCTTTTTCAAACAAGCAGAAGCCCGTGCCCGTTATTTCGGCCATCTTGCTGGATGTGAGTTTGGTGAACCCTTTAAATATCATCAAACTCCCGCCCCCTTGAAAAGCATGGATGTATTTTTTGAAAGTAAACCTAAAAGGTAGGAAAAGATTCTTTATTATAATCTACTTTCTATTTAAAGGACATGCTTACAATAAACTCAAATCAATATAATAATGTCTGTTAAGAAATCGATCTTTCATATTTTCAATTATACTTTAATATCAGGTTTAGCTTTTTGGGGATGTTCAAATTCATCAGATACCATCCTGAATTCACCTTCTGAAAATATAGGTATCGAATTTCATTTGGCTATAAATGAAGCACCCGCTTATCTTATTAAATATGGCGAGGAAACTGTCATAGACACCTCTTTATTAGGTTTTGAATTTAAGAACCAGCCGGCCCTTCTCGACAGCTTTGAAATTCGAAATACCACTCTACAGTCTATTGATGAATCATGGGAAATGCCTTGGGGAGAACGGCGAAATGTTATTAATAAATACAATGAATTAACGGTGAATCTCCGCGAGAAAAAAGCTCCTAATCGTGATCTAAATATATATTTTAAGGCTTATGATGATGGTATTGCTTTCCGTTATGAATTTCCTGAACAAGAAGGTGTGGATTCTCTTATAATCATGGATGAAAACACACAATTCAACCTCACCGGAGATCATACCACATGGTGGATGCCGGGCGATTGGGATATTTATGAGCATCTTTATAGCACTACTAAATTTTCTGAAATAGATGCGCTTTCGAAGCAGAATGATGATAATCTGGCTCAGACCTATATTCCTGAGAATGCAGTAAATACACCAGTAACTATGAAAAGTGAAAGTGGCATACACCTGAGTTTTCATGAAGCTAATCTCACTGACTATTCCGGAATGACACTTAAGATTGATGCCGAAAATCTTCTGATGCAAAGTGAATTGGTGGGCTCAGACATAACAGGCTATAAAGTAAAGCGGGCACTGCCATTTAAAACTCCCTGGCGAACTATACAAATCAGCGAAAATGCCACCGGACTGTTAGATTCAGATCTCATTGTAAACCTGAATGAACCAAATAAAATCGGGGATGTCTCGTGGTTCGAACCACAAAAATACATCGGTATTTGGTGGGAGATGCACCTTGATAAATCTTCATGGGATTTAGCCAGCGGACGGCATGGAGCAACCACAGAAAATGCAAAAGCCTATATTGATTTTGCCGCAGAAAATAATATCGGTGGGGTTTTGATTGAAGGATGGAATACCGGCTGGGAGCGTTGGATTGGATTCGAAGATCGTGAAGGAGTATTCGATTTTGTGACGCCTTATCCTGATTATGACCTGGAAGGAGTTGTTGAATACGCCAATGAAAAAGAAGTAGACATCATCATGCATCACGAAACTTCATCTGCTCCAAGAACATACGAGCAGCAAATAGATACGGCTTACGCACTTATGAACAGATTAGGCATTCATGCAGTAAAAACAGGATATGTAGGCCCTATTATTCCTAAAGGAGAGTATCACCACGGGCAATGGATGGTTAATCATTATCAAAAAATACTGGAAACAGCCGCGGAATATCAGGTGGCTATAAATGCCCATGAACCGATTAAAGATACCGGGAAACGCAGAACCTATCCCAATGCTATTTCCAGAGAAGGTTTACGGGGACAAGAATTTAACGCCTGGGCCGCTGACGGGGGAAATCCACCGGAACATTTACCCATTGTTGCCTTCACACGAATGCTTTCCGGCCCGATTGATTTCACTCCGGGAATTTTCAATATAAAACTAGACCCCTATAAAGAAGATAATCAGGTTAATACTACTCTTGCCCAGCAATTGGCCTTATATGTGGTAATATATAGCCCCATACAAATGGCTGCCGACCTGATAGAACATTACGAAAATGAACCGGCTTTTCAATTTATTCGCGATGTCGGGGTAGACTGGGAACAAACAAAAGTATTGAATGGCGAGGTAGGTGATTTTGTAACAATAGCCCGGGAAGAAAGAGAAACCGGTAATTGGTTCCTGGGAAGTATTACCGATGAAAATGCACGTTCAATCTCCATCAATTTTGATTTTTTAGAGCCAGGCACCGAATATGAAGCAGTTATTTACTCTGACGGGGAAGATGCTCATTGGGATGAAAATCCGAAAAGCATAGTAATTGAAAGGGACACTATTAATGCTTCCAGAGAAAGAACTTTTGAACTGGCACCTGGCGGTGGCTTGGCGATCAGCTTGAAAAGAACAAATTAAAAAAAAGCTCCTATGAAAAATTATTTCAACTCTTTTGCATTACCACTTTTAGCGATTTTATTTTTTAGCTGCGCACAAACAGAATCAACCACTTCAAAATGGGATGACGCAGAATTATACACCTCTGGAATATGGTAATTCCACAATCAGCAATGGACAACTGCATATTACCGCTAAGTTAGAAGGTGAAGGTCAAAATGTTGGGGATTATACCTCATCCCGTCTTAATAGTCAGAAAAGCTTCACCTATGGGAGGATGGAAATTCGGGCAAAAATACCAGATTATGCGGGAAAAGGTTTATGGCCAGCTATCTGGATGTTGGGAGAAAACATACGCCACGGTGAAGGTTGGCCCGATTCTGGAGAAATAGATATCATGGAATATGTGAGTTACAACCCGGATTCAGTGGTTGTAAGCATTCACAGTTTAGCTAATAATCATAAAGATAAAACCCAGATTAGTTCAGGTTTTACAGCCTTGCCTACCATAGAAGAAGAGTTTCATAATTATGGAATACTTTGGGAAGAAGAATCACTCAAATTTTATATCGATGACATCGATAATATCCTGCTCACATTTAATCGACCCGAAGATTATAACAGAGAAAACTGGCCTTTTGATAAACCTCATTTTTTTCTATTGAATATGGCTGTTGGTGGAGACTGGGGTGGGGTTGAAGGTGTTGATGACTCAATTTTTCCTGCTACTTTCGATATAGATTATGTTCGGGTTTGGCAATTGGAAAATCATCAAAAATAAAAATTTACAAGATTCACATTATGAAATTCACATCACTTTTAATTTTTATTTGCTTTGCCTGAAGGAGCATCGCCCATTCATCACTCTGACCGGGGCAGCCAGTATCGCAGCAAGGTCTATACGAATCGCTTGCTCGATTGTGGGTTCCATCAGTATGACGGAAGAAGACCATTGTGCTGAAAATGCACAAGCGGAACGTGTGAATGGTATAGAATACTATCTTGATGTAGTATTTAATAAAACCGAACAGGCCAGAAAGGCGGTGAAGATGGCTATTAACATGTACAACCAACAACGGCCTCATTTAAGTTTAAATTACCAATTGCCCGAAATGGTCCATCGGGGCAGCTTAACATAAACCTGTAAACTTATTTTTAGGACGCGACCCTATATTCACTGATTACTGTTCATAGAACTACTTATTCATAGAAATCAAAAACTCTTCATTGTTCTTGGTGCCTTTGATTTTATCCAGCAGAAAATCCATTGCTTCAAAAGCATTCATATTGGTGAGATAGCGGCGAAGCAGTACTACTTTTTCACGCTCGGCATCAGAAACCAGCAATTCTTCACGTCGGGTTCCACTTCTGAAAATATCGATTGCAGGATATAATCTTCGATCCGCTATGCGGCGGTCAAGATATAACTCCATGTTACCCGTTCCTTTAAATTCCTCAAATATCACATCATCCATACGTGAGCCGGTATCGATTAATGCGGTGGCCAAAATGGTAAGTGAGCCGCCATTTTCAATATTTCGCGCAGAACTGAATAATTGTCGCGGAGCTTTCAGTGCTTCCGAATCCACACCACCCGACATCGTTCGTCCTTTGTTGGATGCCGCCACATTATATGCCCTGGCCAATCGTGTGATTGAATCCATCAACAACAGAACATCATGGCCGCTTTCTACCAGCCGCTTTGCTTTTTCAAATACAATTTCAGCAAGACCAACATGATTTTCAGGCTTTTCATCAAAAGTAGAAGCTACCACTTCGGCACCTTTTACCGAACGTTCCATTTCGGTTACTTCCTCAGGCCGTTCATCAATTAAAACGATCAGTATTTTTGTCTCGGGATGATTATCAGCAACCGCATTCGCAATATTTCTGAGAATAGTAGTTTTTCCTGTTTTGGGCTGAGCAACAACCAAACCTCGCTGCCCTTTCCCAAGAGGAGCAAACAAATCAATAAATCGTGTGGAGTATTCTTTTGGTAAATGTTCGAGATGAAAACGCTGCTCGGGATGTATGGGAAGCAGGTCTTCAAAATCCTGCCGGTTATCCATATCATGTGGAATTCGTCCATTCACTCCTTCTATGCGAAGTAAAGCAAAATACCGCTCTCCCACTTTTGGTGGACGAATAATACCTATCACACAATCGCCTTGTTTAAGGCGGAATCTTTTTATTTGTGAAGGTGATACATAAATATCGTCCGGACTGGCTTTATAATTGTAGTTTACTGAGCGAAGAAAACCATAGCCATCCGGTAAAATTTCCAATGTGCCTTCATTAAAAAGGTAAGGCCCCAAATCCGGCTCTAATTCCTTAATCCTTTCCTCAAGTGTAGCAGCATCAGATTCAGGAAGCTTATTATGTTCGTGGCCTTTTCGCCTGCTGCCTTTATAATTATTATGCTTCCGTTTTTTGGAACCACCTTTTTCTTCCTCCTTCTTTTTATAAGAAACAATATGGTCCTGACTGCCATAGGAAGTCATTTCATCTTCTTTATTAGCAGAATCGTGACCAGGTTTGGATTCAATTTGTTGGTCGGGTTCATTTGCAGAAGCCTTCTTACGAATTTCTTCAATTAAATGAACTTTACGTATTCCGGTTACCCGTCTTATTCCAACAGATTTAGCTAAGGTCTGCAATTCGTGAAGCTTTTTTTTCTCTAAGGAATTTAACTCCCCGGCCGAAATTCCGGCGGTTTCATTATCTGACATAAATTGTAGCTGTTATATATATATGATACTTACTGAATTTGGGGTGAACATCGTGTTGCCTTTTGCAGCAACGTGACGGGATGTTCAAATCAGGTAAGGATGAAAAAGAGCGGTGTTAGAATTATTGTACTTTTGTTATCCACCGCTTTACGATGGGATAAAAGTAAAAACTTCCTGCAAAAATTACTAACTCTGTCTTTAATTCCTTTAAAATTATCTGCGCATTCTTTTTATCCATTAAAATCACCTCTAAAGCACTTGCCACATCTTTCATTTTAGCGGCCCTTTCCCCTTCCTGTTCTACGAAATACCTCATTTTAAAGGGTTTTAGCCTATTCAACATATCAGAACTAAGTTTATCTTTCATCGCAGAAAAAATCAAAACCGCATCTTTTAATGGAGTGATTTCTCGTACAGCCTCTAAAGAAGCATCCAAAGCCTGAATATTGTGAGAGCCACTGAAATACCAATCGTAGTGCGGGTGGAGTTTTTCGAATCTACCGGGTGCTCCCGGAAAAGTTTTTATGGATTGAATAAAGGCTTCATCAGAAACCGGAAACAGGGAGGTCAGTAATTTACAAACCTGCCATGCGCAAGCCACGTTCCATCTGTTTACCGATTCTTTGAGCGGCGTTGGTATATTTACTCCCAAAGTTTTAAAAGATACAATACCTTTCTCCCACTTCGGTTCAAGGGCATCAGCATAGGTTATTTTAACCTGTTTTTTTTGTGCTTCCCTTTCAATAACCCGAACCGCTTTGCCTTCTACATTTCCAATTACTAACGGCTTATTAGTTTTTATAATGCCTGATTTTTCTAACGCAATTTCTTCTACCGTATTTCCCAAAATATTTTGATGATCGAGCCCAATACTCGTAATCACAGAAATTTCCGGATCTACAATATTCGTAGAGTCGAATCGCCCGCCTAAGCCTGTTTCAATGAAAGCCAGCTCAATTTCCTGTTTCGAGAAATGCCAGAATGCCAGCGCTGTACTAATTTCAAAGTAACTGAGGCCGATCTTATCAAAGAGTTCATCTGAAATCTGAAAAAATTCCAACATTGATTCATCTGAAATCTCTTCGCCTCCAACCCTTACACGTTCATTATATCGCAGCAAATGAGGGGAGGTAAATAAGCCGGTTTTATAACCTGCATCCTGATATATCTTTTCAAGCATGTAACAGGTAGTTCCTTTGCCATTGGTGCCGGCCACATGAATTACAGGAAAATCTAAATGTGGATTTCCCAACTCTGAGCAAAATTCCCTGATATTACCCAGTGAAAAATTAACGGCTGAAAATCCGGATTTTTGAAACATCGGAATGTCATTCAAAAATGCCCAAACATCTTCAATGGCTTTAAACCTGCTCATGCTTTTAGAAGTTGTAATTTATATTCTTCAAAAAGGATCATTATTTTTTTTACTAAAGGATGTTCTGTGCCGAAGGTGTTTTCATTCAGCGATTTAACATGTTGAATTTCATGGACCGAATTGCAGCAAAATACAGCCTCCGCCTGTCTCAGGTGTTCTAAGCTGAACTTTTCTTCTTCCAGAGAAATATCATTTGATCTCAGGCATTCAATAATCAGTTTCCGCGTAATTCCGGGAAGCAGATCACAATCCACAGAGGGGGTAAAAACTGTGCTGCCGTGCAACCAGAATATATTTGCTGAAGTTGTCTCGCTGATATCCCCCTTCACAGTTAACATCAATACATCATCGTAATTCCCTGAAGTTGCTTCCTGAGCAGCTTTAATAAAATTCAATCCGTTGCTGAGCTTGTATTGCCGGTCGAGGGCTTGCGAAGGAATGCAGCGGGTATCAGCGACTTTAAGCTTAATAGGCTCTGGATTTTGTTTCAGTTCATGTGCCTGTATCATCCAGCCCATTTTTTGGGATGAAGTTTGATACCCCCGGCTACCTTCTCTCCAACACTGAATACGAATTATAGCCTCTGTCTGTGAAAATGATGTTTTCTCAAGGAGCCGGATAACCTGGCCTTCCAAACTTTCCCTTGTAAATATATTATCTATCCCCAAATAAGCCAATCCACCCGATAACCGATCAAAATGCAAACCAAATTCTAAAAATCTGCCCTGATAACTTTTGAAGGTTTCAAAGCAACCATCGCCATACATCATCCCCCGGTTTACCGGAGAAATTCGGGCTTTGGATTCTTCCACCATCTCGCCATTCAGAATTATAAAGGCTGATTCACTCATTGCAGGTAGATTTTCAGCGTATCATAACCAGCGCCTTTTTGGAAGCCTATATGTGTATGCAGAACGTTGCCATCTGCATCAAAAAGTATATAGCTGGGATATCCAGGGGCTTTTAGTTCATTAAATAGATCTGTGCCGTCCACATAAGTAAAAGATGGATATTTCTTTTCAGCGGGAAGTGATTCCTCGGCATCTTTTACCAACCCGGCAATTACTGACAATGAATCCGACTCAGATTGGAAAGACTGAATTTCATTAAGCATGGATTCTGATTTTTCAGACCAACTCGCCCAAAAAACAAGCAATGCATTTTTCCCTTCTAGAGATTCGATAGTGATACTTTCTGCCTCTCCAATAATAGAAAGCGGCATGATATGAAGCGAATCTGAACTTGCAACATTTTCCTTAAACTGCTGCTCCTGTTTGTTGCTGAAATTAAAAGAGGTAATCACAATTATGGCCAAGGTAATTATTGCCACAACAATCATGAAAGGAATAAACTGTTTTTGCTTCAGGCGCATATTTTTTTCTAAAAGATAGAGAAGATTTTACTTCAAAATTAAGCCGGAGACGAGATCAATCTTAACAGTAGCTTTTCCATTTTCAATCCTAAAAGCTTCATCGGAAAGAAGATCCACCAGGTTCTCTTGTCCACTTTCTAACATAATTTCAACTTCCTGACTATGATCAGAGCGATTTAGTACCACAAAAATTTCTTCGTTCGCCAGTGTTCTCCTAAACACTACTAATTTTCTCTCATTATCCTGAAGTAGGAAATCTGCTTCTCCAACTTTTAAGGCATCTTCATTATTCCGCAATTCAATCAGGCGGGAATAATAATCAAAGAGCTCAGCATCAAAATTATTGGAATCTATGGGACGCTCTTCACCAAAGGGATGCCGGCTTTCGCTCTCATATTCCAGGTCGTCCCAAACCATTGGTTTACGATCGTCAGGATCATCCGCTCCCCACATGCCTGATTCTGTTCCATAATAAATCATGGGTGCCCCCATCCAGGTAAACTGGAGCAATGCCACCAGTTTTTGAACTTCCCGCTCCTCTGCATGGGGTTTCCGAACCTCAAATCCATCCCGCGGGTGACTTTCTCCTTCGTATTCAATACCAGGATTTACTGTAAATGAAGCCAATCTTGCTGTGTCGTGGCTGTCCATTAAATTCTGAAGAGCATGCTCTGATCCCTCTGGATAATCTTCTTTTACCTGCTCCAGCCTTTGAACAAATTCATCCGCATCTATTGAATCATCAATCAAAAAATCTTTGGCTGCATAAGCAAAACGGTAATTCATCACAGAGGTAAACATTTCCTCGCTAATGAATTCTTTGGCTTTTTCAGTCCATATCTCAGCTACTGTAATGGCCTCCGGATTTATATTTCGAACTAATTCATGCCATTCTTTCCAAAACCCCTGCCCCACTTCTTCAGCTACATCCAGCCGCCAGCCATCTATTCCATCTGACGGATCACCATCACCATTTGGATCCATCCAGCGTTTGGTAACTGCAAAAATATGATTCTTTATCGGTTCCATCAGATTCTCGTTCTCTTCCTGAAAAATGGGTAAACCTTTAAATCCCCACCAGCCTTCATAATCAAATTCATTGGTATCAGATGTTGTTGAGTCATCAAATGAGGTAACGATATACCAATCTTTGTAGAATGAATTTTCCTGGTTTTCAACCAAATCCTGAAAAGCCCAGAATTCTGTTCCGGTGTGATTCCAAACCCCGTCAATAACCACTTTCAAATCTCTTTCATGTGCTTCTTCAATAAGCTTCAGGAATAGTGAATCGGCGGAAGTCCATTCCCATGTTTCAGGATTTCCGGGATCTTCAGCTTCAAACTTCGACACATCTCCTTCAGGATCTGGCCCAAAATTTCTATCGATATGGTGATAATAAGAGGCATCGTATTTATGCATGGATTGTGCATCAAAAATTGGGTTGAAATAAATGGCTCCAACTCCCAACTCTTTCAGATAATCGAGTTTGTCTATCACACCCTGCAGATCTCCTCCGTAGCGACGTTCCCGAACAATAGCATAGAAGTCATCGGTGTGATTTTTTTCCCATGAATCCCGACTGTACCAATCTTGTGTCCAGGAAGTAGGCTTCCATCCTTCCGGCCCACGTGCGCGTTGCTGATCAGGTTGGTTAGAAGGATCACCATCACGAAATCGCTCCGGAAATATCTGGTACCAGACAATTCCTTTAGACCATTCGGGGGCATTATATTCTTGTATTGAAGGATCTGGCGAGCAGGAGCTTTGAAACAGGAACAAAATGGTATATATCAGAGGGAGAACAAAAAAATTCTTCACTTTTCAGGATTTATAGGGAGAGATGAGGTTGAGGGGTTTTCCTTTTGAATCACGATAGATGAAGAAGTCGGAATCGGTGGTAAATACTGAAGTTCCCTCTTCATGGTTATAGAGCGTTAGCAAGCAAATATCAGCAAGGGACGTTTTCTGATCATGATACTTTTGTAAAAGGTGGAAAACTTCGTCTTTATACAAAGAAAGTGCTGACTTCAATTCCAGCAAGTCATTATCAATCATGCTTGAAAGTGATTCGGCAACAAGAGGCGAGTTTTTTGTTATAAAAAGCGTCTCCGTTAAAACTGGGGCACATGTTATAAAACGAAATTTATCCTGGCTTAGCACGGTTTTAACCCATTGATGGAATTGGTCTCTTTTTCTGAAAAGAGCTACTAACGGACCTGTATCAAGATAAACTATCTTCACCTAACCCTTCTAAATATTTAGGGTTTGTAGAGAGATCGGAAGGACCACTTTCTATAATTCCAATGTAAGGTTTTAATTTTTCTAACATAGAACCGGGCTTTGGCTCTACCTTATAATCTACCACTGCTTCATTTACCAAATTCATCACGGCTTCTTTTTGGGAAATACCTTTCTTCTCAGCCAGTAGTTTAATCCTCTGCTTTTCTTCGGGAGTAAGTTTCATCCCAAACCAAACTATGTCTTTTTTATTTTTTCCCATAATTACCTTCCATTTACTGATCGCAACCAAGATAAAAATATGTAGCAACTTATTCAATTAATTGTTGCAACTGCTTTTTGCTGCTTTGTGTTCTGGTGACTTCCAGGCTATTCTTTTTGCCACGAAGGTTCACAAAAGGTTAAATCACGCTACATGTTCATCCACATCATCAACGAGGAAGGTGGTGAGAGCTGCAATTATCATGGAAATTCCGCCTAAGATTAGTGCAAAAACGGCTTCTCCACCAAAGAAGTATCGGGTTATAAAACCCAAAATGGTGGCGGCTAATAACTGCGGTAGTACAATAAAAAAATTGAAAATTCCCATATATAATCCCATTTTTTTTGCAGGAAGTGAACCAGCCAAAATTGCATAAGGCATTGAAAGTATAGATGCCCAGGCGATGCCAATTCCTATCATCGTAATGATCAACATCATTGGATTGCTTATAAAATAAATAAAGATTAATCCCAGCCCGCCCAATATTAAGGCAAGAGCATGAACTATTTTACGACTGGTTAATTTCGCTACCGGGGCTAAACCGAAAGCAACCAAAGCGGCAATTCCGTTATATACGCCAAACATCACCCCTACCCAGTCTGCACCTTGATTGTACAGTATGGATGTGGTATCGCTGGTTAAATACACATGTGAGGTTACGGCCGAAGTGGTGTAAATCCACATTGCAAATAAAGCGAACCATGAAAAGAATTGCACCACAGCAAGCTGTTTCATTGTTTTGGGCATGTTGATGAAATCGTGCATCACCACAACCAAACCGTTTTCAATTTTTCCTGACTTTTGAAATAATCCTGCCACTAATCCCACAAACCCTACAGCTACTAATCCTACTGTAGCTACATAAACTTCCTTGTCTAATCCATATTCGTAGGTTAAATAGGTTGCAACTGCTCCAACAACAGATAAGATAATACCAAGGTTAATTTTTCTTTTTCCATCACCGGCCTCAATGGGTACTTCCCGCAGCGCGTCTTCATCTTCAATAACTTCTTTTTCAGCTTTCTCAAAAATTTCCAGCTCTTCGGGACTATATTCGTGGGATTTGAATACCGTCCATAACACCGCAGACATAAAAGCAAAAGCACCAAGATAAAAAGACCATCTAACGGAGGGTGGAATGATACCTTCGGGTGCTGTATTTGCCACCCCAAACCAGTTTGTCATTACCCAGGGAAGCGCGGAAGCCACAACAGCTCCGGTTCCAATAAAAAAGCTCTGCATGGCAAAGCCTTTCGTTCTCTGTTCTGATGGAAGCATATCACCCACATAAGCTCTGAATGGTTCCATGGAGACATTAATTGAAGCATCCATGATCCACAACATACCGGCTGCAATCCATAAAGCGGGAGAATTCGGCATAAAGATCAAGGCAATGGAAGCGGCAATCGCTCCAAAGAGAAAATAAGGCCGGCGGCGTCCCAGGCGCGTCCAGGTTCGGTCACTGAAATAACCAATAATCGGCTGAACGATCAGTCCAGTAACCGGAGCTGCAATCCAGAGAATGGGGATATCATCCACACTGGCGCCGAGGGTTTCAAAGATGCGGCTTACATTGGCATTTTGAAGGGCAAAGCCAAATTGTATGCCGAGAAAGCCAAAGCTCATATTCCATATTTGCCAGAAGCTCAGGCGTGGTTTTGTATTTGGTGTCGGTTTATACATAAGAGTGCATTAAAGATTAAGTAGTTTTGGAAATATGAACATCTTATTTAGAAATAATTAACCACGAATTGGCAGCGATTCCCAAATCGTCCCCTTCTATTTCGACGTCTTCACCTGAAATTAGTTCATAATCTTCTTCATCCTCAGGAACTCCAAAAGATGATAGAGTAACAGCTTTCATTTCATCACTAAAATTCAAGAATACAAACACTTCATGATTACCTTTGCTGCGTTTGTAGCCGTACATTTCTTCCGGCATTTCGAATAGCTCTAAATCGCCGCCAAATTCCCCATTCCAAAGTGCCTCATTTTCGGAATTTAGTGTGAGCAGCGTTTTGTAGAAATCCTGGTACTTATATTCTTTCCACTCGATTTCATCCTTCTCAAAAAATTCGAGTTGTTTGTCAAGATCGGATTCCTGCCCATTATAGATAAGCGGCATTCCATCGATAGTTGCAGATAAAACAGCAAAGTTTTGAAAGTTATCTCCATACATGCCGGGATCTGTTCCATTCCAGGAATTTTCATCATGATTGGTGGTGAAATACATGCGGTAGGCACTTTCATTGAATTTCTCCTTTTCCTCTTCCATTAGATTAGTTAAGGCATCAAAATCTTCATTACCGGCTGCTATTTCACGGATGAGGTGAGCGTAGCTCCAGGCATAAGTCATATCAAAAGCTTCATGCATTTCCGGGCCTTCATCTTCTGCAAGCATAAACACGGGTTTAATTTGATCGAGTCGTTCATGGGTTTCTTTCCAAAAATCAAGAGGAACCATGCCGGCTACATCACAGCGATAGCCGTCGATATCAAATTCCCGCACCCAATATTCCATGGCATCTGTCATAGCTTCACGCATATCTGTATTCTCAAAATCCAGTTGAATCACATCCGTCCAGTCTGTTCCTGTGGGTGGAGTAAAATCTCCGTCCGGATTTAATTGGAACCATGCAGGATTTTGTGTCCACGAATGATCCCAGGCCGTATGATTTGCAACCCAATCAATAATTATCTTCATATCAAGATCATGTGCTTCATCAACCAAAGCCTGAAAATCTTCTTCAGTGCCAAAATTTGGATTCACCGCTTTGTAGTCCAGTACTGAGTAATAACTTCCAAGAGTTCCCTTTCTGTTATCTTCCCCAATAGGATGAATGGGCATCAGCCATAAAATTTCAACCCCCATTTCCTTAAGCCGAGGAAGATCTTCTTTAAAAGCATTAAAAGTACCCTCTGGAGAATATTGGCGAATATTTACTTCGTATATATTGGCATTTTTACTCCACTCCGGATGCTCAACTACACTTAATTCATCGTTGGTGCGCGTGCAGGAGGATCCAAATACTCCAGCTAAAAATGTACATATAAGAATTCCCCGTATAAATGATTTCATGATATTTGTTTTACAATGTTAAGATTTCAAAACTGTTTGCCGGTAGGATTACATGAAGCACTTCATCCTGGATTTCAAATTTATGCCCGAATCGAGCTCTTAAAGTGGAATAGTCGAATTCCTCTCTCAGATTAACTTCAACCCGCTCCTGTTTGTCGGATTTATTGAATACCGAAATTGCCTGTTCTTCGAAATAAGCTCGGGAATAGGCGAAGTGATTTTTCGTGACGGTATGGAATTTGAAGTCGCCGTAAGTAAGCGGCATCTCCGAATTTCGAAGCTGGGTCAATTTCCTGAAGATGTTTCGGTTTCGGATTTCCAGCTCATTTAGCTCCTCTTCCTCAAAGGCCATCCAGCGCCGGTTATCTGGATCTCCACCACCCGGCTGCCCAAATTCATCGCCCTGGTAAGTCACCGGAATTCCGGGAATGGTTTGATTGAAGGCATGAAACATGCTAAGCCGATCGTAAGCAAAGGCCTGTGGGTTTTCAATTTCTCGTGACCATCCTGCCACTTTTCCATCTTCATCCCAACTCACTTCTCCACTTGTTAAGGTGATGAAGCGGGTTTTGTCATGGTTTCCTGAAATGTAGCCCATCAAATTATGATAGCCGAAGTAATTAAAGCTTTCCTGAAGCTGAGTGTGTAAGCCCTCAAATGATTCTCCCCGCCCAAAAGTATTCAAGCCGGCATCGTACATACTAAAATCGAACTGACTGTGGAGCATTCCTGAGTTTATATAACTCGCCACAAGCTCTCTGCTTCCGTAAGTCTCACCTATTTGAAACACGTTTTTCCCGGTTGGAATAGTGAGAGAATCTTTAACTTTTCGGGTCAGGGTTCTCCAAAAGTCGAGTTGAATGTGTTTTGTGGCATCATGACGAAAACCATCCAGGTCAAATTCCTTCACCCAATAAAGTGCGGAATCAGTCATGGTTTCAATCACTTCCTCCTTAGAGAAATCCAGTGTAGGCATAAAAGTGTCGAACCAGGTTGTTAGGCGGTGCTCATCCCACTTTTCTGTATTTAAAGTACCATCGGGTAAATATAAATTCGTTGCCCAGTCACTATTTCGCTGGTACACCGGGTGTTCCTCATGCACATGATTTGCCACATAATCCAGGATTACATTCATGTTATTTTCATGAGCCACATCTAATAGTTCCCGAAATTCATCTGCGGTACCGAAACGATAATCCACTTTCGATGATGAAATGGGCCAGTAACCATGATAACCGGAAAATTTTGTCACCGGGCCACCCTGATCCCAAAAACCGTAGGCGCCTTCTGGATTTTGAGTAATAGGAGAAAGCCACAGCGTGTTCACCCCAATGTTAGAAAAATACCCGTTTTCGATGGCTTGTGTGATGCCGGCAAAATCACCCCCGTAATAATTTGCTTTGGGGTGAATCTCCGGATCGTCCACTAATTTTGTGTTATCGGAATTTCCATCTTTGAAGCGGTCAATCAGCACAAAATACATATTCCATGATTGGTGATCGTGGCGTGAAATCGACTCCGACCTTTCTATCACTTCACCATTGGCAATCGGGATAAGCACATCATTGGAAATGCCACTTTTGTTGGATGTCCATGCCCGGATGTGTGAGCGATCCACATTCCGCGCTGCGGATGGAATATTAAAGCTGACAATATTTTCTTTGTGCTTTGTTTCCAGCCGGTGATTTTGCCACAATACAAGTACATTTTCCACCTCTTCTGTTTTCAGGTAAACAGTTGGGCCTGCTATATCGTAGGTCTCAAGTGTGGGAGTCTTTGCCTCTGTCGCTCCAACTTTCAATACAGAATTTGTCCCTCCCATTCCATTGGAAACGGTTTCTGAGTTACCCGGATCGGGCATTTCCCTGCCATCAGCTACCAGCACATATTGATATACTCCGCGATTAACCAGCATGGAAATTTTCCAGGTATTTCCATCTTTATGCATGTGAGCCGAAGCCGCATTCCAGTTATTCATCTCCCCTTTTAACTGAACCGAACTGTACCTCTCTCCCAGCGGATCAAAAGTAATGATAATATTTTCTTTATTGGATTTTTTTAGGGGGATGTGGTAGCTGTAACCCTCCGCCCAGAATTCAAGGACATCAAGTTGGTTTTCAAGAGATCCTGTAAGTTGCAGGTTTTGTTTGTCAGAGGAGAATTCGGCAGTAATTCCGGTGGGTGCTTTTATCGAATCGATGAAACTATGATCGATGAAAAAGTCGCGGGTGTGAATGTTGGTTTCTTTGTAATCCAGGTTTATTGGGGATGCAAGGCCAACAATTTGCGACTCATTAGGCAGATCCTTGTTTGATGTGCAAGATGCTGCAACCACTAATACTGTTGCCAAAACTAAATTTTGTACACTAAATCTATTCATTCGCCCGAATGTTTAATGTTGAATGCTAAATGGTAAGAATCCCATTTAAAATTAATAATTACTTTATAAGCGTCATCTTCTCTGTAAAAACTTTGCTTCCTGCTTGTAAACGGTAGATATAAATTCCCGAAGCCAAATTTTGCGCATCAAATTTCACCGAATGATTACCTGCTTTTAGCTGTCCATTTACCAACGTTGCTACCTCCCGCCCCAGCATATCATACACCTTCAGTGTCACCTTACTGTTCACTGCCAACTGATAACTGATAACAGTAGAAGGATTGAATGGATTTGGATAATTTTGCTCCAATCTAAAGGCAGCCGGAACATCCATATCACCGTCATCAATGGCAGTTGTTATGCCTTCCTCCGGAGTCTCAAATTCTTTGGTGGTATAGATTTTAAATTCGCCCGGTGCAAGATTTACAGTTTGCTCTGTTTCTGTAATATCCGCTGAACTACCTTCAAAAAAATCATACCAGGTTCCGGTGGTAGTAAATGTTACCGGAACATCTGATGAGTTCACCCCAAAATTACCCACTATTAACACGTCGGAATCTTCGTGTTGTAATGTGATGCTTTTCAAAGTTCCATCAAGATCAAAATTGAATTCATCTGGATTTGTAAAGGCGGGGCTGCTTCTTCTCAGGTTAATAAGCGCACTCCATGTTTTATAGAGTTTTGCACGGTTGGCATCATCATAATAATCCCATCGAATTGGTTTTTCTGCGGTTCTACCCGGTGCACTTGAGGGGCAGTCGGAAGAATCATTCAAACATTGTTCCCCATTATCTCCATATCCATAACCAAGTTCACCAAATTGCCAGATCATTTTAGGGCCTGGAAGCGTGTAGAAAAAAGCACCAACTAATTTCTGGCGATCAAGTGCGGTATTCAAATCTGTGATGTCATAATTACCGGATGAATTTCCAAAACTGATGTTCTTGAACATCAGCCATTGCTCATCATGGCTTTCCATATAGCTTACCAGGTTGCGATCTGCAAATCCACGGCTTTCAGCCAAAACTCCACTTAAATTAGAATTATATCCCATGGATGCTTCATTATATTCATGGTTCATATTGCCCCACAACATCATGCCATAATCGGCTAGGATTTTCTCTTCATTATTGTCTGCGAAATGCTCGAGAATGACATAGACATCGGCATCAAGTTCCCAAATGGCATCGGCATAATCTTTCCAGATAGCAATTCGAGAGTCATCTTTATTTCCCCAGGCACCGGTATTTCCCAATGTATTTTTTTGAGTGAAACCTTTGCTCAAATCAAAGCGATAGCCATCAATTTTGTATTCCTGAATCCAGTATTCCATTACCCTTTTGGAATAGTACCTGGTTCCAGAATATTCGTGATTCATATCATTGAAGACATTGTAATCATGTTTTGCAGTCACATTGAAATATGGATTTTCACTTCCATACAATCTGTACAGTGGATTTTGCCCGGTGGCATGATTTAACACCACATCCAAAATTACAGCAATTCCTCTTTTGTGAGCTTCATCCACGAAGCGCTTAAAATCCTCAGGAGTGCCGTAATATTTATCGAGTGCGAGATGAAGCGCCGGATTATATCCCCAGCTTAAATTCCCGTCAAATTCATTTACCGGCATTAACTCAATGGCATTCACTCCAAGATTGTCGAGATAATCCAGCGTATCAATT
Organism: Balneolaceae bacterium; assembly: GCA_040877545.1. Classification (GTDB taxonomy): domain Bacteria; phylum Bacteroidota; class Rhodothermia; order Balneolales; family Balneolaceae; genus Gracilimonas. The sequence goes on from JBBDNN010000106.1 coordinate 57,681, forward strand.
AATGTGGAATAATTCGCTTCTTCCAGAAAATCACGGAGCAGCAATTCATAAATAACCAACTCCTCTTTATCGGGGCGGATATACTCTGTGGCTTCCCAATTATACTCACTTTTTCCGGGTTGAATGATTCCCACCAATCCAGAGGTTTTGCCTTTTGGATAAGCTTTTAAATTGGGAAACGTAGAAGCAGAAATATATTCATCGTTATACTCATCAAGAACCAACTCTGAATATGGATCAGCTATTCGGAGTTCGCCATCAATTAGGTATTGGAAACTATATTCCTGGCCCGAGATCAGGTTTTCAATTTCAAGCCAATGCCAGACACTGTCGGATTTCAGCGAATCTTTTTTCATTAAATATTCTGAAGATGGTGTCCAGTCATTGAATTCCCCGATTACAAAAACAATATCTTTGCCTGGAGCAAAGAGTGAGAATGTAACTTTTGAAGCATCATAGGTAATTCCATCCCGAAGATCTGAGGGTCTGTTTTCCAGCTGTTCATCACGATTAATTACAGTGATAAAGATGGAGGAAGTGTCTGAAAGTCCGGCTCCATTATTGGCTATAAGATCAAAACGCACATCATCTTCACCAATTTCGGGAGTAAAAGTATACTTTAGGGTATCTGAAGAAACCGATTCAATTTCCGTTCCATTTTTTTCCAAACTTAATTCTAAATCTCCGATATTTACGGAGCCAATTCCCACTATATCCAGTGATTCATCCTGTTCCATTATCTGGATTTCATTCGCAGGAGATAAAAAACGTGAGCTTACTTCGCCGGTTGTAATTTCAATAAAAATATCGGCATTGCCTTCATCCTTTCCTTCGGCAACAATCTGCCCATTCTTCACCCCTTTAAAAACAATAGCTACCTGTTCAACCTTTTCAGTTGCAGATGACATTTCAAAAAACTCATGGATGGAAGGCAGATATTTAAACTCCCATTTATTATCTCCCAGGAAAGTGGCTTTTACGCTTTCATCATTCGTTTCCCATCCAAAAGGAACATGTTTCCAGTCGGAACCGCTTGTGCTTTCATTGGTTATTACACCTGTATGCAGATACACATCTCCATCGAAATCCTCTAAACCTGCATTGCCCTGCGTAGCGTCAAAGGTTACCACCAGTGAATCGTTTTCGGTTGCAAAAGACGGTTCAAAAGTAACTACTTGTGCAAAAAGTCCGCTAAAGTTTAAGGCAGCTAATAAAAATAATATTGACTTAAGGTACTTCATAAATCCTGCTCTATTTATTTTTGGAGATCTATTTTTTCGCCGTTTACCCGGGTGGAGGAGCGGGTAATTAGCTCGGGGGTATAAATCGTTTGGGAAATAGGTTTTTCGGGATTATTCATGCGGTCGATAAGATTTTGTGTGGCGAAAAATCCCATATCGCGCATGGGCTGTCGAATGGTGGAAAGCCCCATATATTCGGCCAGTTCTATATCATCATACCCAATAATGGGAATATATTTGCCTGTATCCTGCATGGCTTTCAAAGCTCCCACAGCCTGAATATCGGAGGCACAAAAACAGGCTTCCGCATTGGGCTCCATAGTTAAGATTTTGATCATTGCCTCGTATCCGGCTCGCTCGGTAAAACCATCGCGGTACATGGTATCTCCTTTAACCACCAGGTTTTCGTTGAAGGGCTTTTTAAATTCTGAAAGGGCCTTTTTGTAGCCTTTAAGCCGATCACGAATCGGCTTTGAAGTATCCAGGGCAGATAACATAGCTACCCGCTCGAAACCGGCCTCAAATAAACTTTTAGCTGCGCGATAAGCACCTTGTGCGTTATCCACACTTACCGAATCGAACCCCTCGAAATGTTCATCTACCAGGGTGATTGGAACATCATATTTTATAAGCTGGCCCCAATCCTTTTCATCCAGGTGAATGGAAATAAACAGGTATCCTTCTGCCAGCCTTCTTTTCAAAACATGCTCTACCTGTTCGTTGATATCTTTATTTGGCGAGATATTAAAAATGCTGAGTTCATAGTTTAGCTCACTCAGCTTATCCTGAATTCCCCCCAGCACTTCCATAAAAAAGTAGTTGGAAATTACCGGCACCACCACCATCACGGTATTGGTTTTTTTACTGGCCAGACCCTGGGCAAAAGCGTGCGGGTGATATCCTACGGCATCGGCAACATCCAGAACCTTCTTTCTTGCCTGTTCCGAGACATTCGCGCTGTTGTTAAACACGCGGGATACAGTGGCAATACTCACCCCTGCTTTTTTTGCGATATCGTAGATTGTTGCTGCCAAGTGGAATTTTGTTTTAATACGCAGGTGCCGGTCAAAGCACCTGCGAGAAATAGTATTAAATAAACTACTTAATTAGTGTCATGCTTCTTTGCTGTACGAAATCACCAGCTTCTAAGCGATAAAAATAAACGCCAGATGATAATCTGGATGCATCAAATGCAACTGAATGTAAACCAGTGCTCATTTTTCTGTTGTTAACCAATGTTGCCACTTTTTGTCCCAGAACGTTGAATACAATCAAGTTCACTTCTGCTGAATTAGCAAGATTGAAATTGATGTTTGTAGTAGGATTAAAAGGGTTTGGATAGTTTTGTGATAAACTAAACACATCAGGTCCTTCACCTATACCTTCATTAGATACAGTTTCTTCCGTATAGTCTGGTGATAACTCATAAGGAAGAGCATCTTGTGTCCATGTAAGTGTTGGGAAAGTAAATGAAGATGGCCAGCTAACGTTGAGTTCATCATCAATTTGTGGCGTTACATATTGATAGAATCTACGGCCGGCATCCGTTCCACCTGGCCCTGCTTGTATTATTTCACCATCAGCAGAAGTTGGCTCACCATATACAATATTAAAACCAAAATGATTCAATGTAGGAAGTGTAAGATCAAATGTTAATTCATACACCATATCTTTATCATCATCTGTAAACATTACCTTGTCTCTTTGTTCAATTGACCAGGTAGCTATATCATCAACATAAGTTGGCAGGTCATTAGTAAGTGCAAAGAAAGGAACTTCAACACTCAAAAATACTGAATCTGACTCAGGATTGAATGGCCGGGTATCGCGACTTGTGGCTGGAGACATATCTATGCTGTAAGTAACACTAATCGCACCGCCCTCAACATTTGATTCAGTCATCAATGCTTTTGGTGAAACGCCATTAAAGAAATCAGATTGAGTTTCTTGATCAGCTGCATCTTCAATGGTAAGAACTCGATTACCACCACCAGTAATGCCAGGCTCTTCCCATCCACTATCATTTGCTGAAATTAACGGGAAATAATTATCGCTGTTTTCATCATCACGACTTGCATCCCATTTAATGTAGTATTTGTATAATACTTCATCGCCAACACCTGATGTTAAAGGAATAGAAGATGCTTCATAGGTTCCGGAAAAAGAATTAAAGCTCATTTTATTGGCCGTATTATTCCAGTTATTAAAAGAACCTGTTACTGCAACTGTATCAATAGAAGAATTGAAGTAGCCCAGCCCCTCAAGAATTCCAACATTAACCTCAAAATTTAGATTGGTGCTTATAACATCTCCTGCCGGTGGAGTATCACTAAAGTTTACATATTGGAATGTAGTGTCTCCTATTGTTTCGAAAGTTACAAACCTATCTGATGTAGTTTCATAACCACCGTCACCGGTATCATTATCCAGGAAAAATTTATATTTAATAGTATTAGCAGGTCGACCATCGGGCTCTGAAGCAGCTAAAGTATCTTTATCAAAATAAGCAACTCCGGAATAGAATAGATTATCTCCGGCACTATTTTCTTCCTTTTCAAGCTGAATGGTTGTGTCATCCCAACCCAGCGGGGCCGGAGTACCACGAACTGAAACAGAGTCTTCTTCAGGATCAAAATCACCTGTTTGCACCTGGTACCCTACATTCACTCTGAACCAAACCGCAACAGTGTCAGTTTTTGATACAAACGGAGCATCTCTTCCCTCACCAATATTATAATAAGCCAAATCAAGAGTAACGTTATCAGAGGTATCAGGTAGTACATAAAGATAATTACCATTAAATGGACCATCTGCTTCCCAGCCGCCATTAGGAGCCGCACCAGTTTCTGAATCTAAACCAACCCAGTATTTGTAAACCAGTGAATCGCCAGGAGCCATAGTTACTTCGGTACTCCAATAATCTCCGCCATCGTTTTCAGCAACAGGCGTTGAAGAGTCATCCCAGGTAACATTTTGAGCACCATAGGCGGCATTATCTAATGTTGAGATTAAATCTCCCCTGATTTGTACAAAACCACTCTCGTTTAATGCGTCTGGAATTGTAGCTGTATTCACACGGAAGGTTACAGTTACTGGTTCAGCTGCAGTTGCTACCTCAACCATATCGTCAGAGCTTCTCGCAAATATTTGCGGATCTGTTCCAAAACCACCAACAACACCTGTAATACTAAGTTCTCCTGATGGAATTGCTTCACCGATATAATCTGCATTGAAGTAGTCGGTTCTGAAGGTAAGAGTATTTCCATCACCATCTTCAATGGTATAGTTTTCACCAGTGCTGAAGGTACCAGTTTCCTGGAAAGTTGCACCACTTATAGTCACCAGTTTACCTGTATCATCAAGTGATAAATCAGCAAGTGCTATTTCTTCTGGTGTCAATTCATTTTCTTCTGATGTTATGGTAGCGTTAGCTGAACCTGCATCAGGATTGAAACGAATAATAGCACCATTGTTTTCAATACTTAAAGTACCTTCCATTCCTGTTACCCCTTGTCCAATTTCAGTTAATTCTTCTGGCAAATTTCCAGGGTCTTCAGAAAAAATACCAGCAGTTCCATCAACTAAATATCTTCTGTTATTAAAAGAATCGTAGAAAGCAAGCACAGCTTCACCAGTTAATTTATAACGGGTTCCATCTGTATCTCCGTCTCTTAAGTCAGCAATAGTAGAAACTTCTATAGCTTCTTCAAGGGTAATCCCATCTGGTCCAACAAGAAGAACATCCCGCAGCCTTTTATTAGTTGGAGAGTTTTCTGCAGTAAATCGAATTTTAACATCATTTTCTCCAATAGCTGCTGCATCCAGTTCTAATTCTTCATTAAGATAAGTTGAACTTGTGGGAGTACCTGTATCTTCAGTCTGTGCAGTCCATGTAGTTCCACCATCGGTTGATATCTCAATAGTTAGCGGCCCGTCGTCCCCCGAACCAAATTTTGCTACACTATAACTTAAAGTAGCACCTGTAACACCTGATAGATCTATCGAAGGTGATGTAAGTACACCAGTTACCCCGGTAAAATTAGCATATCCACTTGCTGATGTAGTAAACTCTACATCAGTAGCTTCCCAGCCATCTGGGGTGGCACCATCTCTCAATTCTTCTTCAAGAATTGTTTGCGCCTGGATGTTAATAGAGGTAGCAAAAACCATTGCAACCAGTAAAAAACACCAGCCAAACAGTTTGATAAAACTATCAAACTTTGCGTTGTTGTAAAAATTAGTCATGTCTGACTCCTTTTATTAGTTATTGTTAATTTTAAACTTTCAGAAATATATCTGTAAGCTTAGTTTATTTATATCACTCAAATATTTATACCCATGATATGAGTAGCTGATTCCTAGTTTCAAATTTCTGTTCAGCCTGTAGTCAAATCCAAGGCCGGCATTAAATTTTTCCGTTTTGTCTTCTTGTCCTAAATATGGCAGTCCGCCTCTTAATAAAATTTGATTATTAAGCAATGCAATCTCAGTACCCACACTGACACTTTGCACATTGTTAGAGGGAGCATTTCCGTCAACAGCCAAAGTTGCTCGTAACTGTTCTGTATTTATTAGATTCCATGCGAAACCAACCCTCAGCATAAGCGGGATATTAAAAGCATCGGTAGCTCTTTTGGCATCGGGCTCATAATTTCCTTCTCCATCAGGGTCGGGGTCAGAAGGGATAATCAAATCGTCTCCGTCCATCTGCATTTTTGAACCGGCGTTAGTTACACTTACCCCAAATTTAATATCATCAAAAGGTGTGGTATAAATAGTTCCTATGTCGAAAGCAAAAGTGGAAGCTGCGCTATTAAAAATTCGCTCGTATACAAGCTTAACAGTACCACCTATGGTGAAATCAGGAATTAAATATTGAGCATAAGAAGCTCCCATCGAAAGTGAATAAGCATTAAATGTACGGCCTGTTTTACCCTCAGCTTCTACGGTTGTCTCTTCAAATTCACCCATTGACAATGCTACTACATGTATACCAGCTACACCTTTAGAAGTAGGTATTGCTATTCCCAGAAAGGAGTGGTTAAGATCCATGTACCAGTCAGTATATTCCAACATCACCTCATTGTTTTTGACGTCGGCTAAACCAGCCGGATTCCATACCATTGCAGATGGATCGTTTATATCTGCAGTAATAGCACTCATAGAGGATGCTCGGGCACCTACAGGAATTCTTAAAAATTCTGCTGCTGTTGTCCCAACTTTAGTAAGCTGTGCTTGTATACCGCTACTGGATAATGCCAGTAAAGCAAAGACAAGAATTATATGTTTGAATTTCTTCATGTTCGTTTTATTTAATAACTGCAAACTTTCCTGTTTTCTCCCCTACTCCCGGTGCACTGATATGGTATAAATATACCCCATAGCTTATCTCAAGATTATCTTTAGTAAGCATATTCCAAATATAAGTACCACCATGCTGTCCACCGGTTAAATCGGATGCTGTTATATTTATTTCGCGAATCATTACACCCGATACGGTGAAAATTCTCAGAGTGGCTGGTGCAGGCATCTCAGTAAAATGAAGCTCCCTGTTCTGTTGGCGGTTTGATTGAGTTGCCCGTGCTTCAAACACATTTGACACAATGTATGGATTGGGAATTACAAGTATATCATCAAGGGCTTTTTTTGCTGAATCAGGATCTACTCGTGGCACGTTTTCCTCGTTCATGCGGAATCGAAATTCGTCGTTGGCAGAGAATGGTTTAGTGATAAAAATTTGCAACGTATCTCCCGGGTGAGGGTGATCCGTAATCATTGAATCTCCCAATAGTTCGGGATTTAATTCAATCCGGTAAGTTACTGTGTCTTGTACTCCTCTGAATTCTTCCACAAAGAAAATAACATCTGAACATTTTCCAAGAACAAGTCCAGGCACCGCTGAAATCACTCCGGGAGGCGGTGGGGTATACCCTTTAGGCTGAGCAGAACCTTCCGGATTACAGCGTGCATTTACATAGCCAGGCTCAGATCTGTTTAAATCTCCGTATGCATATTTAATTTCTTCATTAGTGTATGTATTAAATATTTTGAAATTTGTACTTACTGAAGGCAGTGTCATAATACTGGAACTACTCACCTGTACTTCCTTTTCAATTGACTCTCCAAATCCAACTTCTTCACCAATAACTATATCATAATCTGATATTTTTGGCGCTCCGGCTGTAACAAAATTAAAACCATGTGGCCTTTTAACTTCAGGATCAAATTTCCAACCTGACCTCTGAGTATTCAACTCAAAGCGTTCTATATTTTGAAGGCTGACGATAAAGCCATCAGTAATTGGATTGCTTTCGCCATTATAATTATTTGAACGAGCTATTAATGTATCTGACTGCCCTTCCCTGACATTTAACAAACTGAAGTTTTGTGTTTTTAACGTATCAGGATTATTGCCGCCTGAAAGGAGTGTATCTTCAAATACCACCGAATATAGAGCGTCCGGTTTCAGAGCTGCAGGATCAACAATATTAACTATAACCGTACCTCCTGGTGAACCTTGAACAATAGCAGCTTGCGGCGTATCCGGGCTGATATAACCTGCCTGATTTTTACCGGGTCGTACCTCCACTACATTTTGGCCTAAAATTACCGATCCGTCTGGATTCCGGCTTATCTGTATAGGAGATTCGGAGGGGGCTATCCCAGCTTGTTCAAGTCCGAAATCATAAGAAGTAACCGCATAAAAATATTTGCGCCCGTTTACTACTCCGGTATCTTCGAAAAATCTGCTTAAACCTGTATCACTTCCGAGATTAAATTGGACTCCGTTAATCGGCACGGGATGAAAACCGCTTATCCCGTTTTGCTTATCTATTATAGCAATAGGCCGATAAAACTGTGAATTCCCACGGGCATCAGTAATAGTGAATGCATCTTCAAAAGCGTCATCAGTTGACCGGTAGATTTTATATCCCTCAAAGTCATTACCGTTTCCTGTAATTCTACTAATGTAGCGATCAAAAGAATTTTCAGCCTCAGTATCCCAGTATAGAGTAACTTTACCATCACCAGCTACTGCTTTTACAATAGGCGGAGTTGGGGCAACGGCAAACTGATAGTCAGCTTGATAAGCCTGATTCGCCTGATTTAAGTTTGCATTAATCTGATTGCGATCATCTTGTGCACTTTGGCTTTTGGTTTGAGCAGCTGTAACTGCTACTGCAAAACGCTCGGATGAACCTTTTTGCAGTGGAAATAAACCGGAAGAAACAAAGATATCGGAATCGGTTCCCACCTCTCTTTCGAAGGCACCGGGCCTGAGATAATTCTGCCAAATATCGGAATCCTGATCTACATTTAAGGCTCCGGCATCAAATATGCGAACTCTTGTTACCCCTATCAGGTCCGATTCACTTACATCCGTTTTATCAATATTAGGTTCTCCGGGGAATGAGGTGCCTGCTCCAGAAGTGGGTTTACCATCACCCTGTCCCTGGCTAAATGAATCCGGATTTCCTTGAATACCTACATCATCGATACCTACTTCCCAGTCACGGTCATTATCAAAACGATCATCACGGGCCTCATCAATCATGGGAGCACTTGTGAAATGATTTTGGAAACGACCGTTATACCTTTCATTTACGAGCTCAGAAAAATCACTATCCGACTCCATACGCTCACGAATATCCTGGTTAGAAACAATTACACCTGGTTGTAAAGTATCACCGATGTTGAAGAACAGATAGTTGATATATCGAACCGCAATGGTTTCCTCATTATTATTAATAAAAGTCTGCTTCTCTAAGTGATTAGGAACACTTTCATCAATTAAACCATCAAAGTCATTATCAATACCATCTATATGTATTCCAAAATCTTCATTATCCTCAGGTAGAATATTTTCTATCACATTCATACCGCCGGCTGGTAACTCATGTTCAATACCTTGAGAAACTACTATTCCGCCCCCGTCTGGATAACTGGCTATTACCCTTGAGCCATCTTCCTGAATAAGAACAATTTTATCACCTGCATTTAAAGTTCGTTCTTCAAAATCAATGGCTGTGAATTCCGGTATTACAGAATCACGGGCTGCTACAGAAGAATAAAAGCCCCCATTATTTTCAAGCAAGGTTGTGTATAAATTTTCGTTATCTGAATCGTAAAACGGGCTGGAAGGATTATAAAAATTACTATCCCCGTCATTATCAATGCCATCACTGGAATTACCCGGTGTTTCAAGAAATCGCAGCCCCATTTCTCCAACAGGTCCATCAAAATTGGCAGGAGCCTGATCACGGTTTACATTGGTTAAATATGCAATTGACCTAATATCATCAAACTCGGGAGTATCCCCTGGTAACCCTCCAGCCACGAAATCAGCAATCCATAACCCAAAAGCCACCTGGTCATAATCGTATGAGGCATCGTTTATCATTTCAAAAATATTAAAATGAGTAGCATTAATGAGAGTCTGTGACCAGGCAAGTATTCTTGTATCGAGAATAAATCCAAGTCCTCCACGAGAAGGGTCGGTTTCATCTGGAGAGTATCTTCCGGTATTGCTATACCTGGTGTATAAATCATCACCGGCTTTATAATAAAATTCCACATCGGCATTAAACTGATCTCTGCCAAAAAATCCATTCCAGGAACCAGCCCATCCGTCTCCACCTTCCCCTAATTTATCCGGCCAAATGGATGGCCAGGTATTGCCTAATGGAGATCCGGGGCCCCGGTCGCTTCTTGCCATTTCAGAGGAGTTATCCCTGGCATATCCTTCAATCGGATTCAATGACCAGTTTTGTGTACCATCTCTGCTGGTACGATATGATGCTACATCAACCATTGGAAATTTTGTTCCTTCACTATTCTGGTCCTCTACTTCCGTTCCCATCATCACACTCATAAAATACATGTACTCTCGTCCGGTATTCCTTGGATACTCAAATAACAACTCATCAAGGCTTTGATTACCTCGTCTTCCGGCATGACCAGTATTATGGTAGGTAGCTCTCAGCAGATTACCATCCATGATAGATTTTTTTCTCTGATCAAAATCCGATCTCTCCTCAGATGGCTCATAATCTTGTTGAGCAACCACAGGAGGCACTGTAAAAAGAAGTAGTAAAACTGCTAAAATTATTTGTCTGCTATACATTTTCATATTCATTAAAATGAAAACTTAATTCCAAATTGAACTCTGCGAGGTTCACCATAACTTCCGGGATTATGGTAAAATCCCGGAGCGGCTGTACTTTCGGTATTTATAGGTAGTGGACCTTCAGGCTCGCCGGAATCAGTGTATAAATTATTTATGATTTTGGTATCCAGGATATTATAGATGTTTACAAATACCTCAAGATCCCTTCCAGAGATGTTGAAGTTTTTAAAAGTATTTATATCAAGGGTAAAGCGTGCCGGTAACTGTGCTGTATTTCTTAAATCCCGGTTGGATGCTACCAGTCCTGTATTAACACCTGGAATATTACTTGCTGGCGTATATGGTGTTCCTGTAGAAAAACGAGATAAGAGATTTGCTCCCCAATTATTCCCGGTAAAGAATAAAGAACCGTTTACTATATGTCTTCTATCCCAATCAAGAGGTTGTACCAATTTTGTCAAACTTTGAACGGTTGAATCTATTCGTACCCCCTGATTTATAATATTAAAAAATTCTGCACTTGGATCAGAGTTACTTCCTTCAACAGCCCCGAAGGTATAGTCTAAACTAAAATTAAATCGTCGACTTACATATTGGTTGAAAGCGAAGGTAAAGCCAAGGGATCTGGAATAATCCCGGTTAAAATAAATCCCGTAATTAATAGAAGGATTACCTGTTGTTTGAGGTCTGCTTGATACATAATCTCTTGTATCTTTATAAAAACCTGTCACTTCTATAGCAGTGCCTTCATAAATTTCTTGTTTGAGTCCTAATTCATACTGTATAGACCGCTCTGGTTTAAGGTCAGGATTTCCAAAAATCGTACTTTCATTGCCGGTACCCTGAGTAAGTAGAATTCGGCTGTTTGTGTACAAAAAGTTGTAGGAAGGCATCTGGAAAAAATAGCCGTAAGAAAAATAGATAACTCCATTTTCATTTATAGGATATGCCACTCCTAATCTCGGACTTAGTTGATATTTTGGTGAGGCATCTTTAAACCAGTATTCCCGCCTCTCCTCAGTAGTAATATCTGGTTCATCCTCATCCTGAAGACCGTTATTGTTTAAGTCTCTGTACCTGTTTTCAGATTTAGTAGGGAATCGTATATCGGGATCTTCGGGGTCTGCCGGAACAGTAGTATTGGGATCAAAATAGTCGAACCTGAGGCCTATGTTAACAATAAGATTTTCATACTCAATTTTATCCTGTACATATCCACTGAAATTCATTGGCATTTCAGTGAATTTTGACCTGCCGGGAGTGTTTACTTCAGGAATTCCCAGACTCACAAATCTTCGTTCTGCGTCAGAAATATCATCCGGCAGAGAAACTCCCTCTGCGGAATTCAATGGCACCAGGTTGATATTATCAAATTTAACTTCATCAACCTGAACATTAACCCCGGTTTTAATGTAATGAAAATCGTTAATTTGACTTGAAAGCTCAGCTTTACCTATAAAGGTATTAGTAGACCTGAAAAACCTGTTGTTATTAGTGCCATAATAAGAAAACTCGCCATTATCAGGTACTCCCAGGCCATATCCTTCCGGTGAAGGAGCTATTTTATCGAAATTAAAATATCGAGGATCATACGGGTCTTCATATAAATAGCTTTTATACTCATTAAATCTATTTGCAGCATTTATAGTGATAAATGTTTTGCTTGAGGGTGTAATTGTAGTTTTAAAGTTAAGAGAGTAATTATTTGAATAACCTGTACTTCTTCCTCCCGGAACTAATCTACCCTGATGATCATAGCCCCGACTTACTTCCTCTCCATAAGAACCTATGAGGTTAAACTTTAGCAGACTAGAGAGATTAAACTGCAGGTTAGATTGAAAGCTCAGGCTTTCATAATTATTCATATTGACTAATGAACTGTCTCTTGTTCCATCATCCCGAAGGATTAACTGTTCCTCTCCCTGTATAAAAGTGGTATCCACCGAATACCATGGTTTTGTGAAATCCACCCTTTCATTATAATTCGTTCTATAGTCATCAAAATTTGTATCCAAACCCAGCGTATCAATAAAAGCACCATGAGGAGAGAATGCGTTTCTGCCTGTTAACCAACCTTGATTTTCGAATCTTCTTGCTGTAGCAAAAAATGTCAATTTATCTTTTATAATTGGTCCGGATAAAGAAGCAGAGAGATTATTCATTCGTAACGGGTTATAAGACTGAATGCTGGTACCGATTCCATCATAAACTTCAGATTTATTTGTGGCAAGATACCCCCCGCTCCATCCATTGAAAGATCCCTGAAAAGTATTATTACCTGATTTTGTCACCACATTAATAATACCAGACATTGCCTGGCCATGCTCGGCATTAAAAGAGCCTGATATCACCTGTAGCTCTTGAATTGATTCATTTTCAATTCGTACACCCTGGCTACGGTCGTAATCATCTGTTACCCGAATACCGTCAACTACATAAGAAATCTCTGAAGTACGCCCACCTCTAATATGAATTCCTCCACCATTATCAACATTCACCCCTGCTTGAAGTTGTATTACGTCCGACATCTCCTGCACAGGCAGCTTTTCGATTTCCTCACTGCTTACTCGCGATTCTGAACTGGTAATATCTTTGATCACTGTTTGCCGTTCGGCAGTTACAATGACTTCTTCACCCTCATAAGCTTCTACTTCCAGCTCAAAGTCTTGATTTGTAGTAAGATCTGTGCGAACAATTACCTCCTGTACAATAGCTGTGGCATAACCGATAAATCTTGCTTCGAGTGTATATGTGCCCGGTTCAACATTCAGCATCAGGTATTCACCGTCCACATCAGTAACCGTTCCTTTAGTAGTATTTTGTATTGAAACGGTTGCACCTATCAAGGGTTCGCCGGTTCCGGCTTCTAAAACTTTCCCCTGTATTTTACCCGATTGCGCTACAACAAATGAATGAAGTAGAAAAAATAATAACAGAGTTATAAGTGGTACCTTTTTTTTCATATAACCATCAAATTTGAATGGTGAGTTCTTTGATTTTTTCTGTATTTATAAAAGCATTATTGCGTTCTTTAACCTCATGAATAACCTGATCACGCTGCTCTTTAAACTTTTCTTTTTCAAGCTGCCTTTTAATTAATGGTATCGCTTCCTTATATGAAAAAGGACGAGCTTCTTTTCTGCCCAAACATTTATAAATGTGATATTCCCCGTTTTGATATTCAAGAACATTGGATACTTCTCCTACCTGCAGGACTGAAAGTTGAGGGCTAAGTGTTCCGTAACTATTAGCATAATCGAAGCCTAATCTCCCGCCAATTAACCGCTCTTCATTTCGTGTACTATAAATCTGTACCATTTTATCAAAAGAAGCTCCTTTATTAATATGATCAATAACTTCCTCTGCCTGATTTTTATCTTCCAGAACAATTCGGGATAAATCCAGCTCCAGAGGCTTTATGAACTTTTCCTGATTATTTCTGAAAGTTTCCAGAATTTCTTGCTCATTAACTTTAATTCCCGACTTTATAGCATCTTCAGCTTCTTTTGCTAAAAACACATGGTAGCTTTGGTTTATGGAAGAAATAACCTCATCTACTTCGTGTAATCCAACGCTATTGGCCTTTTCATAGAGATAGGAACGGTATGAAAGGCCGTGAATGAGGTTTTCAAAAGTTCTTAAATTTTTGACATTATTTAGATTCTCAATTGGGGTGTATTTCAATTCCCTCAGGAAGACATCCAGTTCTAATGAAAATGTTCCGCTGCTGGCAACTACATCATTACCAATATTCATTGCTTCAAGGAATTCACTGTCCTTGGAAATAAAAGAAGAATAATTGTTCGTGATAAGGCTCCATAATTTTTCTACCAATTTCTTATTTATGCTAACAGCATTAATAAAATCATCAAGGTGGTTACGGGTGATTATCTCCTTTTTTTGTTTTTCAACAAATGATGCAAATTGGTTTTTATTACTGGCAAACTCATACTCAGTCAGAACAGGTTTAGTATATCTATCATTAAGTTTGATTATGCTAAACCCCTGAGCTGTCCTGACCGGCTTGGAAATTTCTCCTGTTTTCATTTCATATGCTTTTCGCTCAAAAGCCACATCCATTTCATCTACAGAAAATATGCCCAGATTACCCCCGTTTTCTGCAAGCTGAGTGTTTTTAAATTCCCTCTTTGCAATAGCTTCAAATGCCTTGCCATTTTTTATCTCTTTATATAGGGAGTCGGCTTTTTCAGCAGTCGGGGCATAAATATGAGAGGCATTTAACTGAGTATTAAACTTCACAAACATCTGTTCAACTTCTTCATTACTAACAGTTAAATTTGTCAGAATTTCCTTCTCGAGATACTCTTCATTTAAAACTCTTCTTTTAATCATCTCCTTCATATTCATAGCTTCTGAAGTTTCGCTTATGCCAAGCTCACCAGCATGTACAGCTAAAACATAGGTATTGAATTCTGAATCTAATATTGAGGACTTATTAGCATAGGACGGACTTAAAGATTGGCCTGTTTTATAATAATATTTTTTAAATGCAGATATGAAATGAGCTTCTGTTACTTCAAGATCATTTATTTTGGCAAGTATATTTTCATCACTACCTGTTTCCTTCTGGCAAGAAGGAAACATTAACACGAGGCTAAGTGAAAAAAAGAAGAAAAGACGTAAAATTACTTTTTTGTAGCTATTCAGATCCATCCACACTCAATTTTATTTCTGCTCACTATATTATGTAAGCGCTTACAAAGTATCAAGTTTTTAGAAAGAATCCATGAACTTTTTAACTAAAGATGGGCAGGTTTTAAAAAGGATTGACAGCAACAAGTAAACTTTTATAAATATTAAGCTAAAGCTCCTATAAAAAAGTGTTGCAGGAAATATTACAAGGGAGAGTTTTTGTGTGGTTGAAAATATTCTAATCTTGTTTCTGTCAATTTTTGAGAATAAATGTAAGTGCTTTCATTAAATGTATTAGTTACACTTCTACCACTTTACCATTGCCATAATTCTCGTGAATATAATCATCGAGTATTTTCCTGAACTCTTTACCGATATGATCCCCTTTTAGGGTAACCGAATGCTTACCGTCTACATACACCGGGGCTTTGGGTTCTTCAAAAGTGCCGGGAAGTGAGATGCCAATATTGGCTGCTCTTGATTCTCCAGGGCCATTCACTACACAGCCCATTACGGCTACATCCATTTCTTCTACTCCGGGATATGCTTTTCGCCAAACTGGCATGGATTCCACTATATAATCCTGGATTTCTTCTGCCAATTCCTGGAAATAGGTGCTTTTGGTTCGTCCGCAACCGGGACAAGAAGTAACCTGCGGGATAAAGCTTCTTATTTTGAGAGATTGTAGAATTTGCTGAGCAACCTGTACTTCCAAGGCACGGTCGGCGCCGGGCTGGGGAGTCAACGACACACGAATGGTATCTCCTATGCCCTGTTGTAATATCACAGAAAGTGCGGTAGCACTTGCCACCATTCCTTTCATTCCCATCCCTGCTTCTGTAAGGCCAACGTGCAATGGATATTCCACAGCCTCAGCAATACGCTCATACACTTTCACTACATCCTGAACACCAGACATTTTGCAGCTGATGATAATCTTGTCGGAAGCCAGCCCTACTTCTTCGGCTAATTTAGAGGAACGTTTTGCACTTTCTACCATCGTTTCCAACATCACTTCTTTAGCCGACTTTGGTTCGGAAAGTTCACTGTTTGCATCCATTTTCTGAGCAAGCAATTGCTGATCAAGTGATCCCCAGTTCACGCCAATGCGTACAGGCTTATCATATTTGATTGCCTGCTCTACAATAGTGGTGAAATTTTTGTCCCTGGTTTTGGTTCCGGTATTACCCGGGTTGATGCGGAACTTAGCCAGCGTTTTTGCCATCTCCGGATATTTGGTAAGCAGTAAATGTCCGTTGTAATGAAAATCGCCAATTACCGGCACGGGAATTCCGCGGTTTAGCAGCTTCTCCTTAATATGCGGAACCGCCTTAGCCGAAGCATCATTATTTACGGTGATGCGGACCAGCTCAGAACCTGCCCGGTATAAATGTTCGATCTGATTGGCCGTTTCTTCTATATCTGCCGTGTCCGTGTTGGTCATGGATTGTACTACAATAGGAGCATCTCCCCCAACCGGAACATCTCCAACCATTACCTGAATTGATTTTCGTCTTTTAATAGCTGCCATAATTTCTTATCGAATATTTTTTTGTTTACCTATGCAGAGTGAATGAAGTGCCGAAAAAATTTACCTTAAATGCTGACTTACCTTTAGGTACTTCTGACGCCAAAAGGTACCTGCATTTTTTCAGCTTTTATGGTTCTTTAATATACGGTGATTCCATTCAAAGTTATGGCGGGAATTCCCTTTTGGGCGCATTAATTACTTTAAGATACAAACCTTTGAACGGAGTTTCGCCTCTACTCTCTCTAGAACAAGCTTTATGCCATTCTTTTGGGATTACACCTGCTCTGCCTTTTTTGGGTATACCCAATTCTCCCCAAGAGACCGCGTTGCGGTGTTAAATCTGAGCAGTTTATCATGAAGTACCTTAACGATGTAATCCTCTACCTGTTGTTTGGCCATATCATAAGTTCCATTCAGGCGCCGCACTCATTCCGCCCATACCAGAGCCTGCGATAATAGTTTTATATTAGTGAAGATTTAAAATGGCAACCTATATTTATGGTGCTTATTATAATTTTTACATTTTGCTAATATTGATTTACAAAATCTTTTTAGAAATCATCATGAAATTATCATATTTGTCTTTAAACCGAACCTGTAAAACTTTTTTTCCAACACTTCTCCTCGTTCTGCTCACTGTTTCAGCACTTGGACAGACTCATCAAGACTGGAGCTATAACCTTGGTATCTATGAAGTAAATATTCGTCAATATACCGGGGAAGGCACCTTTAATGCCTTTACAGAGCAGCACCTCGACCGCTTGGAAGATCTGGGAGTTGGGATACTTTGGATAATGCCTGTTAATCCTATTGGGCAAGAAAATCGCTTGGGCACACTCGGAAGTTATTATTCAGTTCAGGATTATAAGGCCGTAAATCCTAATTTCGGCACAATGGAAGACTTCAAAATGCTTGTGCAGGAAGCACATGAACGGGATATGTACGTGATTTTGGACTGGGTGGCAAATCACACTTCCTGGGATAATGTCTTAACCGAGGAACATCCTGAATGGTACGTCAAGAATAATCAGGGTGAATTTATCCCACCTCCGGGAACTAACTGGAGCGATGTAATAGAATTAGACTATTCAAACCAAGATTTGCGGGACTACATGATTGAAACCCTCAAATTTTGGGTGGATAGTACCGGAGTGGACGGGTTCAGGTTTGATGCCGTAGATTTTGTTCCCGATGACTTTTGGTCGGATGCAGTTGATTCTCTTAAGTCTCAAAAACCGGATATATTTCTTCTTGCTGAAAGCGATGGCAAAAAATGGCATGACCTTGGTTTTGATATGACGTTTGGCTGGGGATTATACGGATTTGATAATGGTGTTTTGCTAGATGTTATAGATAACTCGTCTGTAACATCATTGAGCTCTTATGTGGCTCACCAGAAATCAACCTATAATGGAAATGACTATCGCATGTATTTCACTTCAAACCATGATATTAATTCCTGGGAAGGTACCACTTTAGAATTATTTGATTCAGCAGCCAAACCTTTTGCCGTGTTAACAGCTACTTTCAATGGTATGCCGCTTATCTACAGTGGGCAGGAAGCTGGCCTCAATGAACGACTGAGTTTTTTTGATAAAGATGAAATAAACTGGAAAAGTCATCCAAATTACTCTCTTTATAAAACTCTGTTACAATTAAAAAAAGATAACAAAGCACTATGGAATGGCTACAGTGAGAACTGGCTCACTCGTATTTTTTCAAACAACAATATCAAAGTGTTTGCATATTTGAGGAAAATGGATGGAGACCGGGTATTTACTATACTGAATTTATCTAATCAAGAACTTGATGTTGTTCTTGATGGTAATGCACATCTGGGCACTTATAAAAATGTTTTTGAAGATGAGATCATAACCATAACTAATGATACAGAAATCAGTGTACCCGCCTGGGGATTCAAAATATACCAATCAGGAGGCAGCAGCACAGTAAGTATTGATGATCAGGCTGATATTCCCTCTTCAACTGCGCTTCATCAGAATTATCCCAATCCGTTTAATCCAACAACAAATATAAATTACCAAGTGTCAAAACCCGGCCCTGTTAAACTGAATGTATATGATATGCTTGGCAAAAAAGTAGCTTCTTTGGTTAGCACTACTAAACCTTTAGGAAATTATTCAATTAAGTTTAATGGCGAAAACCTATCTTCTGGTATTTACATTTATAGATTAGCTTCTGAAGGTACTGTCATTACAAGGAAAATGATATTAATGAAATAACTTGTCTACAGCGTATGGAATCCATTTGTGGCAAAAATCTTATTCTTTTTTACTGAGTTCAAACAGTTTTCTCTTTTCTTCTTTTGAAAGTGAATCGTAGCCTTTTTTGGAAATCTTTTCCAGGATTCCATCCAGCTCTGTCTGATCAACTTCTTCTACAATGTCGGCATCCGTCACAATGCTCATATTATTTTTTCGGGATTTTCTTTTTGGCTTCACTTTCCCAAACAAGTATTCAAAATAACGAATTATTAAACTTAAGTCGGTTCCATTTTTATATGCTTTTATAGATAAATATCCTCCTAAAGCACCCCCAAGGTGAACAAGACGGGCAACACCATCGGCACTTCCCAAAAATAATATATCGATGGCAATCCACCCGGCTACAAAATACCGCGCCTGAATAGGTGGGAACAGGAACAACATAATGGGAGCTGTTGGATACAGCATAGCAAAAGCCACTAAAATACCAGTAACAGCACCGGATGCACCAATTACCAAAGCTGCCCCGAATACTGCTGCGATGGCGGCATCAAGTACCGCGCCTAAAATTCCCGCAGCAAAATAAATAACGGTAAAGGACCGCGGACCAACAGTTTCCTCAACGGCTTTACCCATCCACCAAAGCCACAGCATATTGAATAGAAAATGAAGAAAACCCGCATGCAGAAACATGTAGGTTACCAGTCTCCATGGCTGCGTAAAAAAGGTGGGGAAGGAAGGATCGAAACCGAGAGTGGGAATTACCCAGTTATTCAGTGTTTGCCCGCCAAGAGATTGTATCACAAATACAATAAGATTTAAAAGAATGATGGTGCGGATGGCAACCGGCATTCTCATAAAGCCCCTCTTTATAGAGCCGCCAAAAGAATCGTATGGCATGTTATTTCTCATGATAATCTCATTCGAATACAATAATTAAAAAATCAGGCTTAATGTTCCGGCTTTTTCAGTTTCCAGAACTTAATAAGGATAAATCCAACAACTAAACCACCAAGGTGAGCAAAATGCGCAATTCCGGGACTATAATTTGTGAGGCCCGAGAATAGTTCAAACGCTCCGAATATCATAACAAAATACTTTGCTTTGATAGGTATGGGTGGAATAAGCAGGATGATATATTTATCGGGAAACATCATTCCAAAGGCTAAAAGTATACCATATACTGCACCGGAAGCTCCAATAGTAGGTGCTCCGCTTCCACCAATCCACATGTGGATTAATGCCGCTCCTACCCCGGTTAACATATAGTATAGAAGAAAACGTTTAGATCCCCATAAATTTTCAATGGCCTGGCCAAAAATCCAGAGCGCAATGAGGTTAAAAAATATATGCCCCAAACTGGCGTGCAGAAACATGTAGGTTACCAACTGCCAGGGATAGAAATACCCGCTATCAACAGGATAGAGAGCCAAATAGGAGAAAGCCATCTCACCAAGTGGAGTCAAACCGCTGGCAAAAAGACTTACTGTAGCCAAGAAAGCCAACCCGTTAATGATTAACAGATTTTTAATTACGGGTGGAAAAATCGAGAATTGAGTGTTCGGCGAAAAATTATCCAAAAGAATTATTTATTGATTTTTTAACTACAGGAATATACGCTGATGCCGGTTAATGTTACGCCGGTAATCTTCGCTCCCCCGGATGATATCAAACCTAAAGATACAAAGCTTTAGACGAAGTTTCGCTTTGCTTGCAAGCTTTATGCCATGCTTATAATTTTTTTACCCTTCTGCCTTTTTTGCGGGTCTTTTATTCCACCTATAAAATTCATCCTATCAAACCCTGCTTTTTGTTTGATACATAATCACTGAACCGGAATTTTAATTGTCTGGCCGGCTTCAATGGTTTCATCCAAATTTACCTGGTTTATAATAGCAAGATCCATTGGTGTAAAATTCATGGGCAGGTTTCGGGGTAATAAATCACTGAAGGGTGCACTTCGGTTTACCTGCCTGAGTTCTAATTTTACCGGCTGCACGTTTAAAATATCCGGGTCCGTTACCTCATTAAATCCCTGAACTACGGAGTTAAAGGTGGAAGCATAATTCCCGTACTGATTTGATGTGGTGTAGCTTAAAAAGGTATAAATATTATTTTCATAAGAAAGAGCTGAAACCAGTATTTGCAGTTCGGTGCCATCTTCCATTTGTGCGGCAGCTTCTTCCTGATATCCTCTTAACCCATTCGTGGTAAATTGGTTTTGCCCGAGCCTTGAAACCCCTTCCTGATTCGTAAATGACTGCACCGATGCCTGAGGAGAATTATTTTCTGAATCTATAGCAAATTGGATAATTGCGTCTTGATTTTCATTGAACATAACCACCACAGACGGCTGGTTTTGTACCGAAAATCCATCGGGCACCGGAAATTGAAATGAAAGATCCGGATGGTAAAAAATCCCGTTTTCCTCAAAACCCTCCCGCGGATTTTCACCAAAAATAATCCCTTCAATCCTGCCCATAAATTCTTCTTCATCCAAAATGGTTTGCTCGTAACCTTCCTCTTCCCATGACCGCGCAAGTTCCGGAATTGTTTGCTCTCTTTCGCCGGGATCGGGGTGTGTTGATAGCAGCGTGGGAACACCTCCGCCTTCTTCTTCAGAAATACGTTTTAAGGAGGTGAAAAATTCGGCGCCTTCGGCAGCCTGATAACTATTCATAGCAGAATATTCCACTCCTAACTCATCCGACTCCCGTTCATCATCCCGCCCATATTTTAAAAACAGTAACTGTGCAGTTTGGCTGCTAAGCTGGAGGATACTTCCCCCATCCAAACCAACAGATTCGCCTATTATAGCTCCGCCAATTATGGCAAGCTGTCCAAACTGCTGTTCTGCCGCTCGCTGGGAGGCATGTCTGGCAGCTACATGTCCAATTTCATGGCCCAAGACTACTGCCAATTGCGCTTCATTATTTAAATGTGAAAGCAATCCTCTTGTTACATATATATAGCCGCCGGGCAATGCAAAGGCATTCACCACAGGACTGTTTAAAACCCGAAAGGTAAATTCCGTATTTTGAAATTTCTCGTCCACACCTTCGCGGCGTAAATGGCTTACCTCCAGCAATTCCTGTCCAATTTCATCAACATAATTTGAAAGGTCCTCATTTTCATAAAGTCCAAATTGGGCAATAACTTCGCTATCTGATTCTGCTCCAATCTCCTTTTCCTGTTCCCAGGTATATCCAAAAGCTCTTTTGTTTCCCGACACTGGATTTACCTGCATTGAAACGCATGCGACATTTAATAGCACCGCCGCAATTAAAAACGGCAGTATTTTATCGTATCTGATTCTCATAACCGGCTGCTCCTTATAGATAAATTTAAAGTGATGTGGCATAAAATTTTTATGCTACTCTTGTTAAACCTTCTATTGCAATTAGACGTTCAAGATTGTTGAAGAGGGATTGGTTATACCTTTTTTAGGTGATCTTTGTACCTGATTACTATTTGGTGTGATCCTGTTGAAGAGTAAAGATGTTTGGCTTGCCAGGAACTATAAATCAGAAATTAAATCGAAGATTTGCCATAATGCCCTGCTCGCCATACTCATTCAGGTACGAAAAGCTGGCTTCGGGTGCATTGTCCAAAAGGTTACGGGCATGTACAAATGCACTGATGCCGCTTATCACACGATTTGCCACCATTAAAGCCACAAGCGTTGGAAGCTGTCCCCGGTTTTTATCCACGCCTTCGCGGGCACTCTGGTACTGAGATCGTAAATCACGGCTTTCCCAATTCCAGGAATATTCTCCTGTTTCAGGATACACCTGATTCCAGTTTCGAAGCTGGAGCTGAGCATCATTATAAGCTTTCAAATTATCATAATTACCCACAGCAATCTGATATTCACGGGATTTACCATCAAGAGTGGCACCGGATTTACTTTTTGCTAAGGTGTAGAAATCATTTTCGAGATAATTGGCCCGCTTATTCAA
Source organism: Balneolaceae bacterium (assembly GCA_040877545.1). GTDB lineage: Bacteria > Bacteroidota > Rhodothermia > Balneolales > Balneolaceae > Gracilimonas. The sequence continues at coordinate 80,417 of JBBDNN010000106.1, forward strand.
TCCCAGATAAGTAAGAATTAATACAGCATCTGTGGCAAGATGATATTTTCCGCGGTTCCAATTGTCATTGTCGGCGTAATAATGTCCCCATCCGGGAACCACCAAAGACCGCAGAAAAGCTCCTCTTGGTGAAGGTAATTCATCTTCTGGCTGCACCTGTGCATAGGATATCAGGGGAAACAGCAGCATTAAAAAAAACAGTAAACTCTTTTGAACTTCGAACTTCGAACTAAGAACATCGAATGTAGAAGTAAATGTTTTAATAAGACGCATAATTTTCATGTGGATTAATTCAATTTCGCTGTTCGATGTTCATTCAATGTTCTTTTCCCGGCTCCAATGTCGTAAGATTGAGATGCTAAATCCACCCATTAAAATAAAAGTGCCCGCCCACACTACTGAGATAAATGGCTTCTCTTCGGCAATTATTAATACCCATTCTTCCCCATATTCTTCTTCCAATCCGGTAATGGTTAATTCAATATTATTCTCGGTAGGATTAATTTTCGTGAACTGAAATTCCAACTCGTATTCAGGAATAGTTACAGGCGGAGAATAAATAAAGCTTTTACCCTCTTGGGTATACACAGCAAACAGAGGTTGTATGGTAATGATCTGACTACTTGCGGGATGAATGAGCTCAACTTCTGCCCGTACACCAATGGTGGTGTTTGGCGGCAGGTCTGTGCTGTCGGTTTTTGCATAATCCACAAAACGAATTTTAAACTTCCCAACATCTACCGTTTGCCCCGGATTGAATAAAATCTTCTGTGGCTCCTCTTCTGCATTTTCCTGTTCATCTGACACTGGCTGCATCATTTGATTTCTTTCCTTCACTTGATCATTGCGTTCCTTAACATACGAGCTGCCTCCTACATACAGGTAAATATCACTGAGTAAACCTGTTCTCACATCTGGATCAACCGACCATTGTATATTTTCTGCCGATGATGAGGTAAGCATAGGGTACACTTCAGGATTCATATAAAAAGTGCGTCCGCCATCAAGAGGCTCAAATTTTATTTTATAGGTTTGCTGTCCCCGCCTGATACTGTTATCCAGTTCATAACCTTCATAAGTTACCTGGTACTCATTATTAATTACCATCGGTTCATTTAAATTAAGTGACAGCATTTCTTCTTTTTGGCTAACGGTATATCCCTGCTCGTCTTTCACTTCACCCCGCTCAACCGCTTTGTTATAATTGGCTGTGCGTTCATCAATCAGAGGCGAGTTATAAGCTGAGGAAGCCAGGATTCCAATCAGTAAAAGTCCGAAGCCAACATGTGTAAATGCACCACCAACCAGTTTTGGATTTTGCCGGACTAACTGTATTAATATCCAGCCGTTGCCAATCACCGCAAAAAAGCCGACAAACAGGTAAAGCATGTAGTAGAGGTTCCGAACATCACCGATAATAATAGAAGCAATGGCAGCTACACTTGTTAGCAGCAAAGGGCCAAGTAATGCAGAAGCCAAACTCTCCCCGTCATGCTTTTTCCAGAAAAGATGCTGCCCTAATACAGTTAACACAGCCATTATCATTACTATTGGCATGCTCCAGTCATTATAAAAACTGATTTCTGGCGGGGTGGGATTTTGCACGAACAATTTCCCGATAACCGGAGAGCTTGTTCCTAAAATAATTACAAGTCCTAAAATGAGCAGCATCATAGAGCCGGTAACCGTCATAAATTCACGGCTTAAAATTTTGGATTCACTTTCCGGGGATGGCATTTCCCTGTATCTCCAGAAAAACATCCCCAAACCTAAAAGAGTTACCACCAGCATAAAAGCCAGCAGCTGATTATACAAGCCAAGATCCACGAAACTATGGACTGATGAATCTGCCAAAATGCCGGAGCGGGTAAGGAAAGTCTCGTATACAACCGCTACATAAGCGAGAATAGCCAGTAAAATGGAGGATTTTTGTGCAATTGAACTTTTACGCTGAATAATCATCGCATGAATGCCGGCCGTTCCGATCAGCCATGGAACCAGCGAGGCATTTTCTACCGGATCCCAGGCCCAAAATCCTCCAAAAGAAAGCGTGACATAAGCCCAATATCCGCCAAGAAATATTGCCGTTAACAAGGCAACATTCGCGCCAAGCGTCCAGGGTAAAGCAGGATTAACCCACTCATTATATTTTCGTTTCCAAAGGGCGGCCATTGCAAAACAGTATGGAATGGTCATCATCGCAAAACCTACAAACAGGATTGGCGGGTGAATCATCATCCACGGACTTTTGAGAAGGTCATTCAAGCCACTTCCATCAGCGGGAACAAAATCGGGATTTGTTTGCAGGAATGGTGCATTTGGCATTTCCTCGGCAATAGTACGAAAAGGAGATGCGCCCAATTTTATAGCTCCTAAATCCCAACCTAATAACATGGAAAGCAGGAACAATTGAGTCAGGGTTAAAAAGAAAAGTACGGCCGATTTATAAGGCTTGCGGGTCCATTTCATTAAGCCAAAACCAAAGAAGGCTGAAAAAAGAATCCAAAGCATAAAGCTGCCTTCCTGACCACCGTAAAAAGCAGACCAAAGATAGCGCGGAGCTAAATCAAGGCTGGTATAATTGAATACATAGTAATACTGAAATTGATGCTGAAAAATCAAATACACCAGAATAGCTGAAGCAAAAACAAGAAGAGCCGTTTTTAATCCAAATAACCAATTTCCGATTTTGAAATAGCGATTATCATCACGGTTCGCTGAAATGAAATAAATCACGACCGATGCTAAAGCGGCAATAAAAGAAGCAGAGATCAGGATTTTACCAAAGGTGCCTAACATAGAAATAACTTCAAATGATTGTCATTCCTGCGCAGACAGGAATCTATGAACTTATAAGAAATAAGCTGCCGGTTTAAGGGAGATTTCTGTTTTAGCAGAAATGTTCTTAATTGCTTTGTTCCGGAGAACTCCATTTAATTAACCTTCGGAGGCTTTGGTATATTCACCGGGATTGGCATCATTATATTTGGATGGACATTTCATCAGCATTTCATTCGCGTAAAAAATATCCCCCCGCATTTCACCAATAACTACCAGGCGGTCTGCCTGATCAAAATTATTTGGCTTGGGTTTTGGATACACCACTTTCTTGGAATTTCCGGCTTCATCTTTCATATAAAAAATAAACTGCCTGCTTTCGGTAGAAAACCCGGATTCCTGTTCCTTATCCCAAACACCCGGCACGTGAGCATTGCTCATATCCTTTGCAGTATCAAAAGTGGTATAGGTGCTGATACTTTCTCCAAAATTGTACATCAGCAATGAGGTAAAACCTACAATGGCTACAATTCCTATAATTAACTTTGGCTTCATAATTCTTCAGAGTAATTAATTTGATCTTCGAGTTTGCTCACCTTTTTATCTACACGGATCAGAAAAAATAAAAGAACAGCCCATATAATCAGGCTGACTCCCAATACAACAAAAATTAGTTCGTTTGATGACATAAACTGTACAAAAGCGCCAACATCTTCTCCACCTGCAACTCCACTCCAATTGTCAGAATAGGTTTGCGATAGGGTGTCAACGGTGATTAGTGAATCTTCTTGCATTAATTTAAAATTCTATGATAATTTACAAATTCTCTGCTTTGTATTGTACTCTTTTATAGCGAGTCAGGATGTCGAAAATCCAGTAGGCTAAAGCTATAAAGCCGATCATTGCCGGGTATAAAATATAGCGCAAAGACTCTGCGGTAATTTCACTAAAAGCAGGATTCCCCTCTGCCCCGGGATGAAGGCTGCTTAATTGTCGTGGTACTACATATAGTAAAAATGGAATAGTGGTAACGGCAAAAATATTATATACAGCTGATAGTTTCGCTCTTTTTTCCTGATCATCGAAGGCAGAGCGGAGCACGAAATAGGCAACATAGATCAACATTGCCAGGGCGGCTAAATTCATTTTGGGTTCGGCAAAAGTCCACCACGATCCCCAGGTAAAGCGTGCCCAAAGTGAACCGGTTAAGAGTCCGCAAATCCCGAAAATAATCCCCACCTTTGCAGCGGAAGATGCTTTGATATCCTTATCCATATCCGGGGCATTCAGGTAATTAATGCTGTACCAAAAACTGATAAGAAACATAGCGAACATGGCCATCCACATAGGTACATGAAAGAAGATGTTCCGTGCAGTTTCTTCAAGAATGGGAATTTTTGGAATCTCAATTAAAAATCCACCGATAATGACGAGTGTCATCCAGGCAGCAACAACATATTTCCAGGCTTTCAAGATGGTCCGAATTTGATTTTATGACAATTATTTTGAGCTTTAAAGTATTTAGCTCCACCATTTTTTAACAGCCCGATAATATACAAAAAATAGGATCATTGTGGGCTGAACAGATGTTAAACCTGCGTAAAAATATTTTACTAACTAATTCACATATCACCTGATTTTTCGAGTGTCCGCTTGTACTTTAGCTGTCAATAAAATCACTATGGAAAAGGTTTTTAATCAATAAAAGCCGGGCAGCCCTTCTAAACTACCCGGCTTGTAGCGGCGTAATTATATCTAAAATGATACTCCCGCAAGAATAAATAATTGTTCTGAGTTGGGGTTGAATACCACCGCTCCGGTTAGCGGGATGGTAAAGGTATCAGTTATAACAATATCTTTACTGGTTCCAATACCTACATTTACAAGAGCGAAGTCTCCATCAGTTGAATGCCATCCATCACCTGCACCAAGGAATAAATCAGCTCCTCCTATTGAATATCCGGCTTCAAAGTACAGGTCGTTTCCGGCAGAACCGGCTGAAGCTGCTTCATTTATTATCATATTAGCTGCAAGTGAAAAATCCGCAATCCCATATCCAGCATTAATTTCGAAAGCATGACTATCACCTTCCAGGTACAAAGATCCTGGATAATAATAATCCGTAATCCCCAGGCTTAATCCAGAATCGAAGCTATACCCCGCGTAGAGATCCATTTCCTGAAATCCATTGCTGTATCCTGTTCCGCTCACGATGCCATCAACCCCTTGAGAACCCCAGGCGCCGATAGCAAAACCTCCGGAACTGAATTCTACAAAAGGTTGAATAGATGGGCCGGCAAATGCCACTCCACGGAACACATAAGTGCTGTATAAGTCAACTCCTGTACTTACTTCCTGAGCCTTTGCGGTTTCCGGATTGAGTGCGCTAATTAATACTGCTCCAAACAGAACAAGTAAAATAGATTTTATAAATGTTGAGATCTTGTTAGAAATTTTCATAGTGATACCTTTTTAAATTTTTTGAGTGAGAGAATGAGATGTACTTTATTTATATGATTATGCAGGCGAAAACCCCTGCTCTCCTATCGAAAAGCAGGGATTCTTTTTCTGATTATTAGTAGTCGGCAAATGCACCTAGTTCAGAAGTTTTAACTGGAGAGAAATCAGGATAAGCGTGATTTCCATGTTCAGAAATATCCAATCCATCAGATTCAACTTCATTAGATACCCTTACTCCCATTGTAGCTTTTATGGCAGCAAATGCAGTAATTGAAAACACAAAGGTGAAAGCAATTATGGAAAATGTACCCAGTAACTGGACCCAAAAGTTAGCATTGGCAGAAAAAATACCTACAGCTAAAGTTCCCCAGATACCGCACACTCCATGCACAGAAATTGCTCCTACAGGATCATCTATTTTAAGTTTATCAAACATGAGAATTGATAAAACTACAAGAACACCTGCAACAGCACCAATGGCTACAGCATCAACTAAGGTAACGGCATCGGCACCTGCAGTAATACCTACCAAACCGGCAAGAATGCCATTCAATGCCATAGGTGCATCCAGCGATTTCATCACTACTTGTGTGGTTATCATGGAGGCCAAAGCTCCTGCACAGGCAGCTAAAGCAGTTGTTACAAAAACATAGGAAACCATCACCGGATCGGCACTTAATACAGATCCCCCGTTGAATCCAAACCATCCTAAGAAAAGCAGAAATACTCCTACTGTGGCAAGTGGAATATTATGTGCAGGAATACCATGAATTTTTCCATCTTTATATTTACCGCTTCGTGCACCTAAAAGAATTACACAGGCAAGTCCGGCAGTGCCACCTACACCATGAACGAGAGTTGAACCTGCAAAATCATAGAAACCAAGATCTGCAAGCCACCCGCCTCCCCACATCCAGCTTCCGGTAACAGGATAGCTAAAGGCAAGTAATAAGACACCGAAAAGCATAAACGAGGAGAGTTTAATTCGTCCGGTTACACAACCAGAAACAATCGTTGCCGCTGTAGCTGCAAACATGGCCTGAAAGATGAAATCTGTCCAGATCGTCATGTTTAATCCATACGCCGGAGTGAGCATACCGATTGGATCAGAGGCATCATAACCAATTCCAAATCCTCCAAAGCCAAAAAAGCCATTAAAATTGCCCGGGTACATTATCTGAAATCCTATGAAGGCATAAATGAGAATACCCGTACACAAAATAAATACATTTTTGTAGATGACATTAACGGCATTCTTGGCCTGTGTTAACCCACTTTCCACAGTGGCAAAGCCAAGATGCATTAAAAGCACCATAAAGGCTGCAATTAAGATCCAAAGATTATCAATTATAAATTTGATGTAATCTGTTGAGGCCTCGAACTCTTCCATTGAAGAGTAATCGCCTCCATCCGTTTGTATAACAGTTGTATTTGTTATTTCAGCACTGACAGCAACTCCGGAATTCGCTTCTGTAAAATCGAAAGCCGAAGTTCCCATAAGCACCACCACCGCAGTTAGCATTATTCCAAGTCGTAACTTCATTTTTTTATTTTTAATGAGTAAGTGATTAATAATTTAATTGCCTAATTATATTAGGTGTTTTAAAGTAACAAACATTTTTTATTAATTAAAAATTCATAATTGTATTATTAAATAATATTAATTCATTTATTAGTATTATTTATTTTTGTAACCGCTTCCATTAATGGTTTACCATCTTTGTGAAATACGCTGAAAAGCCGAACTGCGGCTATGTGTGATTATTTTTTTGGAGGGAATGACGCTATTATGGAATCAGTTTTTTTATCTTATTTAATACATTTTCCTGCAACCTATTTCCACTTGTAAAGTGCGGTGAAAGCCTTCTATTAAATAACATGCATTATTTGAATCAAAGCCATTGGACTTCTGTTTTGAGTGTAAAATGGTTATTGTTGAATGTCGCTTAGAGAAAATGAATCATGCCTGAACAAGAAAAATCAATTACCCTCACTCCTTCCTGGAAAGCTTTTTTCTGGAGCTATTTTTTTGGGATTCTGCTAATTCCACTTTTATTAGGAATTATTTTGCTGTGGAACATCATCAAAAAACACAAGAGCATTTCTTATCTCATTACCGACCGAACTATTACGGTGGTGGAGGAAGGCTATTCACAAAATATTGATATCGCCAACATTACTCAGGCCAAAACAGGTTCTGTTCAGTTTGGTGTGGGTTCTGTCATTTTGCAAACAAACAGCCGGGAAGTTGAACTGATAGGCCTGGAAAATCCTGACCAACTCCGAAAGTTCATAGAAATAGCTGTAGATGCCGAATTAAAAAGATTGGAAACAGAAAAACAGGTAAAGTCTGTGGAACCAAAATATAAACCGGGCAATATGGACCGCTTGAATTATCTCACCGGATTGTGGCAGCAGGGATTGCTAAGTGATGAAGATTTTGATGAAGAGCGGAAAAACTTTGAGCCTTCTTGATATTTTCAGCTGCCAAATGAATTAAGAATTCTCACTACCTCTGAATATATTCCCCAACACAATTTGTTTCGGTTTCGAAATTCATTTATTAGCTGTCTATGCCTGAAATTGACTTATTAGCCAAAAAACTCGTTCCACATTACTCTCTTTTCAAGGTTTCGGAGCGGTTGCTTTTTACAGGGCATTCCCACCAGGCATGGCCGGATATGGCATTAGACGGTCAGGCCGAATACTTTCACGTCTGTGCCGATCAGGTTGACAATAAGTGGCAGATAGCTTTTGAAAAGGCCGAAATCCTTCGGGAATATCTTCGGGATTTTTATGATGACCCAGATGGATTATATAGTCGCGGAGAAAATACGCATATGCTGCTGGTAAGCTGGATTTCGAGCCTGGACCTGAAGAATAAACCCAAGATTATTTCTACCGATGGCGAGTTTCATTCGCTCTTTCGTCAACTGCACCGGCTCCAGGAAGAAGGCCTGGAATTTGTTCAGGTTTCCGTAAATCCAGATAATAATTTTGCAGAACGGATTATAGATGAGATGGATGAGCAAACTTCTGCTATTATGTTATCACGCGTATATTTTGAAACCAGCCTCATCAACACCCATTTAACTGAAATAGCCGCTGCGGCAAGTAAACATGGAATTCCGGTATTAATTGATGATTACCACGGCACAAATGTAGTCCCGCTTTCTATTCGTGAAGCAGGTCTTGAAGATTGTTTTTTCCTGATTGGCGGCTATAAATACCTGCAATGGGGAGAGGGAAATTGTTTTCTGCGTTTTCCTGAAAATTGTTCCTATCGCCCGGTTGTTACCGGCTGGTTTGCTTCATTCAGCACACTGGATAATCCACGGACAGATGAGCCGGTGGAATATGATCAATCCGATCAGCGTTTCGCCAGCGGCACCTACGATCCCTCCTCCCAGTTCAGGGCAGCTAAAGTTGTTCAGTTCTTTCGGGAGCAGGAACTCACCCCAACTATTCTGCGCAATCAATATTTGGCTCAGGTTGCCTTACTTCGGAAACTATTTGAAGCGAAAAATTTCGATCCTTCTGTTATCAGGCTTACTCATAATGAACCGCTTGAACGCAACGGAGGTTTTTTGTCACTCACATCTTCACATGCTCGAAAAATTCGTACTGATTTAATGGAAAAGGAAATCTTCACCGATGCCCGGGGTGAAATTCTGAGGCTGGGTCCTGCTCCATACATCACTGAATCACAAATTGAACAGATGCTAAAACAGCTTGAGAAGACTATTCAAAAGCTAAAATAAAAATTTTGTAAGGAATTCAGATTTCATCGCTCTTACATGTATCACACATTAAAACAATTAGGCGCAGCTGGTAAATTATTTTTGTCTATAACATATATTGAACATATATTAATGAGTGCAAAAAAGAGTGACACAGGTTGACACCGCTGCATATTATATTTGCCTAAATAAATTTAAAAAAAGAAAAATTATGGCTGATTCAAACGACAGACTAAAAGCCCTTGATATTGCCGTAGGGCAAATTGAAAAACAACACGGCAAAGGCACAATCATGAAATTGGGTGCAAATACAGCCCAGGATATTGATGTAATCTCCACCGGATCTATTATGGTGGATTATGCGCTGGGGGTTCAGGGAATTCCGAGAGGACGCGTTACTGAAATTTATGGCCCGGAAGCCAGTGGTAAAACCACCCTCGCACTCCAGGTAATTGCACAAGCACAGAAAAAAGGCGGTTATGCTGCTTTTATTGATGCCGAGCATGCTTTTGATCCACGCTACGCAAAAGCGTTGGGTATCAATGTGGATGAGTTGTTGGTATCACAACCGGACAGCGGCGAGCAGGCGCTGGAAATCACAGAAACCTTAATCCGCTCCGGTGCTTTGGATGTTATTGTGATTGATTCGGTTGCTGCCCTTGTGCCTCGAGCTGAATTGGAAGGCGAAATGGGAGATTCGCACATGGGCCTTCAGGCAAGGTTAATGTCGCAGGCAATGAGAAAAATTACCGGGATCATCAACAAAAGCCGGACCTCATGTATTTTTATTAACCAGGTTCGTGAGAAAATTGGGGTGATGTTTGGAAATCCTGAAACCACCACCGGTGGACGTGCATTGAAGTTCTATGCTTCTGTCCGTTTGGATATCCGGCGCATTGGCTCCATTAAAAAAGGTGACGATGTAATTGGCAACCGTACCAAAGTAAAAGTAGCCAAGAATAAAGTGGCTCCTCCCTTCAAGGTGGTCGAATTTAATATTATGTATGGAAAAGGTATTTCAAAAATATCTGAAATTCTTGATCTCGCTGTGGAGTATGATATCATTGAAAAACGCGGTAGCTGGTTCCGTTACGACGGAGAACCTATTGGTCAGGGCGCCGATGCAGCTCTTCAATTCCTCGAAGAAGACGAAGAGCTCTGCAATAAAATTGAGGCTATAGTTCGCGCCAAACTTCGTGGCGAAGAAGTAGAAGTGGAGGCAGAGGAAAAATCAAAGTCAAAGAAAAAAGAGGCCGTTGAAGCTGCAGAATGATAAAAATGATCGATATTCGGAAGAAGCCTTAGCACTTCTTCCGGCTTCGATTTCAGGAATTCAGGTCCAAAAGAAAAACAAAAGCCGTTTTTCTCTTTTTATTGAAGATGAGTTTCTGATTGGCGTTTCAGATGCAGTACTAACACGATTTAATATTTATAAAGGCGTTGAGATAACGCCTTCTTTATTTCATCAAATTCTTGAGGCAGAAGATAAATGGGCCGCAAGAGAATATATGTTCCGGATTCTTAGCCGGAGAGATCATTCCCGAAAAGAATTAAAGACCAAAGCATATAAAAAAGGTTTCTCGGGTGATTTTGTGGATGAAATTTTGGATGAACTCGAGCAAAAGGAATACATCGATGATTTTAAATTTGCCTTTAAATACGCTTCAGATAAATTCGAATTCAATGAATGGGGACCCTATAAAATAAAAACTGAGCTTTTTAAAAAGGGGATCTCGAATAAAGTTATTGAAGCAGTCATTAATAAAACATTTGAGAAGGATAAAATAAATGAGAACCTTGAAAAGCTGGTTTTGAAAAAGAAGAAAAGATTTCAACGGGTGCCAGCTGAAAAAAGAAGAAAGAAAGTATTCGATTTTTTGATGAGAAAAGGCTACGATTCGTCCAGCATTCTGAAACACATGGATGAACTTTTAGATTCTATTGAAACATGAAAAATATCACACTTGAACGAGTAGTTCGTTTTGTTCTTGGATTGACTGCAGCAGCCTTTATACTGCTGATTTTATATAACTATTCTACCTTGGTTGCTTTCCTCGTTTTAGCTATGATTCTTAGCTATATTCTGGATCCCTTTGCAAATAAACTTCAGTCTGTTGGCCTCAATAGAACTTTTGGGATAACACTGATTTTGGCTACGGTCATTCTATTCCTCGTATTTATTTCCACCAGTGTGATTCCTATCATTGCAAACCAGATGGCAGAATTGACCGCCCAGTTAAGTATTGAAAACATCCGGCAAATTGCCGTAAAAGTGGAGAATCAGTTAACCAATAAATTTGATTTTATCCCGCCCGGATTTTTAGAAGAAAATGTTACCGGTATTCTACATGAGCTTTTTAATGTAAATAAATTATCTGCTGTGGTAAGCGATGCCCTGAATATTTTTACCAATATATTCTCTGCTGTTCTGGTGGTTCCATTTGCTGCTTTTTTCTTTCTGAAAGATGGCACTAAAATTCGCCGTGATCTCCTTCGTATGGTTCCCAATAAATACTTTGAGACGACCCTCACTGTTATCGACAAAATTGAAAAAAGACTGGGATTATATTTCAGAAGTGTATTGTTGCAGAGTTTCCTGGTGGCAATTTCTTCATGGTTTACACTAAATGTAGCTGGTCTGGATAATTCGCTGTCGGTAGGTATTGCGGTAGGCCTGGCAAATACCATCCCCTATTTCGGGCCAATCATCGGCTATTTTTTGTCGGTGATAGTTTCCATTATAGAAACGGGTAATTTTTCTTTGGTAGCCGCATGTGTGCTTGCAATATTTGTAGTGCAGATGCTCGATAATATTGTTTTTCAACCTATGTTATTTTCCCGGTCGGCAGATATGCATCCAGTGGCAATTCTGTTCATTATACTTATTGGGGCAGAAACAGCGGGGATTTTAGGAATGCTTATAGCCATTCCATTAGCCACTATTGTAAAAATCACTATTACACAGGTAAGCTGGAGCTTTAATAATTACCAGGTATTCCGTCGTGATCTTGCACAAACATCAGATCCACCGAAAAGCTAAAGAATGTTGAGATGTATTAATTCGCTTTTTGAAAATGGATATTCAAAAGCATATTAATATTCTCCATCCTTCCCAAACATTTACTATCTTTGATGTGCATATCGGCAACGCTAAAAATCATCGCTCTTTTGAAGAACATCGTTGTTTTTGCCTCGGGATCGGGCACAAATTTTCAATCTATTATTGATGCTGTTAACCGTGGTATACTACCTGCACGGATAGCGGGGCTTGTTACCAATAAAGCCGGTATTCCTGCCATCCAAAGAGCCCGGAAAGCAAATATTCCCGTACGTGTTTTAAATCCCGCTGAATTTTCTAACAATGAAAGTTATGCTAATCAACTTCTGAATCAACTTCAGGAGTGGAAAACTGATCTCATAGTATTGGCAGGTTACCTGAGGAAAATTCCAGCGGAAATTGTCCGGCATTTTCCCAAAAGAATACTCAATATTCATCCAGCTCTTCTTCCTAAATATGGAGGAAAGGGTTTTTATGGCAGCAAAGTGCATGAAGCGGTAATTGAGGCCGGCGATAAAGAAACCGGCTGTACAGTACATATTGTAACCAACAATTTTGATGAGGGGCCAATCCTGGCACAGGCAAAAGTTGAGGTTCTTGAAAACGATTCACCGGATGAACTTGCACAACGAGTGCTTAAACAGGAACACAAACTGTTGCCGGAAGTAATTAAACAGTACCTATTAACCTTAAAATAATTTTCGTGTCACTTAATCCTCTTTCAACTCTACCCACATCACCGCTAAAAATAAAACGAGCTTTAATATCTGTATCCGATAAATCCAGCCTTACGGTTTTGGCGAAAGCTTTACATGAAGCTGGTGTTGAGATTATTTCTACAGGTGGTACGGCGAAAGTTATTGCAGAAGAAGGTATCCCGGTGAAGGATGTCTCAGAGGTCACTGGCTTCAAAGAGTGCCTGGATGGCCGGGTTAAAACACTGCATCCACTTATTCATGGTGGAATCCTTGCGCGCACCTCTTACCAACCCGATCTGGATGAAGTTGAAGAACTGGGAATCACTCCCATAGAATTGGTAGTAGTAAATCTCTATCCCTTTAAAAATAAAATTGCCGGAGAAGTAACACCGGCTGAGGCTACTGAATTCATCGACATTGGCGGTCCTACTATGATCCGGGCTTCTGCTAAAAATTTTGCACATGTTTGTGTGTTGAGTTCACCTGATCAGTACCCGAATTTTATTAATGAATTGAAAGATGTAAATGGGATTACCTTTAACAGCAGGCAGAAATTAGCTAAAGAAGCTTTCAGCCATACTGCAGATTATGATTCTGCAATTTCAAATTATTTTAGGGAGTTGATCGAGGAAGAACCTCCGCGTCAGCTTAATATTTCACTTCCGCTTTCGCAGGAGTTACGGTATGGTGAAAATCCCCACCAGAAGGCCGCCATTTATGGTACCCAAAGCAAGATTATAGATTGCTTCCATGGGAAACAGCTGAGCTATAATAATTACCTGGATGTTGATTCAGCACTTAATATAATTTCTGATTTTTCAAATTCTGAACCAGCTTGTGCAATCATCAAACATACCATTCCTTGTGGAGTGGGAGTTTCCTCCACTCTTGTGGAAGCATATAAAAAGGCTTTCAGTACCGATTCGGTCTCCCCTTTTGGTGGCATTGTTGTGGTGAATAAAACGCTGAATCTTGCCACGGCAAAAGCCATTGATGAAATATTTACAGAAATAGTTATTGCGCCCGAATTTAGTGAAGAGGCAGAAAATTTACTCACCCATAAGAAAAATCGCAGGCTAATCAGGATCAAACAATCGGTTAGTGAAATTCAGCCTGTTTCATATCGGTCTATATTCGGGGGATTGCTCCGGCAGGACACTGATTTAACACCCGTCACTCCGGGTAATTTTGAGGTTGTTACTAAAAGAAAACCATCCTCAGAAGAAATGCGTGATCTTTTATTTGCCTGGAAAATTGTACGGCACGTAAAATCAAATGCCATTGTATATGCGAAAGATGGAAGAACGTTGGGAATAGGATCAGGACAAACCAGCCGTATTGATTCCTCTGAAATTGCCGTAGTAAAGGCAAAGAAAGAAGGCCTGGATTTATCAGGCTCTGCAGTAGCTTCTGATGCATTTTTCCCTTTTGCAGATGGAGTTGAAGCCGCAGCTAAAGCTGGCGCCAAAGCGGTAATTCAACCCGGCGGAAGTATTCGGGATAAGGAAGTAATTCAAAAAGCAGATGAACATGGAATGGCCATGATACTCACAGGAAAACGCCATTTCAAACACTGATTTTAATTAATTAAATAATCGTTCTATATACATTCGCAAATAGAATTTCAATATTGTATTTTCCCCAACAAAATTTCGCCACCAACTGTTAATTTTTTAATCAGCACAAATGTCAAAATCCCACGGTGTTAAGTCCTCAGAATTAGCCAAAAATCAAAATAAAAAAGGTTTTTTGGATTTTATGTACACCGATATAGCTATTGATTTAGGTACTGCTAATACTCTAATCTATTCCCGCGGCGAAGGTATCGTGTTGGATGAACCCTCTATTGTCGCTTTAAATCTTCAAAATATTCCCGTTGCTACCGGCCACGAAGCCCGGCTTATGCACGAAAAAACACACAGTAAAATCAGAACTGTTCGTCCTTTACGCGATGGAGTTATTGCTGATTTTGAAGTAGCCGAGCAGATGATCAGGGGAATGATCAAGAAAGTAAAAATGAAATGGTACTCCACGACACGGCAGATGGTGATTTGCGTTCCCAGTGGAATTACAGAAGTAGAACGTCGTGCGGTTCGTGATAGCGCAGAACATGCCGGGGCAAAAGAAGTTTACCTGGTTGATGAACCTATGGCAGCAGCTATTGGTATTGGCCTGGATGTACATGAGCCTGTTGGCAGTATGATTGTGGATATTGGCGGTGGAACAACCGAAATAGCCGTGATCGCCTTATCAGGAATTGTATACGCACAGTCGGTTCGATTGGGTGGAGATGAGCTTAATGATGATATCATCAATTACTTCAGAAGAAACCACAATTTACTGATTGGAGAGCGGACCGCCGAAAAAATTAAGTGTGAAATAGGTTCTGCCGCCCCACTCGATGAAGAGATGGAAATGATCACCAAAGGCCGTGATTTAGTTAACGGTGTTCCACGAACCCGTCATATTACATCCAGGGATGCGCGGGAAGCTATTGCCGAATCGGTAAATACGATTGTGGAATCCATCACGAAATCTTTGGAACAAACCCCTCCTGAGTTGTCGGCTGATATTTTAGACCGGGGAATCATGCTTACAGGAGGTGGTGCCTTGCTTAAAAATCTTGACAAACTCATAATGGAAACAACCGATCTTCCTGTGCATATTGCTGAAGATCCGCTTACCGCTGTTGTTCGGGGTACAGGTGCAATACTAGAAAACCTTGAATATTACCGACCGGTAATTTCCTAATTTTTCGGAAATGAATGCAACTTAGATCATTCAAATTAAAAGATGCTAAAGATTACATTGTAACTGCTCTACTTCTTCTCTTCGCTTTTTCATTAATGGTGAGCAGATCTCAGGGCGGAATACACACTCTGCGCCAAATTTCAGTAACTACCCTCAGCCTTCTTGAAGAACCTCTGGCTAATATTCGTGTTTACCGCCAGGCATTAAATACCAATACCTATTTGCAGCGGCAAAATATTTTACTACAGGATGAGCTAAGCCGCCTCCGTTCCATTGAACAGGAAAACAGAAGGTTACGGGAAATGTTAGGCTATCAAAATAATAGTGAGTTTAGCCTGCAACCCGTACTTATTGTAGGAAAAGAAATTTCGGGCATAAACAATTTTATCACTATTGATGCCGGCACCAGCGACAGTGTAGAGGTTGGAATGCCCTTGGTTACCTCCGATGGTTTGGTGGGCAAAGTTGTTCTTGCAGGGAGGTATTATTCGCAGGTAATGCCTTTTTATAATTCTTTATTTAGGGTTAGTGCACGTGTTCAGGAAAATCGAGCCAATGGAATTGTAAGCTGGGGTGGAGAAGATCATGGAGAACTGGTTATGAATTTTGTACCAAAAACTATAGAAGTAGATACCGGCTTTGTAATTGAAACCTCTGGATTCAGTAATCAATATCCCCAGGGAATACCTATTGGAAAAGTGATTCGAACTGAAGCCGAGGAAGGGCGTGAAACCCAGCGTATTTACCTGGAACCTTATGTTATATTAGCTGAAATTGATAAAGGATTTATAATTGAGTTTAAAGCTGATACCAGCATTAGCAACCTGCAACAAAATTATGACGAGTTTTTTGAATGAATGCTACTATTTTAAAAGATTTTTTTATTGGGCTATTCTTCATTCTGCTTGAAGTGATGATTTTTCAGCATTTGAGTTTTTTTGGAGCTACACCTGATCCCCTGCTGATATATTTGCTTTGGCTTTCTCTCAAATATGACAGGATTAAAATCGTACTCTTTGCCGCTTTTCTTGGCTTAATCCAGGACGCTATTTTTGATTATTGGGGATTATATATGTTCTCAAAAACCCTGCTCTTTTTCATGGCCTACAATTTTTTAAACAGACGCTCCGAAAGCAGGTTATTACTGTGGCAGATATTTATAGTTGTTTTTATAGCTGCTTTTATTCATAACAGCATATTTATAGGTTTAAGCAGTTTTATAGAATCTTACGCTGCTGGATTTATTCCCATAATTTTTTTGCTTGGGAACAGTTTATACACCGCAGCACTTGGCTCTCTGCTTTTCATTTTTAAAAGTAATTAGTTTTAATGGCAACAAGCTCTACGAATCGAACCCGAACCTCAATCCGAATTCTACAGGCAATTATGCTGGGAATGTCGGTGATTGTATTAGGGCGCGTATTTTATTTACAAATTACACAGTATGAAATATATGCTGCATTAGGTGAAAAAAACTCTGTTCGGCAGGAATATGTAAATCCGGCAAGGGGATTAATATATGATCGGAACGGGAAGTTAATTGTAGATAATGAGCCGATTTATTCCATAACAATTTCCCCAGCTAATTTTGATAAAGATAATATTCCATTTCTTGCAACACTGCTTGGGGTAAAAGACAGTGTGATAACAGCAAGGGTAAATGAAGCTCAAAATTATTCGTGGCAACGTTCATCAAGACTTTTTACAGAAATTGATTTTGGCACTTTCTCCAATATTCAGGAAAATATATGGCGCCTTCCGGGAATAGGCCATCAGATTGAAAGTAAACGACATTATCCTACTAAAATGAAAGCCGCGCATATTCTGGGATATTTACGCGAAGCAAATCAAGTTGAATATGAAGCCACCCCAGCCATGCGCCTGGGAGACAGAACTGGGAAAAGCGGACTTGAGATGATCTATCAGGCAAATTTAAGCGGACAGGCAGGACTGCAATATTTAAGGGTAAATGCTTTTGGCCAGGTATTGGGAGATTTCAAAGATGAAAAAATTGGACGCGCACCGGTTCAAGGTGATGATGTAATAAGTACGATTGATGCTGATCTTCAGATATTTGCTGAAGAAATAATGGTTGGCAAACAAGGGGCTGTGGTTGCCATGGATCCCCGAAATGGTGCAATTCTAGCCTTGGTAAGTTCACCCGAATATGATTTAAGCAGGCTTGCCGGTAGATTAGATCGGGATTATTGGCAAAGCATAAATGTGGATAGTACCAGCCCTCTTTATAATCGCGCCATATCTGGACGCCAGCCGCCGGGTTCTACTTTTAAGCCACTTATGGGCATTGTTGGCATGCATCTGAATATGATAACTCCAGATACAAGGGTGTATAACAACGGAGCCTATATTCGTGGAAGGGCTTATCGTGATGTTGCACCCATTGGTGATTATAATCTCGAAAAAGCCCTCACATTCTCCAGTAATACCTACTTCTTTTCTTTGATGGATAGAATAGCATCTCAGGGGAAACTAAACGAATGGAGTGCATTGGTAAAAGATTTTGGATTAGGAGTCTCCAACGGAATAGACTTGCCAAGTTCCAGTACCGGGATAATACCTGACAGTACCTATTTGAATAACCGCCTTGGTTTTCGGAAATGGGGAATTGGGGATATCATTAATTTTGGAGTGGGACAGGGAATGGTATCTGTGTCTCCCCTTCAGGTGGCACAGATGACGAGCAGCATTGCTAATGGTGGCTATAAAGTACAGCCGCATATTGTGCAAGCTGTACGAAAGTCAGGGAAAGTATTAGAAAGAGTTCCTACTAAAGTTGAAAAAATTAATTGGGTTAAAGATGTATACCTGGAATCGGTTATAAAAGGAATGAGGGGTGTGGTAACCGAAGGAAGCGGCAGATGGTATGCTAATCTTTCTGATATAGAAGTAGCCGGTAAAACCGGAACTGCCCAAAATCCTCATGGCCGTGATCATGGCTGGTTCACTTCCTTTGCCCCAATGGACAACCCCCAGATTGTTGTAACAGTTTTAGTAGAAAATGGGGGATATGGATCTATTTCTGCAGCTCCTGTTGCTGGCTTGGTAATTGAAAAATATTTGAAAGGAGAAATTTCGCGCCAAAACATCTATAATTACGTGCTTAATTTTGAATCACGGCCTACCAATTCAGAAAAGCAATTAGATGAATAATAATTTTAGAGAATTTAGCTGGTCAATAGTTTTTGCATGGATTGTGCTTTCTACCATTGGGTTGTTTGCGATTTATAGTGCAACGCAGGGGCCAGTTTCTCAATTTCTGCCAGAATACATACAAGGCAATTTTATAAAGCAGATTGGTGCCGTAATTCTTTCAATGATATTACTGATTACCATTCAGTTTATATCACCGAGAACATTTATTCAGTTATCCTATGCTCTATATACCCTTGGGCTGTTTTTAATGATCTTAACCCTGATGTTTGGAACAGAAGTGAATGGAGCCAAGAGTTGGCTGCGAATTGGGCCTGCCAATTTGCAAACCAGTGAATTGATGAAAATTGCCACCATTCTTGCAACGGCCAATTACTTAACCAGCCGGCGGGATATTTCAGCGGAAAACATTCGCTATGCACTTACTGCAGTTCTATTAATTTTGATACCTGCTGCTTTGGTACTAATGCAGAATGATCTGGGTACAGCCCTGATATTTTTAACATTGATTCCGGTAATGCTATTTTGGTCTGGCTTGCCCTACGGTGTTTCTCTATTCATAATTTCGCCAGCTATCATCACTTACCTAACTATTATTGAATGGTATTATGGAGCTATTGCAGTATTAATTTTAGCTGCGATTATATTTCTTGTTCAGCGAAGAATTTGGCTGACGTTTACTTCCCTAATAACGGGAATATTAACTATTGCCGGGGTACAGGTTGCACTCCTGAAGATATTGCAACCTCACCAAATTGCACGAATAGCAGCATTTACCAATCCTTCGTATGATCCAACAGGAGTTGGCTGGAATGTAATACAAGCAAAAACAGCTATTGGTTCTGGTGGAATTTTTGGGAAAGGCTTTTTAGAAGGTACCCAAACCCAGCTTCGGTTCCTTCCCGAACATCATACCGATTTTATATTTTGTGTAGTTGGCGAGGAATTTGGGTTCATTGGAGCTGCCTTAATAGTATTAACCTTCCTCTTCTTTTTTATACGAATGTTAAATATGGCAGGTAGCCATAAACATCCTTTTGCACAACTGGTAACTGTAAGTATAGCTGCCGTCTTCTTCGTTCACTTTTTTATCAATGTTGGCAGCGCCACTGGTTTGATACCTGTAATTGGCTTACCACTTCCCTTTCTAAGCTATGGCGGTTCCGCTTTTTTAACCAATACATTAATGCTCGCCATTTGCCTGAATATGGATTTATATAAGCGGGAATTTAGCATTTACCGCTGATAGATACGAAGAAACCGGGGCTGGAAGAAGTTAGACTTTCGAGTATTTCTTCGTAGTTCCAAGCCTGAATGTACTTCGGTGATAATGAGTGAAACCATGTTTTTTAAGTGCTTTTCGATGAACCGGAGTAGGATAACCAACATTGGAATTCCAGCCAAATTCCGGAAATTCATTATGCAGCTTTCGCATATATTCATCCCTGTATACTTTTGCAAGTATTGATGCAGCACCTATACTCATGGATCTGTCATCGCCTCCAATCATACATGTGTATGGTATAAGAGAAGTAGTATACCTGTTGCCATCAACTAACAGATAATCAGGTGGAGATTTCGCGGCGGCTACACATTCCACCATTGTTTCAATAGATGCCCACAAAATATTCAATCGATTTACTTCTTCAATACTGCCTTCTTTTATAGCCCAAAAAATCGCCTTTTCTTTTATAATTTCACTTAGCTCCTCTCTCTCTGTATGTGTGAGCATTTTACTATCTCTTATTTCCTTAATATTTGTGCCCGGTTTAAAAATAACACCCGCTGCAACTACAGGTCCTGCTAAACAGCCCCGGCCCACTTCATCCAGCCCCATTACCTTTTGATACCCTTCGCTCCACAATTGCTTCTCAATTTTTAGCCGGTTAATAGTTTGCTCCATTCTTACATTCTGTTTCTGAAATCCTGCGTAATATATTCAGTTATATAATTCTTTTCCTGTATTTTGGAACTGAATCGAAATTCTTATTATTTGTTAAAATAAAAGGACTCAGATGCATTTTAAATATTTTGAATGGGACGAGCGATTCGCGAAGCAACCTCGTAAATCATCCTTTGATACCCTGTGGGATTTATTTCAACAGTTGCTTACCATTGCCAGCGGCGAAGTTTCACAGGCGCTAAAGTGGCTTACCGAGCTTGATAAAGAATATGGCATAACCGATCAGTTTGAAGATGGATATGGACTGTCTGATTTTATTGATGAACTTCAAGAAAGAGGATATATAGAAGAGGATGGTCAGTCTCACCAGATGATCATTACAAGAAAGACAGAACGAAGCCTCCGGACACGATCATTGGAAGAGGTTTTTAAAAATCTTGAGAAAGGTGGAATGGGAGGCCATAAATCTCCACACAGCGGCAAAGGGATTGAGCGGCAACCTGAAACCCGTAAGTGGCAGCATGGGAGCGACATCGGGCAGATGAACAGCGTTAACACGATGTTGAATATGTTAAACCATAGCTCAATTGATGCTTTCGATCTTCATGAAGATGACCTGGAGGTATATGAAACCGACCATTATACTTCTGTTGCAACCGTTCTGCTTATTGATCTTAGCCACTCTATGATTTTATATGGTGAGGATCGCATCACCCCTGCAAAAAAAGTAGCTATGGCATTATCTGAATTAATTATGAATAATTATGCCAAAGATTCGCTGGATATTGTCGCTTTTGGAAATGAAGCCTGGCAAATATCGGTAGATGATCTTCCCTATTTAAAAGTTGGTCCTTATCATACCAATACCAAGCAGGCACTGGAAGTAGCCCGGCATATTTTACAACGTAAAAAATATGCCAATAAACAGATTTTTATGATTACCGATGGCAAGCCTTCTTGTATCATAGAAAATGGCAAGCTCTACAAAAACAGCTTTGGCCTGGATCGTAAAATCGTAAATAAAGTACTTGATGAAGCTGTTAAATGTCGTAGAGATCAAATTACTATAACAACCTTTATGATAGCGCAGGATCCATATCTGCAAAGTTTTGTTAGAGAATTGACCGAAGCCAATAAAGGAAAGGCATACTTTGCATCTCTCGGTGAACTTGGCGGCTATATTTTTGAAGATTACATTCGTAACCGGAAAAAGAATGTGAAATAAAAAAAGCCGTTAAAAACGGCTTTTTTTACAGTTAAAATCTATCAGGGTAACTTCTAAAAATTGTTCAGCTAAACTTAGTTGAAAATTCCAAGCTCCTGCATCACCGGTTCAGTGATATCATATTTGGCCTGATACTCATCAGATGCATACAGAATAATTAAATCTCCACTCGAAGTGGTGGTATTTAGCACATAACTCAGATCCATCTGATTTGCAACAGCATCTATAGCTGTACCTATCTGTGAAAAGAGCGGTCCTAATAATTCTTCCCGTTTTTGCTGTAACTCTTGTTCTGCTTGTTGTTGCGCATTTGATAAATCTTGCTGCATCTGTCCAAGTCTTTCCTGTTCTCTGCGATTGGCATCTTCTGAGATTACCCCTGCTTTTTGCTCATAAGAAGCTATCTCATTTTGAAACTCTCGTTCTTTTTCGGTTAGCTCAGCTTGTTTTCGCTCAGCAAAATTCTGCAGACGTTGCTGTATAGCTTTCATCTCAGGCATTTTAGCTAAAACAGCTTGTGGATTAACATACCCAATTTTTTCATTTTCCTGGGCTTGTACAAAGTCTGTTGCCGATAATGCAACAAAAAAAGTTAGTATTAAAAGGCTTAATTTCTTCATTAGGTGATTGTCTCGGTTTACCATGATTATTTTAGTTTTTCAATAATTTGATTTGTGATATCTAACCTATCACTTTTAGCAAAAAAGATAATAGCATCACCATTGGAGGTTCCTTCATTTAAAACAAGATCCAAATCCATTTCATCTGCTACTTCTTCAATTGCTAAATTCATTTTTTCAATAATGGGACTCATTAGTTCATTTCTCTTCTGACGAACTTCATTTAAGATACCCTCTCTATCTTCTTCGAACTCTTGGTTTAGCTGAAGAAGCTCTTCTTCTCTCCTGCTTCTTTCTTGTTCTGAAAGATTTGCCATTCCAGATTCATATTCAGAGAATATTTGCTGTAAATCAGCAGCTCTGCCTGCAAGCTCTTCATCCCTTTCATTGATTATAATCTGAATTTGATTATTAACTTCTTCCACTTCAGGAAGTTGATTTAGAACTTTAGCTGGATTAGTGTACCCTATTTTTACTTGTGCTAATGCTTCTGAAAGTGAAAATAAACTCACGAACAAAAGTATTACGGCAAATTTTTTACTCATATCTATTTTTTAAATTTTAGTTAGTATAAAGTTTTTTAAAGATAATTGTTGTTAGTCTTCCACAATTTCGATTCCAAGCTCCAATAAAATATCATTGGTGATATCCCACTCATTGCGGGCATAAACCATATAGATATCTCCGCTTCTATCGAAAACAAAATCAAAATTCTTTCTTCTTGCAACTGCTCGTACCGCAGTAAATACCTGACGTTGTATCGGTTCTAATAACTCTTTCTGTCTGGTGAAATATTCTCCCTGAGGGCCAAATTTCTGTGACAGGAATGCATCTTTCTGTTGCTTTTTCTGAGTTATTTCCTGTTTTTTTTGATTACGTATTTCTTCGGTATATAGTATTTCCTTGGCTCTAAAATCTTCTTCCATTTCTTCTATCTCATTCTCAAGCCGGTTTACTTCTTCTTTCCAGCCACTGCTCAATAGCTCTAACTGCTGCTGAACGCCCTCATATTCCGGTATGTTCGATAAAATCTCCTCCGATTCATAAAACCCTATCGTTTGATCCTGAGAATATGCTGATTCACAGAAAATAAATCCCAGAATAAAAAGGAAATAGAATAATTTTGTATTCATTAGAACGGTGCTCCAATATTAAATAAGAATTCCCAGTTTCCTGGTTGTATATCCCTACCTGTAGCTACATTTACACCATCAAACCTGTAACCATAACTTAAGTCTATCAATCCCAGGATCGGCAGGTAGAGCCGAACTCCAAAACCTGCTGAGCGTTTCACTTTAAAAGGATCAAAATGCTCAAAATCCTGATAAGAATTCCCCGCATCCACAAAAGAGTAGGGAATTATCTGAACCTGCTCGTTTGCAACAGCAGGATATCTTAGCTCCAAAGAATACTTACTAAAGAGTCTTCCTCCGATTTTACGGCCGTCTACCACTGGGGCAATACTTTGCTGCGTTCCGCCAGGATAGCCCCTTAAATCAATGTTATCATACAAGAAACTTTGACGCTGCTGAAGCTGAGTACCCCCAACCAGAAATCTTTTCAACTCACTGCGTTTGTCTTGAGTAAAGTAGCCGATGTAACCATAATCGACCTGACTGGTCATTACCAGCTTATCCACTATAGGAATATGATACTGATACGAGGTCCTGAATTTATAATACTCTGAAAATCCCGGCAGTGGCGGGGCCACTTCTCCAGACAGGGTAAATTTGGAACCTGTATTTGGTGAGATGGGATTATCTAAAGAATTCCGTTCTAATATTTGTTCAATTGTGATCAAATTGGAAGTTCCTTCTGCAAGGAAAGAGGCATTCCCAGCAATATCATATAGCTGATAGCCGACTACAGTTCTCTGAGAGAAATAATCGTCTGGCCATCGCAGCCTTTTACCGATTGATACCGAGCTTGAGAAGAGTTCATTTTTCTCATTGGTTCCTCTATAGTTAATAAAATCATAGGAAATATTAAAACCGACTGATGTTGGTTTCCCTCTAAACCAGGGTTCTTGAAATCCGAAATTATAACTTTGATACCCTTGTCCGGTTACCTGAACACCTAATGAAACTGATTGACCATCGCCGGATGGGATTGGGTTCCATCCGCCTTCTTCAAAGGCCCGTGCAATTGAAAAGTTATTGAAATTAAGGCGGGCAGATAAAATCACCCCGATCGTCGGGCCACCGTAACCGCCGGAAAATTCAAAATTACTTGTGCTTTTAGTGTCATCTAATCCAAAACTGATATCTGCGGTCTTTTCCTGACGATTGGGAGAAATTTGTGGTTCAACGGTAGCAGGATCAAAATAACCAAGTGTACCAAGTTCACGAATAGTTCTGATGATAGCCTGGCGGCTGTATGTTGAACCGGGAATGGTTCGTAATGTACGCCGGACAACATCATCGTGTGTACGGGTATTTCCGCTAAAACTAACCTCTCCAATAGTGGCGATTTCATCTTCATATAAATCAAAATGAATATCCAGAGAATCTTCTGCCACTCTTCGGATGTTAGGCACCAGCTGGAAAAAGAGATACCCCACATCCTGATAAAGACTGTTTATGTCGGTATTATCTTTATTTATCTGGGTATTTTGCTCATATTTTCCCTGATCAAAAACATCACCTTTTTCAAAACCGAGTGACAGTGAAAGCTGTTCATCGCTGTAAACCGTATTTCCTTCCCACGTAACATTTCTAATCTTGTATTGTGGGCCTTCTGCAATATCTACTTCAACCCTAACGCCGGTTTTATCGCCTTTATAGTTGTAGGTGTAAACGGTGTCACTTAATATTCTTGCATCAGCAAAACCATTATTTCTATAAAAGGTAAGAATGCTTTCTTTACCCTCTTCAAAATCTTCTTTTTTGAAAACCTTTTTGCCAAAAATTCTCCACCACGCATCTTGCTTTAAAGGCTTTATTCGTTTGCGGAGGCTTCTGTCGGAATATTCTTCATTTCCATTAAAGGTAATATCTTTCACTTCATACCTGTGACCGGGATCAATATCAAAAACCACACGAACTCTATCTTCTACCTCTTCTACTGCTTCTGTTTTGATTTCTATTGAGGTTTCCCAATATCCTTTTTGTTTGTAAAAGCGCTTAATCGTGTTGGTTGCCTGTCCTATATTTGCTTCTGTTATTGCCGTTCCCGGTAATAATGTGATAAGATCTTCGAGATCTCTTCGCTGAGATCGTTTAATATTTTCGAGCCTGTAATCATATATCCTTGGTTGCTCTACTACCTCTATCAAAAAACTGATGGTATTACCGGCCAAGGAGCTAACATAAATGTTGATGTCTGAGAATAGCCCTGATCTATATAATCGCTCAATGGCATCTTTTACATCATCACCTGGATAGACGATGGTGGAGCCTTCAACTAAAGAGCTTGCATTTATTATGAATTGAGTGCGGGTATTTACATTCCCTTCAACTGTAACTTCCACAATTTGATATTCCTCCGGTGCTTCTGCCGTAGGATCTGTTATCTCAAAGGTATCCTGGGTTTGTGCAAGTTCCGGGATAAACCCAATTCCAATTATCAATAAGGTGGCAAATAGAAATCTTTTCAAAAGTAAGTACACGCCTCTTGTTTGATGCTTATGATTTTTTGTTAAAGAAATGAGATGAGAATGAATTTTCATCTTTTGGTGGGCCAATTTTACCGAATCTACGATCTCTTTGATGAAATGACCGTATTGCTTCGTAAAGCTCATCCCGTCTGAAGTCTGGCCAATATGTTTCTGTAATATACAACTCTGAGTATGCTAACTGCCACAATAAAAAGTTACTAATTCTGTATTCCCCGCTGGTACGGATAATCAGATCTGGATCAGGAACATCGGCTGTCGATAAATGGTCGCTAATCATTTGGTCATTAATTAAATCAGGATCTAAACGCCCTTCTTTAACATGTCCTGCAATTTTTTTAACAGCTTCGGTTATATCCCATCTGCCCGAATAACTAAGTGCAAGGCACAGCTCCAGGCGATCATTTCCGCTTGTAAGTTCTATAGCTTCTTTAAGTTCATCCTGGCAATCCTGGGGAAAACGATCCATTTGTCCGATGGTGGCTAGCCGGATATTATTTTTATTCAGGTTTTCAGCTTCTTTTCGTAATGATGAAACCAACAGCCTCATCAATCCACGAACTTCTGCGGAAGGCCGCCCCCAGTTTTCTGTAGAAAAAGCATATAAAGTGAGATATTTTACCCCTAATTGAGCACACGATTCTGTGATGTCTCTCACTGAATCTACCCCCACTTTGTGCCCGTGCAAACGAATACTTCCTTTGCTTTTTGCCCATCTCCCATTCCCATCCATTATTATAGCTATGTGGAGGGGTATTTCGCCCGACTGCTTCACAATTTCTTGTTTCTGCTTATCTTCGTCGGTTTGAATTTTATTTGTTAGAGTTAACTCTTTCAATGTTTATAGGCTGATTATCAAGCTTTGAAAATTAGAGCTTTGTACATCTTATATCAAGGTTAATTACTTGCCTTATCTTGCAGATTTTGTTCCACTGATATCATTTCTAAAAGTGCTAAAGCTGCTTCCCGGCCTTTGTTTCCTTTTTCACCGGCTCGTTCCAACGCTTGCTTTACATCATTGGTTGTAAGAACTCCAAAAGCTATGGGTTTATTATGTTTTAAAATTAAATCGGTAATTCCACGATTTACGGCATCACAAACATATTCAAAATGTGGGGTACCTCCTCTTATCACTACTCCAAGAGCAACTATTCCATCCAGATTTCTATACTGCATCAGTTTCTGTACAGCAAGCGGAATTTCATATGAGCCGGGACAACGTACCACCGTAATATCATCTTCAGAAACCCCATTCCTTTTGAGGGCGCTAATGGCACCTTCCAGCATTTTTTCGGTTATCATCGAATTCCATCTTGAAACGACAATACCCACTTTCACTTTTCCGGGCTTTATGCTGCCTTCAACAAATTCTATAGCCATATTAATTTTTTAAATCTGATATTTTTTTTCGCTGATCTGTCATCCTTTTCATCTTTTCCACATGTTTATATGCTATGGTTACCACCCCCAGATTTGTATAGCCCGCATCTATTCCCTCATGGCTATCGCTGCCCCCGGTTCTCAACAAAGCATGATTTTCGCAAAATTCTGTATATTTTTTTTGAAGAGTGAAATTATGGCTGGGATGAATACATTCAAAACCATCAATGCCTGATTCTACAAATTCCTTGAGGTCGTCATTGTTATACATTTTTCCGGGATGAGCCACAATGCAGGCACCCCCAGCTTCTTTGATGATCTCAATTACTTCTTTATAGTGGGGATAGGTGTTTTTTATTGTACCTAATTTTTGGTTGCTCAGATACCTGATGAAAGCTTCCTTGGAATTATGAACATATCCTTTTTGCATAAGTACCCTGGCAAGATGTGGCCTGCCAATATTTGCTCCATTCGCCTCCGCCCAAACTTCATCATAATCTACATCTAACCCATTTTTATTTACTGTATGGATTATACCCTTAATGCGTTCTTTGCGTGCTTTTTTCTGATCTGCTAAAAATTGCTTTAAATAACTGGTAGCGGGATCAAAATAATAAGCAAGAATATGAGCTTCTTTTTCGCCGAAAGTGGAAGTAATTTCTACGCCGGGTATAAGTTCAATGTCTAATTTTATTGCTTCCTGCTCGGCATCAAAATATCCCGAAAATGTGTCGTGATCGGTTATAGAAAGGCTTACCAACTTTTTTTCTTTTGCCAGCTGAACGGCTTCTATAGGTTGCAGCTTTCCATCAGAACAAACAGTATGAATATGTAAATCAGCCTTAGGAAGCATTCTATTGCCCTGAAAGTAACTTGGCCATTTTTTCTTTTTCGGTGATGAAATCCAAAGCTTCAAGCACTTCAGGATCCATCTCAAGGCCAGCCTCAATTCTACCGCTTTGCCCCTTATAGCGGGAAGTCAGTTCCAGGAATAAAGCTTTCCTGATCGAACTTTCATTATTCTTAAACTGATTCTCCTTCTCTGTGTCAATGATCTCATTCAAATCTGAAAGCTGTTGCGCGGAACCTTCAGCACCTGCTAATTGATCTTCTAAATTTTCAAGTGTTCTTTCAGCATCAGTTTTATAGCTGAAATTATGTTTTTCTAAATAATTTCTAAAATCACGAAATACAGAATCATCAAGTTCATCGGCTTCAAATGATTCATTCTGTGCTTCAAATTCTGTAGCAAAATTAAAATACATTCCTTGCTGCATTAATGCGGTTTCAAGTAAACTCATCTCCCCTGCCTTAGAATCTATATCAGGTTCAATTCCACGTCCTTCATACACAATTCGCCCATTCCTGGTTTGAAACTCATTTTGCGTGCTATCGGAATTTATCATCCCTGAATTTTTCCCTTTATGGGTATATTTGATCGACTGTATGCTTCTCCCGCTTGGTATATAGTAGCGCGAAATAGTGATTTTCAAAGAAGTATTATAAGGCAGGGGTTTTACAATTTGCACCAACCCTTTGCCAAAACTTTGTTCCCCAATTATCAGGGCCCGATCTAAATCCTGAAGAGTACCCGCAACTACTTCTGAGGCGCTTGCACTTCCCCCATTCATTAACACAACCAGTGGCTTGTCGAACATTACCGGCTCACGGCTAACAAACGACTGATTATAATCTGCAATACGCCCCCTGGTTTCTACTACTGTTATTCCCGGTTCTATAAACTTGTCAATTATTCCAACAGCCTCCTGTAAAATACCGCCCGGATTATCCCGAAGATCTAAAACCAAACCTTGTAAATCTGTCTTCTCAGATAACTCCATCATTGCTGTTCTTATTTCATCAGCCGATTTATTGCCAAACTGGGCGAGACGGATATAACCGGTTTTCTGATTGTTTCCAATCAATCCCGAGTAGGATACATTAGTTACTTCAATGCGTTCTCTTTCCAGCGTAAAATCAAGTGTCTGATTTAAGCCAAACCTCTCTATGCTAATATTTACTTCCGAACCGGCTTCGCCCGCTGTAAGTGTGCTCACCTCTTCTGGCTGAAGATCTTCGGTT
This sequence comes from Balneolaceae bacterium, assembly GCA_040877545.1. Taxonomy (GTDB): domain Bacteria; phylum Bacteroidota; class Rhodothermia; order Balneolales; family Balneolaceae; genus Gracilimonas. The sequence goes on from JBBDNN010000106.1 coordinate 109,896, forward strand.
GATATATCATCGACAGCTATTATTACATCACCGGCACGAATTCCGGCTTTATCTGCGGGCCCGCCTTCTACCGGTGCAATAACTACAATTTTCCCATCCCGATAGCCGGCATCAATACCAATTCCGGCATAATTTCCCCGGGAAAATATTTCAGCCTGCTCGTTTTGGGATTCATCAAACAGAACTGTGTAGGGATCTAAGGTTTCCAGCATGGCTTTCATGCCGTTTCGCATCAGGATTTCTGGATCAACCTCATCCACATATTCCAGCGCAACATTTTCATAGGTTTTGCTAAAAATGCTGAAATTCTTTTTGATCAGGAAGTAGATATCGGTCTGTTGTGCAGCTATGCCAACGGAGGCCAGGGTAAGAACTACCGCTACGAAACCGATTCTATATTTCCTGCTTTTTTTCATTTATTTAGCACTCACTCTTAAAGATTGGCCAACATATATTCTATTTCCTGAAATATTATTCAAGCTTCGCAACTCACTGAGCTTCATTCCAAAACTATCAGCGATTTCGCTCAAGGTATCATTACTTCTAACCGTGTAGGTTGTATAACCATTACTTGAAGTTGTAGCCGAAGCGATAAATACATTCTCACCTCTACGCTGCTTTCGTTCGATTTCCTGCTTGGCCGCATAACTCATCCCATTAACTTTTTTATAATGGCTTATTCTGTTACTTGGCACATGAATCGTCAAATTTTGCCCAACTCTAATCGTGTTTCCGATTCCATTCCATGTACGAATTTCCCATGCACGAACATCATGCCATTCTGCAATATGGCCAATGGTATCCCCTGTTTTCACTTTATAGGTAACCTTGGATGAGTTTGCCGGCGCACTTACTTTTGTAGTGGTGTTTTTAGGAGCCGTGTTTTTTTGCTGATTAGTTGGCTGATTGGCCGACATCTGTCCTGCACTTCCTTTAGGCAGAGGTATTACAATTTTTTGACCCGGATAAATAGTGTTAGACAAATTGTCGTTTGAGCCATAAATACCGGCAACTGTAGTTCCGTATTTTCGGGCAATTAAACCTATAGATTCTCCGCTACTTACCGTATGCATGGTAATATTCTGGCTGCGGCTTTCTTTTGGAATCTTTTCATAATTAACCAGAAAATCGGCTTTAACTTCAGCAGGTAGTTTTAAAGGATACACACTGCCAGGAGGTGTTGCCCATCGTAAAAGTTCAGGGTTATAATCTTTTAGCTCTTCTGTAGTAATACCGGCAGCTTTGGCTAATTCTTTTAATTCCATTAATCCGTCTACCTCCACAACCTCATAAGTATATGGAGTACCTTCGTATTTACTTTGAAAACCAAATTCTTCTGGATTCATCGCAATCATAGTAGTGGCAATAAAACCGGGGATATAACCTCTCGTTTCTCTGGGTAAATAAGGATAGGCTGCCCAATAATCCTTCACTCCGCCAGCCCGGCTGATGGCACGTTTTAATCCTCTTGGACTTATATTATAGTTTGCCATGGCTAAATGCCAATCACCCCAAATATTATATAAATCTTTTAAGTGACGCGCTGCTGCACGGCTTGCTTTTTCCGGATCCTGCCGCTCATCAACCCACCAATTCACTTCCAAACCATACACAGAACCTGTAGCGCGTATAAACTGCCACATACCAACTGCAGAAGCCCAACTTTTTGCGGTGGGATTTAACCCACTTTCAATAAATGCCAGGTAAGTAAGTTCTTCTGGCGCACCTTCTTCTTTGAAAATCCTGCGCATCATTGGCTGATATTTTACCGCGCGTGTTAGCCATGATTCCATTACTTCCGGGCGCCGGAGCGTGTAATACACCAAATGACGGTTTACGAATTCATTTTGAATCAGGGGAACCTGCGTTTTTTGGATGTTCAGATCATCAGGAAATTTAAAATCGTTATCCATCCAGCTGTCATCATCAGAAAACAATTCTTCCTGAATAGCAAAAATTTCACCTTCCGGTTCATTATTAAATTCCTTAATGCCATAGAACTGGCGGTATTCGGAAATTACCGACCGGTATAATTCCACAAACCTGCGATCGCCACTTATTTCAGGGTAATCGTCTAACAAACCCTGGGTTGCTGCAAGTGCGTTATTAATTTGAGTTTCCGCCGCCAGGGGATCGTCATTCACCTGGGCTTCAAGCGCCTGGATTTGAATCCGATATATATCAGAAACGCGGCTTAAAATATCTTTTTGAAAATTATCCAGCTCTTGCATAGCAGGTTGTTCAGCAGAAAACCCATCATCAATTGCCGCTTCCAATGGGCTGCTATAATTTAACAGCCTCAGTGGCATTTCATTAATTTCGATTGTAGCGGTTGTGTCTTGGGCTAAAAGACTTATTGGAGAGAAAACACAACAAGTAATAGCAATAACTGATAGCTGTAACTTTTTTAGCATTATAAATAGATGATTTTTAATTTTAGGTGATAAAGTACTAATTATTAAAAATAATAGGGTAATAAAACTCTTGACTGGCATGTAACGAATCATGCTACATTTTAGCGCCTGCTTTTTTCTTTTTTTTCGGTTAAGATTAATCTTTTTTCCTGCCCTGTCCATTGTTGGGCTAAAGGCCACCTTCTTCCTGTTCCAAATGCTTTCACAGAAACTTTAAATCCCGGTGGTGCCTGATTTCTTTTATATTCATTCAGGTCTACTAATTTTAATACCCGGTCTACAATTTTTTCATCCATGCCTTGCTGAATGATTTCATTTCTCGAAAGCTGTTGCTCAATGTAGAGCTTCAAAATGGTATCCAAAATTTCATAATCAGGTAAAGAATCTGAATCTTTTTGATCTGGGCGTAATTCCGCGCTGGGTTCTTTTTCTATAATTTCATTCGGAATAATTTCTTGCTGAAAATAAACCTCATTCAACCAATTACAGATGCTGTAAACTTCTGTTTTATAGACATCTGAAATCACTGATATTCCGCCAGCCATATCGCCATATAATGTGCAGTAACCAACAGCCATTTCAGATTTATTACCGGTATTTAAGAGGATGTATCCGAATTTATTTGCAATAGCCATCAATAAAATACCACGGGAACGGCTTTGCAGGTTTTCTTCGGCTAATCCAAATTCTGTACCTTCAAAAACAGGTGCCAATTGTTCCAGGAAATTTTCGTAAATAGATTTAATAGGAATCTCCAGCAATTCTATTCCCAGATTTTCAGCCAGTATTTGAGAGTCATTTACACTTCCTTCTGATGAAAATTCAGATGGCATAGTAACTGCTAACACATTTTCAGCGCCCAGAGCTTCTACTGCAATGGTACAGACGAGGGCGGAATCAATTCCTCCGCTTAATCCCAAAACCACTTTATCGGCAGCCTTCGTTTTCTTCAGATAATCTTTTAAACCGAGCACCAGGGCTTCAAACATTACCTGTTCTACAGGTTCCCCCTGATCTTTTTGTTCATTGGATGTTGGAGTGATGCGGCCGTTCTTTTCATCAAAGGTGACATCCATAATATCAGGAACAAATCTTTTGGATCGGGCGAATATTTCACCGCTCCCACCGATGGCAAGAGAATCTCCATCAAAAATAAGTTCTGTCTGGGCTCCAACCTGGTTCACATAAAACAGGGGCAAGTTCACCTCTTCGGCATGCCGCTGAAGCATACCTTTTCGTGCAACGGGGCTGTATTTACTAAAAGGAGAAGCCGAGATATTTATAATAGCTTTTGCTCCCTGTTCCGCTAAAAGTGCAGCCGGATTTATTTCGTACAGATGATACTGCATTTCACTGCTGTTGTACCAAATATCTTCGCAGACGGTGATTCCAAAAGAAAAACCATTAATAAGTACCGGCTCAAAATCTAAACCGGGTTCAAAATACCGCAGGTCATCAAAAACATCATAAGTGGGAAGCAGCGATTTGTGTATCCTGCTAATCTCTTTGCCGTGTTGAGCCACAATCGCAGAATTAAAACATTTACGCCCTTTTCCGCTATCGTTTTTGGTTATGGAACCATAGACCACTGCCGTATTTCCTGTAGCGGCAGTAACTTCCATATTTACCTGGTAAAGTAAATCTCGAAAAATTTCTCTTTCAAGCAAATCCATAGGTGGATAGCCACAGGTTATTAACTCCGGAAGCAGTAAGATATCGATTCCATCCTCTTCCGCCAGAGAAATGGCATCAAGAATTAGTTTTTTGTTGTTGATTAAATCCCCAATGGTGGGATTTAGTTGTTGATGGCGTATCTGCACTTTCTAAATAAATTGGTTCGATTTTAAGATAAGGGAAATCAATAAAGAGATGAGGATATTTTTGATGATCAAGTAAAAACCTAAAAAGCTCTTAAGGAAGGTCTACATGCATTCCCAAAAATAAGGTAAAGGCATGCCGCGGACTTACAGGGTGATTTCTGAACTTTTGATCACCGATATTTTGCATATCCAGGCTGAAGGCTACCCGCCGCTCCCAAAAGTATTTTTTAATTCCCATATCCCATTGAAATCGTGGAGCTGTGGTTGAAGAATAAGTCTCCGTTTGTAGTGGATTTACTCTCACTTCCATTCCATCTATAGGTTCTGCCAATGCCCATTTTAAGGCGGACTGTGCCTGAAATCGAGTCCATAATAAAAAAGAATCTACGGGTTTCCATTTAAGGTTTGTGCTTAGCCGGTGTGTGGGAATCATATCAAATAATGCTTCATTTCCAGAAAGTTGATGCGTTTGGGTATAACTAAATGTTTGGCGGATAGAAGGGAGAATATCTATACGGAGATTAATTGGCATCCTGAAAAAAGAAGCGTCCAGATCATTAATAAAATTGAATTCGCCGGATTCAATTCTTCTGCCGTTTGGAATTATTTTATAATCCATTCCATATTCATCAATGTTACGGCTCAAAACCAAGGAAAGGTCGAAATCAAAATGTTCTGATAATGACGATTCCCATCCCAGCTTTGCCTGAAGAAATTTTGTCCGTGTTGGAAGTTCTGAAGGTTGAAAGTTAACAAGGGTATCACTGCCAAAACCCTTCTCTGCCATCCAGTACCACAAACTGTTATCCTCTTCCGGCAATCGTTGAGAATAGGTAGCGTCAAATAATAGAGTATGAGTAAAATTAATCTTGTAGCGGACTCCCCCATTGCCTTTAAAAGCTGCATTTTCCCCCTTTACTACCTGCATATTTGTATGGGTACTTAATCCATTATTAAACTTATATACAGTTTGGTGAAATGCTTTTAAAGTTTGTGTATGCAGGGTTCTCTTAGCCGATTTCTCACCTTTCAACCTATAAAAATCAGCTTCTATACCCACCTGATGAAAACCTTTATCAAAATGATGAGTGATAGAAACTTTTCCGGTATTTACCTGCTGATTCCAACGCAGCCAACGATTTTCTTTATTGGGATATTCTTTAATGTTGTTCGAATTATGATTGAATCCATACGATACCTCAATATTTTTATTTATCTCTCCTGAACCATCCAATGAAATAAAACCCCATTTTCGATCGATTGGTATTTCTGTTCCATATAAATTTGTGAAAAGAAAGTCAGTGCTTTCTGTAAGGCCGCTCTGTATTTGATGAGTAAATATGCCTGTTTTCACATCACCATTTACATAAAAAGAAGTGCTTCTGATTTTTTCATGCCGGTGTGATCCTTCCCCAAATTCAAAGGGGGTAAGCCGCCGGTATTGTAAAGCATCGGTAACGGCATGAACAAAATGTTTGAATCCAGCCTGCACCCCATAATTAGTATTGCGGTATGAAACCTGGGCATCAGCCACAGGTCCGAGGCGCTCGATGTTTCGGGTGGCGAAATCAGTATATGCAAAAGGGCCGGGATCACCGGAGCGGTTCCCAAAAAACAAATTTCCCTGTGCCTGAACTCCCTCTTCCATTGCTTTTGTGTAGAGGAATATTCCTCCCTTTTCAGTGAATGAGCCATTGTACAACATCGGGCTTTCAATAATTACCACCGAATCTAATTGCGCTATGGTAACCGGTACAACATGCAGACTTTGTGTATCCCATATTTGCTGATGCAAGCGGGTGCCATTTAGAAACACAGGCCACCATGCACCTCCTTGCCCCGCCAATCCGTTTCGGGAAAACTGAACGGTGGCATCATCACTGGAAGCATTAATCCAGCTGGAAGTGATAGAAAAAATATCATAGAGGTTTTGAATTTCTTGCCGATTCAAATCGTCTGCTCTCCAAACTGTTTTTTGGGCAGATACCGGTACACACCAAAAAACGCAGAATGCGATAATAGCAGTAATTTCTGCAAAAAATTTCACTTCAGCACCTTTTGCAGCCATTTCGGAGTATGAAGTTTCAGATAAATACCAATCCCACCATAATTCAATTTCATTTTGGTATGAGTGTATATAATATTCCTATTCCAGTTCAGCCGAATCCCCCAAAGATCAGTGAATTCATAACTGATATCAGCACCATAAATAAAACCAATCTCGCTTTCAGGACTGGTACTTCCATAATTATTCGCTGCCCATTCTCTTTGCTCTTCATTTACGTAATCGAAAGACATCATAGAAAAAAGCGACCCGACAGATCCTCCAATTTTCAATCTATTAATAATCTCATAGCGCATTCTCCACCCCACCGATACCTGAGCGTTATCAAAAGCCGGGACTTCATCAGTCAAGTTTGAGAACGAGGTAAACCTGCCGTTTATAAAAAAATCACCGGCATAAAATGGAGTGTCTACATCAATTTGAAAGGCAGGATTTGGCTCCCAATAATCGTGAAAGTAATTTTGATTCACATTTTCCTGGTAAGAAACCGCCAGGTCAATTTCCCCAAAAGCAGAGGTTTTTTCCTGCGCTTTTAACAACCCGCTAAGACCTGGCATGAATAAGACTGTTAAAATTATAATTCTGCTTAATCTCAAGATTTCTTGTACTATCTTTAGTGCCGTTAAACCAGCTTCTTTTCTTGTGAAGCTCAGTTGATTTCCGCATCTTTTTGAATTGTGATATTATAACAATTATAACATAATGTAATGAGTGAATCTAAGGCAATTGTAAGTGTAGTTATGGGCAGCGACAGTGACTGGCCAACCATGAAACAAGCCACTGAAATCCTTGATCATTTTGGAGTACCATATGAAAAACGTGTGGTTTCGGCTCATCGTACCCCTGATGACATGGCCGATTTTGGAAAAGAAGCCCGGAATCTCGGATTAAAAATAATTATAGCCGGTGCAGGCGGGGCGGCTCACCTTCCGGGAATGCTGGCCAGCCATACCATACTGCCGGTAATTGGTGTTCCCATTCAAACCTCGGCACTCGGTGGTGTAGACAGCCTTTATTCCATTGTACAAATGCCGAATGGCATTCCCGTTGCAACCGTTGCCATCGGAAAAGCTCAAAATGCAGGGTTGCTTGCGGTTAGAATGTTGGGGGTAAATGATGAGCAGCTTGCCGGTAAACTGGAAGCATACCACCGGCAAATGGCGGAGGAGTCGAGAGAGAAAACGAGGAATTTGAAGTGAAATAACAAGAACCAAATTTCAAATTCCAATTTCCCTGGCATTGGGAATTTTCTTTTCGAATTTCTTTATTCAATTCATTTGAACTTTCCTTCTCTTTTCCATTAATTCCTGCCACTTATCAACTTATCGGGAATAATGAAAATAGTGTTTACTCTCTGCCTGGGGTTGTTGTGTAGTTTTACCCAAGCTCAGGATTATGAACTTTCCTCACCCAGTAATGCCATTCAGGTTGAAATCTCATTGGGAGAGCGTCTTTCCTACTCGGTTCAGCTAAATGAGAATGTATTAGTGGAAAATGCTGAAATCGGATATTCCATCAATAGCAGAGAACTGGAATTTGGGCAACAACAGCTAAATGAGGTTTCAGAATCTTCCCAAATTCCTTTTCCCGGAATGAATCAATTACAATAAAAATGGCTCCATCAGGTGGATTTGCCTTAAAACTAAAAGTCACAGACTAACATTATGAAAAAATTCTTCATCCTTTTTTTATTACTCATACCTGTAAGTGCTTTTTCTCAAGCTCAATTAATTATAAATGTTCATGAAAGAGATACTACCTCCTTAAATGGAACCTGGAAATATATTATGGATCCATACGAAAATGGATATTATAATTATCGCTATCAGCCCTTTGACGAGCAAGAAAATCCTTCCTGGGCGGGATATTTTATGGATGCCAAAACCAACAATAAATCTGACCTGCTGGAATATGACTGGGATAATTCTCCCACCATAAAAGTACCGGGCGACTGGAATCATCAGGAAGATAAGTTCGAATATTATGAAGGATCAGTATGGTACCGGAAAGTTTTCAGCTATGAAAAGAGTAAGGCAGATAATAGAGTTTTTCTGCATTTCGGAGGCGCGAATTATGAAGCTCATGTGTATTTGAATGGTAAGAAGCTCGGAGTTCATGTAGGTGGCTTCACTCCTTTTCAATATGAGGTTACCGATCTTCTAAAAGATGAAAATTCGCTCGTGTTGATGGTGAATAATAATCGCCATGCAGACGGGGTACCTACCTTAAATACCGACTGGTGGAATTATGGGGGAATAACACGCGATGTGCTGCTGTTTGAGGAAAACCAGGCCTTCGTATCAGATTATTTGATTCAACTGGATCCTGCAAATCATAAATCAATAAAAGGATTCGTGCATTTGGAAGGCGAACTTGTTCAGCCTGAATTAACTATATCAATCCCGGGGCTGAATATATCTGAAACCTTTGCGGCTGATGAAAATGGTAAAGCTGCTTTCAATATTAACGCTGAAGATTTGGATTATTGGTCACCTGAAAACCCAAAGCTTTATGATGTGAAAATTTCCCATAATGGAAAACTTCTACAGGATAAAATTGGCTTCAGAACTATTCGTACTGAAGGATCAAAAATTCTGTTGAATGATGAGCAGGTTTATTTAAAGGGAATATCCATACACGAAGAAAACCCCTACCGGGTTGGACGGGCAAATTCCCGCGAAGATGCTGAATTGCTTTTAGGCTGGGCAAAAGAACTAGGTTGTAATTACGTGCGGCTTGCCCATTATCCACATAATGAGCACATGATTGAAGTTGCCAACGAAATTGGATTAATGGTTTGGGAAGAGATTCCTGTGTACTGGACCATTCAATGGGAAAATGAGGAAACCTTTCAAAATGCAGAAGATCAGCTTTCTGCAATGATGAACCGCGACAAAAACAGCGCCGCCACCATTATCTGGTCACTGGCTAATGAAACTCCGGTGAGCGAAATGCGGAATGATTTTCTATTTAAACTTGCCAAAAAAGCACGAACTATTGATAACACCCGCTTATTGAGTGCCGCGATGGAAACTCATTCTGAATCGGATGCTCCACTTACTCAAATTGTAGAAGATAAATTAGCTGAAGTTGTAGACCTTGTCAGCTTCAATCAATATTTGGGCTGGTATAATGGATTACCTGATAAGGCAAATCAGGTTGACTGGGTAATTCCTTATGATAAACCCGTTATTATTTCAGAATTTGGTGCCGGGGCATTGGCCGGTTTTCATGGAGATTCGCTGACCCGCTGGAGTGAAGAATATCAGGCGGATACTTATGTGCAAAATCTGAACATGATCAAAAACATCCCAAATATAGCGGGAATTTCTCCATGGATATTGGTTGATTTCAGGTCACCCCGACGCCATTTATCTAATATTCAGGATGGTTGGAATCGTAAAGGAGTTATTTCCAGTGAAGGTGAAAAGAAGCAGGCATTTTTTGTTTTGCAGGAGTTTTTTGAAAACAACTGGAATTCTGATCAAACAAAAAAAGCCTTTCAGCATTAACTGAAAGGCTTTTTAATCAACATTAATTGGTAATTATTTTAGCAAGGTTACCATTTGTGTTTTCAGGTAGCCTGCAGCTTCCATTCTCACAATATACAAGCCGCTGGAAAGATTACCGGCATCAAACTGGACATGATGTTCGCCGGCCGATTTTGAGCCATTTACCAAAGTGGCCACAAAACGCCCTAATACATCATATACATTAATCTTGATATCCCCTGCTCGTTCCATTGAGTAAGTAATATTAGTGGTTGGATTGAAAGGGTTCGGATAAGCCGGATTTAAACTAAAGTTAAACGGTTTTTCCGGGTTTTCAACACCTGTGGTAACTTCACTCCAAGTAAAGCTAAGGCGTGTTGAATTTTCCAAACCTTCCTCCATCTCATACATTGTTACTGCCTCAATTATTCGGTCAGACTCGTCATATGAATATTTTTCCTGTGAAATACGAACGTTGACTCCTTCATCTACTACTATAAAATTAGCTGAATCTGCATTTGCCTTACCATATAGCCACAACTCATTAAAAAATTCAGGTATCCATTCACCCTCCCAATATCTGCTAGTGACATCTATTTTTGTAATAGAACCATCCCACAAATCATAATATTTGTTAGTGAATTGACTGTATGCGTTTTCCCATTCATCATCCACAGATTCCTGAAAAATGTAATCCGGGAAATAGGTACTGTGCAGATAAAAGAACTCAGTTCCAGAACCATAGGTTAAGTCCAGATAGAAATTATAAATCTCATTTAATGAGAAATTAGGATATATCTCACGGTAGGTTGGTACCCACTCATCTAATAAATTCTCTGAATAGGTTAACACTGCACCGCTATCGGTATCTTCGGCTGTAAATTGCTCCACAGCTTCCCAATCTTCGCCCGTCCATTCAGAAAATACACCTGATGAAATAGGACCACCGGCATAGGTAAATGCATCTTTTTCAGAGTTAACCCAACTGCCAGCGGCACCATTTGCCACCCATTCCTGGTAGATAATTTCCCATAGCCTGATGAATTCACCCTCTCCGGTGTAATTGTATATGTATTTTTCTGCCGGAACAAGATTTTTGCTAAATTCATCAAGTTCTTCATATTGCTCGCTTACCAAAAGTTCACCGGAGTAAGAAAAAGTGATTTTTGCAGTGGTCGACCACCCATTACCTTCCCATACTTCTGTCAGACTCTCAGTAATTTTACCATTGGTAAATTGATTTCGGATCCGCTCGGAATCTTCCCAATTTTCGCCGTCCCAAAAGTCAATATTGAGTTCCCCGAGCTTTTCTTCGTTATTTATTTTTTGAAGTGATAGTGCCCTGTCTGAATTCTTAAACTTATGCCAGACCGACTGCTTATTATCTTTGTGCATAGGATGCACTTGTGCTGTAACGGTAGATGAGATTATAAGCAGGCATATCATCATCGAACCTAGTTTTAGTTTCATTTTATATATATTATTTTGTTATAGTTGCGATCTTCACAACTGATTTTATCACCCGGATTAGCTTGGGCAGACTTAAATTCAGATGAGGTAGAACAGGCAATTTTACGGAGAATTATTTTAATAGTTATATAGTTTGAAAAAAATAAATCTGCCAATTACTTTGTGATACGTATAAAATAACGTAATTTGTTTTTTTGGATTGTTGATGATACTTAGACTACAGCATATTTTTAACTTAGCTCTGGTTTCTCTTTCATTCCTTTTTAATTTTTAACCAGATTTAGACTTATGAACATTTATGTAGGTAACCTCAGTTATGGGGTTGATGACGATCAACTAAAAGAAGTATTTGAAGCTTTCGGTGAAGTAAGCTCAGCAAAAGTAATCAGTGATAAATTTTCTGGCCGATCTAAAGGATTCGGTTTTGTGGAAATGGATAATGATTCTGAAGCACAAGCAGCTATCGATCAACTCGATGGTGCTGAAATTGACGGGCGTCAGGTAAAAGTAAACGAGGCAAAACCTCGCGAAGACCGTCCAAGAGGCGGTGGTGGCGGACGCCATTAATTTCTTTTTCACTTTATAAAAAGCCTTTCATTTTTTTCTGAAAGGCTTTTTTTTATCTGATTTTCTTTTTCATCAGCTACTTTGAATCATTCGAGTATATTCTATATTGAAAATAAAGTAACATGAGTGTATTACTTGTTCTCTTAGGTTTGACTTTCTTCCAGCATTCTATAGATTCTACCGTTTCCGATACATTGTATATTTTTGATGCTATTGATTCAACATATTCCAAAGAGTTTGTTGAAGTAACTTTTGATAACAGCCAATCTATACTAACCACAGATTATTCCCTTCCGCCTGATCTATTTATTAAGAATTTGGATATTTCTTTAGATAGCGTGGCTGCTGATTCTTTATACTTTAGTAATTTCGAAATAATTCCAGATGGTGACCAGGAATATTATCCACTTTCGACAACTGTAAAGCTATTCATAGCCAATAATGATACAGTCTCCTCACAATGTTCAGGGATGATGGTTTCAAAAAAGCATGTATTAACAGCTGCACATTGTATTTTTAATAGAGAATTATACCCACAAATATATGCTTATGCTGGATACCATAAGAATAACCTGAACAACCTTCTTCAGCTTACGCAAGCAGTTAAATATTACACCACTGTGAATATTTATTCGGGAGAAACTTTTTTTGAAAATGATATTGCATTGCTTGAGTTAGAAAAAGAAATTGGTGATGGAAAAGGATGGATTGGGATGGGATTTATCAACAGTAACGAAAAGGAATATCTAAAAGACCAACTTATACATTCCTTAAGTTATCCTGCTGCACGTCACATCCTGGATTCAACAATTGTTTATGATGGAGAAGAATTAGTTATTGGTTATGGTTTTTCTCGTGCTACTGCAAGGGATAATTTAATTGAAATAAAATCTGTTGGCACACCAGGTCAGAGTGGAAGTTCACTCTTTGTGAAAGATAGCAGCCATGGTTACTTCTCAGTTGGTTCATTAAGCTTGACAAGTGTTAAGTCTATGTACTATCAGGCTTTTGATGCTTTTACATTTCTTGCATTTAAACAAGTAATGGATAAGTCTGGAACAACAATTGGAGAAGAAGATGTTATTGCCTCAGTTAAATTATACCAAAATTTTCCAAACCCTTTTAATCCCACCACACATATACCTTTTGAGGTAACAAAAACCCAAAAGGTAAGTCTCAATATTTTTGATATTACAGGTAGAAAGATTTCATCATTAATTTCTAATGAAAGAAAATCTCCCGGAAATTACCTTATACGATTTGATGCTGAAGATCTTAGCTCTGGCGTTTATCTTTATGTAATTCAAGGTGAGAGTTTTAGAGAATCAAAAAAACTACTGCTTATAAAATGATAAAGATTCAGTGAGATTAACTTTTGAGCAAAAATAGTAACTTTTTAACCTTTAAGATGTACAAATGGCCATCTGTTAATCAAATTCATGGAGCATATTTATGATTATGACTACCACCAATCATTTAGATAAAAAGGAAGTAAAAAAGTATCTGGGTATTGTAACCGGCGAAGCCATTCTTGGGGCAAATATATTTAAAGATTTTTTCGCCGGGGTAAGAGATATTGTTGGAGGCAGATCAGCCGCTTATGAAAAGGAATTACAGAAAGCCCGCCAAATTGCCTTTCAGGAGTTGGAACATAAAGCATCCAGTGTTGGAGCAACAGCTATTATCGGAATAGATATAGATTATGAAACCATTGGCTCCGGCGGCAGCATGCTTATGGTATCGGCAAGTGGTACGGCTGTTTTGGCAGAATAAAAAGAAGTCAACATTGTGTTAACCAATATGGGCGCATTGAAATGCGCCTTTATTGGTTTAATGAAGATCTGCCCCATTTTTAACAGAATTGGCAATTTCAGAAATCAATCAACCATCACCCAAACACATCTTTCATCTTTGAGAAAAAACCTTTTTCGGATCCATCCATATTGGAAGCATCGAAATTTTCGGACACTTTAAAAGATTCCATTGCTTTTTCTTCGCTGTCGGAAAGCTCCTGGGGCATATATACATTCACCCGTACATATTGATCTCCTTCTCCCGAATTATGAAGTCCTTTAATTCCCCGTCCTCTCATTCGTAACATTTTCCCGGGTTGTGTGCCGGGTTCAATGCGGAGCTTGGCTTTGCCTTTTAATGTTGGCACTTGTACTTCGGTTCCCAAAACAGCATCCGGAATACTTAGCGTAAGATTATAGTATATGTTATTGCCGTTACGCTCAAAATGCTTGTGCTCTTTCTCTTCGATAAGCACAATTAAATCCCCGGCTGCACCACCGCGGCGCCCTGCATTTCCTTGTCCGCGCAAGGTTATATAATTGCCATTAGACACTCCGGAAGGAATGTTGATTTTGACCATTTCCTCGCCTTTGATCCGGCCTTCGCCCGCGCATTTTTTACATTTATTTTTTATGATTCTACCCTCGCCCTGGCACGTAGGACAAGCCTGAACATTCACCATTTGTCCAAGCATGGTTCGCGTTACCTGCCGCACTTCTCCCATTCCGTTACAGGTAGAACAGGTTTCAAAATCAGCTTCTGTTTCGGCCCCCGTGCCATCACATTGATCGCATTTAACCTGCTTTTTAATTTTCAGCCTTTTATCGGTGCCATAGGCAATCTCTTCGAGCGTAAGTGGCATTCGAATTTTCATATCAGATCCTGGCTGACCTGGTTCCCTTCGGCTTCTGGCGCGTCCCCTGCCTCCGCCAAATGGATCCTCGCCAAAAATGCCGCCACCAAATATATCTCCAAAGCGGCTGAAAATATCTTCGAAGCCCATATTATCGAAATCTACTCCGGCGCCGCCGTATCCGCCACCTTGTCCATTTACACCTGCATGCCCGTACTGATCATATTGAGCTTTCTTTTGGGGATCTCTTAACACATCATAGGCTTCAGAAGCTTCCTTGAATTTCTTTTCGGCATCAGCATTACCCTTATTTCTATCGGGATGATATTTCATCGCCAATTTACGGTAAGCTTTTTTTAATTCAGCCTCCGAAGCATTTTTATCAACACCCAGTATTTCGTAATAATCTCTGTTAGTCATAATATATTTTTACTCGCTTACAATAACTTTTGCATGTCGAATGGTGCGGTTTCCAATTTTATATCCGCTTTCTAAAACTTCTAATACAATATCGCTTTCAGTTTTTTCATCAGGAGCTGGTTGTTTCAGCATGGCGTCATGTACATTTACATCGAAGGCCACACCTGTTTTATTGATTCGCTCCACGCCATGTTTCTCCAATATTTCCTGAAATTTATTTGCAACCATCGAAACACCTTTCAAAAAGCTGTCTTCAACTTTTGATTCTTCCGCAGCTTTAAGTGTACGGTTCAAATCGTCACTGATTGGCATAAAATCTTCGAGAGCACCTGCTTTTGCTTCTTCAAACAACTGTATACGTTCACGTTGCACACGTTTTCGCACATTTTCCAACTCAGCTGCTTTTCTCAGAAGTGCATCTTTTGCCGCCTGTAGTTCCTTTTCTAATTCTGAAATGCGAATCTCCTTTTCATCTTTCTCGTCATGTTCCTGTTTATTTTCTTCTGAAATTTCTTCATTCTGATCTTTCAAATTTTCCTTCTCATTTAACTCCTCTTCTGAGGCAATTTTTTCATTCATTTCTGTCGTCTTATCAGAACCCATTTTATCAATTTTCTTTGCGTTTTTTTTAAGGGTACTGCAAATTTAATGCCACTACCCCTATGCTGATTTCCTGGTGACAAAGTTACCCCATTTTGCCGTTAATATTAAATCATGACATAAAAAAAGCTTCATATCATTTTCAGATATGAAGCTTTCAGTATAATATGTTAATGGGCTAACTGCCTGCTTGCTCACTTGCGCAATCACCAGCACAAACTTGTACACTTGGTAAATTAAGTACATCAACCTGTGGGAGAGCTGCATTAAATTTATTTTCAATCACCTGTAAAATTTCATTCGTCAATATGGCATTTCCTCTCTGGTTCGGATGTATGGCATCTGTTGAAAGTACACCGTTAGGACTAAAATCAGCATTAAGATCGACTCCCTCTATCCTGATACCGGGTATACCATCACTAATTCCAAAAATATCCGCAAAAGCTCCCATTGGTGCATTGGTATCATATAATGCCAGGCGGTCAGAGTTTGCGTCCACTGCATTTGCAATCATTGCATTGAAAGTTGTTCTCTTTATTTCAATTTGTTGCTGTTCCTCAGGAATCAGGACGAGCTCATCACCTGCAGGGCTTTCGGTTCCAACTCCACTTCCAAATGCTGAAGCAGCAGATAATATTACTAAATCAGTAGGTTCTGATTGACGGTAATTTGGTAACCCAAGGACCGAAAGATCCGTTAGGCTTTCATCTTCCATGACAAAAGCATTTGCTCCTAACTCGAAATTTATCCTTCTTCTTTCCTCCTCCGATTCAGTAATTAACCCGGCACCACGTGCCTGCGCCAAACCGCCATTATAATCTGCATAGCCATCATTCAATGCATCTACCTGCTCCTGACTGCTTACAGGAATTGGATTGAAAGGCACTGCCTGAAAATAGGCTACTCCCAGTAATGGAGGAATATTAGCCACCACACCATCAGCTTCAGTGTTTGCCATCAGGCTGCTTATGACGCCGTTAAATTGTGTTTCAAAATCGCTGTCGGATGTGAGTCTATTTTCATTAGAGGCTCCACCAACGGCATATCCCAAAACATCATTATTACCTATCCAAAGGGTGAAAAATGTTGGCTGGGCGGAAATTGCATCCTCAATAATAGTTGATCCTGTTGCACCATCCTGGCTGGGATTACTTGCAAAACGCTGGTAAAAAGGATTGAAAGCCGGGTTTTGTTCTGATTGAGGACCACCGGTAGCGGGAGTCAGTAACTGCCCCACTACAATGCCGGGAACACCAAAGTTATTCAAGCCAGATGCTGCACCGTTATAATTAGAAATGGGATCTCCGCCAAGTACCGGTGAAGGGCCGGGGATATTTGTATCAAGCTTGTAACGGCCCAATATCATTCCATTCTGTGGATTTTCAACAGTGGTGTTGAATCCAGATTCAGACTCAATATCAGGTTGGTTAAAAGTTTCTGCACCACCGGCCGCTTCAAGTTGAGATGCTATTAATGCAGGAATCGAATTTTGTTGTCCGGCATTATATAATGCGCCATCCATGTAACCTGCAATCAATGAATTTCCTATTGCAACATAGGTGGTAAAGTCTGCATCACCGGCCGTATAGTTCTCAGAAGGAGGATCGGGCAAAGGATTATCTTCAAGCCGATCACCAATAAGTGCATCTTCCTGACCTTCGCATGCTGAAAATATTACAGCAGCAAGTAGTAATAATGTGGGTAATTTGAGTATGCTTTTCATAATAAAATTCTTATTAATTAATTCAGGAATTGATCAAATGTGAGGGAGAAATAATAAACAGCTCCCATTGTTGGATTACCAAATGAGGTTGTGTAATGTTCGTTCAGTACATTGCTTCCGCCTAATTTCAGAATGGTATTATAATCTGACAATTTAAAGCTGATTTGAGCATCTAAGGTGCCGTATGCTGGGATTACTGCAGAGCCAAAAGATGACTCCCATAACATGGCATCCTGCCAGCGATAGGTTAAATTAAATCCGGCGTTATTAATCAGGTTACGATTCTCTAAACGCACATTATATCTCCACTCCGCGGTATTATAACTTGAACGGAATCCTTGTTCTATAAGATTTTCCTGATCAAGTAATTTATTCATGGAAACATTTCCACCCACAGTAAAACCTCTTGGAAGTGAATAGTCCATACTTACACCAAAACCGTGTGAATTTACGGTTCCATCTGCATTTACATCAAATCCATATTCCTGGGTAGCTACACCACCGTTAATTATTTGATCTTGCCCGGCTTCACTCTCAGCATCAAAACTGCCGGGATCTTCTGTCATACCATTTGGAACCCCCTGCACGAATTGTATCTCCGCGATAAAATCGGTGTATGAGCTGTAATAGTAGTAGGCATCAACTAAAAGATTATCGGTAAAAAATGATTTATAGCCGACTTCATATGTTTGAACTTTCTCTGTATCAAACTCTTCGAATTCAACAGGTTCAAGAGCTGCACGGGCAGTTTGAGGATCTCCACTATTAGCTAGTTGACGGGCTTCCTGTACACTTTGGGCTGTGTACACTGTGTTTGTTTCGAAGCGGTACCGATCTACAATCCTTTGATTGCTACCGATCAACAAACGGCTCACTACATCCAATTGTATAAATTGATCTTGTGTAGTTGGAATACGGAAACCGGTTTGATAGGAAGCACGAAGATTGTGTTTATCAGCAACCGTAAAAGTTGCGGATACTCTTGGTGAAAACTGACCATCAAAATACTCGTTTTTATCATAACGCATAGAAGCCTGTAGGTTTAGCTGTTCATCCAGTAAACTTTTGGTTAACTGCATGTATGCCCCCCACTCGTTTATATCGAATTCCTCTTGATTCTCTACATCCTTATAAGCAAATAAAGTACCTTCAGAATTAAGATCATATAAGCGATAATTTGCTCCTGCAATTACTTCCACAACTTCCGGATCAATCACATCAGAAAAATTATACATGGTTTCTGCATGGTACATATCTGATTTATCGAGGAAAAGCGCCCCTCCTTCAGCAATAGATAACTGCCGCAGTGAATCTATAGCTTGTTCAAATCCCGGAGTTCCTGGTAAATATTCTTGTTGATTGGCTGTTGCAACCTGATCTGCCTGTTGATGAGCTTCCTCTATAGTTGCTCCCTGAGTTCTCGCTCCTGCAAAGGTTTGAAAATAGGGAGTGATATAAGCTATTTGATTTAACCTTGTTGCCACCGTATTTGCAGCATAGGTATCACCGGCATCTTCTTGTGTAGTATAAGCACGAACAAAGAAATTTGGATTTCGCAGTTCAAGTTTTGCTGTCCAAATGTTAAAATCATCTAAAACAAAACGATCATTTGCGGTATATACTGTGCTTCCAAAGCCAATATTGTATTGACCTAACAGCTCATAACTATCACTTATTCTATAATGAAGAGCTGAGCCTAATTTTAAACTTTCTGTTGTATTATCAACAATTTCTGATTCACGGAATCCAGGGGCAGAAAATGCACCGGCGGCACCATCGGGTAGTAAGCTACGGATTCCAGAAATTTGGGCTGCCTGCGCTTGTTGTTGAGGTGTTGCATCCGGCTGTTGCCCCGAAGAAATAACTCCATCTGCAATAGCACCAATGCTGAGGATATCGTCCCCATAAATATTAACACCATTAAAAACTCTTCGGCCATCTCGGTCATAATCGCCACGCTCCACGAGACCACTTTGATCCCGATAATCCTGAGCCACAAAATCCTGTGCTCTTAAATAGGAGGCCGTAATTTTATATCCAAATTTATTATTGACATCATCAGCATAACGGAAATCGTAATTTTGATATAAGGAAGGATTTTCAACCTGACTATCAATATGATTTACACCATTTTTTACACTGAAAGATAACCCCTGATAATTGAATGGGCTTTTACTATTCATTAATAGAATTCCATTTAAAGCATTAGGACCATATAGAGCTGATGCGGCACCTGGTATCAATTCAACACTCTCCAGGTCTAACTCAGAAATCCCTACAACATTTCCAACTGCAAAATTTAATCCCGGAGCCTGATTATCTATGCCATCAATAAGCTGGACAAACCGAACATTACCATTATGGCCGAATCCGCGTGCATTTATTGATTTGAAAGTCAAACTTTGAGCACTTAAATCTACGCCCTGCAGATTTCCTATAGCATCATAAAAAGAAGGGGAAGCTGTTGTTTGAATATCTAAAACATCCATCTTTTCAATGGAAACCGGAGATTTCAAAATGCTTTCCTCTACTCGGGATGCTGAAACTACAAAATCTCCGCCAAGCACTGTTTCTTCCTCAAGCACTATTTCAAGGTTCTCCACTTCTGACTCTGTAATTTCAATTCGCTGAGAAGTAAATCCTACTATGGTGACAAATAAAGTTAAAGGCGGATCTTGCCGCACAGTTAAATTAAAACTTCCATCAGGGTTTGTTGATGTACCAATTACCTTACCTTCTACACGGATATTAACCCCTGCTAATGGCTCCCCACTAACATCAGTTACTATCCCCGAAATTACAGTTTCTGCTTTTGTAGATACTGAATTGGCATAAGTAGTTTGTATGAACGGTAATAACAGGGCTATACATAATGAAATACACCGAATCATTTTACTCATATCTGATCCTTAATTAATTATTGTTCTATTTTTTGCTGCCTCTTGCCTTTGAAATTGTTTCGACAACCCGAGCTTTTTTTAACCACCCCAAATAAAGCCCTGTTTTCGGGATAATGCAAGCGCTTCCATTTTTATTTTTATATTGCTTAGATGTTTATTCTATTGAATATTATAAAAAACATAATCACAGTCAGAAGATGAGCACATTCACACTTAGCAAACTACAAGGCAGTAAAAATTCATTTACAGGAAGATTAACCTTTGCCCAAACCAAGGAATTTAAAATCGGGATGGTCACCTATTTTATATTCTACATGGGAGCTATGTTAGCCGACGATTTTGGTCAAGATTGGTTTGTAATTCCGGGCTTTATTCTGGCTTTTATTGCTTTTATAATGGCTTATTTTCCTCTTTCATATAGCCGAAATTCCGGTGAAGTTATTCTTACAAAAGATGAAATTGAGCTTCACTCTAAAAAAGAAGACCACAGTTTTCCGGAGTCTTCAATCAGGTTGACCAATATTTCAGAACTTGAAATTAATATTGTCCAATCTATTCGCTGGTGGTCATCCTATGTAATTATGCAATTTATAGTGAAGCAAGATGAAACTGAATCCAGTTTTGGATTGACCATAAAAAATCGAAGCCAGGAAAAGCAATATTTGGAGGCTCTGGAGAGTTGGTACAGAGCTGAATATCCTGTTAAAGAATATGACATTCAGGGAAGCCGGATCTTCAAATTATATCAAGGAAAAAGTTATGCCAACATTCAACAAATTAAAACGGAATATGGAATCAACTGGTAAAATAATTCAACGGCTAAGTTTTATAGGCATTCTTCTATTTTTTGGAATGAACAGTAAAGCTATAGCACAGCAACCCCAAAATCGGGCAATTACCATAAATATTAGCGCTTCAGAAATACTGCCCGCTGATCTCGTCATTTTTAATATCAATGTTAATGCAGAGGCGGAAAGCCCTCAGGAGGCTTTTGAAACCCATAAAGAAAGAGAAGCTATTTTAGCTGACCTCCTCAAAGAGTTTGATATAAAAGAAGAAGATATTGATCACCAACCTATTCGAATGAGCAAACGCTATCGAAATGAGAATGACTCTCAAACCACTGTAACCAATCAATCGGTGAGTGTTACCTTTAGTGATTTTTCAATCTATGAAAAGATTCAGGTGGCGTTGATTGAGGATAATTTTGATTCTTTCAATGGACAATTTTCGTCCTCGGAACTTGCGGCGGGAAAAGATAAAGCCCTTGAAAAAGCGATAGAAACAGCCAAAGAAAAAGCAGATTTTATTGCAGAAACTTCGGGAGTAAAGCTGGGAGTAATTTCTAATATCAACTATTCAGACCATGAGATAGGATTTCCAGTTAAAATGATGGAATCATCTGATTATGGCAGGTCATCATCTTCCATGATGGATTTTGGCCAAACGGTATCTGTGACGGCAAATATCAATATCAGCTTTGAAATTGAATGAAGGTAGAGAGTAAAAAGAAAGACGAGGTCGAATGATCTCGCTTTCAGCCGAAACGGGGCTGTATCAGCAGTGACCTAAATAATAGGTTTTAAGATTTCCCACACAACTTCAGCTATCACCTTATGCCCTTCCGCTGTTGGATGAATTCCATCGGGTTGATTTAGTTCTTCCTCGCCGCCAACTCCTTCAAGTATGAATGGTATCAGCTTTAGATTATTCTCCTCGGCTAAGTCCACGTAAAGTGTTTTGAATTGTTCCGCATAATCAGTTCCAAGATTTGGTGGCACTTGCATACCTGCAATAATAATTTCCATATCAGGATTTTTCTCCAGTGCCTTATCTATAATTTGTTGCAGGTTTTCTTTTGTTGAAGAAGGATCAATTCCCCGTAGTCCATCATTTGCTCCTAGTTCCAAAATCATTATATCAATATCCCGCTGAAGCACCCAGTCAATTCGCCGTACACCTCCGGCAGATGTTTCTCCGCTCAAGCCTGCATTTATTACGTGGTAGTTCAAATCCAGGGAATCAATTTTATCCTGAAGTATGGCAGGGAAAGCCTGTTTGCTATCAACCCCAAGTCCTGCCGTTATGCTATCACCAAACATAAGTATAGATTTAGGTTGCTGCTGCGCCTGCACGGTTTGAGCACTGAAGAGAAAAAAAAGTATAAAAAAGTAGTTCATGCTATATATTTTAGGTGCCTGAAAGGGAATTGTAAAAGAATATTCAATTTTTTCAATAATGAATTAAAACTTAAGAGATTGTGTAACGTACGTTATGTCAAATTCAGAGATATAATATTCATATCGGCAACAAATTAAGGGAACGTGGCAAATATACTAGAATCGAATCAGTTAACCCGCGAATTCAAAAGCGGCTCAAAAATATTAACAGTTGTAGATGATATCAGCTTCCGAATTAAAGCTGGTACTTCCTGTGCTATTGTCGGCCCTTCGGGTAGTGGAAAAACAACTTTATTAGGCCTGTGCGCCGGACTTGACCGCCCCACATCAGGCACCGTTTCATTAAACAGAATTCCATTAAATCCTCTTAATGAAGATGAACGCGCAGCTGTTAGAAATCAACATGTAGGATTTGTATTCCAAACCTTTCAACTGGTTCCTACACTAACGGCTTTGGAAAACGTGATGGTTCCCCTGGAATTGCGGGGCGATACCACCAAGGAAGTAAGATCACGCGCATTTGATCTGCTGGACAATGTAGGTCTAGGCGACAGAACCCATCACTACCTTACTCAATTATCGGGTGGCGAGCAGCAACGTGTGGCTATAGCCCGCGCATTTATCAACCAGCCAAAAATTCTATTTGCCGACGAACCTACCGGAAATCTCGATACCGAAACCGGAGAATACATCGAAAACCTGATTTTCGATCTCAACAAAGAACAGGGAACCACCTTGATTTTGGTAACCCATGATCTCGAACTTGCCCGCAAATGTGATCGAATTCTTAAACTTAAAAACGGGCGGGTTTCGGAAGATTCTTTTGTAACACCGGAAACAGAAACGGCGGTCAAATCATCCGGTATTAATGAATAAGAACTCTTTTTTGTGGACTTTTAAGATGGCTTGGCGGGATTCACGTTCAAACCGTCCTAAGCTGTTTCTCTTTATGGCCGCTATTATTGTAGGTGTTGCTGCATTGGTTGCCATCACTTCGTTTCGTGCCAATCTGAATATAAGTATTGAAAATCAGGCCAAAGAACTTTTGGGGGCTGATCTTGAAGTAGAACGAAACGCACCTTTTCAGCCTGAATTACAGGAAGTGCTGGATTCTTTGGGCGGCGAACAATCTACTGCACTCGTATTTACCTCCATGGCATATTTTCCAAAAACAGGAGTAACCAGGCTTTCACAGATCAGGGCGCTGGAAGGTGGTTTTCCTTTTTATGGTGATTTAATTACCAATCCGGGATCAGCCGCAGCAGAATTTCAGCAAAAGAAATCTGCACTGGTTGATGAGCCTATCATGACACAGTTTGGTATAGAAGTAGGAGATTCGGTTAAAATCGGCCAGGTCACCTATCATATTGAAGGCGCTATAATTGAAATTCCAGGCCAACCTGTAGCGGCTTCATTTCTTGGCCCGCGGGTTATCATTCCTAAAGAAAATGTAGAAGAAACCGGGCTTTTGCAGCGCGGGAGCCGGTTGGAATATCTTGCCTATTATAAATTTCCAGACGGCACCGATATGTCTGCTGTTGAAGACCGCCTCGGCCAACTGCGGGATAATGACATTCGTTTCAGATTTGATACTGTTCGCGAGCGAAAAGAAGATGTAGGAGAAGCAATCACCTATCTTTCCAACTTTCTGAACCTGATAGGTTTTATAGCTCTGCTTTTAGGTGGAATTGGAGTAGCCAGCTCTATTTTTGTCTACATCCGCCAAAAAATAAATACGATTGCGGTTTTACGATGTGTAGGGGTTTCTTCAAATCAGGCTCTGCTGATTTACCTGATACAAGCTGCCGCCATGGGTTTGATCGGTTCTATAATTGGAGCTATAATTGGCTCCGTAGTTCAGCTTTACCTGCCTTTATTGGTTCAGGATTTTCTACCGGTTGATATAGAACTGTACATCTCGTGGGGATCAATATTTATCGGAATTATAGCAGGTCTTTTAATTTCCATTTTATTTGCCTTATTCCCGCTGCTGGCAATTCGCAAAATATCTCCCCTTTTCACACTGCGCTCGGTTGAGGTAAATTTAAATAAACTATTGGAAAAGCGGGTTAAGCTTGTATTGAGTGCTATTCTTATTACTTTCATAACCGGCTATGCCTGGCTGATGCTTGGTAAGTTCCTGCCTGCACTTTACTTCACCCTTGGATTAATTGCCTGCCTGCTTTTGCTCACAGGTTTTGCCAAACTGATAATGCACTTCTCAAGATCACTGATTAAGCCAAGCCTTCCCTATGAATGGCGACAGGGGCTCGCTAATTTGTACCGGCCAAATAATCAAACCACCACCCTGTTACTCACTTTTGGATTGGGGGTCACCATGATAAGCTCGCTTTACCTGACACAAGATATGTTGCTGGGGCAAATTGATTTCAGTGAGCGCGATAATCTGCCCAATATTGCCCTTTATGATGTTCAGCATGACCAGAATGAGGGAGTGAATGAAATAATTGCAGCTCATAACCTGGAAATAATTCAGAATGTACCCATTGTTACTATGAAGCTGCAGCAAATTAACGGCAGAACGACATCCGAGATCATGGAAGACACCAGCCGCCGTGCACGAGGCTGGGCTCTCAACCGGGAATATAGATCTACCTATCGGGATTCGCTGGTAGGAACGGAGAGCCTTGAAGATGGCGAATGGATTGGAAGTGTTGGAAACAAGAATGATCCTGTACCTGTTTCGGTAGAGGTTGGGCTAATGGAAGATCTAAATGCTTCAATCGGCGATACTTTGGTTTGGGATGTACAGGGAATTCCAATATCCAGTTATATAGCCAGCATACGATCCGTGGAATGGAGTCAGCCTCAACCTAATTTCTTTGTGGTATTCCCCGCCGGTGTACTTGAACCAGCACCACAATTTTTTGTGACCACCATCAACACTCCCGATCAACAAGCTTCCCTGAGTTTACAGCGGGAAATTGTGCAGATCTATCCAAATATCTCTGCCATAGATATTAGCCAGGTTATACAAACTATTCGGGAATTTATAGATAAGATTACCTTCGTAATTCAATTCATCGGCTTGTTCAGTATCATTACAGGCTTAATAGTTTTGGCAGGATCTGCGGCCACCAGCCGTTTTCAACGGATTCGAGAGGCAGTTTTACTGAGAACTCTTGGAGCGTCAAAAAAGCAGGTGATAAAAATCCAGATAGTTGAATATGTTTTGCTTGGGGTGATGGCATCCTTAACCGGGCTGATTTTGTCGATTGGAGCAAGTGCCTTAATAGGTTACTTCTATTTTGATATTAATTTTGTCCCCAATTTCCTGATTATCGGTATAGAAGTTATAATTCTTACTCTGCTTGTATTGATAATCGGTTTGATTAACACACGTGGAATTCATAACAAACCACCGCTGGAAGTATTGAGAGCTGAGGCAGCTTAATCCAGAGAATCATATTTTGCTGTGAAGTCGTTACTCTTAATAACTAACAGTACAATTTTTGACACATGAAAAAAATCACCCAAAGAATACCCTTCCCTTCTTTTTTGAAACATAAGCAGCCTGTTAAAAAACCCGGACTGCCACCAGGTACTCTTCATTTTGTAGGAAAACAGAAACTGGATGAGGTAACCATAAAATTATGTGATTATGACACAGAACAATTAGGCGAATATGACCTTCATAAAATTGACGACAGTAAACCCTACCTGGATTCACCTTCTAAAACGTGGCTGAATATCTGCGGTTTGCATGATGTGGATAAACTAAAGGAGATCTGGAATTATTTTGAGCTGCATCCATTGGTGCAGGAAGATATTATTCATACCAGTCAACGCCCAAAAATAGAGCAGTATCCCAATCATTTATTTTTTGTGCTTCGGATGATCAGTGTTTCTGAAGGTGAAGAACTGAATGTTGAACAAGTGAGCATTGTGCTTGGCAAGAATTATGTCCTCTCTTTTCAGGAAGATGATATTCCAATATTTGAACCTGTATTACACCGCCTTAGAAGCGCAGCACCCCGTTTACGAAAAAGCGGCCCGGATTATCTTGCTTATGCCTTAGTTGATACCATTGTAGACCATTATTTTAAAATTCTTGAACACATAGGAGATGAGATCGAGATTCTTGAAGATAAAATCCTTGAAGATTTTGATAATTCCATTCCCGAACGAATTCATGCACTTCGCAGAAAGCTCATCTTTTTCAGAAAATCAATCTGGCCGATGCGCGACAACCTGAACATGCTCTTGCGGGATGAATCTCCCTTTATTGATGAAGGGCAAAAAATCTACTTCCGGGATGTAAACGATCACCTTGTCCAAATCATTGATGGGCTGGAAAACTATCGGGATATGGTGATTGGAATGCTGGACATGTATATGTCTCAGGTAAGTAACAAAATGAACGAGGTGATGAAAGTGTTAACTATTATAGCCACTATTTTTATCCCTCTTACTTTTATAGCCGGTGTGTATGGAATGAATTTTGAAAATATGCCGGAATTGAAATGGAACTGGGCCTATCCGGCGTTATGGGTTATTATGATTACAGTTACGGCAGGTATGATTTATTTCTTCAAGAGAAAAAACTGGATTTAAACATCACAATAAAAAAATCTCTTAGAATAAGATCTTAATACCAGCAAGAATATTTAGTTTATTAATGCTCTCGGCGATAGTTTCCTGCCTGTATTCTCCAGCCATATCATCATAATAGGAATAAGCGACAGAGCGGTCATCCCAAAGTGCATATTGTGCGGCTACATCCAAAAGGATACTTTCGGTAATATTGACTCCAACTCCACCTGAAATGATGTTTTTATCGGCTTCAAAAATCCTGCTTCTTCCGGGCAAATAGGCATATCCGGCCTTTAGTTCTACCTGATCATTTACCTGGTATTTAACACCCGCTTTTAAATTGATCACCATTTTATAATCGTTAACCATTGCACTATCTAATTCTGCTTCTTGCTCCCGTAGAATACGCTCTTCATTAAAACCACCAACATCTGAGGCTGTAATCAGGTCCAAATCAAGATTTGAATAATTGATGAATTCGGCTGATGTGGAAATACTGAAATTCCCAATATCCGTTGCAGCAAAACCAATATTTAGCTGGCCGGGTTTGGAGATTTTATACGTGTAATCTCCTTCCAGATCATATTCAAATGGAGCTGAGCCATCATCAAGGTTTGTCTCTATGGAAGAATAGTAATTTTCGTTAATTGTAAGGGATGATGGTAACAGGTAACTGGCACCAACATTAAAATTAGGTGAGATTTTATAAATTAATCCGGCTCTTATTGCAAAGCCAATAACATCAGCATCAATTTCATCATGGGTTAAAATATTATCAATATCTGAACCTGCTATAAAATCACCATCGTAATCATTTCGATCATCCACTTCTAAGAAATCTCTTTGGTAAGTATAGGTTCCGGCTGTTAATCCACCAGAAACTCCGACATATAAATTTTTCTGAAATTCAGTTCCGAAAAAGAAAGAGTACTCACCCATATTGGTGGTATATGTTGTACGGGCATCTTGTGTTATTCCAGGGTAATCAATGCCAATTCTAAAAATAGACTCCAGAAAAGTGGAGTCTTCCGTAGCATAATCGATGGCAAATGTTTCAAAAGCTAAATCATAATAATCGCTGCCGGGATCTTCAAAATGGTCTGTAATTGTGCTCTCGGAATTTCTGCCGCCAAATTCATTTATCCTGTTTTGGCTGGTATGAAGGTTGTAACCGCCGCCAATTACAAATTTCCCTTGATCCGTTGGCAGTTCGTATATAAAACCAAGATTACTTAGCCTGTTTAGTTTATCCTCTGAATCAATAGTATTTCCGAGGTAGGTGTTTTGTTGCTCCAGAGAACTATTCAACATGCCCACATTAAAGTAGCTCTCATTGATTAATGCCACACTTGCGGGATTATCCAAAAAGCTGCCAAAACCATTTGAAGTTGCCACTGAAGGAACAAAACCGGAGGCGGCATCACCGTTTATATTCATCGTACTAAACTGTAATGCTAAGTTTGAATACGACACCTGGCTGTTCCCATCCTGGGCGAAAAGGGGGTTTATTGAAAGTACCAAGGGTATCAAGAGAAGATGTAATTTCCTCATCATGAGCTTTAAATATAGAATTTGAATTATGCTTACTTCTTAATTACCGCGGCTTCTTTTAGATGAACTACTGCTTCCGCTACTTCCAGAAGATCTGCTTGACGAAGAACTTTTGGAAACATTTGACCTTGACCTTGTATTGGAAGGTGTGGAAGTTTTTACACGGCTGGACCTGGTACTTCTCTGTACAGATCGGTTAGAAGATTTTGAACTTCTCACATTAGTGCTTCTGGATGATGTATTAAAGAAGCTTTTAACACCAGAGGAAAAAGTTGACCTTTGTACTCTCTTGGAAGGAATTGTATAAGTTGGTGCTTTACTATTTTTTATCCGGCTCCTGACCGCTTCGTTAGATGAAGAGGTATTTGAATTGGAACTGCTGCTGAGATTTGAACCAGAACCTCTTGACCTGCTGCTTCCACTACTACTGCTACCAGATGATGAACGATCTTTTCCAACAGAAGAACCTCTTCCAGTGCTTCTGCTATTTCCAGATCGAGATGAGCTACCTCGTTCTACTGCAGGAGTACTTCGTCCTGTAGATCGGGTTCTGCCTACAGATGAACCCTTACGGGTGTTAGTTGTTCCTGAACTCCTTACCCTTGTATTTCCGGATGAAGTGTTCCCAGACCGCACTCTTGAATTTACTGTTCCTCTTGAGCGAACGGTATTTCCGTCATTGCTTTTATAGCCGGATCGGGTTCTGGAATTGCCATTATTTGTAAGCCCGGAGCTTCTTGGACCTTTCCGGTAAATTTCTGCGTCTCTGCTATATCGCTGGCTTTTATGGTACGTGTTGTATACATAAATATTCGAGTAGTATGGATTTCCCCAATAGCTGCCGTAATAGTAGCCATGATGTGGATAGCGGTAATAACCGAAACCGTGATTATAATAGCTCGCATAGCCTAATGAAAAACCGTAGAAACCAAACCCAGCATACCAACCACTATTATAATAAGGGCTGTAGTGATTCATATACCATCTATCATAAGCCCAGGGGGTATACCCGTAAACGTATCGGTCGCGATAAGCACTTCTGTATCCATCATCAAAACCATCATCGTACCCCTCCCAATAATACTTATCGGCATAATGTTCCTGATACCACTGCTCGGTTTCAAAATCTTTATAATAAATTTCTGCTTCTTCGAGAGCTCTTTGTTCATCTACATATTCCTCTTCAGAATAATAGGCTTCAGAATCCGCTTCCTCCCCAGCAACATCTTTGCCTTCTTCATAGCCATCCCATACATAATAATCGGCATATTTATCCTCCCCTAAAGGAAAACGATCGGTAGTTTGGAATTGGGTATAGCATCCTGTTACAAAAAATGCTAAAAGCACAATAGAAAGGCGGTTTGTAAATTTTGAAAGTCTCATGGCCTGCTCCTTTTCGGGTATTTTCAATTTCTATACCAATATCAAATACTTCACCCGGTATTTCTATCACATGATAATGTTAGCAACTATATTTCTCCACGTAAAGATTTTGCAATCACTTCTGCTTTTGAGTTAACGTGTAGCTTCTTATAAATATTTCGTATGTGAGCGCGAACGGTATCGATAGAGATATCAAATCGGTCAGCGATCATTTTATAGCTAAGGCCATCAACAAGGCCATTCACAATATCCTGCTCGCGATTTGTAAGCATACTGTCTTCATTCTTTTTCGGCGCTTCTTTATTAAAATGAGAGATTACCTTTCGCGCAATCTGGGGCGACATAGGTGCTCCGCCTTTTAGTAGATTCTCTATAGACTCTTTTATCTCCGGAAGTGAAGTATGTTTCAATAAATACCCAGAGGCGCCGGCTTTTAGGGAATCAAATATTTTATGAGAGTCATGATAAATAGTAAGCATAATAATTTCGATCTCAGGGTACTTGGATTTTATGATTTCCATTCCCTTTATACCGGACATCCCGGGCAATTGTATATCCATTAATATAACATCCGGCTTTTGATGTTCTTCAAGGTGTTCCAGCATTTCCTCGACAGTATCTACAGCTACCGGGCATTCCATTTCTTCCTGCATATCCAGGTAACGCTGAATCAGGTTTCTGATTTTTACATTGTCTTCTACAATTCCTATAACTGCCATGATAATTATGCTTTAAATTTACAATTTACCTTTCACGGAAATCTTAAAACCATTTTCATTCTTAAATTCAATATCAGCGCCAATTCTTTTTGCCCGCATTTCCATATTTCTTAACCCTTGCCCGCTCTTCTTCTTACCTAAGTCTGCCGTGCCATTATCAAAAATGGTAAATTCAAATGAACCATTCCTGCTATGCATTTTAATATTAACCTGATCACCATTTGAATATTTGGCAATGTTGTTTACTGATTCCTTAAATATAAGATACAGGTTCTCTT
The DNA here is from genome assembly GCA_040877545.1 of Balneolaceae bacterium. Lineage (GTDB taxonomy): Bacteria > Bacteroidota > Rhodothermia > Balneolales > Balneolaceae > Gracilimonas. The sequence goes on from JBBDNN010000106.1 coordinate 140,678, forward strand.
TGAGTGATACAGATAGTTTATTATCCATATTCAAATCTTCAAAGTGATAGTTAACCCTCATGTTTTTCTGCTCCAGTGTATTTAAAATATAATCCTGCATTCTATCTGTTAAATCACCCAGAGTATCGTTACGAGCATCAATAGACCATACAATATCATCCAGGCTGGATACGATTTTTCTGCACTGTCTTCCAATTTGGTTGAGCGATTTTTTGAATTCTGAATCTGCATCACCAGCCTGCAAAAAATCTGATTGCAAAGCTATTTCGGTCAAACTAGCCCCAACATCATCGTGCAAATCACTTGCAATACGGACTCTCATTCTCTCAATATCTACCATTTTACGTACACGATAGTAATTATAGAAAAGTAAAATGATGCCGATCATGATGAGTAGAATGAGAAGATAAAACCACCATTGCATCCAATAAGGTGCTGTGATAGAAAAACTTATCGTTTCTATATCCTGGCTCCATGCGCCGGTGGCATTTCGTGCATGAACCTCAAAAGTATAATTTCCCGGAGGCAGCGATGGATATTTCGCGCTTCGGGCAGTTGTCCGCTGCCATCCCGGATCTATCTCACTGAGCCGGTATTCATACACTATTCGATTTGGTGCAGTAAAATTTATGCCTGAATATGTTATCTCTACAAAATTTTCGTCAGATGGTAATTTCAATTCTTTCACAGAACCATACTCCCGTCCGGATGCATTTATTCCAATTATATGTACCTGAGGTGGCACCGGATTTCCTTCATAAGCAACCGGATCAAAATGGCTAACACCTTCCACACTCCCAAACCAAAAATGGCCATCACGATCTTCAAAAACAGCGCCTAAATTTAGCTCATTTGCTATCAATCCCTGTTCTTTGGTCAGAAGTTGAAATGCCTGTTCCTGATCAGTTTCACTTCCAAAATAAATACTCGCATCAAAACGAATAACCCCATTTGTACTTCCAATCCAGTAATGCCCGTCTTTGCTCTGATCAATAAAATAACATACCCGGTCAGGCAAACCATCCTGGGGGGTGATGCTTTGAAAACGCAGGCCATCAAACCAGGCAATGCCGCCAAAAGTGGAAACCCAGATAGTACCATCTCTATCTTTAAGGATATTCATCACTCCATTATTAGGCAGCCCTTCCTGAATAGCAAAACTCTGAAATTCTTCATCTTTAAATTGGGACACACCTCCATAAGTTGCAATCCATACAGATCCATTTTCCCCTTCAACCGAACCTAATACCGTATTGCTTGCGAGGCCATTTTCCTCGTTATATAAGGTGAAATGTTCGCCATCATACCTGACAATGCCATCCTCGTAGGTACTAATCCAAAAAACCCCGGAAGAAGTTTCCATAATATCTCTGACCTTTCGGAATGGAAATTGATCATCACTGAAGATTTTTAAATCACTGCCATCCAACCTGGCAAGGCCTTCTCTCATCCCGATCCACATTGTTTGGTATGAATCGGTGAATATTTTATAAACCTGATTATCCGGCAGGCGGCTATTTAAACCATAGTCATTAAATACACCATCAGAAACTGAGGTTACTCCTCCGCCATACATACCAATCCAAATATTGTCCTCATATTCAGTGATAGAAGTAACGAGGTTATTGGGCAATCCATGATCGGTGCTAAAGTTTTCAAAGTAATCGCCAAGAAAAAGATTTACTCCACCGCCATAAGTTCCAAACCATAGATTCCCCTCCCGGTCTATAATTGAGGAATAAATTATTTGATTTGATAATCCCGAACCAACCTGGTAGTTCCTGAAATTCTCTCCGTCATAAAAACTGATTCCTTCTTCGGTGCCAGCCCAAACCCCACCATCTTCTGTAATTGATACAGTTCGCACCTGGTTATTAACCAAGCCTGTTGATTCGTTGATGATTTCCAGTTCACCATCATTATAGCGAACCAGGCCGCTTCTGCTGGCTATCCAGACATTCCCCCTCTTATCAAATTCAATATCCCAAATGCGATTATCCGGTAATCCACTTTCTGTTGTAAATGTTCGGAAATTGCCATCTCTTAAAATGGTTAAACCATCACGTGTAGCAAACCAGATCGCTCCATTTTCATTTTCGGTAATTGCTCTCACTGAATTATCACCCAACCCATTTGAGGTGGAATACTGAATGAGGTTGTCATCATCTGAATATTGCCAAACGCCCTCTCCGTCTGTTCCAAACCACAGATTACCTAATCTATCCTGGAAAATACTTATTACTGAAGAATTAAGAAGTGGTTCAAATACCGGGGCGCTGTAAATACTGTCGCTTTGCATATAATTAATACCCGATTCAGTTCCAATCCAAATAACCCCATTATCAGCTTTATACAGAGATTGAATCCTGTTATTATTCAAGCCTTTTTCTTCGAAGAAATTTTCAAAGCGGATGCCATCAAACCTGTTCAGCCCGTATCCTGTCCCCAGCCAGATATACCCCGCATCATCCTGCACTACAGCATTAACCACAGATTCGCTTAACCCTTGTTCGATTGAATAGGTGCGGAAGGGGTAGCGCTGGGCTTCTGTAATTTCATAAAAGCCTGTAAGCAGCAAACATATGACAATAACTTTTTTCATCATCTTGAATGTAACGGAAAGAAAGGGAGTTTAGTAGAACGTTTTAGATTCAAATCTGTTAATCAACATCATGCTTTATAGGTAAAGGATCTTTTATTATAATCGAGTTAATAATAACCTGCCAATTAGTGATTATGAAATATGTAGCCTACAGTATCATCATTCTTTTCTTTATTTCTTCTTGTAATTCGGAAGAACGGGAATTATTCCCGGTATCAGGAATTATTATTCATAACCAAAATGAGCCGACCAGCCTTAATGAAAATTTTAATTTCAATAAGAATTCTTTTGTGCTTATTACTATAAGCCACCAAAATGCGGAGAATTCAGGTGAAGCCATATATAAAGAGCGCTTTGATTCTATCGATTCTTTTCCATTTGAATTTGTATTAGATCCAAAAGAATTTACAAGCAATAATGGAGAATACACGGTTAAAGCAGAAGTGTTTGCCCAAGAAAGAAATGCCTTATTTGTCGGAGATCTTGTTACTGAAAATGGATATTTCTTTTCCCGAAATACTGATTTCTTAGAACTTGAAGTTTTTGGGCTTGAACATTGTGATGCAGATTTTGCTGATTCCCTTTGCACCACCCGAAATGAAATATCAGCTAATTGTGCCCCGGTAAATGGTAAAATTTTTAAAGGACATCCTGTCCCTCCTCCCTGTACAGGTGGAGAAGGTTGTGGGAATCCCGGTTCTGTATCCTTTTCTCAAAATAACGATAGTGCGTCTTTCTATCCTACTAATAGTGATGCAATTGCACTTCTTTCTTTTATACAAGAGGATTCTAAACTCCATTTATTCTTCGAGGAATCTAATTCAGATCCTATAGAATTTTTAATGATAAATGACTGTAAAGAAATTCAACACAAACGTTCAGGCGATGTGTATAGAGACAGTGACTATGGATGGGACGTAGAAATAAATCAATAAAAAAAGCCCTGCACATCAGTAAATATGCAGGGCTTTAATGTATGGTAAAAATATTATCCGAGATAGGCGCGTAATGCAGCGCTTCGGTTGTGATGGCGCAGTTTGCGCAATGCTTTTTCTTTAATCTGCCGAACCCGTTCGCGGGTAAGATCAAAACGCTCCCCAATTTCTTCCAGTGTAAGTGAGTGCTCACGGCCAATTCCAAAATACAAGCGAATAACTTCAGCTTCGCGGCTTGTCAATTTTGAAAGGGCTCGTTCGATTTCAACCTTCAGGGATTCACCCATCAGTTCAAAATCCGGATTTGGGATCTCCTCGTTTTCTAACACATCGAGCAGCCTGTTATCTTCACCCTGTGCAAACGGTGCATCCATAGAAAGGTGGCGGCCTGAAATTTTGAGGGTATCGGCAACTTCCCCAACGGTCATTTCCAGGCTTTCAGCCAATTCGTGAGCAGATGGAATACGTTCGTATTCCTGCTCTAATTTGGATAGCTCTTTTCCAATTTTGTTAAGAGCACCAACCCGGTTCAGCGGAAGCCGTACAATCCGGCTTTGTTCGGCAAGAGCTTGCAGAATAGACTGACGAATCCACCATACGGCATAGGAAATAAATTTAAATCCACGGGTCTCATCAAAACGTTTTGCTGCTTTAATCAGGCCCAGGTTTCCTTCGTTAATCAAATCACCCAGAGAAAGCCCCTGGTTTTGATATTGCTTAGCAACAGAAACCACAAATCGCAGGTTGGCCTTCGTGAGATCTTCAAGAGCGCGCTGGCTTCCTTTTTGAATCTCTTTTGCTAACCGGACTTCGTCATCCGGTGTTATTAATTTCTCTTTCCCAATTTCGTGCAGGTAGCGATCTAATGACTCTGACTCACGAGTAGAGATTCCAGAACTTTTTGCCACTGTAAATACTATTTAATGAATGTTTGCGTGCGCTCAATGTGCAGATGAAATGACCTCAAGCTTTTAAACCACGAATGAAAAGCTCAGTTATTGCGTCTGCGATTATGTTAAAATAATCAGCTTGCTAATATACAGATTTATTCCTTCAATTTTAAACAACAAACCTGTTTATGTTAATTCTTATTGAGAAATGATGTTCCCGGAAATTCATGCTCAATGTTAAAAAAATCAGCCACGCTTCGGGCAATGTTTGAGAAACTTTCCCCAGTACCCAAATCTTCCGAAGCTACTCTGTTTTTCGGGAATACAATAAGAGGTACAAATTCCCGCGAATGATCGGTACTTGTTGAGCAGGGATCATTTCCGTGATCGGCGGTAATTATAAGCAAATCATCTTCCCTTATTTTTGAAACAATGGCCGGAATTGCTCGATCAAACTCCATCAAACTTTGTGCATACCCCTGGGGATCGAGCCGGTGCCCGAACAACTGATCTGTGTCAATCAAATTTGTAAATACAAAGCTATTATCAAGCTCTGCCGACATTAAACTTAAGAGCTGGGAAATTCCCTCCGCATTGCTTTTTGTATGGCGGTATTGAGTAAATCCCTCCCCCGCGAACAAGTCGATCACTTTGCCAATTGAATAGGTTTTTACCCCTTCATCATATAATAGCTGCACCAGGTTATTTTTTGGGGGAATAGAAGAAAAATCGTGTCGTTTCTCTGAGATTCGTTCAAAATTTCCAGGCTTTCCTGTAAAGGGCCGTGCTATTACCCTGCCGACTTCATGCGCCCCTACTACAACATTATTTCGGGCAAATTCACACCACTCATACAATTTCCCAATGGAGGTAACATCTTCATGACATGCTACCTGAAACACGCTATCAGCAGAAGTATAAACGATGGGATATCCGGTTTCGAGGTGTTTTTCTCCAAAATCATTAATCACATCGGTGCCTGAATAGGGCTTATTACATAATGCTTTTTTCACTCCTATTCCTTTACAAAAATCTGTAATCAGCTGATCCGGAAAACCTTCAGGATATGTCGGGAATGGTTTTTCAAGCTGGATGCCTGCAATTTCCCAGTGGCCGGTGGTAGAGTCTTTTCCTGCGGAAACCTCCCGAAGTTTTCCTGTTGCCGCAATTGGATGTTCATTTTCAGGAACCGAGTTCAGGGGAATGATATTTCCAATTCCCATTTTTTGCAGGTTTGGGAGCTGGCATCCAGTTTGCTCACAAACATGTGCCAGGGTATTCATTCCCTCATCGCCATATAAATCGGCATCTTCCTGCGCCCCCACACCCAGGCCATCAACAATAATCAAATACACATTTCCCATCTATCAGCCTTCAAATAATTCAGATTCATCGTCATTCATCACTTTCGATAGCGCCTTCTTAGCTTTTTCCATCACCTGATATGCATTTGCCTGTCCATTTACCTGCGTATATCCGGCTTTAAAAGTTGCTTTTAAAGAACCACCATTTGAAAGCTTCAAACCACCTGATAAATCCGCCTTCACTTTTTCCATCCACCCTGCCACGGCATTTTCATCATCACTCTGAATGATAAAAGCATATACATAATCAGAGTTGTAGCCAATATACCCGGGAATACCATAACGAGATGGATTCAGCACCGTCACAAAATCTGTTTGAATACCCTGAAGCTCTTCCAATCTGTATTTTGTTCGCATGGCAGAAAGATCATTTGGCGTAGCCAAACCAAGCCAGGTTCCTGTTTCTGAGCCATTCCTCAATTTTGCCAGTTCATTATTTAATGCTGCTTCCCATAACTCTGGCAGAAAGGCTCCAAAATTCTGGGTCATTAAATCCTGCACCATTCCGGTTTTTTTGAATGCAGATTGAATACTCAATGAAGCAATTCGCACAAGATTCGATAATTTATGCTTAGTCGATTCTTTGAAAGCCAGCGGGTCATTATCATAGCAAACCACCACTCCCTGCCGCCGGTCGTGAATCATAATAGGAATAGCAAAAGTTGCCCCTTCAGTTCTTTTTTCCAGGGAAGAAATTCTTCGGGGGTTATTGTTGAAATGCATGCTGAAAATCGGCTCGCCTTTCTCCAGTGCATCATAGGCTACACTTTTCTCCTCCAGTTGTAACCCCAGTTTCGGTGGATTCTTAGCTTTCTCTGAACTTAAAACAACATTCCAGGAACTCATTCCTGAACACAATAAAACGGCACCCCCGCCCGGCAGACTTTTCTGCATTTCATCCAGCATATTAGATACCAACTCCACACGGTGCATGCGATAATCCAGCTGGTTTACCGATTCTTCATAATCCTCCCACTCCTTCTGCTGTTCGTGTAAATCGACTACTTCAAGATAGGTTGCCAGGACGTTTACGAGCGCGTTGTTATAGGCCGCAATTCTGTCGTGGATCAATTCCAGGTTCAGCTCGCTTTCACATTCCAGAATAGTAAGCGCAACTGTCTCTCCCTTGTTAATGAATGGGATAATGAGGATGTTTTTAGCTTTCACAACATCAAAATAATGCATCAGTTTGGCTTTCGCTATATCCTCGCCCACCAGTAACTGTACAATTTCTTCAGCCTCTTTATACTCATCTAAAAAATGATTCTCAAAAGCCACACGATCCTGGAACATCACATTAGGCAGACTGGTGCTGTTAGTTTCCCATACAAATTGTTGCCGGGCCTTATTTACCCAACACATATATGCCAGCTCAGATTTTGTAGAGGAGCGAAGCAAATGCACCAAATCCTGAATGATCTGTTTAAATTCCCGAAGTGCTTTTTCTTGTCTGTTTAAGGACATGTAGATGTGTTATTAAAAATTTTATTCAATTAACTATGAAAAATTTCAAGAAACAAACTCCAATACCAAAGTATGATGAAGATAACCGGCATTTGAATTCGGATCTTGTGATTTTACCTAAACGTTATTTTATAGCCCCAGCCAATTTTTCCGCTTCCTCCACCATCCGCTCGAAAGAGGCCAGTCCTTTATTCCAGAAATCAGGCTTAGTGATATCCAGCCCCATCTTGGATACCAAATCCTGTGGCCATTCCGAACCACCCGCAATCAATAAATTCAGGTATCGCTCCGAAAATCCTTCCGGCCGTTGCGTATACTCTTCGTATAAAGCCAGCACAAGCAACTCCCCAAAAGCATAGGCATATACATAACCGGGAGTGTGCAGAAAATGGGGGATGTAACTCCACCAGATTCCATATTCTTCCGTCATTGAGATGGCATCTCCATATAATGCCTTTTGCTGTTCCATCCACAGTTCACTGAATCTTTCGGAGGTTAATTCCCCTTCTTCCCTCCGCGCCGTATGCATGGCGTTTTCAAAACGATTCATAGAAATCTGCCGGAAAACAGTAGCGATGGTATCGTCAATTTTCCCCATCAGCAGCGCCAGTTTTTCCTTTGGATCATCAAGTTCTTTTTTCAGCTTTTGAAAAACCAGCATCTCCCCAAATACGGATGCCGTTTCAGCAGTCGTTAATGGTGTGGACGATTGTAATACTCCTTGTTGCCGCGACAGATATTGATGAACCCCATGTCCCAATTCATGCGCCAGCGTTTGTACATCACGAATTCTACCATCAAAATTCATAAAAACATAAGGGTGAGCCGATGGAACTGTTCCCGCCGAATACGCTCCTCCTCTTTTCCCCGGTTTGATGGCGGCGTCTATCCATTTCTTATCAAAAAACTTTTGAGTGATTTCCCCTATTTTTGGGTGGAAATTATTGTACGAATCCAGCACCATTTCCTGTGCGCTGTTCCAATCTATAGCCGCCTCATTTTCAACTATGGGAGCATAACGATCATAATCTTTCATCTCATCCAGACCGAGCAAATCCCGCTTCAGTTTGTAATATCTTTGAACAAGATCATATTTTGAGGTCACCGCATTCACCAAAGCATCCACTGTTTCATTATCTGTTTCGTTGGCAAGATTGCGGGATGAAATCCAGCTGGAGTAATTACGAAGCTTGTCGTTCGTGAATTTATCAGCCAACAGCGTATTAAATACGAATGTCAGGGAGCGGTTCAATTTTTTGAAGGTTTTGGAGAGCGAAGCATGCGCACGTTTTCGTAAATCACGATCGCTTTCATGAAGTTTACTCAGGGCCTCCTGCTCGGTAAGTTCTTTCCCGTCTAATTCAAATTTGGCTGCCCCTAGTGTTTCATCAAAAAAGCGAATCCAGGCACTTCTGCCCGTCACCGATTTGGCTGAAAGTATTTGCTCCTGATTTTCTTCCAGCACATGGTCTTTATACAGCCGCGATACTTCCAGGTAATGTTTGTAGCGGGCGAGTTCATTACTTTCAATTAGTGTTTTGGCATCCGAATCGGAAACTTTTAGCCATTCCACATCCATAAACACCAGCTTTTGGCTTATTTCGGAAGAAAGCTCATTCGTCTCCGCCACCAGTTTCCCGTAGCTCGTATTTGAGGTATCGGTAGACCACTGCAAATAAGCGAAAGAGCCAATTTTGCCTGACAAATCTATAATTTCCTCATATTCATCCAGCATTTTTTTAAAAGATGATGCATCCAGTTCCGCCACCTTTCCACGATATTTCCCGGCAAATTTTTCCGCCTGTTCTACAACCTTCTTTTTATCAGCGGCAAGTGCGGGATCTTCATTAGAAGAATAGAGATCAGATAGGTCCCAATTGATATTCTCCGCGCCGGTTTTCTCTTTGGTGATGGTCTCGCTCATTCGCTCGTTTTTTTATTTGGAATATAGGGTAAGCAGCAAGCGATTTAAAGGATTGTGTTAGGTTATTTTCTGTAGCAAATATTGAAGAAGCGGTACGGATGAGAAAATATTAGATTAAGGTCTTCTTCAACAGTAGAGCAAACCAAAGCCAAAATCTATAATCCCATAATTTCTAATTTCCCTGTTACACTTTTTATGATATCGGTATCACAGTTTTTATCGTTTTTTAGCTATGTAATGCTTAATTTTGACATTAAATAAAAGCATATCCAATTCTGTCGCTTTGAAACATTTTATTGGCATTATCATTTCTATTTATAAATCATTGCACAAATCCGCAAGAGGTTAACAATCCATTGAAATCACTTGAAGCTGTCTTTGGCCCGAATTCTGCACTAGTTGAGGAACTCTACGAACAATATAAAAGCAGTCCAGATTCAGTGCCGGCTCACTGGAAGCGTTATTTTGATGATCTTGAAGGTAAACCGGTAGAAGAAGCTCAGGCACCAGACCCGGAAATTGAACGCCAGCGGAAAGCCCTGGAGCAAGCAGGCAATGGGAAGCAAGCCGAGATTACCAAAGAAGCCCCAAAAAAGGAAGCTCCTAAAAAGAAAGAAGCACAAGCTCCAAAAAACGCCTCTCTTGAAAAGATCAAAGGCGTAGCTACCAAAATTGTTGAAAATATGGACGAGAGCCTGGAGGTTCCCACAGCGACTTCGCTTCGTGTGCTTCCGGCAAAAATGATGGTGGAGGATCGGACGATCATAAACCGGCATCTGCTTCAGAGGAATGATCCTAAAGCATCTTTTACTCATTTTATCGCCTGGGCTATTATTCGTGCCCTAAAAGAATATCCAAATATAAATAACTCCTATTTATATAAAGATGATGCTCATTTCAAAGTTATACCCGATTCGGTAAATCTTGGTGTTGCTGTTGATTTGCAGAGCAAAGACGGTTCCCGCAATCTTGTTGTTCCGAACATTAAGGGCGTGGATAAAATGACCTTCAAAGAGTTCCTCTATGCCTATGCCGAATTGATTGAAAAAGCCCGAACCGGCAGTCTTCAAATCGACGATTTCCAGGGAACTACCATCAGTATTACAAATCCGGGAACACTCGGTACTATTTCCTCTGTCCCACGATTGATGCAAAAGCAAGGAGCTATCATTGCAACGGGAGCCATTGATTATCCCGCCGAATATCGTGCTATGTCGAAAGATGTGCTTAACCAATTGGGCGTCAGCAAAGTGATGACAGTTACCTGTACTTATGATCACCGCGTGATTCAAGGTGCAGAATCCGGTTCCTTCCTTTCCAAAGTAGATCAGTTGCTGAGCGGACAGGAAGATTTTTATGATGAAATTTTTGCCGACCTGGATATCCCTTATGCTCCTATCCCTTATGGAGAAGATAATTATGCAGGTCCTTTTGCCGGCGGAATTAATACACTTGAGCAAGACCGACGGGCGGTTGGCGTCTGGAGACTTATCAATATGTACCGGATGCGTGGCCATGTTCTTGCTGATCTTGATCCGCTGGGAGATAAACCCGGCTATAATCCGGAACTCGATCTGGATTACTACGGCCTTTCACTTTGGGATCTTGACCGGGAGTTTTATTGTGGCGGACTCGGGGGAAAAGACAAAGCACCTTTACGCGAAATTATCAAATTGCTGCGTGATACCTATTGTGGAAATATCGGTGCGGAGTATATGCACCTGCTGGATATGGACGAACGTCAGTGGTTGCGCGAGACGATGGAGTCTACCGGAAATAATGCCCAGCTTAATAAAGATGACAAGCGTGAGATTTTGCATAAGCTGAATCAGGCAATGGCTTTTGAAGAGTTTCTTCATAAAAAATACATCGGCCACAAACGCTTTTCCCTTGAAGGCGCCGATACACTGATTCCCATGATTCATTTTATGTTAGAGAAAGCGGGCATCCATGACATCGAAAAAATATTCCTGGGAATGGCGCACCGCGGGCGGCTGAATATGCTCGTGAATATCATGAACAAGCCATATCACCGCGTATTTGCAGAATTTGAAGGAAATATTGACCCGGATAGTATTCAGGGTTCCGGTGATGTGAAATATCACCTTGGTGCAAAAGGTAAGCATAAAGCAGCCAACGGCAATGAAATTGAAATGCAGCTCATGCCAAACCCGAGCCATCTTGAAGCAGTGGATCCTGTGGTGGAAGGTGCCGCCCGGGCATTGCAGGATCATCACGAAAAAGAGGATGCAGCAAAACGAATTCTACCGGTTTTGATGCATGGTGATGCTGCTTTTGCCGGCCAGGGCGTAGTGGCAGAAACGCTGAATATGTCGCAGCTTGAAGGGTATAGCACCGGCGGTACCATTCATATTATTATTAATAACCAGATCGGTTTTACCACATTACCAAAAGACGGACGTTCTACGGAGTATGCCTCTGATCTTGCAAAAATGATCCTGGCGCCGATCTTTCATGTGAATGGAGATACCCCGGAAGCGGCTGTTCATGCTATACAAATGGCGGTTGAATATCGCCAGAAGTTTGGGAAAGATGTGATCATTGATCTTATCGGTTATCGAAAGCATGGTCATAATGAAGGCGATGAACCGGCATTCACACAGCCTGGAATGTATAAGGAAATTAATGATCATCCCCCTGTTCGCGATATTTACACCGAAAATCTGGTTAAAAATGATGAGCTGACAAAAGAAGAAACTCAGCAAATTTTTGATGAATTCGATCAGTTACTGCAGGAAGCTTTTGAAGACGCAAAAAAAGCACCAAATGTAGAAGTAACAGATAATCTAATTGACCGGCTTGAAACTCCACAGGAAAAGTGGAATAAATATCCTGATACTACTTATCCATCTGAAGAGCTGAAGGATATTGCCGTAAAATTAAATACGGTTCCTAAAGATTTTGATGCGAACCCAAAATTACTCAAGCAACTTGCCAAACGGACTGAAATTGTTAATAACAATGAGAAAAAAATCGATTGGGGATTTGCAGAACTTTTAGCCTTTGGTTCACTCCTGAAAACAGGAACTACCATACGACTTACAGGGCAGGATGTGGAGCGTGGCACCTTCTCCCATCGTCACGCTGTACTGCATGGCACCGAAACCAATCAAAAATTTATACCGCTAAATAATCTCTCGGACGATCAAGCCCGGTTTCACGTTCATAACAGTTTATTGAGCGAATTTGCAGCTTTGGGTTTTGAATTCGGCTACAGTTCTGAAAATCTAAAAGCATTAGTTATATGGGAAGCACAGTTTGGTGATTTTGCCAATGGAGCGCAAGTTATAATTGATCAGTTTATTGCTTCCAGTGAGGCGAAATGGGGGCAAAAATCAGCCGTGGTTTTAAATCTCCCTCATGCCTATGAAGGCCAGGGGCCGGAACATTCTTCGGCCAGGCTTGAGCGTTTTCTTCAGCTTTGTGCTGAGGATAATATGCAAGTGATGAATGTAACTTCCCCTGCTCAATATTATCATATGCTTCGCCGTCAGGCACTTCAAGGAAATAAAAAACCGGCAGTGCTCATGACACCAAAAAGCTTACTTCGTCACCCTTTGGCTACTTCAAATACTGAAGATCTGGCAAATGGTGAATTTAAGCCTTTCATTTTGGATAAGGAACTTACAGATCCTAAAAAGTTAAAGCGGCTGGTAATTTGCTCAGGCAAGGTTTATTACGATTTGGTGAAGTATCGCAACGAAAAGGAAATCGACAATGTAGCCATCGCCCGCCTGGAACAGTTTTATCCTTTTGCTAATGATGAAATTAAAGAGCAATTGAAGGATTTTTCAAGCGTGAAGGATATTGTTTGGTGCCAGGAAGAACCTAAAAACATGGGTGCGTGGTTCTTTGTAGCCCCGCGTTTTGTGGAGCTCCTGCAAAATAAACAGAAAATTCGTTACATCGGCCGGCAAGCATCTGCATCTCCTGCAGCAGGACAGAAAAAAATTCATGCAGCTGAGCAAAAGAAGTTAATGGAAGATGCGCTGGAGGTTTAATCCGAAATAATTCAAGAAACTCAAATCCTCATCGATGGAACTTTTCCAAAGGTAATGCGAAAACAGGTTTGATAACTACCTGGATTTAACTTTGAAAGTTTAACCCAAGGGCAAAATTCTCTATTCTATTCTGCTTTTCCAAGTCCATCGAAACATTCTTTTGGAAGAACGGAGTGAGAAATCCATCACCCATCGGCTAAGATTTTGCACCAGAAAAACCAGTGGTCACTTTAAGTCTCTTATTCAGAAACCTGTATTCTGATTTCTAATCTATTATATTCCTCCAATTAAAATCTTACAAAACGGGGAATATGAATATTAAAGCCACATTACTACTTAGTATCACTCTTCTTCTGGGGGTCTCCACCGCTACCGCTCAGAAAACAATAATTCATGCCGGATCATTAATAGATGGAATTTCTGATGACGTTCAAAGCGAAGTCAGTATTATCATTGAAGATGAAAAAATAACATCTGTTGAAAATGGATATGCATCCGTTGGTGAAAATGACAGGTTTATTGATCTGAGAGACAAAACAGTGATGCCGGGTTTAATTGATTTACACGTGCATCTTGAAAGTGAAACCAGCCCAACTAAATACATGGAAGCTTTCACTTTTAATGATGCAGACATGGCCTTTCGATCCTCACAATTTGCTAAAAGAACATTAATGGCAGGTTTTACTACAGTGAGAGAACTCGGTGGTTCAGGTGTCAACATTTCTCTAAGAAATGCAATAAGGAATGGCGTAGCAGAAGGCCCACGAATTATTACTGTTGGGAAATCTCTTGCTACAACCGGCGGACATGCTGATCCCACCAACGGATGGAGAAAAAATCTTATGGGTGATCCGGGACCCGCTGATGGTGTGATTAATGGTGCAGCAGATGCCCGGCAAGCTGTTCGCCAACGCTATAAGAATGGTGCAGATCATATTAAAATTACAGCTACAGGAGGTGTATTAAGTGTGGCAAAATCCGGAGATGCTCCCCAGTTTTTTACGGATGAATTGGAAGCCATTGTTCAAACTGCTAAAGATTACGGAATGCATGTGGCCGCACATGCTCATGGTGCCGAAGGAATGAAACGCGCAGTTGAAGCCGGAGTATTAACGATTGAACATGGTACAAAAATGACTACCGAGGTGATGGATTTGATGATTGAAAAAGAAGCCTACTATATTCCCACTATCACTGCCGGAAAATGGGTGGCCGAAAAAGCAAAAGAAGATGGTTATTATCCCGAACTAGTAGTTCCTAAAGCCCTGGAAATCGGACCTATGATCCAGAATGCTTTTGCCGATGCCTATAAACGTGGTGTGAAAATTGGTTTTGGGACAGATGCAGGAGTTTTCCCACATGGATTAAATGGCAGGGAATTCGGCTTTATGACGGAAGCGGGAATGCCGGCAATGGAGGCTATCAAAAGTGCAACAATTACAGCTGCTGAAATACTGGGACTTCAAAAGGATATTGGAAGCATTGAAGCCAATAAATACGCTGACATAATAGCCGTAGGTAATAATCCCCTGCAGGATATCCACACGATGGAAAATGTTTCTTTTGTAATGAAAGAAGGTGTTGTTTATAAAAACTAAGCTTTTCGATATTTTAATCCATCAGTAGTTTAGCATTTGGAATTTTTTATGAACCTGTAATCATTCGGTAGGTTTCGCAGCATTATTTCAGGAACTTACCGGCGCTGCTATTTATAGCTCCTTTAAAAATTTATAAGAAAACCTACATATTATGTCCAAACCAAAATCGGCTGAAGAGTATATTAACAAACACCCTGAGTGGAGGGAAAACCTGGAACTATTCAGAGAAATCCTGTTAGATACCGAGCTTACAGAGCATATAAAGTGGGGTATTCCTTACTATACAATAAAAAATAAAAATGTGTTAGGTTTTGCTGCTTTTAAAAAGCATGTCGCAATTTGGTTTGTAAATGGCGTCTTCTTGGATGATCCGAATAATCTGTTGGTAAATGCTCAGGAAGGAGTTACCAAGGCAGTCAGGCAGCTCCGGTATAATTCAGGCGAAAAACCAGATAAAAAAGTGATAAAGAATTTTGTTGAGCAGGCTATTGCTAATCAAAAAGCCGGCAAGGAAGTGAAGCCTGAGAAAAAAGAAACTCTTCAAATCCCCCCTGAATTAAAAGCTGCTTTTTCTGAACATTCGGGTTTGGAAAAAAGCTTTAACTCCTTCACTGCATACAAAAAAAGAGAATTTGCAGATTATATTTCTGAAGCCAAACAAGCTGCCACAAAAGAAAGAAGATTAGCTAAGATTATCCCACTTATGCAGGAGGGAATTGGATTGCATGACAAGTATAGATAATGAGGCAACAATGGCTGCTATCCAAATGACAGGGAATATAAAATTTCGTCCTTTGAAGGCAAGAGATTGGGAAGCTGTCTCCAAAATATACCGGCAAGGTATAGAAACAGGAATAGCAACTTTTGAACAGGCGGTACCCGACTGGAAAGGTTGGAATAAAAGCCACATGAAATCCTGCCGGTTGATTGCTGAAGTGGATAATGAAATTGCAGGATGGGGAGCTTTAACTGCCGTTTCGAGCCGGTGCGTGTATGCGGGAGTTGCCGAAGTGAGTGTGTATGTTTCTAAAGATCACCGAGGACAAAAAATTGGAAGTAAACTGCTTGAGCAATTGATTCAGGCTAGCGAGAAGGAAGGAATATGGACGTTAGAAGCCGGAATTATTCCCGAAAATAAGTCGAGTATAAAAATTCATGAAGTTCTTGGATTTCGAAAAATCGGTTACCGGGAAAAAATTGGCCGATTAAATGGAAAATGGCAGGATACTGTTCTGTATGAACGAAGAAGTAAAATTGTAGGGAAAGACTAAGAAGCATTTTGTGAGGTAACATTTATTACCTTATATAATATCTCCATTTCAGCAATCGTCTGAACCTCGTAATACACATAAATATCAAAATGAAAGCAGCTGATCTCAAACGAATTCAGGAACCTTTAAAAGAGAAGTATAAAACAAATCCAGAGTCTGCCGTCGTTACCCTGAAAGCAAAAGCCCGCATTGGTGAAGGTATTACTTGTAAGGTGGAGACCGGAAAAGCTATGGCAGAGGCCGGCTTACATCCCGCTACCGGTGGAGATGGATTAATGGTTTGCTCCGGGGATATGCTGCTTGAATCTCTGGCTGCCTGTGCCGGCGTTACTTTAGGTGCCGTGGCAACTGCCATCAACTTTGATTTGAAAGATGCTTCTGTTTTTGTGGAAGGAGATTTGGATTTCAGAGGCACCTTATCAGTTTCAAGAGAAGCTCCCGTCGGATTCAAAGACATTCGCCTTAGCTTTGAGCTTGAAACCGGTGAAACTCAGGAAAAGATTGACAAGTTGATTAAATTAACAGAAAGATTTTGCGTGGTATATCAAACCCTTTCTTCAGCAAATCAAATTCAAACTTCTGTTCAAAGTAGCAGGAAAAATTAATGGCATTACCTATGGAAAATGATATCCGACTTGCCGTTCTCATTGATGGTGATAATATCCCCTCAACCCATGTAAAGGAAATGATGGAGGAAATTGCCAAGTATGGAAATCCTACTATTAAACGAATTTATGGTGATTGGACCAATCCTCATGTGGCGCGGTGGAAAAATATAATGCTCGAAAATGCCATCACCCCTATTCAGCAATATGGATATACCACTGGAAAAAACTCCACTGATTCGGCATTGATAATTGATGCTATGGATATACTGTACTCGAAAAAAGTGGATGGTTTTTGTCTGGTGTCAAGTGATAGTGATTTCACAAAACTGGCCTTGAGATTGCGGGAAGCCGGATTGAAAGTAATAGGAATAGGCGAACGAAAAACACCAAATCCTTTTATAGTAGCCTGCGATCGTTTTATCTATATCGAAATTTTGAAGAACAGGTCGGATGGTGAAGCGGACACTTCAAAAGGAAAAAGCTCGCGCAAGGAAAGTGTAGATAAGATCAATCCAAAAATCATTAACCTGATAGCTTCTACTATTTCTGATCTTGAAGATGAAGACGGATGGGCTTATTTGGGTGATGTGGGTAATCTGCTCCAAAAAAAACAACCCAATTTTGATTCCCGAAACTACGGTTTTCAAAAACTAACACCACTGATAAAATCTATCGATAAGTTTGAGATTGATCGCCGTGAACATGGGAAGGGAAATCATCGGCTGGTGTATGTGAGGAATAAGGAGTGAACAGGCCTGGGAATGACTTTGTGGGGGCTTGGCAAGTAAAAACCGCCACATATAAATCCCGCTCCTCCTTAAAAAATCAGAACTTTGGATTGGGAATAATGCTTCTATTTATGTAGATATATAAGGAACCCTAAAATAGTAAAGCATTATGACGACCATCAAAAACATTCTAGATCAACTAAAAACTTCGGACAAACCGGTAGCAAAATCATTTCATACCGGCGATCATTTTAAAGTGTTGATTTTTGGATTTAATAAAGGAATGAAGCTTCAGGATCATAAAGCTCATCACCCCACGAAGTTGCTGGTTATATCGGGAGAAGTAATTTATCATCAGGAAAAAAAGGAAACGAGGCTGAAAAAATTTGATGAAGTTGATATTCCTGCAGAAGTCAGCCACTCGGTAGGTGCACTGGAAGACAGCCTGATTATACTTACCCAAGGGTAAAGTTCTTAATAGTTCCAGGGATATGTCTGCGGCAATTCTTTGCTTTCTGGAGTTATATGCAATGGATGCAATGCCGTGGTTAACTTCAGGAATTGGAAGGTATCATAACGATCCGGTAAAATACTTGGCACATAATTGCCGAAAGATTCACGATCGGGATGATATACCACGCCAATAGCTCTATGATCTATTTCTTTTTTGAGCGGCTCAAAGTTATTGATTCTGTTGAGAAAGAGAATTTGATTTTCTTTATCCATTCCAAATAAAAGTTGTTCCCAGCTATCCTCCGCAGCTTTGGGCATCTGCATCTCTTCCATTGGGGCACCCCATCTTCTTCCGGCAATTACACTACCGCTATAGCTGCCAAAACCATGCAAATGACATTTATCCAGTCCATATTTCTCACGGACTAGCTGCCCAATATTCACCATATTTTCGCTGTGCATATCTGTGTAGCGGGCATCTCCGATATGAGTATTATGCGCCCATATAACCGCTTTGGCACCCGGCCCATGATAATCCAACAATCGATCCAGCGTTTGCGCCATGTGCCGGTCACGAACATTCCATGATTGTGCACTACTGCTTACCATTGCCCGGTAATATTTTTCAGCATTTACAGCAACCGTGGCATTCTGCTCTGTATTCAAAGAGGCTTCCGGATCCGTATTATATTGGGTAGCTTTTCTGCGGATATCCGCCAAAAGATCTACTACCTCCTCTTGGCAATTTTCGTCTACCATTCTTGTGGCACTCGCGTATGCCTGACCTTCTCCTTTTCTATAAGGTTCAAAACATCGAAAAGCTGCTTTTGCTTTTTCCAGTCCGCCGGGATCATTTTTTTCAAGGTAATTTATAATCGCATCAAGTGATTGCCATAAGCTGTAAACATCCAGCCCATAGAAACCTTTTCTTTTGTGCGATGACAATTCTTTATTATGATTTTTCAGCCATTCAATAAAAGCCACGACTTCCCAGTTCGCCCACATCCAGGTTGGCCACCTTTCGAAGTTCTTAACCACATCCTGACCTTCTTTTTCAGCATTTTCATAGCCCTTCACAAAACGATTAATTTTATAACAATCGGGCCAATCGCCTTCAACCCCAATAAAGTTGAAACCTTTTTCCTGCATTAACCTTTTGGTGATCTGTGTTCGCCAGGTATAGTATTCATGGGTTCCATGAGAAGCTTCACCCAAAAGGACAATTTTTGCATTTCCCATTTCCTCGATCAGAGAATCAAGGTCATGTGAATTTTCCACTTCTACAGAAACACCAGCCAAAACATCTTGGATATCCTGTTTCACTTCGGTACTCTCTAAAAAAGGTGCGCTCATCTCTCTTCTCTTTGTTATTAAAAAAAATTCATAGCCGTACCTCAAACAATCTACTGCTATCATTTTAAGCAGCAGGTGTAAAAAATCCGATCGAAAAGATTAAGGCATCACTGCTTTTACTTCTTGTGGAAGCTGGCCTTTTATCTGTTCCAGGTGGCTTTCGGTTAAGTAGCGGCTAAGAGAATCTATCGTGATAGTGATAATTTCATCTGTATGCAGGCTCCAATTAAATTCTGCTTCACCATACTTATTCTGATGTGCTTTTACCTGGGTTTTCATCTGCTCTATAGTCTCATAATCCAGCGGGGGTTTCTCATGATATTTCCACCCCATCGTGTACATTCCTTTTAGAATCATTGGCAGGGAAGAAATTATATCCAACGATTCTGACATGTGAATGCGATCTCTGATGGTATGCATTACCGACCGCCATATTATTAGCACTCTTTTTTGCTCGGTTGGATGTCCCAGATCGCTAGCTAATTTATTTATATAATCATGCACTTCGTGTACATATTTCTCTAAACCAAGTTTTGTGGGTTCCATAATCTCTCTCGTTATTTTTCATTTTAGGTATCTCTCTTATGGGCGTAACAACTAAGAATGTTTTACCATTTCGGAATAATATCCATTTTTTTCCAGGATATTTTTGCCAACAGAATAGCCTTTTTGGTTATACCCTTGAACATTTATGATGTAAGCATAGTTAGCTATTAACAGGAACTTGAAAATTAATCTGAAAAATTTAAAAAACCATCATGCCACATCGCTCTACGGAAGAAGTTTTTCTTGATCATCTGGAGCTTGCACAAAACGGAGATGTAGAAACTGATCTTCATCGAAATTTTGCAGAAGAATGTGTCTTATTAACCACATACGGCATATTTAGCGGATTTGATGGTATACGTGATGCTGCTAATTTGCTTCAAAAACAAATAGGAGATACCACTTATGAATATCACCAAAAAATATTTCATGGTGAGATAGCTTTTCTGGAGTGGTCGGCAAAAAGCGAGCAAGCATCTATTGATGACGGTGCAGATTCATTCCTGATCCGTAATGGCCGAATTGAGGTAATGACTATTCATTATTCTGTAGTTGAAATTTAAAATTTAGTCTTACACGTGAAAATTAATTTGCGTAACAATTACGTCACATTTATATTTGTAACCAAACCGTTACATAATTTAATTCTTATTGAATGCAAAGAGATGTTTTCCAGGCTATAGCAGATTCCACCAGAAGAGAGATTATACATCTGGTAGCTGATAAGTCTTTATCGATAAATGATGTAGCTGATAATTTTGAAATCAGTCGTCCTGCAATATCGAAGCATATAAAAATTTTGAATGAATGTGGCTTGATTTTGATTCGAAAAAAAGGACGGAAACGGTATTGTCAGGCTGATCTCAGTAAGCTGAAAAAAGTATCTGATTGGGCAGAACAGTACAAGAAATTCTGGTCAGGAAGGCTTGATAAACTGGAAACGTTACTTTCTGAAGAGGATCAACAAAAATAGAATTACCAATTCTACATTGAGGAGATAAAATGAAAGAGCAAGATTCGCCGGTTGCAAAATCAGAAATGTTAATCCGCAAACCGGTAAAGGAAGTTTTTGAGGCCTTGGTAAATCCGGATATTACCTCCAGGTTCTGGTTTACCAAAGGCAGCGACCGCTTAGAACCGGGTAAATCAGTGACATGGGAGTGGGAACAATTTGACCTGATAGCTAACATTACCGTTTTGGAAGTAATGGAAGATACCATGATCAGTTTCCAATGGCCTGCTGATGAAGAAGGATTTGACGAGAGAACGGTAATAATTTCTTTCGAACCCCGGCCAACTGAGACCACACTTGTTCGGGTGGTTGAAAGTGGGTTCGATAAAGATGATGAACATTTAATAGAGACAATTGCCGGACAAACCGGAGGCTGGGCGCTGGTTCTATCTGCTTTAAAAGCATGGTTAGAACATGACATTATCTTAAAAGTAATAGAAGACCACATATCGGAAGAACATGTATCGGCTGAATGAAAATTATTTTTTAACATTGAGGAGGATTTAAAAAAATGGATGCTGAAGTAAAAAGAAAGTTGCCAGTTGTAGAAATCATAAAAGAATTAAATCATCCACCAGAGAAAGTATTTGATGCGTGGAAAGATCTCGGGGTGGAATTTAAAAAAGAACCCACCAAAACGGATTGGGGCTATGAAGCTATTTTTGATGATACCTGTGGAAACCTTATACAATTAATACAAGAATTATGAATACATACGGAAAATTTACAGAACCGGGCACTATCCGCTTTGAGCGCATTCTGCCTGGTCCAATTGAGCGAATTTGGGCTTACCTGACAGAATCAGAAAAAAAAGCACAATGGCTGGCAGGCGGGGATGTTGAGCCACGTGTGGGTGGCGAGGTTGAATTCAAATTCCAGCATAAAAATCTTTCTGAAAAAGATGATCCCATTCCTGAAAAGCATAAACATATGGAAGACGGAACATACTTCACTGGCCGTGTTACGTATTACGAGCCGCCCCGGCTGCTCAGCTACACCTGGGGAGGGGAAACCGGAGAAGAATCGGAAGTTACGTTTGAGCTCATTCCTAAAGAAAATAACAAAGTACTGCTGATACTGACTCATCGTCGGTTAGGTGACGATAAAAATATCCTCATCAGTGTGGCAAGCGGCTGGCATACTCATCTTGGAATTTTGGAAGATGTGCTAAATGGTAAAGAACCAGAGGGATTCTGGAAAGTTCACAATCAGGTGGAAAAAGATTATGAACAGAAAATTAGTAATATTCATTAATTAAATTCCAGCTAAAATTTCACACAACTTTTAAAATTATGCCAGAGCAAATAGACTCTGTTGATCTTTCTCAACAGTTAAAAAAACCCACTGGTGAGTTGGGGATTGCAGTTCCCGGGCAATTGAATTCTGCCAATAAAGGCCTCTATGATCTTGCTTTTGAGATGCTGGATCTAAAGGCCGGAGAACAAGTCCTGGAAATTGGTTTTGGAAATGGAAAACATTTTCCCCGTTTTTTTGAGGCAGAACTTGAAATTTTCTTAACCGGTATAGATTTTTCTGAAGATATGTGTGTGGAAGCTCGAAAAAATAATCCCTACTTAATAGAGGAAGATAAACTTACAGTCCATTGTGTTGACTCTTCCTCCACCTCTCTTCCCGATCAATCTTTTGATTGGATAGTAGCTTTGAATGTGATCTATTTTTGGGAACCGCCTGAAAAATACCTCAATGAAATCCAGCGCCTTTTAAAACCCGGCGGTAAATTGTTGCTCGGTTACCACCCCAGGCATTCGATGGAGGATCAGGATTTTACCAAACAAAACTTCACTCTATATGAACCTGAAGAACTGAATTATGTCTTGAAAGAAAATGATTTTATAAAAATTCAGGAAAAAATAAATAAGACAAAACAAACTTTTGTAGATGGAACAGAGTTTGAATCTGTCGACATTTGTGAAATATTTATAGCGAATACATAAAAAGCTTTCCCTCCATCTCTCACACCAGCAGTTGCACAAGTTTTGCGCATAATATTTTCTTTTTTGCTCTTGCCAAAAAAAAGTTCTTACTTCCTGATCTTTAATTTAAACAAACCTTCGGTACATGTATAAGAAGTCGCTACTAATCTTATTTTTCACCTCTATCTCATTATCTATTTTTGCTCAAACACCTAAACTTTTAGATGATGACCTAAGTTTACGTGCAGTTACCGAATCCCCACATGAGTCGGTAAGATTATCTTTTAATAAGCAGGATAGTACTCTCTATTTACTTACTCAATCTGGTGATATTTTAAGTGTAGATATTGAAGGAGGAACCACTACAAAAATACAATCATCATCCGATCATGAGCTCGAAGATGTACAGGGTTTTGATATTTCCGGCGATGGTACATTTTACCTTGTTGGTAACAGCAGAAATGGAGCAAATTTCACAAATACAGGAATTATTAAAAAAGGTGAAGTTATCGATGGAAATTGGAATTGGATAATTGTTGCTGAATCGGAACCCTATCCTCTAAGTAATACGAGTTTTGATCACATAATGAATGGACTAGTAGTCAGCCCCGATAACAGGTTTCTTTATATTAACAGCGGCTCAAGAACGGATCATGGAGAAGTTCACTCGGTAGATGGTCTTTACCCGGATTTAAGAGAAGCTGATCTTACAGCAAAAATCCTGGCAATTCCTGCTGATTCGATCAATTTACTGCTTAAAAATGACTTAGACTTCCTCAGAGAAAATGGATACGTATTTGCCGAAGGTACCCGGAACAGCTTCAGCCTTGCTTTTGATGCTGAGGGTAACCTTTTTGCTACGGAAAATGCAGGCGACCGTGACGATCCCGAAGAATTAAACTGGCTGAGAGAAGGACATCATTTTGGTTTTCCATGGAATATTGGCGGTAATCAAACACCTATGCAAACGGAAGATTATATCCCTGAGGAGGATATTTTGTTATCAGCAGAGTTAAGCAGTCATGACTTTTTTTATAATGACCCGGATTATCCTGCCCCTCCCGAAGGTATCACTTTCTCTGATCCTATTTTAAATTATGGCCCTGATGGTACTAATTACAGAGATTCAGTTTCAGGAGAGATATTTAGCGCCAGCTCACAAGATACTGCAATTTCATCTTTTACCTCGCATCGATCTCCCCTTGGGCTTGTTTTTGATACCACAGATACTTTTGGAGGTAATTATACCGGAGATGGTTTTGCTTTGTCTTTCACCGGTTCGAATGATCATAACTTCTTTCTGAAAGTTATGGAAGATCAGGGTGAAGACCTCATGCACCTTAAGCTTACCAAAACCGAAGACAGTTATGAAATGACTTCTACAACTATTGCTAGTGATTTTCTAAATCCCATAGATGCTGAAGTTATTGGTAACAAAATTTATGTTGTGGAACATAAAAATTCTTGGTTAAATAGTTCCTCTACCACCCATATTTGGGAAATTACCTTTCCTGAAATGGGCACTGCCATAGAAGAGCCTGATACGGAATTAGTCAAAGATTTTAATCTCAACCAGAATTATCCAAATCCCTTTAACCCAACTACACAGATTTCATATAATCTGTCTAACCAGGGAAAGGTAACATTGGAAATATTTGATGCTCTTGGCCGAAAGGTTCAAACGCTGGTAGATAAGCATCAAAATGCGGGATCTTATTCAGCTGAATTTAATGCGGAACAGGTGCCGAGTGGTATGTACTTTTATCGTCTCTCAATGTCTGGCAATGATCAGGCTTCCCAGGTAAAAAAAATGATACTTCTGCGATAAGCAAGAAAACCCTTTACTCTCCTGTAAAATAGAAAGTAAAGGGTTTTGGTTAAGCCTTATAAATTTGACCTGTTACTTAATCAACAACATTTTCTTTGTGATTTGCTGTCCGTTTCCAGCAGAAAGTCGGTAAATATATACTCCACTTGAAAGCGCACTCGCATCAAAATTCACACTCTGTTGTCCGGCGGATTGTCTTCCTTCCACCAGAGTAGCTACTTTCTGTCCCAGCATATCAAACACTTCAAGGCTCACATTGCTTGCAACCGGTAATTGATAACCAATCACAGTAGTTGGATTAAAAGGGTTTGGATAGTTTTGTTCCAAGGTGAAGGCGGATGGGTTATCAGCTAATATTTCTTCATTACTAACCACCGTTTCAAATTGAAATCGCATCCAAATTGGATAATGATCGGATGTCGTACTTAAATAACTTCCGATGTAGGAAGTGTTTTCTCTTCGCTCAGTTCCGGGTATATACTCATCCATCAACTCTGATGTAATGGTAATATGATCCAAAAATGAACCCTGAGAATGAGAGGAAAAACCCTCCTCTTCCAAACTTTGAGTGATGATCGTGTACTCTGTATCTTCCACAAAATTCTTATAGGGAGAATCGTTGCCTGTTGCAGTTGAAGTGGTGATTTCGTCGTTGTAATCACCCAGAAAAATTACGTTATCCTGTGAACGGCTATTATCAAGGTAGGTCTTCATTTCTCTGGAAGCGTTAAGCCTTTGCTCGTATGAACTTTGATCACCAAAAGCTTTTGCATGAATATTGTAAGCATAGAACTGCTGTGTTATATCTCCAATGGTTGCATCAAAATGGAACATTAGCGGGTAACGGCCATTTGCCCAGTTAGACTGTGTCATGCCGGTTTCAATTAGCCCTGAATCTAACGAGTCGATAGTTGCTCTTTTGAAGAGATAGGCTGTTTTCTGATTTTGGGAAAAATCTGCGATTACTCCACCATATTCATCCAATTCCGTTACCAGCTGTGAAAAATAGCTTTCGTTCGATATTTCCTGTAAGGCAAAAATGTCGGCGTCAAGCGAATCAATTACCGATTTAACATTCTCGAGCTGTAGAGCTTCATCATCCGGTCCATTTCCAGAATTTCCGAACCATTCGATGTTCCAGGTAACAACTTCAAAAGTCAGATCTCTGGAAACATCTTCTCCGGGCAGTGTAACACTCTCTACACCAAGATCTTCAACAAAGCGAGGTTTAAGCTGGTAATCGCCGGCAAACTGATCTACAACTCCCACTATATTCAGAGGTTCATTAGGAATAGCGGCTCCCACAATATCATCAGCATCTCCATCAATGCGGATTAAAGCATCAGATGTACCATCGCTGAAGTCGTAATTTGTTTCACCTTCAAAAACACCACTGCTCGAAAAGGCCGCATTTTCTATCAGCACCAATTGAGATTCAAATTCACCAGAATTCATTTCCAGAGCGGTAATTACCTTCGGTTCAACTTCTTTTCGTTCTACCTCTAGAATTTCAAACGTAACATTATTATCACTTGGAGTAGTTGTTATTTGAATTGAAAAATCTTCCGGATTATCCTCGGCATAAGGTGGATAATAAAGAGGCCCAGTTACCTTTACAGAATCTCCCAATTCAACAGCGGTATGCATTGGTGTGAAATAAACTGGAATGGCTCCACTTTCATCCTGTATGTGAACAGGACCGTCAAACTGATTGGCAACTGTAACACGACCTGCAACCGTAACACGTGAGCCAAAAGGCAGCTGACGGGCATCTGAAATTTCCATTACTTCACCATCTTCAATCCCTTCACCAGACAAATTCACCATAAATGAAGCGGTATTTACTGCATTACTATTTACAGTGAGTATTTCGTTAAAAATACCCTCACTTTCAGGAGCAAAAGTTAAGGTGAGTTCTGTTCCTTCATTAAAAGCCAAAGTGGAATCTGTTAAATCTGAAATAGTGAAAGCTGAAGTAGCTAAGAGAACTTCAGAAATATTTAGTTCTTCATTTCCACGATTTTTAATTTCGACAACCTTTTCCCGTTCTGTACCCACTAAAGTTGAAGCAAAAGTTACTGATTCTTCATCCTCTATTTTGCTGCCATCTACAAACACATCTATCGTTGCTTCTTCTTCGGCAACAATGAAATCGTTTATCCGAACATCATCTATATTAATACGTCCACCGGCTGTTTTATCAAAGCGAAAACGGACAGCTTCTTCCATTTCGGCGGCTACTGTATATTCATCAAGAGTGCTGGTAAGAGTGATTTCATCGCCAATTTCCGTCCAGATGCTTCCACCATCAGTAGAATAAAACACCTGTATTTTTCCGCCTCCATCACCGCTAAAATCAGAATTTCCGGCTAAGAATTGAAGCTCATTCGCTCCATCCTCATTATCAAATTCCATGCGAGCAAAACCTTCACGGATTCTGATCGAATGATTGCCATTTTTTAAATCACGATCATCTCCACCTTGTATAAGAGCATCGTCCAAATACCATGTTCCTGAAGATTGATCTACTGAACCGGCAGCATAAGCTCGTTTTTCAGCATCTTCAAAATCCTCGAAGAGTTGGGCTTGTGTTGTATTGAAGGTTAAAAGAAGAGCGAAAAGGGTAAAAACAGAATAGTAGATTTTTCTCATTGCTAAAAATTGAGTGCTTATTGTATCTTTGCTAAAGTATAAGGTTTTTATGTTACCAGAACATGAAATTGAGATAAAAAAGCAGGTATTTTATGAAAGATAATTTTTCTACACAGGCTGATCTTTATGCCAGGTACAGACCAAATTATCCTGATAAACTGATTTCAGATATTGTAAAACTTTCACCTGCTTATAATTTGGCTTGGGATTGTGGAACTGGAAATGGTCAGATGGCGAATTTACTGGCTCCGCATTTTGAGCAGGTAATTGCTACGGATATCAGCGAACAACAACTGGAGCATGCACAAGGAGCGAGGAATATCACCTATAAGAAAGAACCGGCAGAAGCTACCTCCCACAAAACCAATTCTGTGGACCTTATCACTGTGGCCCAGGCTGTTCATTGGTTTGATTTCGAAAAATTCTACACAGAAGTAAATCGCGTATTGAGAAACAACGGCATATTATCCTTGCTTGGCTATGGCCTGTTTAAAACCAATTCCGAACTGGATAAACCGGTCTCTAAATTTTGCTATGAAGTTATTGGTCCGTACTGGGATGAAGAACGCAAATATATTGATGAGGAATATGCCAACCTTCCTTTCC
Organism: Balneolaceae bacterium; assembly: GCA_040877545.1. Taxonomy (GTDB): domain Bacteria; phylum Bacteroidota; class Rhodothermia; order Balneolales; family Balneolaceae; genus Gracilimonas. Next base: position 168,468 of record JBBDNN010000106.1, read on the forward strand.
CCTTTAAAGAAATCCAAATGGTTAATTATGAAATGATCTACGAATGGAGTTTGGAGGAGATGATTGGATATTTTCAAACCTGGTCGGCAGTGCAACATTATATTGCTGCCAAGCAGGAAAATCCTGTGGAATGGATTGAGAGTGAATTAAAGAAGTTGTGGCCGGAATCAGCTAAAGTCGAGGTTTCGATGGATGTTCTATTGCGGGTGGGCAGGAAGGAATGAGGTTTTTGAGGTGTATTCCAGAAATGACTACTAAACTTTCAAAAGTTAATCCAAAAAAATAACAACATTCTACCAGCTTGAATTTTGGAAATTAAAATAGTCCTCACGGCTATATATCAAGCCTAAAAGGACAAAATTCAGCGATATTCCTCTCGGTTTCAAATACTTTTACCGAATATAATTTTCCGCCTTCCGAACAAGCTTCTTCCACCTCCATGCGCAACTGCCGGTAAAATTCTCGTGCCAGATTTTCTGTAGTAGGCATAATCCCTTTCAAAAAAGGAACATCAAGATTCAGGTTCCGGTGATCGCAGGGATTTAAGATTTTTAATTCAATAATATCCTTCAGTTCACTTAAATCTATTATGAATCCGGTTTCGGGTGATGGCTCGCCGGCTACAGTGACCTCCAATACATAATTATGACCATGCCAGTTAGGGTAGTTACATTTACCAAAGGTCTGGCGGTTCCACACATCGCTTTTCTGGGGATTATGAAGGCGATGGGCTGCGTTAAAATGTGCTTTTCGGGTTACAAAGATCATTTATAAGGCTAAATATTTTTTGTTTGCTCGTCTGGCTAACATGCGAAAATTGTGGGTAGTTCTGCAAGTAGTATTTTTTTGCTTGAGTAGGCCGAATGCAGTGCGTAGAGATCAGAGATGAAGTCATGACTTATCATTATTAAACCCTTTCAGGGTTCAGTTTGTATGAGAGTTCACAACCCCAGGTTTTGCAAGCTGCACCTGTGGTTATTCACGTTTTACCCCTTCGGGTTTTGGAAATTTGTGTATTCCTATCTCCGGATTTCGCTTTGCTGAACATAGTATTATTCAGGTTTTCCAGTTAATACAATGCTTTCTTTTTATTCGCAAACCTCACCAGCGAAAGCATGATGGGTACCTCAATCAAAACTCCAACCACAGTAACCAAAGCAGCGCCGGATTGGAGTCCGAACAGCGCAATGGCCACGGCAACAGCGAGTTCAAAAAAGTTACTGGCGCCAATCATGGAGCCGGGCGCACATACTCGATATGGAAGCCCGATCCATCTCCCACCATACCATGCAAGCGCAAAAATAAAGTAGGTTTGCATGATGAGCGGAATGGCTATCAGCAGTATATCAAGGGGCTGGGCAATGATTCGTTCTCCCTGATAAGCGAAAAGCAAAATTAATGTGATCAGTAAAGCTGAAATAGAAACCGGCTTGAATTTTGGAAGGAACTTTCCGGTATACCACTCTTCCCCTTTTTTCTGGATTAAAATTTTATGGGTGATGTAGCCTGCCACCAAAGGAATCACCACAAAAACTAAAATGGAGAGCACCAGAGTTGCATAAGGAATGATGATATCAGTGATGCCTAAGAGTAATCCTACTATAGGGATGAACAGAATCAGGATTAAAAGATCATTAACAGAAACTTGCACCAAAGTGTAATTAGGATCACCTTCCGACAAATACGACCACACAAAAACCATGGCCGTACAAGGAGCAGCTCCCAATAAAATAGCACCCGCTATATACTGATCGGCCAATTCAGGAGTTAGAAAAGCAGAATACAACTGATCAAAAAAAATCCACGCAAAAAAGGCCATTGTGAAAGGTTTAATAGCCCAGTTTATGATCACCGTCCAAGCCACACCTTTGGGAGATTTCCTGATCTCTTGAAGCGAACTGAAATCTACCTGCAACATCATCGGATAGATCATCAGCCAGATTAAAATGGCTACCGGAACATTTACCTGATAAACTTCCCAACGGCTCATTACTTCGATTGAATCGCCGGCTAAGTAGCCTACGCCAATCCCGATCACAATGCAAAGTAACACCCACAGAGTGAGGTACCGCTCGAAAAAATCCATTTTTTTTGGTGATGGCTTGTTCATATAAACGTTATTAGTTAAGGAAAATTCAGGTTTTATTTAGAGATCAAGCTCATCATATAAAACATTTCAGTGGCAATTTGCTTGCACCGCTCGTCATATGTCTGAGTTTCATGTTCCGTGCCGTCCGATTCTTTAGGATCCTGATAGGTTACGGAGGCTCGAAATTCAGCGCCGGGTACAAAAGGGCAGTTTTCATCGGCATCCGAGCAGGTCATGATGGCAGCAAAATTTTTATCGGGATTGAATGAATCATCGAATTTCTTGGAAAAACAGATTACCGGATCAGAATCTTCGCTAAAGCTGATACTGTATTTTGGATTTTCTCCACCTGGATTTTCAACCTCAAAACCAGCTCGCTCTAACGCTGCAACTGCCCGTGGATTAAAAACCGTAGCTTCTGTGCCGCCTGAATAGATTTCAACATCAGATATTTTAAAATATTCAGCCGCCGTAGCAGTCCATATTTGAGCAAGATGACTCCTTCGGCTGTTATGCGTGCAGATGAAATTGAGTTTTACGGTTTCCCCTAATTCCTTTTTCGACCTTATATGACCGGCTACATCTTTTAGTTGTTCTTTACGGGAGGATGGTATAGAATCAAATGTTGATTCTATACTAGAGATATAAGCTTTTAATTTTGGATACATAAATACTGTTCTTGCTCAACCCTTCGATAAATAATTGAAAATCTCTAACTATTTGCCTCGGGTTTTAATTATTTGTTTGTTTTCCCCGGATTGCATCCGCTTTTGCGGATGCAATCCGGGGGCGATTCATCGTTGAGCCCATTAAAGGTCAGTTAGTTCTGCATACATGTTTATCCTGAAATCAGATTATTCGTGATGCAAAATTATTTATCTCAGCACTTACCTCCCTCACACTCAATCAGGAAAAGACGCTGATTGATTGGTCTTCCTTCAAAGGGAGATTTTTTCTCGTTACTAGCAGCATCCCGAACCGGGAGCGCATGCAGAACTATCTCCTGCCAACATGGTTACTTCTTCTGCTTTGGAAGATTCCTTCTCCCCACCTTCTTTCTGAGCAAAAACGGTGATGCTAAAAATTCCGATATCAGAATTGCGAAAGTCTATCATTCCATTTGGCGAGAGATAGCTGCTTAGAATTTCATCAGGCAGATTTATTTCCTTTATTTTTTGAACGGTGATATTTTTAAATCCCACTTTATCAATGATATCCAAGTACTCATCTTTATCAATAGCACCGGCAACACAGCCGGCATACATTTCGGCATCTTCTTTAATTTCATCGGGGAGATCTCCGACAATTACCACATCTGAGATACTAAAATGTCCGCCCTTTTTCAGGATGCGATGGGTTTCGCTGAAGGCCTTTTCTTTATCCGGGACCAGGTTTAGCACGCAATTACTAACTACAACATCTGCGATTTCAGATTGCAGTGGCATACTTTCAATATCACCCAGCTCAAACTCTACATTGCTATATTGTAGTTTTTCTGCATTTTTGCGGGCTTTTTCCACCATAGCTTCGGTCATGTCTATTCCAATCACACGACCAGAATCACCCACTACCTGCCGGGCTACAAAAGCATCATTTCCTGCGCCGGAGCCTAAATCAACTATAGTGTCACCGGCTTTCATTTTAGCGAATTCGGTAGGCAAGCCGCATCCGAGGCCTAAATCTGCATCGGCATTGTAGCCCTTCATTCCGGTATAGTCATCAGCAAATACTGAATAATCCACCGTATTTACCGGCCCACAACTTCCACCGGCCCCACAGCACGAGCTTTCATTGTCAGCTTTTGATTGAGTACTGATTTCCGCGTATTTCTTTTTAACGGATTCTTTGATTTGGTCGGAAGATTTTAGGGAAGTTTTCATATTAGCAGCAAATATTATTTGGGTTAGAAAGATTTATAAACAGAGTTTCCATAACCGATTTTAATTCGGTCAGATTTTCTTCATTAAGGCAGTAACAGGTTCGGGCTCCGTCAATTTCACCTTTAATTATACCGGCAGATTTCAACGCTTTTAAATGTTGTGAAACGGTAGACTGGGCAAGCGGAAGTTCCTCGGTAATATCTCCACAGATACAGGTATTTCGCTGCGCCAATATTTCGAGGATCGCGATGCGTGCCGGATGGGCAAGCGCTTTCGCAAAGCCAGCAATCCGAACCTGCTTTTCATCAAAAAGAAGTGCTTTTGTAAGTGCCATAATCGTATATCGTAATTTTACGATTAATGGTACGGGTAAATTGGGAAGGATGCAATATTAGTGGGGAAAAAATTAGACGGCAGAGCAGTTATATCTTATTTTCCCAGCAAATCAAAACTTCCTACATAAAAATCCCGGTCCACTTTAAAATCATAATTTTCAGATTCCTCTATCGGCATATTTTGCCACTCGGTGATTGGTTCAAGACGTATTTTCTCGCCATTTAGAATTACATCAACCGGCAGGTTAAAGCCTTCCACAGCATTTCCCCAGCGGTAGCCCAGTTGACCTTCCCGAAAATAATACTCCAAAGTTGGAACTCGAATATCCCGTATATACTGATCGAATACCGGCCCTAAATTTCTTCCCAGCTTGTGGCTTATAAACTCCTCAACCTGCTGAGTAGTCACAGTTTGATGATAAAATTCTTCATTCAAACCCCGCAAAGTTTCACGCCATAGTGAATCATCATCAGCAACTTGCCTGATGGTGTGGAGCAGGTTTCCTCCTTTCACATACATATCTCCCGAACCACGATGATCTACATTATACTCGCCAACAATGGGACGGTCGTTTTGTATCATGGTTCTCACGCCAATTACATATTCACGCGAAGCTGTTTCACCGTGGAGGTAATCGAGGTACAGGTTTTCAGCATAATTGGTAAAACCTTCATGTACCCACATATCAGCTGCATCTTTATAGGTGATGTTATTGGCAAACCATTCGTGGGCAGATTCATGAATAATTATAAAATCAAATTCCATTCCCCAGCCGGAGTTGGTCAAATCATTGCCCAGGTAGCCGTTCTGATATTTATTGCCGTAGGTTACTGAACTTTGGTGTTCCATTCCCAAATACGGAACCTCCACCAGCTTGTAGCCGTCTTCATAGAAAGGATAGGGTCCGAACCAATACTCAAAAGCTTCCATCATCGGAATAACCTGCTGAAACTGCTCTTTTGCTTTATCCAGATTTTCCCGAAGAACATAATAATCGAGGGTTAATTCGCCCTCTTCTCCCATAAATATTTCATCAAAATGCACGTAGTCGGCGATGTTTATATTTACCCCGTAATTATTGATAGGATTTGATACAAACCAGTGCCAGGTTTTGGAGCCATTTTCGTGCTCATCCACACCCCGCAACCGCCCGTTGGAAACATCCATCAAAGTATCCGGAACATTCACACTGATTAACATGCTGTCCACTTCATCATAAGGATGATCTTTGTTCGGCCACCAAATACTCGAACCAATTCCCTGGTTTGAAGTAGCCACAAAAGGTCGTCCGTTGCTGTCTTCCTCCCAACTAAAACCGCCATCCCAAGGCGGACGTACAGCCACTTTTGGTTTACCTGAGTAATGAACCGTCAATTCATTAACATCATCAGTTTTTTGTTCTTCTGAAAGTGTGACAAACCAGGCATTTCCATCCCGCTCAAAATCCAGGTCTTTTTCGTTTTGCGATATTTTGGTGATTTTTAGTGGCGGCTGCAAATCAATCTGCAGTCGTTGATGCGGCTCCAATACTTTATACTGAATAAGATTTTTACCACTTATGGAATTGTTGGCAATATCCACCGCTACATCCAGGTGATAATAGGTTAAATCCCACCAGGCGCGTTCCGGGGTGATGCTGCCACGGAGCGTATCCTGCCGGTCGAATTGCGGGGACTCGTAAAGGATTTGGGCAGAAGTAAATTGTATGGCTAAAATCGGGAGAAAAGAAAGAAGCAGGAATTTTTTCATGATTTTGTTTTAAACCAACTGAATTTGATTCTGAATATAACAGGTTTTGCAGGGCGATAAAAATGAACCCAAACAAAACCTGAATCCCTCAGGAAATAGGAAAAATTATCGAAGTATAATTTAAAAAAAGAAGCGAAAGATATGTATACTTGCCAATCACTTAACAAGTAGTAAATAACCAGGATGAGATTATTTTAAGATACAATTAACTCTTGTCTGCTTCTGTTTAAAAACTTTTCAAAATTTCCATGTCTAATTAACATCCCTCCCATGAGATCATTCACGCCGGTATATTCAATTTTACTCCTTTTCATGCTGACCACCATTTCCTGCACACAAAATAACATGACTAACAACCCATTTGTTTCTCCAAGTACTTTAGCCTTCGAAGCCCCTGATTTTTCAAAAATTGAAAATCAGCATTATCGTCCAGCTTTTGAAGAAGGAATGAAACAGCAGCTTCAGGAAATGGATCAAATTGCGGCCAATTCTGAAGAACCTACTTTTGAAAATACCATCGTTGCAATGGAAACATCGGGTGAACTGCTGACCAGAGTACAACGGGTATTTTTTAATCTGACTTCGGCCCACACAAACGAAAATATTCAGGAAATACAATCTGAAATGGCTCCCAAATTTGCCTCCCATTCAGATAATATTCTTCTCAACAGTGATTTATTTGCACGGGTGGAAATGCTGTATAATAAAAGAGAAGAATTAGGCCTGGATAAGGAATCATTGAAACTCCTGAAAGATACCCGTCGAGATTTTGTACGAGCCGGAGCGCAACTGAATGAAAATGAACAAATCCGCATCCGGGAAATAAATGAACGCATATCATCCCTGACTACTGATTTCCAGGAAAAGTTACTTGGTTTGACCAAAGAGCGGGCGGTTTTTGTAGATAACGAAGAATTACTTGATGGACTGAATGCCGGCCGAATTACAGCCGCAAAAGAGGCCGCCGGAGAACGTGGTTTTGAAGACGGCTATCTTTTAAATATTACTAATACAACACGCATTCCTGTACTTAAAAGCCTGAATAATCGAGCTATGCGCCAGAAAGTTTGGGAAGCTTCGGCTAATCGCGGAATTGGAGAAAATGATGGCATTGATACACGCCCTATCATACTTGAACTGGTAAAACTGCGAACAGAACGGGCGGAATTACTGGGATATCCAAACCATGCTTCATTTGCCGTAGAACCACAAACCGCACAAACCGGGGCTAATATTCTTGAGATGCTTACTGATCTAATTCCATCAGTAATTGCGAATTCAGGAAAGGAATCGAAACTGATAGAACAGATGATGCAGGAAGATGGCATCGATGAAGAATTGCGTGCCTGGGATTGGGAATATTATGCAGAAAAAGTTCGCAGTGCAGAATATGATATTGATGATTCGGAAGTCCGGCAGTATTTCGAGTTAAACCGTGTGCTTGAAGATGGAGTATTTTATACCATGAACAGGCTTTTCGGGATTTCATTTGAAGAACGAAATGATATCCCCGTATACCATCCGGATGTTCGGGTGTTTGATGTTATGGATGAAAGTGGTGAACAGATTGGCCTTTTCTACGGCGATTATTTTGCCCGCGACTCCAAGCGTGGCGGTGCGTGGATGAGTTCATTTGTTTCTCAGTCGCACCTGCTGAATCAAAAACCGGTAATCGTAAATGTTTTGAATATCGAAAAACCGGCAGCTGACCAGCCTGCACTTATCAGCTTTGATAATGTAACCACCTTATTTCATGAAATGGGCCATGGTTTGCACGGATTGTTTTCAAATGTACAATATCCTTCCCAGGCAGGAACTTCAGTGCCACGAGATTTTGTGGAATTTCCATCTACTTTTCAGGAAGATTGGGCTATTCATCCCGATGTACTTAAAAACTACGCTATCCATCATGAAACCGGCGAGCAAATACCGGAGGAACTGCTCGATAAATTACTTGCAGCACAGGCTTTCAACCAAGGTTTTGATACGCAGGAATATCTGGCTGCAACCATGCTGGATCTTGAGTGGCATATGTTGAGTCCTACAGAAATCCCGGAGGATGTGGAATCCTTTGAAAAGGCAGCCCTGGCCAAATATAATCTGGAAACAGAGGTAATACCTCCCCGCTACAAATCTCCCTATTTCTCTCATATTTTTTCGGGTGGATATGCAGCTAATTATTACGCGTACATGTGGAGTGAAATTCTAGCGGCCGATGCTTTTGCATATATGAAAGAAGAAGGCGGCCTTAGCCGAGAAAATGGCGACCGATTCCGGCAATATCTCCTCAGCCGGGGAGGCAGCGGAAATGCCATGGATCTATATAAAAACTACCGCGGCACCGATCCCGATGTGAGACACCTGCTTATTCGAAGAGGTATTTCAGCGGAGTAATAGGTGAAAAATAATTTCAATCAATAAGCTTGCAAAGCCAGCCATTGTATTTAAATACAATGGCTTTCTTGTTTCTCTATTTCTGCAAAAATTTTATTTCAGAATTTTCACAATCACAGGTAAATCCTCTTGAACAAGTTCATTTTATTAGCTGCCTCGCCTTTTTATATCTAAGATGCTGGTTAGTGACTGAAGTCAGATTTATTACCATTGTCTTTCTTAGATTTTTAATGTTAATATTTAGTGGCAATGGGTATCAATAGAACGAGATCAGATTTATGATGCGTTTTTCTTTCATTTTGTTAATTTTTCTAATGACCGGCTTTCTGGATGGTATTGCCCAGATTAGCTTTCAGATTAGCAATTACAGCATCAATGAACCAAGAGCCGGAAATCAGAATTGGGATATCTCAACCGATGATAGTCAGCGTATTTTCGTAGCTAACAACAATGGACTTCTAATACATGAGAATACAGATTTTCATCTTTATGAGTTACCAGAGCGTAACATTTTCAGATCGGTTGCTTACATAAATGATAGAATATTTACCGGTTCATTCGAAGAGTTTGGCTATTGGGAAAAAGATGATAGCGATGAGCTTATTTATCACTCATTAGTGCCCTTACTTGAAAACTCTGACATGAACAATGATGAAATCTGGAAAATCATTGAACATGACGGAAAGGTTTATTTCCACAGCTTCGGATCTGTTTACTGCTATGATCAAGAGGAAGTTTACCGGATTGAAATACCTGGCTCACTAATGTTTCCACACAAAGTAGGAGAGGAAATATTTATTCAAAAAATACAGGGTAGTTTATACCGGCTCCAAAATGGTGAATTTGTAAAAATGCCAGGAAGTAAATTTCTTCAAAATGAAGAAGTGAAATCAATAATTGATTTACCTGGTAACTCAAAGCTAATAGGCACTTCCAATGGCCTTTATACCTACAATGGCGAATCATTCAAAGAATGGCGGGGTGAGAAAAAAGATGAAGTAATTCGCAACAAAATCAACAAGATGGTGCGGACCGAAGATAAAATAATTGTGGGCACTATTCTTAATGGCCTTTATATATATGATCTAAAAAATAAACTACTCAAGAATATTAATACCCAAAATCAGCTTCAAAATAATACCATTTTGTCGCTGGCTGTAGATCAATTTGAAAATATTTGGGTGGGCATGGATAAAGGCCTCGATTATATAGCTTTCGATAGTCCCATTCATACTTATAGAGATGAGTTGAATGATATTGGCAGTATTTATGCAGCAGCATTATATGAGAACGAGCTTTATGTGGGCACTAATCAGGGAATTTACTGGTATAAACGTGATAATCAGGGAAATTTCTATGACAAGACCTTAATTCCCGATTCCCAGGGTCAAGTATGGTTCATTAATGAATTTGACGGCTTATTGTATAGCGGCCTCAACGATGGTACTTATTTAATAGAGGATAAGGAATTAAAAATTGTGGGAGACGTGCATGGCGGTTACACCCTTAAACCTTATCCTAACAATCAAAATATTCTGCTGCAAAGTACTTACAGTGACTTTGTTGTTTACCAAAAAAATTCAAACATCTGGGAACAGGCTTATTCCATGACTGGATTTTCATCTCCAGCCCGGTTCATGGAATTTGATCATATGGGTAATATTTGGTTAGGCCATACGGTAAAAGGCATATTCCAACTACAACCAAACATACAGTTCGACAAAATTGAGCATGTTCGAAAAATCAGCGCTTCCGAGGGTTTAACACAAAACACAAACAAAGTGTTTAAACTGGGTAACCGGATTATGACTTCCTTTGCAGATACATTATATCAATGGGATGCAATACATGAGCACTTTATACCATACACTAACCTGGATGAATTTTTCACTGAAAAAGGAACGGTTAGAAATATTTTACCTGCCGGGAACCAACGGTATTGGGTGGTAAAACGCTCAGAAATTAACCTGTTCGAAATTCACTTCAATTCTATACAGCTTCTTTATCGCATTTTACCTCAAATGTATAACTATAATCTGGTGGAAGATTACGAAAACGTTATCCCTTTAAACGAAAACCTACATTTCTTTTGTCTTGACGACGGTTTTGCCATTCTTGATTTGAAATTAGCAAACCAGTCGAAATATCCTATCCCATCAGTTAACATCAGGTCTGTACTTGCAACTACCATTCACGGCGAATCTGTTGATGTGGATCCTGTTGCTTCAGCAGAAGAGAATCTATCCTACAGAAATAATACGCTGAAATTTAACTGGAGTACATCACAGGTTGCAGGAAACCTGGCCTTCTTTCAATATAAACTGGATGGAATGGAAGCTTCCTGGAGTGATTGGACTTCCGAGACACAGGCAAATTATCTGCGCCTGCCTTCTGGCTCATATATTTTTCAAGTACGTTCAATAGGGACGAATGGATTACTCTCTGAGGTGGCTGCCTTCCCATTCACAATAAAAAAGCCTTGGTATTTATCTAATGTAGCCAATGTGTTTTATTTACTTTTGATCGCTTCTTTCGGCCTCATGATACGTCTTTACAACTCACGTAAGCGTTGGAAGGCGCTCGGAGTAGACCTGGAGCAAAAACATAAGAATATGTTGGCTGAGCGAGAAAAAGCTGAAAAAGAAATCATCAAGCTCAACAATGAAAAGTTACAGGCAGAAATATCACATAAATCTGCACAGCTAGCATCAAACACTATGGCAATGATGCGAAAAAATAATCTTCTGAATACAGTAAAAGATGAACTTCAAAAGCAGAAGCAAGAATTGGGTGCCCAACTGCCTAATAAATATTTTAAACAGCTTACCGAACTTATTGAAAAGGGAATCGAGAATGAAAATGAATGGGAGATTTTTGAACAGCTTTATAACGAAGCTCATGGTGACTTTTTCAAACGTCTTAAAAAAACTTACCCCCAGCTTACTCCAAGCGATCTGAGGTTGTGTGCCTATTTGCGTATGAATTTATCTTCTAAAGAAATTGCTCCTTTACTGAACATTTCGGTCCGCGGTGTGGAAGAGCGGCGGTATAGATTGCGCAAGCGCCTGGAGTTATCGACCGATACCAATCTTACGGAATTGATAATGACTTTTTAAAATGGTCATACTTGGTCTTCAAACCCTGAATTTTGCCACTATTTTGGTAATCCAATTCGCATAGATACCTGACAGGATTGGAGGAAAATCTACATCTGAAACTATTTCTCCAACACAAACTCTGCAGATTGTGTATCGCGGGAATTTCCACCTACATAGATCATAAATTCGCCTGGCTCTACTCCGAAGCTCATATCTTTTCTGTAAAAGGACAGTTCCTTGTCAGAAATGTAGAATTTCACTTCTTTAGATTCTCCGGGTTCTAAATTTATTTTTTTGAAGTTTTTTAGTTCCCGTACCGGGCGCGAAACTGAAGCAACTTTATCCTGCAAGTAAAGCTGAACCACCTCTTCTCCTTTATAATCACCGGTATTGCTTACTGTGATGGAAATTTCCAGGCTATCATCCATAGTAATTGATTTCGAGGATAATGAAATTGGACTGTAATCAAAGGTTGTATAGCTAAGGCCGTAACCAAATACATAAAGCGGCTTATTGGGAGCATCCAGATATTTTGAAGTGTATTTGTTATCAGCATCAAAAGGCCGCCCGGTATTCAACATGTTATAATGGATTGGAATCTGGCCTACATTGTGCGGAAAAGTTACCGGAAGTTTTCCTGAAGGATTGTAATCTCCAACTAAAACATCAGCGATAGCATCTCCTGCAGTCGTTCCTAAATACCAGGTTTCAAGTATTGCTGATATATTTTCATCCAGCCAGTTAATGGTTAGCGGACGGCCATTCATGAGTACTGCAACAGTGGGTTTTCCTGTTTTATGAATTTCTTGAGCAAGTTCCTCCTGAACGCCTGGCAGATCAATATCGGTTCGGCTGGCAGCTTCCCCAGACATATTATAAGCTTCGCCCAGAGCCAGAATAACCAAATCGGCTCGTTGTGCAGCTTTAACTGCTTCGCTAAAACCCTTCCGGTTGTCACCTTCAATACCGGCACCTTCAGCATAAATAAAATTAACATCAGGCATTTTATTTTTCAGCCCTTCCAGTAAGGTTATCGATTTTGCCCAATCACCCGCCGCCGACCAGCTTCCAATTAAATCACGCTGATTATCTGCCATTGGTCCGATTACAGCAATAGTATTTACTGATTCCTTTATCGGCAGAACTTTGCCTTCATTTTTCAACAGCACTATAGATTTCCGTGCCATATCGCGGGCAGCATTCAGGTTTTCGGGTTTCATGATTTCAGCCTCTTGTCGCTCTTCAGAGCTGTACCGGTATGGATCATCAAATAAACCCAATCGAAATTTTACCTTCAAAATATTGACCACTGCTTTATCAATTTGCGATTCACTTATTCTCCCTTCTTCAATCAAATCAGCGAGTGTTTCCTGGTAAAAACCATCCTGCATGCTCATATCCACTCCGGCATTCATCGCCAATTCGCTGGCGTGATGAGAATCCTTTGCTACGCCATGATAAAGCAACTCCATAATTGCGGTATAATCTGTAACTACAAATCCTTCGAAACCCCACTCCTCCCGCAGTATGTCCTGAAATAGATATTTATTTGCTGTAGCGGGAACTCCATTTAAATCATTAAAAGCGGTCATTACCGAAACAGCTCCCGCATCAAGGGCAGCTTTAAAAGGCGGCAGGTACACTTCGCGTAACATCCGTTCCGACATATCAACACTATGATAATCACGCCCCGCCTGAGCTGCCCCGTAGGCAACAAAATGTTTAGCGGTAGCTGCCAGAGTATGTAAATCCATTAAATCATCCCCCTGGAAACCTCTTACCCGTGCAGCGCCGATTTTTGATCCCAGGAATGCATCTTCCCCGCTACCTTCAACTATTCTTCCCCAGCGTGGATCTTTGGCAATATCCACCATGGGAGCAAAGGTCCAGTGAAGGCCCTCGGCAGCACCTTCACGGGCTGCAACTTCCGCTGATAACTGAATCATATCCATATCCCAGCTCGAGGCTTCAGCAATTGGAACCGGAAAAATAGTGCGGTGGCCATGAATTATATCGTAGCCAAACAGAAGCGGGATGCCTAACCTGCTTTCGTTCACAGCCATTTCCTGTAAATTGCGAGTATACTCTGCACCGTAAGCATTGAATATAGCCCCCACATTCCCCGACTGAACATCCTCAATATATTCTGTTCGCAAAAATGCGCCGGTTTGATCCATATCGCTGGTGTATAGCGTCAATTGCCCGATTTTTTCCTCCAAATTCATCAATGCCAAAACTGAATCTGCTTTTTGGCTGATGGGATCATTAATCTTATCCCCGGGATTATATGCTCCGCATGCGTTAACAAGTAATGCAACAGCACTAAGTAGTATCAGGCTAAATTTTTTCATTTATCTATTCGCTCCAGGTGTTAATATTGTTAATCAGCTTTTTATATAAAATTTAATTTCCCTTAAGTTTTTCATCGGCCTGCCATCCTGCACGGCGTAAAGGAATGTTCATTGCCCCTAATTCTTCCATTCTGTCGAATAATCGATTTCTCATTTCATTTCGCAAGTCGAGATATTGAGGCACTTCAGCCAGATTGTATCGCTCATTTGGATCTGCTTCCAAGTCATATAATTCATCCCGATCCCACACACCGTGGTAAAAAATATATTTATAGCGGTCGCCTCGTAATGAGAAAGTTGAGGGAGTATGAGGAAAGGCCGGTTCCCAATAGTATTCATATAAAAATTCCCGGTCGCGCGGATCATTTTCTCCTTTCAGCAACGGGGAGAAAGAAAGCCCATCCATTTCAATGGAACTCCCGGCATTGAAGAGATTAAGAACAGTGGGAGCTATGTCAATATTTCGAACCAATTCCTCAATTTTTGTACCTGCATCAAGAAAACCGGGAGCCCAGGCTAATAATGGCACCCGGATAGATTCTTCGTAGGCATTTCGCTTGTCAATCAATCCATGTTCTCCATGTAAAAAGCCATTGTCTCCCATATAAATAACCAGTGTATTTTCAGCCAATCCGGATTCTTCCAGATAATCCAGAACGCGCCCCACACTTTCATCCAGTGCAAGTAAACTTTCAAGATAGCCACGGTAAAATTCATCAAAATCCAAATCGCCATGATAGGCATAATCCACACCGTGCCAACTGTAACGCTGTGATTTTACCCAATCGGGTTTCGTGCGATAATTGCGCTCGGTGTTATCCATTGTTTCGGGATATTCAATTTCAATATTATCATAATATCCAACATGACGTTCAGCGGCTTCAAATTCTGCATGAACAGCTTTATGAGACAGGTAGAGGAAAAAAGGCGCACTGCTTTCGGTTTGTTCTTTCAGCCAGTCAACCGCAAAATCAGTGAGAAGATCAGTCGTATAGCCTTCGTGCTCATCACGTTCTCCATCAACATTCAATGTAGGATTGAGATATACTCCCTGCCCTCTAAAACTGACCCACCGATCCCATCCCGGCAGCGGATTGTCGTCCTCTTCTCCCATATGCCATTTGCCAATGTAGGCGGTTTCAATACCTTCTTGCTGCAGATCTTCATTAAAAAAGCGAGTGCCTTCAGGAATTGGACTGGTATTATCAACAACCTGATGATTGTGGGCATATTGGCCGGTTAAAATGGAAGCACGGCTTGGCGAACAAAGTGATGTAGTAACAAATGCGTTTTGTAGATGAGTACCTTCGCCAGCCATTCGATCCAGGTTCGGAGTTTCAATATATGAGGGCGCATTTTCATGAAATCCCATAAAATCGTATCGGTGATCATCACTAAGTATAAAAATTACATTTTTTGGTGGGTTCGTTTGAGCTGTAATTGTTTTTTGAAAACCAGCCATAATCAGCATTAAAACTGCGGTTGTTACTAAGATTTGTTGTAATGGATGTTTCATAATTCAAAGATGATTTTATGATCCTGGTAATTAATCTCATTCCTGAGGATGGCAGAATTCAAGAAAAATTTTATGGATGCAATATCAGCCATGATAAATTACTCCCCGGTTGTAAATCCCAGCCTGTCCAAAGCTGATTGAACTTCTGGTGCCGACATAAATAAATCCCATAATAATTCAGACCTGTAATTCTCGATCATAATGATAATCGGGCCCTGATCTATGGCTAAATAGGAATTCGCCCACCAGCTTTCTGTTGGATTAAAAGCATCGTAAAATCCATATTCTCCCCAAAGTTTATCTCCCAAAACATAATAGAAATGGTGGATTGCCTCCATGGATTCTTCCGGGGTATATGGAATGGAAGAAATGGCGGCTGTGGGAGTTATAGTACCATTATCACGAGTGGGTTCATGAGCGAGATAACCTTCATAATTATCACTTGCAGTAAGCCCCCAGCTATCGGAACTATATCCGACAAAATTATTTGGATTGATGATGTTATGCTCGCGATTTATAAGCGTGTGGCTGCGGTTCTGCTCCCAGTAATCAGCGTAGGTATCAGAGAGGTTTCGCGGATTGAGGCCGAGAAACGAATAGTGTGCAAAAAAGAGCGGGCCGCCATAATCGTACCCCAGGGGAAGTGTATGTCCATAAAAAGAATTTCCATTGCGGATACTTCCTGAAGATGCCCAGCCTTCGTGATACACTTCAGGGTCAATGGAATGATTTTCAGAGGAAGCTGCCAAAACATATACAATTAAGGCTTCATTGTATCCTTTGATTTGCATATTCATTCTCCAGTCGTGATTGGGTGACCAATGCCAATACAACACATTTTGATCATTTTGTGTGTACCAATCCCATTCTATAGTATCGAGTAAATGGTTGATGTCGCTAATAAGCGCTTGTTCTTCGGGAGTATTTTTATCCAAAAACTGCCTTACGGTTATAAGTCCCTGCGCCATAAAGGCCGTTTCTACCAAATCTCCGCCATCATCATATTGGCTAAAAGCTTGTGCCCTGCCCGTGGAGCCATTCAACCAATGCGACCAGGCTCCATGAAAACGATCAGCTGATTTCAGAAAATCCACTATTTTTTGAAATCGTTCTACCCCTTCGCTGCGGGCGATAAAATCCCGATGAATTCCCGTAACAATAGCTTTCAGCCCAAAGCCGCTTCCACCAATGGTAACCGTCTCACCCGAAGTATTGCGCTCGCGGGCTAATCCGCTAACGGGATGAGCAAAATCCCAGAAATATTGAAAGGTGGCTTCCTGAACTTTATCCAGCAACTCCTTGTCACTGATTTCGGGAAATTTATACTCCGGGTTGATTCCGGTTTGAAAAACTGATTCAAAACCTTCGAACTCAAATCCGTTTTCTGATTTCAGATTTGTGCTAATATTTACCGCATAGTGCCGGTAGTAATCCAGTGGCTGCGAATTCGTTATGGTTACCGTTTTATCATCATTTGAAAGAGAAAATCCGGCAGAAATGGAGGGTAAGATATTAAAATAACTTTGGTAATCATTTTCATTCAATGATTCCGAAAAAGTAAATTCCATGCTGATAGTATCGTATGTAATATCCCGGACATCTTGCGAAGCTGTTAAATCATGGTTATTAACAGAAGCTGAAATCAATTCTACTTCGCCTGATTCTGTTTGAAAACTATAGACAACGCCGGGAAATTCTGCACCCTGTGATGATTGCATTTCATTCTTTATCTCAAGCCGGTAATCTGTATCCCACTCGAAATCATCTTCAGCTTGTATAAGAATAAATCGGGCATCATTTTCAAAATTATAAACAAGCGGGACTTCTCTGTGTTCATCGCTTTCAGTTATATTGATATTATTTCGTGCGGATTGAGTATCTGCCGGAGAAGAAAATTCAATTCGAAATGTTGCAGTAACCGAAATTTCAGAATTAGTTTGTGTTGAATTCATTGTTATATCATCTGCCGATATCTTTTGCAATTGAAATACATCTGCATCCTGATTTGTGCCTCCTTGTTTGCAAGAGGTTAACATCAAGAATACCAGCAGGTTTTTTAGAAAGCATCGAAAGATTATAAAACTGTTAGATTTGTTAATAAATCGATATTTAATCAGAAAATTTTTACTGTACATACTTCTTTCCAAATAACCAGCATTGTTCTGGCAAATTATAGGCTTTCACAGTTTATATAAAAAAGGGAAGGTGATAATCCACACCTCCCCTGTTGCTACTTTATCAGATTAGTTTTCTGATGCATACATCAATTGTATTTCAGTTTCGGTGAGTACCTGATGATAGATTTTCACATCATCAAGCTGCCCTTTGAAGTGGTTGGCTGTGGGAATATCGTAACCGCCCCAGGGTTCTTCATCCCACATGGTTCCTGCACGTGAATGTACAAAACCGAATGCTAATTCAGGATATACATCAGGCTCTTCTCCTCCATACGCCATTCCTATAACCATTCGTTCCTCGGCATCTTCCGGCCATAAGCTAAAATCATGTTCGATTCTAGGTTCGCCGTTAACATAAAGAGACCGGATTTTTTCCGGGCCGTTAAACAAATAGGTTACATGCATCCACGTATCTTTTGCCAGAGACTCAATATCTTCTTCATCATTTAAGGTAGTTCCTTGCCATCCGTCATTGTCTCTCGTCATGCCATCACCATTCCAGAATAGATCACCGCCTCCCCGAATAGTACCATCTGTGAGTTCAATAGAAGCAGGAATTTTCATCCAGCTATAATCGGCAGGAATTTCAAACTGAAACCCTAAATGGGCGGCAAGTCCCATTACAAAATGTCCGGCAGGATCTCCATTCTCGTTTACGTGACCTTCTGAGTTGGTTCTCACCCAAAAACTGAGTGTGAATTCCTCCGCATTCATAAGATCATCACCATTAGGGATTTCAATAATACTGGTATTGCCATTGAAAGTAGCGGCCAGTCCGGCTTCATCATTACGGCTGGCAGTATAATCGATATCTATTTCTGCAGAAGCATCATAGTTTCCGACAATGTCATCAGGACTGTCTTCGAATGTCCAGTGAGCAATTGCGCCGGAAGGTGTAAAAGTTCCTGCTGTTGAAAATGTACGGGAAGTTTCGCCCAGTGGCTGATCATCGCTGTTTAGCAGGCCACTTCTTAAATTGAGCTGGTAAAGTGTTCCGGCCGCAAGTACTTCTTCCGGCTGAAGGGTCAATGTTGTTCCATCCACTGAAATATCCAATGGGATATCCGCCTCATCATAATCCTGAACCAGGGTTATATTATTTGATGTGGCAGTTTCCTCATTAATATTAGAGTTGAAGGTGATTTCTATACCTGCATCAACCGGTACATTGTCGGGTGAATCTGCAGAATTCAGATCAAGATCACCTACAGTCATAGAATCTATATTTAGATCCTGCGGCTCACTGTCATTATTACACGCCTGGAAAATAACAGCCATCAGTGTAAAGGCTGAAATAATCATTAGTATTGTATTTTTATTTTTCATGACTACCTGATTTGTTTTGAGTTTTACTTATTTAGTTTTAATTCCAATTATCATTTTGGCTGAGAGAACCCTGGGATAAATCAATTTCACTTTGAGGTATAGGAAGCAGTTCATGTTTTCCTGTAACAAAACCGGCAGGTACTAATACATCATCTGCGTTACCTGTTCTTACAAGATCCCAGAATCGATGCCCCTCAAGAGCCAATTCTATCCGACGTTCATGTAGAATATTTTCGCGCAGCACTTCTTTATTAGTTTCTGTGATATCCGGAAGAATAGTTTCATCTCCCTGTCTGGCTCGTTCCCGTACCCGGTTCAGTTGTATCAAAGCTTCATTCGGCTTATCATTTTCATTAAGGGCTTCTGCAGCTATCAATAGTATATCAGCAAAACGAATTAGCCGGCGATTATGCCCGAATTGTGTATCGGTTGAAGTTCCGGGAATCCAGACTTTGCGGTTGTAACTCTCGATTTCTATAACATTTCCATCGTCATCAGTGGTTTCATCGGGTGTTGTACCATCGCCGATAATTTCTATGCCATCAATTACATCACCCAGTTCAATTATTGTCCCACCCCGGCGAGGATCATCTTCTCCAAAAGCTTCACGCAAATCGACGGATGGGCGGTTAAAACCCCATCCACGGTTTGGTGTACCTCGTACTCCTTGTGTGTTTGCATATTGATTTCCACCGCCCCCTCCTGTTTCCACCGCTCCGATTTCAAATACTGATTCAACACCGTGTTCTCCATCTGGACCGTTTGCATCATAAAAATCCGGTTCAAGATCGTATTCATCAGAAGTGATTACTTCAAGTGCATAAATCTCCGCATTTTCAAAATCTTGTTGAAACAGATATACTTTGGCAAGCAAGGCTTTTGCCGCTCCCTTTGTTGCTCGTCCTAAATCATTGTTGCTATATTCACTTTTGAAGGGAAGATTATCAATAGCAAGTTCCAGGTCTTCTATGATTAACTCATAAGTCTGGTCGACGGTAGACCGGGAAATTTTAAGATCGGGCTCGGTCGTTTTTACCAATGGTACACCTCCAAAAGCACGCACCAGGTCAAAGTAATACAAGCCTCTCAAGAATGAGGCCTCTCCAATCAACCGGTCTTTTAAATTTTCATCCATTGCAATAGGTTCTACTTTTTCAATTACGATGTTGGCACGGCGAATTCCCTGGAATAGTACATTCCACCAGCGGTCAAGGCCATCCTGTGTGGTGGAATGGGTAAAATTCTCATAGGGGCCCTGTGTGCTTGCACCATCATTTGGATTACTGCCTTTATGGCCATCATCCGACATAAAATCCAGAATGGGATAACCACCGCTATGGTAATGCCAGTCGCGCAGACTAGAGTACACTGCATTGGTTGCCTGAAGTGCATCTTCCTGAGTGTTGGGAAATGCTTCCTGTGTTAACTCACTTTGTGGATTCACGCTTAAAAAATCATTGCAGGCGGTGAGTGCAAATATCAAAGCTGTGATATAAAAAATTCTTTTGGTTTTCATTTTTATAACCTCAAAATGTTGTATTAAATCCTAAAGAGATGACTCTTGGAATAGGATAAATGCCATTATCAATACTATTAGAGAGAACATCAGAACTGCCAATTTCAGGCGTATAGCCGGTGTAATTGGTAAAAGTGAAGAGATTGGTAGCTTTCACATAAAACCTTGCCTTAGAAATTCCCACACTATTTAGCAGATTATTGGGAAGGCTGTATCCAAAAATTAAGCTACGAATGCGTAGAAATGAGCCATCTTGAATGAATCGGTCGGATGGCAAATAGTTATACCCGCCAAAAGACGCCTGGGGTTCGGAATTACTAGTACCTTCACCAGACCATCGATTCCAGACATGCTGTTCAAAATTATACGGATCAGGCCGAACTACATTTTTCCCATTAAAAATTTTATTGCCGTATTGCCCTTGTAAACCGATAGAGAAATCGAGGTCTTTATAGTTAAGATCTACAGAAAATCCATATACAAAAGTAGGTATGGGTGAACCGAGGTAGATTCGGTCATCACCGTCTAAATCTCCGTCGCCGTCTGTATCTACAAAACGAAGATCACCTACACCAGCTTGCGAAAGATGAGGATATGCATCAAGTTCAGCCGGGTTTTGAAATATTCCATCGGTTTTATATCCATAGAATGCACCAATAGGATGCCCAACACTGGAAAGAGTTACCGCCTGGCCATTTGCCAGAAATCCACCAATGAGCAACGAATCTATTCCGCTGTTTCCACCAATTGCCTGCACTTCATTATGAATGGTATTTCCCAATACATTTATACCATAGCCTAATTCTCCCAGTCGGTCTTGCCACCCTACTGTAAATTCCACTCCTCTATTGAGAACTGAAGCTGCATTATAGCGGATTCTCTGTCCTTGTCCATTCCCCAAATGTCCGGGTGTGGAGAGTTCCACCAGGATGTCATCTGTTACCCGGTTATAGAAATCAATTTCGCCGGTAAGCCTGTTCTCCAACAAGGCGAATTCAAGCCCAATATCAGTTTGAGTGGTGGTTTCCCATTTGAGGTCAGGATTTCCTGTTTTTCCATACGTACCAGCTACAAAAGCTTCATCAGGATTACCAAATACTGCCAGCAAACCAGCATTTACTCTGGAAAAACGGTCGTAATAATTTATTTTCTCATTTCCAATCATGCCCCAGCTTGCCCTGATTTTTAACAGATTGAGAACCTTAACGGATTGCATGAAATTTTCCTGGTCAATATTCCATCCCAGGGCAAAGGAAGGGAAATAGCCCCATTGGTTTTCATCTGCAAATTTTGAAGAACCATCACGCCGCAGGGTGAGTGTGGTCATATATTTATTATCGAAGGAGTAAACAACCCGGCCAAGAAAAGACATCATATTATAATACTGCCCGGCATCTACTCCATTAAAAATTGAGGACAACATATTTATGTTATTGGCTTCATCAACAATGTAGGAAGGCTGTATATACCAGAAATCCTCTCCGTTCCGAATAACATTCTGTCCCGACAGTTGTAAGATTTCAGAACGGGTTTGCTGCATCGTAAAACCTGCCACACTATTTACCTGATGCCGGTCAAAATCCTTTACATAGTTAACGGTGTTTTCCCAAAGCCAGGTATAGTTGATACCCTCACCCTTAAAAAGATCACTATAGGTATTATCTTGCTGTGAAGCGGTGCCATCAGGATTGAATACGGTATAGGCAGGAGTAAAATTCTCAGAACGATGCAAAGCTGCATCTATCCCAAAGCTGCTTCTGAGTAAAAAATCATTAGCAACAATCGCTTCTGTAAAGATATTTCCTACTACTCTGGTGCCGCTGTTAAAGTTGTTGGAATGATCCAAATCAGCCAGGGGATTTCCAACATTATGTACTACACCAAAACTACCGTCAGGATAATATGGCTCTAAAACAGGCTGAGCCCGGTATACAGCAAAAGTGGCATTTGGTGCCACCTGTTGTTTATAAGGAGAAATAGTAATGTTATTACCGAGCTTTATATTTTCATTAAGCCGGTAATTATTATTGAATTTTAAATTAATGCGTTCAAAATTTGATTTGCCAATAATACCTGACTGATTGAAATATCCCAGGCTTATGTAGTAATCGGCATTATCACTTGCACCACTTACAGAAACCTGATGGTTTTGCATGGGGGCACTTTCAAAAATCAGGTCTTGCCAGTTTGTATTGGGAACAGCATCTACATTATTATAAGTACCGGGACGAATTTCATTTGATATAATTGCAAATTCGCGCCCGCTTAGTAAATCAATTTGTTGCTCTAGCTGTTGAATGCCCCCTTCTGCTGAAACGTTAACAACAGGACCTTCCACTGAACGTGACCCATGTTTTGTTTGAACCAAAATAACACCATTTGCACCCCGTGAACCATAAATTGCTGTTGCTGAAGCATCTTTTAAAATCTCCATCGATTCGATATCAGAAGAATTCAGAAAGGAGATATCATCCAGAATTACCCCATCCACCACATATATTGGAGATGAATTATTGAAGGTACCCACTCCCCGGATTCGAACAGCAGCCGCGGCCCCGGGTGCACCAGAGGTTGTCGTTATTTGTACCCCGCTTACGCGCCCCTGTAACGATTGCTCTGCATTTAAACTGGTTATTTTTCCTATATCCTCAGAACTAACCCGACCAACAGCACCTGTCATATCCCGTTTACGAATTGCACCATAACCAACCACTACAAGCCCTTCCAACTCCCCTACCACCGGCTGAAGTTCTACCACTAATTCTTCACCTCTCTCCACATTTGCTTCATGGGATTCGTACCCGATAAAAGTAAAAACTAAAACTGCCTGGTTAGAATCCAGTCGTATGCTAAAGATTCCATCAGTATTGGTTGTGGTGCCCCTCATGGTTCCCTTCACCTGTATATTCACTCCAGGCATTGTTTCCTGTGTTTCGGCATCAATTACAGTACCCCGAACTTCCTGCTGCGCCAAAACTTCTGAATTAAAACTAAGCGAAATGAATAGGCTTAATGCCATACCTATCATAAGGGAGAATTTTCCTGCTCTAAACTTCCACCTCTTTAAAAATGATATTTGTTCTATCATCTGTTTCATTTTTGCTTTTTTTGATCTGACTCATTTAACCAACCGCCGGTAAATCCGGCTTTTTCCAATCCTTTCCTGATATATGGATTTTCTTTCATAAGACTCCAAATCAGTTCGGTTTCAAGATTTTCTAATTGAATAAGGATTGGCCCTTGATCTATGCCTAAATAATCCGGATTAAACCAGCCTTCTTCATCAAAAGTCATATTAAATGAATCTATAAATCCATACTCTTTATATAGCTGGCTTCCGTAATTCTCTTTCATGCTAAATAAAGTGCCAAGGGTGATCTCGGGAGCAAATGGTATGGAACCGCCTGCCGCAGTTGGGGTGATTGTTCCATCATCTTCTATATATCCATCAGCTGCACCGCGGGCGTGATAGGTACGGAATTGAACCTCTTTGCCATCCATTTTTCGAGTTTCATTGGAGGGGCCGTCACAGGCAGTTAATCCCCATGTTGTTTCGCTGTAGCCTTCAAAATTAGAAGGATTATTTATACAGTAGGCCCTGTTTGATAAGGTAGCACGGCGTGAATTTTCAAAATAATCTATCCCTTTTTCCTGCATGTACTCATCCTGAATTTCCCGAAAGTCTACAAACATTTGGGAATACTGATGACCAAATAAGGGGCCAAAGTTTATAAATTCATAGTTGTAAAATTCTTCCCATTCATAAGTTGAGGTCCAAACATCCCAGGAATTGTCTGGAATGGAGTGATCTGGAGAACCCAAAGCCAGGATGAGCAGAATCATAGCTTCATTATATCCTTCCCACTTAGCACTTATAAAATCGGATTCAGGACGCCAGCCCATCGACATGGCAGGATTTTCATTCATAGCCCAATTCCATTCAACCCGCAAATAAAGCGAATCTGCTAATTCCTGAATTCTATTTTCTACCTGATTATCGCCATCAAAATAACTCTGAGCAGTTAAAATTCCGGCCATAAGTAAAGCAGTATCAATGGTAGATAATTCAACCTGTTTGAACCGCTCCCCATCTTCATAATTTAAAAAGTGATAGTAAAAACCTTTGTAGCCGGTCATTCCCTCCGGCTCATTACCCTGTGGAGATTCCCACAACCACTCTAATACATTCAACACCCGTTCGGCTCCTTCTTCACGACTCACAAAATTATTATGGATACCTATTACATATGATGGAAGTGCAAAGCCTGTAGCTGCAATACTGGTAAATGTACGATTGGGATAGCGATCATCAGTTTGCCAGGTCGTGGTATCCACCACCTCCCAAAAATAATTAAATGTGCGAAGCTTAAGATCTTCCAGAAAGGAAACGGGAACTTCATAAAGTGTATCAGAAGTACTGCCAGAAGAATCAGGTGTAAAAAAGATAGAAGGGTCTGATTGAAGCTGAGGCTCAAGAGTATGAAATGGTGATGCATAAGCATTACTTCCGATACTCATACCTAGAACAAGCAGTACTATGGAAAAAAATTTTCTGATAATGAAGTGGTTACAGGGTCTCATCTATTATTCTCTTCCTCTGAAATTTGGCACCAACAATTAATTGTTGAAGGTGATTAAAATCTTTAGTTGACTTCAATATGAAACCCAAAGTGGCAGCAAGCAAATTATTTGAACCCAATAATATTACTACAGTGTATAGAAAAGCGCTTTTTTGCACTACTACAATACTACGTTACTTTGTAAAAAACACGTGTCTGAACACCCTATGCTCATAGTTACTTAAAATTCTTCTTTAGCTTCTTATACAAAATAAGGCAACCCCGCAGTACAGGATTGCCTTATGTAAGTAATTAATATTTAAAGCTGATAATTAGCTTTTAGGTGCTGTTACAGTGAGGATTCCTTTCATTCCGGCACCATAATGTCCTGGGAATGAGCAGATGAACTCATAATTGCCGGGATCGGCCGGCACCACAAAAGTAACCTCAACAGTTTCGCCGCCGCCGGCTAAATCGGTTGCAGCTATAATGGAATCTTCAAAACCCGGTGCAATGTAATCGGTATCTCTTGCTCGCGCTGAGGCATTTGCAAAAGCCTGAACATCAGCATCCTTGTCTAACACTACCACGTTATGCGCCATAGCGGTTTTTGGGAAATTACTTTTTGTGCGATAAACAATTTTGATGGTTTCCCCTGCGGTGGCTTCAATTGACTCCACGTCAAACTTCATGTTATCCATTCCTAAAATTTCGATAGTTCTCACTTCTTCACTTGTGCTTACTTCAACACTTTGAGCAAGTGCAGTTGAAAAGTTAGCGCCGGTAAATAACAGTGCGAACATTAATGTGATTTTTGTTATTGCTTTCATAATTAGCTCCTAACTCGTAGGTTTATTTTTTATTGATTGTTTAGTTGGTTGTTAAATTGATTGGTTTCATAAGCCGGTTTTTGCAGCACGGCTTCAGGTATTTGTTTGTTTGAATAATTTGGTTCGTCAGCTACTTTTCCTGATATAATTCTTCCGGCATGTCCCATTCTTTCATGAGGAATACAGAAATAATCATAACCACCGGATTCACTAATGTTCAGGTTTTATGTTCTTTGGGGATCTCATCGTTTTGATGTTTTTTGTTTTATAATTCTGACAATTATTTCTGTCGTGGACCGGCTTTCAAAGTACCTGTGGCACCTTTTTCTGCATCGGCAAACTCATGGTCAATTAAGGTGTATGATCCTTCTTCAGGTACAATAAAATCCATGGTAGCTGAGCCGGATGCGCCAAGAAGCACTGTTTGCATTCCACGCATTTCATTGAAAGGATGTCCTTCCATCCACACTCTGTCAAAGATGGCGCCAATAACGTGGAAGCTTGAAGTTCCACTTGGGCCGTTATTGGAAAAGTGAATACGAACACGTTCTCCGGCATTTGCCTTCAAAGGCTGATCGTGCAGGATTGTTTGGTGGCCATTAAATACTACCTGTGATGGATTTACATTTTGAGCGGCTTCAAAATCATATACATACAGGTCACCGCTGCCTTTCATCAGATAATATTCGGATTGAACAATTACGAATTCCTTATCCACCTGATCGTCTGTTGGATATCCCTCTTTTGGAGAAACTACCACAACACCATGCTGACCCATTGCAGTGTGCATCAAAACACTTGGAGTACCGCAGTGATAGATGTAGGTGCCCGCATAATTGGCTATCCAGTCAAATTTTATGGTTTCACCGGGAGCAATGCTTCTCCATTTGTCATCCTTGGCCACAGTTCCGGAATGGAAATCCATGGAGTGAGGCATAGGCATAATAGAGGGTTGTGCATTTTGATAATTATTCTCTGCAACCTGCTGCATAAATGGAGATCCACCTTTTGCAGGGTCTGTAATGGTAACTTCTTCATCCGAACGGTTTTTCATGGTGAAAGTGATTCTGTCTCCTTCCCTTACATGAAGAACCGGGCCGGGAACGGTTCCGCCGAATGTCCATGCTTGGTAACTAACTCCATCAGCCACCTCTATTTCCTGAACGATAATATCGATGCGAACTTCATGATGTTTGTTGCCTTCGTAATCCAGTAGCTTCAATTCAGGCAACATCGCTAAGTATTCACCAACAACGGGTGGACCGTCATAGTCTTCTGTGAAAACTTCTGCTTCAGGCATCCCGAATAACATGCCGTCAATTTCATATTCACCGGTCTGTGCAAAAGACAGCCCGCTGAATAGCATTCCAAACAAAAGTGTTAATGTGATTTTTGAGATTTTCATGGGTTTGTTTTTTTGTGGTTACTTTTAAGTCTCTATTGTCTTAAATATCGACCTTATAGGGCTTATTTCTTTATCCAATGATAGTATAAAGGACTTTTGTGAATTTAAGATGAAGGTGTCTTAAATTGATTCGTACTAAAATAATGCCTGAGATAATTGAAAAAGAACAGTTGAAAAAATTCGAAAGCTTGTATAAAAGCTGCACAGGAAGCATTTTTAGATGCCTCTATGAGTGGTTTATGTAGTGAAGGTGCTATGGAAGCAGCAATGGTGCATTGCAATCGCTGGATCTGGAAAAAGTGGTGAAGCAGAAAACCGATAAGGAATGAAGCGTACCATCATCGGTTATCACAATGAGGAAAAGGATGATTGGATTGCGGAACTGTAATGCGGACATAATCAGCATGTGCGGCATAATCCGCCCTGGATTCTGCGGCCATGGGTAATTTCAGAAGAAGGCCGAAAACAGCACCTGGGAAATAAACTAAACTGTAAAAAATGCGATCGTAATGAACCACCGGATAGGAGTTCATAATTTTCATTTAAGATTTCCTGCCTTTGATGCATTCGGAGATTGCTGCATTATTCCCCACTCCGTTCAGGCTTAAGAGATCTTTGGGTTTTTAGCCTACCGTACTATAATTTATCATATTCTTCCGGTTCAACATCAGGAACCCGCTTCATAATGTTTTTGAAATTCTGTTTGCTGCCCTTTTCTGCTCGTTCTCTAAGATAATCTACGGTTAACAAAGCCGACATTTTCTCGGAAACAGCCAGGGTGATAAACTGATTCATAGAAACGCCTTCTTGTTCAGCAAGTTCTTTTATTTTTTTATGTAATGATTCAGGTAATCGAACACTTAATGTACTCATGGTAACTCCTGTATTATTTTACGAATGTATGCCTATGGCAGGAGAAATTCTTTTTGGTGTTTCTGCCACCGGGCTATCAACTAAAAATTAAGCCTAAAACTTGAACCGGTCCGCCCAGGGATTAATCACTTCAATTCCTGAGCTTTCCATGTCCCGCGTATTTCTTGTAACAACCGAAAGATCATGAACCTGGGCTGTAGCAGCAATAAGTGAATCAATTGCAGGAAGTGGTTTTCCGTGTTTTTCTGCTGTAGCCAAAATCTCACCCCATTTATTCACTTCTTCCATATTAATGTTGAGGACACGGTTTTTGAACCGATGGTTTAAATCCTCTTTGACCCATCGATTTAACTCTTTCTTCTTTTTCGAATCAGGTAACTTTTCAATTCCTTTTCTCAATTCGCCAAAAGTAATGACACTCAAATACATGGAGAGTTCATCCCGATCGGCGAACCATTTCACAACATTTGGGTTTGGTGTCTTTTTAACCAATTCTGAAATACAGCATGTATCAATCAAATAGCTCATAGTTCAACGAGACGGGAAGGAGATTTATCCCGCGTAAGATTAATCTCAACTTTTGAAAGAGGCGATTTTTGAAAAAACTCTACCAAAGATGTTTTCGGTTGCTCTAATTTTCGATAATCCTCAGCCGAAAGCACCACTACACTATCCTTTCCATGCTTTGTAACCGTTTGAGGCCCCTCTTCTGATGCCTTACGGACAACCTCACTAAATTTGTTTTTCGCTTCCTGCAATTGCCACTTTTTTGATTTTGTGATCATAAGCACCTCCATTTTCATCTAGTCTGTCTAGAAAATACAGATTTATAACTGTTTATAGTAGTGAAGATTGTAAGACATTAATGAAAAGATTTCCGACACATATTTGGATACATTTTTTACCTCCAAAGGAGTGGTAATATGAAAAGAGGACACCCTGTTTGTTACCTTAGCCAGTTAACAAGCATT
>JBBDNN010000107.1:0-9688 GCA_040877545.1 Balneolaceae bacterium
CCTTGCTTGAACTGCATCATATAGTACCAAGAGCTGAAGGAGGTTCGAATGATCCTCATAACCTTCTACTGGTTTGTAAAAATTGTCATGGTTTAATTGAAGCTGGGGATATTTCTTTAGAAGAGGTCATTAAGAAAAAACAATCATTAGGGGCTATGATTCACCAAATGCCGAAAAGAGATGATCACAGGGGGAATAATGTAAACATTAGCGGCAGTGTGAATTCGAGCATAGTTGCGAATAATCTAACCATTAATAATGGTGCAAAATCGACTAAAAAAGATCACCCAAAGGGGTCTATTGGAGCAAACTTGGATAAGAAAAATTATATCCAACATTTAGTTAGCAGATATTATGAATACCGAAAAGCCGATAACAGTTATGGTGCCAAGAGACCTTTTCATCATGGTGCCATACACAGAAATATTGAGTCTAAATTTAAAGCTAAGACCTACTTTGTTCCAGAGGAAAGGTTTGAAGATCTTGCCATGTACTTGAAAGGCAGAATAAACGCTACAATTCAAGGGAAAAGAAACAAGTCAAATGGAATCAAGAATTATAGCACTTTTGAGGAGTACATTGATGAGTTATATACTTGATCTTCAAATCAAACCAATTTCATCAATTGTAAAATACCTCTCGATATGAAAGACTACTTAGAACCTGACAAAAGGTGGGAAGATTATGAAATTAATGGTCAAGAAGATTACATAGAAAAAGTAGTTATAGGAGGCTATTTCCACGAAAAAGTTCCTGATGATGTGGTTAGCGCTTACAATACTGCGGAATATCTGATGGCGCATGCATATTTTCATTGGGAAATGTTTGATGAAGCTCTGAAAAAGTGCCTTTTTACTTTAGAAATGGCAATCAAACTAAAGGCACAGGAAAAAGGCATTGCTTTAAAAGCAAAAAATAAGAAGGGAAAAAAGCATGACCGAAGACTTGTTGATATTATTGATGATGTTTGTGATGAGGTATATTTAAATAATCTTAAAATATATCTAAATAAAGCCAGAGGACTTAGAAACCACTTTGCACATCCAATCGGGCACCACTTTTCTGGCCCACATGGTGCCTCTACTTATATTATGCATATTGTAAATGTGCTAAATAAGCTATTCAAAACAGATGAATGGCACAAAGAATATGCAGAAAAAACCGAGACGATAGAAAAGCAGCTTAATACGCTAACCAAAAAGGTACTTAAAGTTGAAGCTGCTAACCCTGCATTTTTGATTTCAAGGATTCACAGATTTGAACTCGTAGATGATAAATTAATATTAAGCGTCATTCCTGTTCTTGATAAATATGAAGTTTCAGATAAGAGTTTCACAGGTGATCAAGTTAAAGTCTATTCTGTCTTTGATTTTCAGATTAACGAAAATGAGATATCTGGAATAATAACAAATGGAGTGAAAATCAAGATATCAGTTACTAACCACCGGGAGAATCAAAGAGCATTATTTGACTACCTGGATTATCAAAAGCAGCTTTCCGATGAACAATCTTTAGTCCAAAAGAAATCTCTCGAATATATTACTACAGTAAGAATGGCAAAAGCAGAGTACTTGTATTGGAAAAGCACTTTGGGTGAGGTTATTCCACAAAGGAAATCATGATATTTTTTGGTATATGATTTTGTTCAAATATATAAAAAGCGAGAACTTGCAGTTCAGTAGCAATTAATACATATCACATCTACTAATGAAAGGAATCCGCAAGGAAAAAATTTTAGAATACTCAGGACTGCTTCAAAACCTTGACGGACTTGTGCCTTACTTGAGAGAAGGGTTTGTTTATGTTGAAAAGAATCAGCCATTGACCGGAGATGCTCCTAAACTTTTCATTCGTGAATATGACTATGGTGTTGCTCCTAAAAGGAGTCCACAAAAATGGCCTGCTTATATTGCCAAAGTTGGCCATAAATGGTATCCGGTTGAATCCATCATGGAGCAGCTCCTAACAGATCTGGGGAAATTGTACGGTCTCAACATTGCGGACTCTAAATTGGCAATAGCATCAGGTCAATTAAGATTTTTGAGCAAATACTTTCTCAAAAAAGATGAACGACTAATGCACGGTGCTGAAATTTATGCGGCTAATCTAAATGAAGATATTGGTTTTGTAGAAGAAATTGAGGATAACAAGCTTTCGCCCCAGTTTTTCACGCTCTCATTTACCTTTGAGGCTTTTAAGAATTCATTTCCTGATCAATACGAAAACCTGTTCTGCGACCTTTTGGAAATGTTAACTTTTGATGCAATTACAGGAAATAACGACCGGCATTTTTATAATTGGGGTGTAATTACTGACATTCAAAATGTAAAATTACCAAAGTTTGCTCCCATCTATGATACTGCAAGGGCTTTATTTTGGAATTTTCCAGACGATAAAATTGATAATATTACCCAAAATGATGAAATGGCAAATATCCAGATTGAAAAGTACGGAAAGAACTCAAAACCTAAAATGGGAATTGAGGATCGAAACAATCCTAACCATTTTAAGTTTATTGAAGAAGCCTATATTCGTTTTCCAGAATATGCACATTGTATCACAAAAGTGATAAAAAATTCATTGGAAGCGGATGAAACTAAACTAATTGACAAAGAGTATCGTTACTTATTAAGTAACGATAGAAGAAAGTTAATCAAAGATTGCTTAAATTATCGAGAGGATAAGCTGTCTCAAATAGCTGAAAAACATGACTAAGCTACTCAAAAAAATAAAATCATTTATTCCTCAAGGTCTGGAGAATTCAACGGTTAAAGAGGATGAATATGCTCATTTTACCATCTCTTATAAAGACTTGGAAATTGGAAGCCTTGAACTAAAAGATGGCTTATGGCATTTTGCATACTCTGATGAGTTTAAAGAGCAAAACCAAATTCCACCACTTCCAGACTTTCCAGATGTACAAAAAGTGTACACTAAGGATGAACTCTGGCCATTTTTCATTATTCGGATTCCAAGTTTGAAACAACCAAAAGTTCAGAAAATCATCTCTAAAGAAGACATTGATTCTACCAGTCAGGTTGAGTTACTAAAGCGATTTGGTGAGAAAAGTATTTCCAATCCATTCCAGCTAAAGTTTGGGTGATTTAGTAAAAGCATAAAGATCACTATATCTTTTAGCCAGCTTAAACTCCTTATCAAAAGGCAATCCAAGACTTGATACAATCTCCGGAGCCGCTAAAGCCATGCAAATAACTACTCAAACCAAATAACACTCATAGCGAAGCCTTAAGAGTCTGAGTATAGATATTGTTCAAACATTTTTCGATCAACGGATCTGCTCCAAAAGCTTATCCAATTCATGTTTTCCAAAAGATCGGCGCGTCAATTTTGTATCAAAAAGAAAATCTTGTCCTGTAAAGGGCTGCTTAACCAAGTAATCGTTCTTATGGGGCCCATGAAAGGCTGCTTTTATACTTAGTAGCGCAATATTTATGGTCGTTTTCTTGGTGACAACGGAGATAAGAAGCTGTACTTAGAAACCAAAGGATCACTCTTCAGTGATGCCATAAGAGTCACTGAAAAAGCCAAAATCGACTGTGGAAGTGAACACTTCAAAGCACTTGAGTTTTGTGTAGCCTACGAAGTAGCCGATGAATTTGACCGGTTTTTGGATGTGGCTGAGAAGTCACTACTTTATTCAGTCCCAATATATTCCCGCAAGTTTATATCGGGCTCCATCGAACCTACACTAAAAGTGTATGAAACTTTTTTACCCCGAAATGTATCAACTACTTTAATAGCTTCGATGATACATTCTTGTAGTTCGGATGGTATTTCTTCAATTCTATAAGCTGATGGATTTGTATCCTTGAGATGAGCTATGAATTCATTTCTTTCGTTTTTTAAATGACTGATTCTATCTCTGAAGTTTATAACTGCATTTTTCCAATCAACTATATTATCAGCATATTTGGAAGATTTACCTCCATGTTTGGTGATTTCTCGAAATAATTTAGCTCCTTGACCTTTCTCATCTAAACGTGTCAATCTTAATACAATATCTCTCACTAAACATTTAGTCATTATCAACAATCCGACAAATTGATGCCTATTAATCTCTTTTGAGTTGAATAGGTTTGGTCTTGATTTAAATACGTAGTAGGCGATCAGTATCCACAATACTTCATCTTGAGCTCTATCGATTAATTTATTGATGTCTTTCATTGCGGTGTTTTTTCTTTAATTATGTTCTTCTTTGCACTATAAAGTTGAAATGAAGTTACAAGAAGGCGTATAAAACCAAGAAAAAATAATAGTTGGATGATCATGAAAGTAGCCATTATTGGATCGTAAGTATAATATTCATAATAATTCCCAAACCAATAGTCATGAATATTAGAAATAGACCTATATGTTGTATTGAAGTGAATAGCTAACATTAAAATTGAAAAAACCAGTAATGGAATTACTTTTGTATATAAAATAATTTTTATTTGCTCTATTCTATCATCATTCTCTTCATGGAGACCTGGTTTTAGCTCTTTTGCACCATTTATTTCTGAGTACCATAATGAATATAATACCGTGAAAGCGGTGAAAAGGAGGGCTACAGAATTAAGTATTGCATCCATTTATACCCCCAATTCTTTTTTTATGGCATTATAAGATGACTTTTTGATTTCATAATATGAACCTGAGTTTGATACTAAACTTATTTGTAATAATGTACCATCTATTTTGGCAAGCATTAGGTTTAATGATTCTAAGATGCTTTTGTTACCAATAATGACGAAGTAAGGGTCATTATCTTTAGCCCCAGATTTTTGTTTTGCTTTTTTAATAGTCGACTTTAGACTTATTTCAATAGATTTATTTAGTTCATATTGAAACTTCGAAAGTACTGTTCTATGCAGAGATCTACTTCTTGATATAGTAGTTTGAAATAATCTCGTGATCGTCTGATCATCAGGAATACCGCCTTGAAATACATGTTTTAGAAGTAAAAACAGTCTGTATTCATGTATATCTGAGCCTCGAGTAAATACTTTTCTACCTAAAAACATTTCTATGTACTCTTCCATAGAAGCTTTTGCATATTTTGATAGCTTAGTATCTAATTGATCATGCTTGCACTCAAGAATTTCTGATAACTGATCTTTGTCCTCTGTGGATAATTCAAACTCAAACTCTACTTTTACCTTGGCCATTGACTTTAATTTAATTACTGAAAGTCAGAAGTATAATAAAATCATTGAACTATTTAGTGATCAGTTTTAATGTATATAACTTATATCAATCGTTATATCACCTCTTTAAGTTAACATTAACTTTTAGCTACTCTTTAGCCAACTCAAACTCCTTATCAAAAGTCAATCCGAGACTCGATACCTGCGTTAAAATAAATTGCAGCTGATCATATAAAAGACAGAAGCTCTTCTGTTTTTTCTTAAGACATGTATTTCCATATTTCTTTATCAAGTTGTGACCGAGGAATATTTATTAAATCCGCCGCATACTCAACAACTCTTTTTGTGTTGTGGTAATTATTAGCCTCAATTCCAGCCATTGATACGAATGTATAGATATGTCTGTCAACAGCTACGGTGTCAAAATCAAGAAGCTTTAAAAGATAATCTACCGTTTTTGGGCCAATTCCTTTTAAAGATAAGAGCTGTTCTCTGTTGGTTCGTATTCTCAAATGAACCTTAAGTTCAGAAGTAGAATTAATAATTTCATTATTAAAGTGATGAATAAGCCTCAGTATTCTATCAAGTTTAGTGTGGTGATTCCAATTAATGAGGTTGCTAAGGCCATGAACTTCTATTAACTCACAAAAATCATTCAGTGACTTTTGATGGGGATAATTTGTCAATAAAGAATCTACTCGAGGTAATACAACATTTCTGTAATTTAAACCAGATTGCAGTACTACATCTGTTATTAAAGCTCCAAAGTGGTCATATTCGTAATGATGATACGGTTCATAGCTGTTCGTTACTAACTGGTTATCTAAAATGAAATTTGCGAGTTTTCTTGAGTTAATTGCGAAATTCATTCAGCTGATATTTTATTTAAAGCATCTAATCTATCAACACAATTTGGGCAGGCACTGTCAGCTTCCCCAAAAACTGGACCGATTAAAAGTAGAATATTTGGGTTAATATAAGAGTTCAATGGGTGTTTTATACCCCAAGGATTTATGGGGTCGGTGGTGGTTATAATCGTACATCCATTGCTGGGTTTTGGTTCGCACTTCATCTAAGGTTTTAAAGACATAGGCATTCAGCAGTTCTTGACGAATGCTTCCATTTAGTCGTTCGATATAAGCGTTTTGCGTGGGTTTACCCGGTTGGATAAAAGCCAACGTGATCTGATGCTCCTTGCACCACTGGTCGAGTTTTTGAGATATAAATTCCGGGCCATTATCCACCCGGATCATCTTCGGAAGCCCTCGGGTTTCCTTGAGTTGGTTGAGCACGCGAATGACCCGCAAGGCGGGCAAACTCGTGTCGGTTTCGATCCACAGCACTTGCCGGTTGTAATCATCAATCACATTCAGCAGCCGATAGCTGCGCCCATCCCACAGGCTGTCGTGCATAAAGTCCAGGCTCCACACCTGATTGGCTTCTTCGGGTTGAAAGAGGGTTTGTTTAGCACGTGCAGGTAGGCGTTTCTTGGCTCTGCGTCGGATGTTTAATCCCAGCATTGTGTAGACCCGGTAGATCCGCTTGTGGTTCCAATCTAACCCCTGATGGCGAATTCTCCAGTAACAGCTCCAAAAACCGATAGAAGGATGACGCTCTACTAACGCCAGTAGCGCGTCAATGATCCGGCTGTCATCTTTTGGCTTGTGCTCATAACTATAGGTGCTGCGGGGTAGGCCAACCGCCTTACAGCCCTGACGAATGGATACCTTATGCTCATCACGCATCTGAGTAACCATTTCCCGCTTGAGGTCAGGACTTACAGCTTTTTTTCCATTACATCCTTGAGGGCATGATGGACTAAGCTTAAATCGGCATACATACGCTTCAGGCGGTGGTTCTCAGCCTCTAACTCTTTCAGGCGGGTTAGCTCATTTACACTCATGCCACCATATTTAGCTTTCCAGTTATAAAAAGTAGCAGGACTAATTCCATGTTCACGAGCCAGGTCGGCAACTTTCCGTCCCTGCTCATGTTGAGAAAGGATAGAGATGATTTGAGATTCGGTAAAACGTGTTTTCTTCATTGGTCAAAAGTAAGGGTTTTTTCTACTTTAGACCGGACGAATTATAGGGAAGCTGACAGACTAAACTTGTAAATATCAGAAATATCAAGCTCAATTATCTCTGATAAACTTTCCTGAGGAAGAACTGATTTTAGTGTTTTTAATTCTTTCTTTGCACAATGTTGACCAAAGTTGATAAATAAAGGACTTACATTTATATCCTGGTTTTCAAGCCAGTAGAACATTGTAGTAGAATCTAAACCACCGGAGGCCAAAAGAATCCCGTTATTCATTTAAGTTCTCCATTTTTGCTAGTTGATTAAATGTTTCGGAAATAACATGATCCAAATCGGATGTTAGCAAATCAGGTGTACCTGATATCATACAGTTATTAGCAATGTTATAAGGGTCCCATACAATGGTTGGGATGCCTTGTCCGCTTCCAATTCCTATTTCAATTAATGTCCCGGGATCATTAAATAGTAAAACCGCAATTATTAATGAGCAGTTTTGGAGCAAGGCTACGTCTTTATTATACAACTCTTTTTTTCTTTCTTTCGAAGCATCAATTTCCATTTCTCCGAACAACTTTACAGGCCTCATAGGAGTAAAATTATGATACGTCAGGGCGTTGCATAATGTGTCTATCAGATTTGTCTCAACATCATTAAAATCTGGAGCTGCAACATAAATTTGATGTTCCTTCCTCTTTTCCCAAGGTAGACTAACAGATGGTAATTGTTCAATGTTCGATAAGTCAGAATTAATGATTCGATTTGCTTCTCGCTTAAAATCATCAACATATTTTGTTGATGCATATTCCAAAGCTATCCAAGAGCAGATTGACAGTGTTTGAGACAATCCATACTGATACTGAAAAGCGATAAAGGTGGCATCAAATACATCACCTACTCCAACCGAATGTTCAATGGGTTGAGTTTGAGAACCACATGAAAAGAACCTTTTAGTATTAAATTCATAACCTCTCGTACCACCCCTATTTTCTTTTAAGATTACCCGATCAGTTATACCTTGAAAGAGGTTGCAAAAATCTAAGAAGTCATCACTATAGTGTTTATTAAAGAGCGTTGATGAAGTGGATATGAATAAATTTTTAAATTCTACACTTAAATCTGGGATTTGATTTATCTCATTAATATTATTTGCGATATCTATACTGATTTTAGCCTCAGCCGATGATTTTAAGATATTCTTTAAGTCGTAGTTACCTGTTATGGCTAATAAATTTTTGTACGACTCTTTATTCCAGATTGAAATGCTTTTATCGTTATAATCTATTTTGATCTCATCACGAAGTAAAAAATCGTAGCCCTGATCTCCAGTTTCTTTTTCTTCACCAATTAAAAAAACATATGGGGCTCCAGACACTGAGCCAAGTTTAAAAAGATTATTCGCACCATGTTTATTTAAATAATCACTTACGAGCTCGTCTAAGTAATTTGGACAAAAAAAGGCTACATCATACTCTATGCCTAGAGCCCATAATGCTCGGGCAGCGTGTACAATCCCTCCAAGTCGAAGCTTGGTGTCTTCTGAATTTCGAGATACGTCTAATACTACATCACCAAGTAGACAAATGTTTGGTTTAGGCATCATTCGGTGTTATATCAACTGATATACGAGGAGTTGGTGAAGTGCTTGATGAAGATATAGCGCCCTAATAATTAAACCCATCATCCATGCAAAATTTCAAATAGTTATAAGCTGTTGGTAGATTCCCAATAGCAGTACCATCATCTAACACAGCTATAATCCTTTTTTTGAAACTAAGACTGACAGACTCACCTGAGGAGGGTACGCTATCATTTTGTTCATAGAATTTTGATGTCCCCACGTCTTCTAAATGAGTTGAGAATGCTTTTCCGCACTTGTCTTCACCACTTGCCCCACCATCTTTACCTGAGGAATCTGTTGATTTTTTACCCGAATAATCTGATAATCTTCCTGATCCTGTACTTCCCATGTTATTGTTTTTGTGAATGGTTGGCTTAATGTGTGAAAGTTCATAAAGCTTATCAATATGTATTTGTTGGCTTAATTGATAAATTTTTATGCGGTTATGTCATAACAATCTTTATCTGAATGTATCTGTGTCCTACCAACCAATAAAGCTATCTCAACATACACACTCCCAATGGCTTCTACTATAGCTAGGATAATATTCACTGTTTCATCCAACTCACTGCATTAAATCTTCGGGCAGTTCTAATCCTTGAAATTTACATCGCAGTAGATAAGCTCATCACGAGAGTATTTTTAGATTTCACGCTCAAAAAACTCTAATCAAAATGAGTTAATGAATGTAGATTAATACATATAAGAGAAAAGACACCCGGTATTCTGTTACCCAAATGTTACCCAAATTTGGAAAAATGCCTTTAAATAATCGAGAGATTTTGAAAATAAAAAAGCCTATAAATAATTGTTATTCATAGGCTTGAGTAGTGGTACACCCGACAAGATTCGAACTTGTAACCGCCTGATTCGTAGTCAGGTA
>JBBDNN010000108.1:0-47225 GCA_040877545.1 Balneolaceae bacterium
TGAATTATTCGATCTGAATCTTTTGGAGCAAATCGAGCAGAAGTCTCTCCCTTTTTATCAGCAAAGCTCCCGCCACATTTTACAGCGGAGTTTAAAGAGTAACTTCCAGCAAGCATGGATTGCCTGTGTGAATGAGGAAAAAAAAGTAGCACCCGCCGGCCTTCTGATTCTTTATTTGCATAAAAAGTCGATACGCATTTTTTCGATTGCAGTAATGCCTGAATATCAGGGGAAGGGTGTAGGAGTTTCTCTGTTAAACCACGCCCGGGATATTGCGCTGAAAAGGAATAATACGCGCATTTCGCTGGAGGTCAATGCTGATAATCGCAGGTTGGTGGAATGGTATAAAAAAGCCGGTTTTTCATCTACCGAATTATTGAAAGATTATTATGAAGAGGGAAAAGACGGCTTACGAATGGTTGAAATGCTTGCTGTTAACACGCATTGAAATACAATCATTAACGTTAGGTTTTTTACCTTCCTTGCCACATCTTTTATATTCCGTTTTTTAATCTCTATTGGCTATCATCTATGAAAAAATATGCAGTTCTGTTATTAATTTATTCCCTGTCAATTATTCCGGTCCTGGCTCAATCTGCCCAGGAAATATATTTAAATGCTTTTGATGATTGGCATGACGGCCGTTACCCGGATGCATTATCAGCTTTTCAAGAAATACTGGATGGCCCCGAATCGGAAGATTATTTTGAGCGGATAGCTCTCCAAACCGGAGAACTTTTTGAAGTTATTGAATTAAGTGCAGATGGCTCAAATCTGCGTTTTTCTGATGATGACAAATTCGCTATTTATGAAAGAACGATAGACGAAAAGCTTTTTACGAATGTGTATGATTTGGAAAAAAATCAGCCCTTTCTCGAAGTACATGGTAAAGGGTTAAAAATAGTGAGCGATGGTTCTGTAATATTTCAGCAGGTGGAGGATAACGATGACTTGAAACGTGCTGCTAAAAAAAGAGACGAAGGCGTTGCCAGGGCTCGGGCGAGTGGCGATCGTTCACTTTGGAGGGAATCTCTAAATGAATATGCACTTGCTGAAGCCAAAAACACACGACTTTTTTATATGAATAGGTCAGGGAGCAGTAAGCAGGACATCACTCCAGATAAACTTATAATGGGCGAGATGCTGGTATCCTCTAATGAAGATAAAATATATTTTGTAGGATTAGAGCCGGGGTCTGATTTTTCAGATATATATGAGTTTAGTATTTCAAGTGGGCAGTTAAAGGAATTGACAGACTCAGGAAATTTTGAGAGTGACCTTTATTTTGCTGAAGGGGGTGAAAAGCTGGTGTTTAATTATTCCGTTCGAAATTCTATCTCTTCTGCCGCTAATGCTCAGCCTGAAATCACCACCAAAGCTGGGGTCCTGCATTTAGCGGCATCAACTATAACTACTCTTAACGGGCGTTTGGTAGATGTACAGGATAATTTAGCCTTGGCACTTCAATCAGAAGAAAATAAAAATCAGCTGATGCTCACTGATCTTTCTGATGGGAATAAAAGCCGCGAAATATTTTCAACTGAAGAATTTTTTGCTGACCCCGTTTTATCTCCTGAGGGCACAAAAGTGGCATTCTCGATGAAAGATCAGAATGATTATGAAATTTATGTGGTAGATGTGGATAGTGAAAAATTGCAACGGGTGAGCAGGGAAATACAGCACGATCGTTTCCCGATATTCTTATCCGAAAATAAACTGATAGCTGCTAAAGGGGAAGGTCGGCATAGAAGGTCTTTTATGTATGATTTAGAATCTGGAGAAGTAACCAGGCTATTCCACAATAATACGCTGCGAACTATTGCCCCGGAATATGAATGGAGTTCCAATAAAGCAGGGGATAAGCTGATGATAGTTGCGGAAAGAGACGGCAATACTATATCTCCAGAAAGGGGAGTTTATCTGCTTGATCTCACACAGAGAATCTCTAAAACCGATCTTGCGCAGCGTTTAGATAATAATTTAGAAGAAGAGCTGGCTCTCCGGGAAAAAGGGAAAAAATTATATGAACGAATTTCAGAGGAAGTAGCCGAAGTGGTAAGTAAAGCTTCCCGAAATAGAGTTTATAATTATGAAGAGGATTTATACAAGTTCGATTCAAAATATATCTCTCAACCGGGAAATGATAAAGCTGCGGAGTATTTATTCGATACTTATTCATCTTTTGGTTATGAGCCGGAGTACCAATGGTTTACTCCTCCCGGACGTGAAGTTTATGATGGCAAAACTGCAAATGTTATTGCCACTTTAAAAGGCACCACAAATCCAGAGCTGGTATATGTGGTGAGCAGTCATTACGACTCGGTAGAGGGTGGTCCCGGCGCTGATGATAATACAAGCGGTACAGCTGCACTATTGGAAGCGGCGAGAATTCTTGCAGATAATCCCATGCCGGCAACTATAATATTTGCCTCTTTTACAGGAGAAGAAGCCGGTTTATTGGGCAGTCGTGAATTTGTGCGGCTGGCGCAGGAAAACGGGATGAATATAGTGGGAGCTTTAAATAATGATATGGTTGGAATGGCAAATGATAGCCGGCTTGACAATACCATCCGGTATTCAAATCCGGGGATTCGGGATATCCAGCACGCTTCTGCTTTTCTATTTACCGATATGGTAACCTACGATGCGCTGTACTACAAATTCACCGATGCACACGCCTACTACGAAGCCTATGGCGATATTGTAGGTGGAATTGGTTCTTATCCTGTGCTGGGAAATCCATTTTATCACCAGTGGAATGATAATCTGGAAACCATAAACCATCAGTTAGTAACGGAGGTCGCCAAATCAACAGCGGCTACGTTGATGTTGTTGACTTCCAGCCCGTCGCGTATTCAAAATGTAACAGCAAGTGCAGGTGGAGAACATTCTTTTTTTGTTGATTGGGAGCCTTCGCCCGAATCGGGAATTCGTGAATATTTAGTCCGCTATGAAACAGCAGAAGGGGAGATGAAAACACTGACCACTGATAAACCGGGAATTTCTATTTCTGATGCGAAATCAAAAAAAACCATTCAAATTAAAGCCGTTAATGAGAGTGGAATGGAAGGCTGGGATTGGGCGAGGGCGGAAAATTGAATTAGATAAACACGCTTGGCCGGGGAAATGAAGTTGGAGACTTATTCTTTGGATGCTTCCGAGATCAAGTATTCTGAGATAGTCACAAAATCATGTTTGGTAACAATTCCTACTACCCGCTTATCTTCCACAATTGGCAGGCAGGAAATTTCATCTTTTAAAACCATTCGAATAGCTTCTTCAAGTGTGGTGTTTGGGCCGGCGGTAATGGGATCACTGATCATTATTTCGCCCACCGTGGTAGTTCCATCATTTTCTTTGTTGCTAATAAGGAAGTTTATGATGGCATCTTTATTTAGCACTCCAACAAGTTCTCCATCCTCCGATTCTACAAGAATGTTGCCGATCTTTTTCCATTCCATGACATGAGCTGCAAGATCTACGACCGTGTCTTCAGTGATTTTATAAAGGGAAGTGGTCATAAATTTATGAACGCGGTTATAGCGATTTTTCCATTCACCGGCCTCTTTTGGTAATGCCGGCTCCCAGGTATGTACCGGTTTATCAGACTCTTGCCGGCTTATCATACTGGAAGTTAAATCCACCAGAGCTTCTTCCTGTTTGCTATTTTTTCGAAGATTATCGTAACTATCCATAATCCACCGGGATCCTGTTTTGCCTGTCTCCACACGCTCATGTATGATATCCAGGTAATGTTTTGCTTCTTTTTCATCTACATTAGCTTTCCTTAAACCTTCCCTGGCTAAGGGCAGCAATTCTTTCAAAATGAGTTCGTCGGCGGGAATAAGTTTATCAGTGAACCATTTAAACTGAACTTCGAGCCCAAGTTGTGCTGCTTTAAAAAAATTATGTTTAGCTACATCAAAAGGAATTTGTTCGTGAATATTCCGGTGTTCCTCTGGCATGCCTTTCATCATTCCAAACCAAAAAGCTGCGTTTGCAATTTGATCCTCCATGGTTGGTCCTGTGGGCAAAATCCTGTTTTCGATCCGGAGCGAAGGTTTGTTATCCAGCACCCCATAGCAAACACGATTCCAACGATAAACAGAACCATTAAAATAATTCCAGGCTTTAAGTTCTGGAGCATTTCCTTGTTCCATTTGCTCAAAAGGATTTTCATAATCCTCGCACGTAAAAACAGGATCATAAATGGAAATGTCCTCCTGGAATAATTCCAAAATAGATTTTTCGACCCATTCATTCCCAAAATTTACCCTCGACTGTTCATCACGAATCTCATTTTGCCGGTTACGCATATCGGCGGATTGCTGAAACAGAGCTATACGAGTTTCATGCCATAGTTTTTTTCCAAGAAAAAGCGGTGAACAGGTTGCAGCGGCTAAAAGAGGGCCTGAAATCATTTGTGCCCAATTATATTTGCTTATGATTTCATAGGGAGAAACCTGCAGGTGAAGTTGAAAACTGGTCATACAGCCGGCAAACAAAAGTAGATTGTCTCGCATAATGAGTTCATCAACTCCCCTGATATTGAATTCATAATGCTCGCCATGGAGTTCTTTCCGGAGGTCGTAGAGTGTTTTGAAGCGTACTTCCGGAGTTAAGGCTTCAACCGAAATGTCTTTTTTATTGAGGGTGGGAATAATCCCGGAAAGCAGGATTCTGGAATCTCTTTTAACGGCTTCTCTTTGAAGAAACCGATAAGATTTATTCAGATTCCGTTTAAGTTTAGATAAGCTTCTGCCTGAAAATGTAATAGGATCAGAATTTATTTCCAGATTAAACCGGGCATATTCTGTGGTAATATTCTTCGGTTTTAAGCTTTCATAGATTTCATGCCCTATAGGTGTTGGGTAATAATCAGAATCCAAAAAATTTAATTCAAGTTCTGCACCAATGCGGGCATTATTTTTCTCAAACTTATCTTGCACATAAAGCTCCTTAAGCGCTTTGAGGTCTAAAAGCACATGCTGCACAAAACTGCCTTTATCTTCGGCATTTTCTATAAGCTTAATTTCTTTTACCGCCATCTATCCTTTCCCAACCAGTTTTAAGTACCTGATCAATAGCTCTCTCTAAAAATATCCAGGTATGTCTTAAGAAGTACCTTTTAGAGGTGTATTTGTTCCATAAAAAAGCAAATTTTCACTCTTAAATCAAAGGAAAGATAACAAGTAATTTGTACAGACAGATGTCTACAGGTTTCCTTCCTGCATAAATTCTACAAATCTTTGGGGCAATTCGAAGGGGCGTTCTCTTACTACAGGAGGCCATTGGGGAGTGATTTGCTCTTCTGGTTTTTGTGGCCGTCGCTCAGGGCTCCAGGCAAACCCTGGCAATTTTCTATCCTTGAGAGTTTCATATTCTTGTAAAAAGTAGCCCTCATTTTTTCCTGCTACCACCCGTCGTAAATCACCTGATTGAAAGTACATAGTAGTAATGGGAGAAGTATATTCTACAGCTCCGTCGGGTTCATCTTCTTCATTTTTGGTGTGATATAAAACGTGACTATTCGGATAAATAAGGATTTCGGAAATATCTCCATCTTCAAAAGAAGCAATTAATGTATCACCTTTGATTTGGTGAAGCCTTCCGGTAACACTATCCTGCTGTACGGCAATGGTTTTGTGATACGATCTTAGCTCCTGAACTTCGTTACTGTCTAATTGCACAGAAGTATAAGGCCCTGTAAGCTGAATATTATTATGCCAGGCAACCGGTTTGGAAATGAGTTGAAAAATTTCGGTATCTGAATTGTATAACAAGGTATCAGAGAGGGAAGAGAATTTAGGAGCCCATACTTTCACATTTTCATATCCTCTGATAAAGGTAGTGGTATCCTCTTTGAATAAAAGCAGCTGATCGGCATTTATGTGTGTAGTATCAGTGGTATCAGCGCTGATTCTTCGCAGGTAGGCATTACCGTCTACAAACCTTCTCCCGGTAGAATCAGCCTCGAGATAATCTCCGGCAAGGATGGCATTATTGGTACTGTCGGCCACAAATATATTATCATGTAACTGAAGAAATTTGCTTTTCCGGTTAATGAATAAGCTATCACCCTCGGCATATTGAGCCGAGTCTGCCAGCTGAACCATACCCCTGAAAATAGCACTATCCTGATTTTGAATATAGGTGCCTTGTAAAGCTGTAAGTATTCCATCTTCATCTTCAAGCCTTATTCCTTCCCTGAAAT
This sequence comes from Balneolaceae bacterium, assembly GCA_040877545.1. Lineage (GTDB taxonomy): Bacteria > Bacteroidota > Rhodothermia > Balneolales > Balneolaceae > Gracilimonas. The sequence continues at coordinate 6,215 of JBBDNN010000108.1, forward strand.
AGGCAACTTTTGAAAGGAAATTATAATCTACTTTTTCGCCAAAAAGGGTAGTGCTATCCTGGACGATAATAACACGTCCGCGGAGCAGGCTCAGATCACGATTGGTATAATAAAAAAGAGTGTCGCTCCAGATAGTTTCAGTTTCGGTTTCAATTTGTATGTTGCCGAATGCCCGAACTTCATTGCGGCTCAGAAATTGCCAGGCGCTGTCACACACCATCTCAACGTCTCCCACACTTAGTTTGGCATTGTATAATTTTCGAACCGGTTCACCATCCATAGTTACTCCGCGTGCTTCGCTGAAACGTTCAATATTTACCACATTCTGGCTGAAAACATTTCCGGGGTAAAAAATCGGCATGAGAAAAAACAGCAGGTAAAAATATTTTGCAAACCTTTTTATATTATTTGGGAGAGAATTTTTCAATTTATAACAGCCCGTCCGCCTCCTTCATTTAAAGTATAATTGGTAAGATCAGTATTTCCGAAAAAGCCTTGCGCGGCAATACTGTCTGGTGGAGAAATAAAAATCACAAATTCCGGGGTGCTTACACGGTCTTTATTCCGCTCCCATTTCAGGTAGTCTGAATTCAGCTTTTTCCCCTCAGGAGCCTGTACCCGGACATTACCATACATTTCGAATTCAGACTTCTTGGGATGATGGACGGCACTGTCTGCATCAACAATAGTATCGATTTCTCCTTGTTCATTAAAAATTTCTATGTAGACAGGGCCGCTTATTTTAGTGATGTGGCGAATTGAATTTTTGATAGAAGCTGCATAGCTGCCACTTAATATTAGTTTTAGCTGGCCATCTTCAAGAATTTCCATATCAACATCCCAGCTTTCGGTTGTGGTGAAGAGGGAATCACTTAAAGCTTCTTCAACTTGTTGATTGTCAAATTCAGAAAGCTCGGTGCCGCTACAACCTATAAAACCGGCTATGAGGAGAATTCCAGCTAGTAATTTAAAGGGTGCCAAAGTAGCGATCTCCCGCATCTCCAAGACCCGGGACGATAAATGCATTTTCGTTAAGTTTTTCATCGATTGCAGCCGTAATTATAGGTACATCGGGATGATCTTTTTGGAGCCTCTCGATCCCTTCAGGCGCCGAGATTAAAGATACAAACCTGATGTTATCGGCTCCATTATTTTTTAGGAACTTAAGAGCATGAGATCCACTACCGCCAGTAGCTAACATAGGATCTACAACCAGAGTATAAGCACCTTTTAATCCACCCGGAAAATTGTGGTAGTAATTAACCGGATTATGAGTTTTCTCATCTCTGTAAACGCCAATGTGGCCAACTTTAGCATCTGGCATAAAACTGATAATCCCATCCACCAAACTTAAACCCGCCCGCAAAATAGGAATTACAAAAACTTCAACAGCAGGCTTATAACCCACTGCTTTTTGAATAGGAGTTTCCACTTCATTCTCTTCAAGTGGCAGGTTCTCAAGTGCATGATAAGCCAGTATGGTACCGATCGTTCCCATTGCCCGCCTGAAAGGTGCGGTGTCGGTAGACTTATCCCGTAAAATACTTAAGTACCTTTTTACTACCGGATGATCAACTACTGTGAGACTTTCCATATTTATGAAATACCCTCTTCTTCTTTCATTTTATTGAAATAAGTTTTACTTGCTATAGCAACACTTCCAGAGAGCGCAAATAACGCAATAATGTTAGGGAAGGTCATCAGTCCGAGCGCGATATCCCCAATCGCCCAAACGGTTGCAAGGGGGAAAATAGCACCTGCAAAATGCATTACCAGGTAAGTGACTTTATAATATATAATGGATCTGTCACCTGCTAAATATTGAATAGACCTATCCCCATAATAACTCCAGCTAATAGCGGTCGATATTCCAAATAATAACACACAAAATGTTACAAGATGCTGCCCATAGGGGAAGATTGGTGCCAACCCTTTTTGAAAAGCAAGAGAGGTTAAAGGTGCTCCATTTTCAATTATATTAGTGTAAAGCCGTGAAACTTGATTGCCTTCTTCATCTGTAATTACAGCAGATCCACTTAATAATGTAATGGCACCACTGAATTCTTCTTCCTGAGACTCATCAACATAAAAAGCACCGGTAGGATAATCATTTCGAAGTACATCCCCATTTATGGGAACTCCTTCTTCAATAATAAGGGTATTACTGCTTTCGGCAATTTGATAGGTATTCTCTTTTTGATTGGGATCAAAAGCCATATTATGGCGCTCTTCCCAAACACCGGTACTAACAATTACAAGACCGGTCATCGTACAAACTAAAATGGTATCAATAAAGGGTTCTAATAAAGCAACCACACCCTCACGTACCGGCTCATCTGTTTTAGCAGCACCGTGGGCAATAGGAGCGGAGCCTTGTCCGGCTTCATTAGAAAATAATCCGCGTTTAATACCCCAGACAAGTGTAGTGAGGAAAGCTCCTGAGCCAACACCAAATAAACCAGCTTCCGGCGTGAAAGCGGAAGTGACAATAGTGCCAAAAGCGGGAATAACATCGCCTGCATTTAACATCAGTATAATAAGCGCCCCAAGCACATAAATAAGAGCCATTATTGGCATCAGGCGGGCCGTAACATGTCCAATTCGTTTAATACCTCCGATAATTACAACACCCACCAAGGTTGCCGTAACTAATCCCGAAATCCATCCGGGGATTAGGAATGAACTGTACATGGTGTCGGAAACGGTGTTTGCCTGCACCGCATTACCCGTAAGGAATGAACAAATTACAGCCATCACTGCAAAAAATATCGCCAGCCATTTCCAATTAGCTCCAAGTCCTTTTTCGATATAATACATCGGGCCGCCGGATACTGAACCGTCTTCATTTTGTATTCGGTACTTTACTGCGAGTGTACATTCTGTATATTTGATGGCCATGCCAAAAAAGGCGGTAATCCACATCCAAAATAAAGCACCCGGCCCACCATAATGGATAGCAATGGCAACACCAGCAATATTTCCAATACCGACTGTTGCAGAAAGGGCAGTTGTTAAGGCCTGGAAGTGGTTTACATCTCCTTCATCATCCGGATTATCATATGCACCCATTACAGATTTTATACCATGGGTAAACCTTCTTATCTGCACAAAACCTAACCGTAACGTAATAAAAATTCCAAACCCGAGAAGAACAACAATCATTAAGGGAAATTGTTCAGGAGTAGACCAAACTAAATTATTTAGCCAATTAACAACACTTTCAAAAGTTTCCATGTATCTTTTTTATAGGTTAAGGTATTTGAAATGGGCAGGCTGAAAGTAAAAAAGATTTCGGAATATTAAAGGAGAACATTACATGTTAATACATTGGTATAGGAACGTTTTCTTTTTAGCTTTGTTTTCGAAGTAGTATTTTCTTCCTGTACACAAATAGGTAATCAATTAATAGATTATGACTAAAGCAGACATTGTAGACATCATTTCATCCTCAGTAGGTTTAACAAAAGTAGAAACAGAGGCAGTTGTGAACGGCTTTATTGAAACTGTAATTGACGCGATGAAGCGCGACGAAAATATTGAGCTACGGGGTTTTGGTAGTTTTAAAGTAGTTAAACGTGCACAACGTGTAGCGAGAAATCCCAAAACAAATGAAGAAGTTATAGTACCAGAACAATATGCCCCGGTGCTTAAGATGTCAAAAGAATTTAAAGAGGCTGTTAACAAAGCAAGGATGATTGAAAATTGAATTTAGAAAACCTCTAAAATCTTCTTATTTTCAAAGCTGTTCGAACAACAGTATTAATTATAAAGAAATTGTAGGTGTTACGTATGCCAAGTGGTAAAAAAAGAAAGCGCGCAAAAATTGCCAAGCATAAGCGGAAAAAGCGCCTGAGAAAAAACAGGCATAAGAAAAAGAAATAAATAAAAAAGGCTCCTTTTGGAGCCTTTTTTATTTTCTAAGTTTTATGGGTTAAAAAAGCTAAAATTATGCAGCTATTGATTTTTCAAGAACTTTATCAGACATAAAAATTACTTTATTAGCTTTAAGTAACAGGTCGTGTAGTTTTCGGCCAACCAGGTGTTGTACTTCGTTGAGGCTGTTAGGGGAGTCTAATTCGTATTGAAAATAGGAGATAAGATTAATAGCCGAGAGATATTTGCCACTCTCATCACCATCAATCTCAATATGCCAACGGGTAATAAGATCATCATCGGCTAAAAATTCATTCACTTCTTTAGTGATAGCTTCCATCCAGCGGCTGGCTTTTTCAATACGATAATTTCCACTTTCGCCAGGAACCTCAGGCTGACACTTGTCAATATCAAATAACCAAGACATTTCTACATCAATGACTGGCTTTACAGTAGACCTGGTAAGCGTTTTTATTTTCAGGAAGGGATGTTCTTCCATTCCTTTCAAATCTTTAGCTATAGTAGCTTCCCGAAAACTATCCCAATCAAAGTTAATAGATAGCGAGTGCATGAAACTGGAAACCTTATTAAGCTCTATTATTAATTCCAAACCAGTGGCATGAATCTTATTATCTTCCCAAATTCTAAACCTGTTAGTGGTTACTCCACGTTTTCCCAATTGTGTTTCAACTGTATTTACAATAGAACTAAAAATTGGATATTGCATAAATCTAAAAGTGGCTCTCTGAAATTTCAATGAATTATTACGAACTAATATATCTAAAGCGAGAGCTTAAAGCCAAATTTTCTGGCTCTTTAATTGAGCAAGCTAATACCCCCTATAAAAATTTTCTGGAATTTTTTATAGCAGGCGAAGAAGATAGGTATCGTCTTCAGTTTAGTGGCGCTCCAGGTAATATTGCCTTGTTTGCTGATACCTATCGGGGAGCCAAAAAAGATAATACTGTTAACTTTTTTACTTCCATCTATGGCCTGGAAATTGAAGATATAGAAATTGCAGAAACTGATCGGTGGTTTTCGCTTGTGCTGAGTGAAGGATATAAAATCAGGTTTCGTTTATTTAGCAATCAGGCGAATGTATTTTTATCTAAAGAGGATCAGATACTGGAGGTTTTTAAAGAGTATGATACTACAGGGGTACCGGTACCCGAACCAAAAGAACTGGACTTGTTTGAAGGTGAAATAAGTGAGAAAAATACCAAAAATAAACTCACCACATTAAACCCTATGCTTCCCCGGCAAAATCTCGCACAATTGATCAAAATTTATAATCTGGACGAAGCTCCAGAGGCAGAGATAAAAAGTTTTGTGAAAAAAATTACTCGAGAGATGGAAGATGCTGCTGCATTCAGGCTATTAGAAAATGGAAATACTACCTTACTTTCAGAAGGAACCCTGCCAATTACTACAGAAAAATATTATGATTCGGTAAATGACCTGATAGCTCATCGTTACAAAACTCACTCTCACAATCAACGATTAAAGCAAAAGAAAGGCGAACTGACAAAAAACCTGAAGAGACGGATTAAACGATTGCAGTCTACCCTAAAGAACATGGGAGATATCGATAAAGGATTAGACCGGGCAGAAAAATATGAAAAGTGGGGACATTTGTTGATGGCAAAGGCTCATCTTCAAAATATAAATCAGGATTTTATCGAGGTTGATGATTTATATAATGAGGGAGAGAAAGTAAAAATTTCCCTAAAAAAAGAATTAGATATTGCAGAAAATGCCCAGCGCTACTATAAGAAAGCCAGCAGCTCAAAACGTTCGTACGAGGAGGCCTTTAAAAGAATCCCGAAAATAAAAAAAGAGAAAAAAGAGCATGAAGAATTATTGAGTGAGATAGAAGAAATCACTGGTTTATGGGCTTTCCAGGATTGGGAAAAAGAACATCATGCTGAAATTCAGGAATTTTATAGCTCAGAAAAAAAGAAGGATGATGAAAGTCTACCCTTCTATACTCTTGAAATAGGCAGCTACCCGGTTTGGATTGGGAAAAATGCAAAAAGCAACGATAAGCTGGTTCAACAGGCTCATAAAGAAGATGTGTGGATGCACGCGAGGGGCGTTTCGGGTTCACATTTAGTTATTAGAATGGGGAATGAAAAAGGAATGCCTCCCAAAAAAGTGATACTTGAGGCCGCCTCTTATGCGGCATTTAATTCTAAGGCACGCGGTTCGGGGCTGGTACCGGTTATTGTTACCAAATTAAAATATGTACGAAAACCCAAAGGTTCACCACCGGGGGCTGTTCTGGTGGATAAGGAAGAAGTGGAAATGGTGCAACCTGAAAAACCCCAGTGATGGAAGAAAACAAATTGAAGGGGTATAAAGGAAATATCTACATCACGGGATTTATGGCCTCAGGCAAAAGTACGCTTGGAGCCTGTTTGGCAAAAAAACTGGCAATGGATTTTGTGGATTTGGATCAGGTGATTGTAGAGAAAGAAGAGAAATCCATTAAAGAAATATTTGAAGTAAGGGGGGAGGAATATTTCAGAAAAAAAGAAAGAGAATACCTGCAGATATTGTCACAAATGAATAAGAGAGTAATTGCTCTTGGTGGCGGAGCATTGCATGATCAACAAATGGTAGATCAGCTGAAATCAAATGGATTATTACTTTTTATTGATACGCCGCTTTCCGAAAGTGTAGATCGCGTTCACAGTAACCTGGAACGGCCTGTTTTATTTAATAAAGAAGGTAAAATAAAGACAAAACAAGCACTTTTTGATGAATTGAAAACATTATATTCCCAGCGGGTAAAATTCTACAAACAGGCGCAGGTTAGTATAAAATCACAGATATATTCTACAACCGAGACAATGGCAGAGGCGGCCATCGATAAAATTATGCAGCATGTCTGATACCATTTCAGTTAACACATCAACTACTGATAGTTATACTATCCATTTTGGGAGTGATTTAAATTCTCAGCTGGATTCCTTTATCCAGAAATATAGTTCCGGCAAAGTCTTTTTGGTAGTAGATGAATTTGTGCTCGCTCATCATAAACCGTTGTTTGACGCGGTGATGGAACAGAATTTCCAGCAAATACACATTTTTGAAGTACCGAGTGGAGAAAGTAGTAAAAGCAGTGTGATGTATCATAAACTGCTTGATTTTATTTTGAATAAAGGCGTCGAACGAAGTACACCGCTCATTGCAATTGGCGGAGGTGTTACGGGCGATCTTGCCGGTTTTGCAGCTGCAACTGTTCTTCGCGGAATTCCATTGATTCACATCCCTACAACTCTTTTGGCCATGGTAGATAGTTCAATCGGCGGGAAAACCGGGATTAATCATGATACCGGTAAAAATCTTATTGGTAGTTTTTACCAGCCCCATGCTGTTTTTGCCGATGTCCACTACCTGCAAACCTTGCCAAAAAAAGAATGGGTAAACGGCCTCAGCGAAGTGCTGAAATATGGTATGATTCACACCCCCGAAATACTTTCTGAAGTTCAGTATTTGTTGGATCAAAATGTATTTACTGATGGTGAGGCCTGGCTGCCAATCATAAAAAAAAGTGCGCAGATTAAAGTGGATATTGTTTCGGATGATGTGCTGGAATCTGGCAAGCGGGCGTATCTGAATTTCGGGCATACATTTGCTCACGTTATCGAGCGGGTGGGAAACTATAAACAGTTTTCTCATGGTGAGGCTGTATTTGCCGGAATGGCTGGGGCAGTACGGGCATCGAATAAATTGGGTGCCGATATTAATATTTCCAATTTATTGAACTTTAAGCCGTTGTATAATTTCTCATTGGCTCAAGTAAAAACAAGTGTTTCTGATTTGGTGAATTTGATGAAAAAAGATAAAAAAGTGAAAGACGAACAAATTCATTTAATACTTCTTCAGGAGCTTGGCCTGCCCTATACTTATAATGTTGATGATGAACAAATTGCTGAACAAACATGGGAATTCATTTTAAATACATTTGAAAAGTGAGATACCTGCGATGGATACATAAAACCTGGAATTTCTTCTGGACCTTTATTGGGGTGCTGGTTTTGTCTGTGGTATTGGTATGTGGAATTGTTTTTGGTGCAATGCAGCTACAGCCTGTTAAGCATTTGCTTTCCGAAGAAATTGAGCAACGTTTTAACCAACAGTATAATGGCGTTTTGAGTATCGGGGAGATTGACGGCCTTCTTCCGGTTCTGTTTCAGTTAAAAGATGTTCGAATATATTCTGATTCCAGTGAATTTGAACCCGTTTTTGAGGCTTCTGCTGTTGATGCCAATTTTGATGTCTTCTCTGTTTTTCGAAAACAGGTGATTGTTAAAGGCTTGAGGATGGAAAATCCGGATATAATTGTTGATCCCGAATCTTCATTTTCAATTGAACATGCTTTAACAGCATCAAATAACATTCAAAATGATCAGAAAGAAGGGACAGGTGATCCCATATTTCAATTCCTGATGCCTTCAGTTAAAATTGATAATGGAAGAGTACTTCTCAGGAATGTTTTTAACTCCGAAATAGGTGGTGTCAAAGTAGATACCCTAACAGTACAGAATGTAGATTTATCCATGTTTTTTGAATTTACCGAAGAGCAAAGGTTTTTGGATATTGACCGCTTATCATTTCGGGTTCCTGAGCTTGGCATTACCGATGGACAGTTATTCGGCCAAGTTTACAATGATGAACAGTACCTGGAGTTCAATGCTTTTAATATCCACCTGGACAAATCCAGGATTAAGATTAGTGGTGAAGCTGATGGGGTAGATTTATTAAAGGGAAATATTGAAGGCCAGCTCACCTCATCAAAAATAAATATTGATATAAGTGATATTGACATTGCACCGGGAAGCATCAGAAAAATTCTACCAGGTTTTCCATACTTTCAAAATTATATTCAAGGATCATTAAACGGCGAAGGCACCTTCGATTCTTTTTGGTTTGAAAATATCGACTTATCCACTGGCGAAAGTTTCGTGTATGGGTCCGGCTATTTAATCAACCTGTTGAATAACCCGGACATAAACTATGGTTTCACTATTGAACGGGCTGCTTTTTCAAATAATGAGATCACCTTATTGCCACTGGAATTAAATCAAAAGCAGGTAGAAGCTATCACTCAACTACATCTGGCAGGTGACTTTAAAGGGACTTTAAATAATCTGTCCGGTAACTTGGTGGCGCTGAGCGAACGTGGCAGTATCCAGTTTGATGGAGATCTCAGCCTCGCCCAGGAACATGCTTTTGATCTTTTCATTCAAACAGATTCGCTGGATTTAGGAGGATTAGTAGATAGCCGCATTCAACGCACCGACCTATCTTTTGAGGGGGAAGTAAAAAGTACTTCGCTCGATTTTATGAATAGTGAAGGTGGTCTTGCATTTACTTTTGAGGGAGGAGCTTTTGATCATCGGGAGTTTGATCAAATTTCTATAATAACTCAATGGAAAGATGGGTTTTTTGAACCAAATTTAAACCTCAGCCTTAATGGTTCCATGCTTACAGCCAAAGGCTGGGTTGATTTAAAACAAGAGCAAAATGAATTCTCTATTCAGGGAAATGCCAGGAATTTTGAAATTAATGAATGGCTAAAATTTGAGGGAATGAATTCTACCGTGGCTGACCTTGACTACGATGTGTTTCTAAAAGGAAATTCACTGAATGAGCTTCATGGCCAACTTAGCGTTGATATTCCGAAAGCAATTGTTGGCACTGATACACTGGCCAGCCACCAGTTTTATTTAGATTTTAATGAGCCTGAATCCACCAGTAGAATGCTTCGTTTTACCTCCACAGCATTTGATGCAACTCTGGAGGGAAGTTATTCCCCAACTAATCTAATAGCCTTGTCGGAACATTGGGGAAATTATTTTGAGGAACGTTTCAAAGAAGAGATTCTGCTTCAGGATACAAATCCTTCAGATACCAGCAAGCTTAATATTGCCTCACAAATTGTAGCGCTGTCAGGTCGTTTAAAAAACGTAAACCTTATTAAAGCATATTTTCCGGATTTTCCTTCCTTCAATTCCTCTGCCAATTTAAACTCTACGATAACTATAGATTCAGACAGGCTGCTATTTAATGCTTCGCTTCAAGATCCTTTAGTTACTTTTGACAACAATCAGGTAGATTCCCTGTCAGTACAGGTTACCGGTGGTTTTAGATACGGCAATAAGTTCAAAGAATTTTCAGAATTACAGCTTCAGGCGAATGCTGTTTTTGCAGATTTTAAGTTTTTGGATGCACGGGGGGTGGATGTGTTTGCCGAATTGAACCAGGATTCAATCTTTATAAGAAATAATGTTGAAGATCTTGCCGGCAATGCGGATTTCATTTTGGAGACAAATGGCAGGCTACAGAACGAACTGCTAGCTTTTAATATTGATAAACTTAGTTACGGAAAGGATCAGTACCAATGGCTGAATGAAGGTGATCCGAAGGTAGAATACACAGCAGATGAGAAGCTGAGTTTTTTTGATTTTTCTTTTAGAAACGAAGAACAATTTGTACGGGTAAATGGCACCATAAGTGATGATGTTGCCGATTCTGTTAATTATGAAATTGGCGGGGTGAAATTAGATCGTATTTCCCGATTACTAGATCGCAGGTTAAGCTTCGGCGGAATTCTGGATGGAGTTTTTACAACCCGTACGCTTACCACCGTTCCCACCATTCAGGGTGATATATATGTGGATCAATTTGTGATGGAAGGAAATACGGTTGGAGATATAGACTTATCAAGCCGATACAACTCACAACTTAATCGTTTCGATACAGAGATCCATGTAAGTACTGATTCTGCAAAATATCCCCACTATTATACCAACAACGACCGGCGCGGGCAGGAATTCGATATCAACGGTTATGTGCTTGCACCCAGGAATGGTGATTTCCCTGATGTAGATTCTCTCTTTGTTTTTGATGTGGATTTTGAAAACATCGATATGTGGATTTTGCCTTACATCGGTCCTAAAATTTTTACTGAAGGCGCTGGTTTGTCTGACGGAACAGGTAAAATTTGGGGAAATTTACACACATACGATTTTCATGCTGATTTTAATGTTGGAACAGATGACGCTGTTTATTTAAGGCCCAGGTTCTTAGATACTTATTATTATGCACAAGGTGGGATTACTTTTACGCGAGACGAAGGACTCGTATTCAACGATATTTACTTAATTGATCCATCCGGCGGTAATGCCATTTTGAGTGGCTTTTTTGACTTTAATGATTTCCAGCCACTAAGCTATGTTGGCATAAAGCTCGAAATGGATGAGTTTCAATTTTTAAATAGCTCTTTTGAAGCTTCGGCACCATTTTATGGAAATGCATACGGAACCAGTACTGTTACTATAACCGGTACTAATTTAAACCCGGTACTGAGCTCAGAAAGCCCGATTATTTTATCTGATTTTTCTGAAATTGGTATTCCACTTCTGGAGGAAACAGAATTCAACGAAGACAATAAGTTTATCCGGTTTGTTAATAATTTTGATGTCCATATTGATTCCACAAAAAGACAGGTTAACGTGCGTAACAGGAATATTCTTGAGCCTTTAAATCAGGATGATGTAGATCTTTCATTTGCTGAACGATTTACCCTCGATTTACAGTTTGAAGCTTACGATCCGATGACGGTGCAACTTATTTTTGATCCTGTTACCGGCGATGTTGTAACAGCGGATGGTACAGGTAGAATGAGAATCCGACTTGAAGATGAACAGGTTTCCATGTTTGGAAGATTTGACATAACGGGAGGAAGATATCAGTTTGTAAGTGGTGACATTTTTTCCAGAAGATTTGAACTCGATTCAGGAGGATCTATTACCTGGGAAGGTGATCCTGCAAATGCACGGCTGAATTTGAATGCCATTTATCGAGCCCGGCCAGATATAAATACATTAACCACCTCCCGGTCAGAAATAAATTCGGAAAACTCACAGCGGGTGCCGGTTGAGCTTGTTCTGAACATAGGTGGTACTATATCAAGTATTGAAAATAACTTCTATTTCCGGCTTCCAGAAACCTTCGAATCCCGCCAAAGCTCCACCTTGGCTACTCAACTGGCTTCTTTGAACCGTGATGAAGAACTTAAACTCATACAATCGGCAAATTTCCTGTTAATGGGTGATTTTATCCCGGTTTCAGATACCCAGAATAGCTTGTTTGGTGAAAATTTATCTGGCAGTGCGGCTGTACTTAATCCATTGCTCTCGAGTCAGGTAATAAGCCCTTTACTTTCTAACCAAATGAACTCTTTATTGAACAGTGATTTGAGTAGTTTGGATGTAGATTTTAATCTAAACACTTACAACCAGGTAGATCTGGGTGTAGCTCTGCGACTTTATAATGATAAACTTATTTTTAGAAGAGAAGGACAGATAACCGGAAGGCAATCTAATATTGGAGATCTTGGTGCAACTTACCGGATTAACCGTACATTTGCGGTAACCGCCTTTCACCGGCAGGATCCTACATTTGGAAACCTCAGCAGCACCGAGCAATCGCAGCATTCTCAGGATATAAATGGTTTGGGAGTAGAGGCAAAATTCAGCTTTAACACATGGAAAGGATTTTTTAACAAACTCTTATCACCAATTAGAAATTTATTTGGACTAAACAAGACTGAAGAAGAAAGTATAACAGAAAATAAAGAAGGTGGAAATCCTTCTTGAAAAAGGTATTAATGAGCAGAAGTAAAAGAATAAGTAAAATTGACGAACTGGTTGTTGATCTTATCAATAATAGCCCCGACAAATCATTGACAAGAGAACAAATCATCAGTGTGTTGAGGCTGGAAAGCAATAAAGAAATTAAGAGATTGGATAAATCTCTTAACAGATTGGCAAACCGAAATATAATCAACAGAAAAAATAACCAGGTATTTCTGAATAATAATAAAGAGAAAGCTAAAAGCAGCAATAATGAATTACAGGGAAAATTAGATATCTCTGTGCGTGGCACCGGCTATGTTATTATTGATGAGCTTGATGAAGATGTGCGGATTTCATCCCGGGATATTGGGCTCGCCTTAAATAATGATCTTGTGAAGGTGGAAATTACCGGAAAAGATAAAAGAAGTGGGCAGCCAACCGGAAAAGTAACCGAAATTGTAGAGCGGGGAAAAAAATTCTACGTTGGCACACTTTCCAAAGTGAGTGATAAAAATTATGTCATTGAAGCAGACCCCAAATCCGTTTATACCAATTTCTATGTGCTTCCTGAATTTTTAGGCGGAGCAAGGGATGGAGATAAGGTGGTGTTTGAGCTTCAAAACTGGGTTCATCGAAAAGCATTGCCCGAAGCACGAATAACATCGGTGTTAGGTAAAACCGGCTCTAATGATGCAAATATTCTATCCATATTAGCTGAAAATGATATGGTTGCGGAGTTTCCGGAAGGAGTGGAGGAACTTGCCGATAAGATTCCTTTGAAAATCCCTGAAGAAGAATTTGACCGCCGCCTGGATATGCGTGATGAAATGGTATTTACCATTGATCCCGCTGATGCCAAAGATTTTGACGACGCTCTAAGCATAAAAATGCTGGAAAACGGCAATTACTATCTGGGTGTTCATATTGCGGATGTTACCCATTACGTAAAACCCTCTACGATTTTAGATGAAGAAGCGTATTCAAGAGGAACCAGTGTGTACCTGGTAGACCGGGTAATCCCGATGCTACCCGAAGTTTTGAGCAATGGAGTTTGCAGTCTTCGCCCGCATGAAGATAAGTTAACCTTCAGCTGCTTTATGGAAATAGATTCTAAAGGCCACCTGGTTGATTATTCTATAAAAGAAACGGCTATTCACTCCAAGCAGCGATTTACCTATGAGGAAGCCCAGGAAATTGTGGATGGTAAAAAACATAAAGCCAGCAAAGAAATTCAAATAGTTGCTGAACTTGCCAGAAAATTACTGGATAAAAGGTTCAGAGAAGGTGCCATAGATTTTGACACGCCTGAGCCAAAATTTGTCTTGAGCGATAATGGTAAGCCTTTAGATGTAATCGTAAAAGAAAGAATATTTGCCCACCGTCTGATAGAAGAATGCATGCTGATGGCAAATAAAACGGTTGCTATGCATGTGGAAAATCTCCGGAAAAAATCAGGCAAAAAGAAATCAAAAGATTTATTCCCTTTCTTTTATCGCGTTCACGAGAAACCGGATCAGGAAAAATTAGCCGGGATTGCAGAACAGGTGAAGCCTATTGGAATTAAGTTCGAAATTGGCGATAAAATATCTCCCCGAAAAATAAATGACCTGCTAAATCAGGTTAAAGACACCAGTCTTGAAGATATTATTACCGGCTTAATGTTGCGGGCAATGGCTAAAGCAGAGTATTCACCTAAAAATGTGGGGCATTTTGGCCTCGGCTTCAAACACTATTCACACTTTACAAGCCCGATTCGCCGTTATCCCGATGTGATTGTACACAGGCTGCTAAAAGGATATAATGCCGGCGTGCCTGCATATAATTATAATATCCTGAAAAAGGATGGTGAGCATTGCAGCGAACGGGAACGCGTAGCTGTTGATGCTGAAAGAGATTCAGTAAAATTGAAGCAGGTAGAATTTCTCAGTGAGAAAATTGGTGAATCTTTTGACGGTGTGATCAGTGGAGTTATGGAAAGAGGAATTTTTGTTACCCTAAAAGATGTTTACTGTGAAGGAATGATAGGAATGAGTGCCTTAAAAAGTGATTATTTTATTTACGATCAGAAAAGCCATTCTCTTGTTGGCCGCAAAAGCGGTAAAAGATTTCAATTAGGTGATGAAATTCGTGTAAAAGTAAAAAGTACAAATCTTCAAAAAAGGCAAATTGATTTCGCATTATCTTAACAAAATTTACAATATGTGAGACATTATGAATAAAAATTTTACAATAGGGCTGGTAACTTTTCTTCTTCTATTGATGAGCACCGCCGAAGTGTTCGCTCAATATTACTCTTTTGGTAAAAACAGGGTGCAGTACGAAGATTTTGAATGGCGTTTCATTCAGTCTAAGCATTTTGATGTGTATTATTATGGGGAGAAAAATTATGAACTCGCCGAATTTACTGCCAAAAGTGTTGAATCTGCTTACCTGCAGCTAACGGAAGATTTTAATCATGAAATATCCAGTCGTATTTCAGTAATTATTTATGATTCTCACAATGACTTTTCTCAGACAAATGTGGTGAATCTTCCCACAAGTGCGGAAGGAATTGGGGGTGTTACGGATAAGTTGAAAAACAGAATGACAGTGCCCTTCACCGGAGATTATGCTGATTTCAGACGCACCATTCATCATGAGTTAGTTCATGCTGTTTTTAATGATATGTTCTATGGCGGTACTATCAATTCAATTATTCGAAATAATATTCAATTGGTATTTCCCCTTTGGTTTGAGGAAGGCCTCGCCGAGTACACGGCTCTTGGGTGGGACACCAATACAGATATGTACATCCGGGATGCTGTAATAAATAACTATTTACCACCCATCGAATATTTAAGCGGTTATTATGCCTATCGGGGAGGACAATCTCTATGGAATTATATTGTTGAGGAATATGGCCGGCAAAAAATAGCCGAAATCCTTCAGCGGATTAAATTAACCCGTAGTGTAGAGGCGGGGATGACCCAATCTTTGGGCCTGGATATTGAGGAACTTTCAAATGCATGGGAAAATGCACTTGAGGAACGGTATTACCCTGAAGTAGCCGAGCGTGAGCGAACAGATGTTGCGGCAACCTTACTTACCAAACGTGGAGATTACGGCAGTTATAATACCAGTCCGGCAATATCGCCCCAAGGGGATAAAATAGCTTTTATAACAAATAAGAGAGGCTATTTTGATGTAGTAGTGATAAGCGCCATCACAGGTGAACATCTTAAAACATTGATAAAGGGAGAAGATGATCCCGAATTCGAAGAGTTAAATATATTAAACCCAAATATTACCTGGTCTCCTGATGGTTCCAAAGTGGCTTTATCCACAAAATCCAGGGGACGAGATGATATTGCAGTAATTGACTACGCCACACGTAAAGTTGAAAAACTCAGATTTCCCGACCTGGATGCAATTGCCTCCATTGCCTGGTCGCCAGATGGTTCAAAACTGGCCTTTGATGGAAATATCGGGCCTTACCAGGATATTTTTGTCTATGACATCAGTAGCCAGGAGCTTTCAAATTTAACCCGCGATTTCTTCTCAGATTCCAATCCTGCCTGGAGTCAGGATTCTGAATATGTTTACTTTAACTCCGACAGGGGAAGCAATACACAACTTGCCCGCTATACTACAGAATATGACATGCTGGGCGACGAAGACCTGTACCAGACAGATATTTACAGGGTGGGCTTAGGGGCCAATGTAACCACCAGGCTTACCAATACCTCCAACTGGAGTGAGAAGTCGCCAAAAGTTACCCGCGACGGCCGCTTAATCTTTATTTCAGATAAAAACGGAATTCAAAATATTTATGAGTTAAACCTTGAAACCAGGACAACAACTCCCTTAACTAATTTACAGACCGGAGCTTCACAAATATCTATTAGCGGGGATGGTTCGCGATTGGCTTTTAATTCAATTAATGAAGGCTACCTCGATATCTTTCTGCTAAGATCTGTTTTTCAGCGTCAAAAAGAGGAAGAACCCTCAGATAACTACTGGGCTCAGCGGCGGGCTACTGAAAATCATGGACAGCGGGTACCGGCTACCTTATATGCCAGGGAAATGTTTGCGGGAGGATTGGATTTAACTGGAAGCCGGCAAACTGTTGAAGAAAGAATAGAGGAGGAGGAAGAAGAAAGAGAAGAAGCTGAATCCGATGATATTGATTTTCGAAATTATGTGTTTTCTGAAGAGGTTATTGAAGATACTACATTGGAGCTAAGAGATGTTGATAATTTTAGCCCTGAAAACACCATTACAGAAGACGGTCGTTTTCAGCCTAAAAATTACCGGCTAAAGTTTACTACCGATATAGCTTATAACCCAACGTTTGTGGCATCTACGTATGGTTCGTATGCACTTACACAATTTATTATCAGCGATCTTTTGGGAGACCACCAGATATCATTAGGTACTAATTTTGTAACCGATTTAAGGAACAGTGACTATTCATTAAGTTATGGTTACTTAAAAAATCGTACTAACTATTTTGCTTCTTACTTTCATACCTCACGAAGATATCAAACCTATACTGGTGAAATTATAAGGTATCGCACCTTTGGAGGTGGGGTGAATGCTCAGTACCCTTTCGATAAATTTAAACGCATTGATGCAGGCCTTACCGCACTGGGTATTACCAGAGATTATAGTTCTGTTAGCGATTTGTATCGGGGTTTAGCATTCGGTGGTGGACAAGCAGAAAACGCCAGAAGTATTTTCTTGTACCCGGAAATAATTTTTACAAATGATCGAACCCTCCCTGGTTTTCTTACACCAATTGGTGGCTCAAGGTTTTCAATTGGCGTTTCTGCGAGTCCCGGTGTTGGAGATAATGCTCCGGAATTTGCTTCTGTTTTAGGTGATTACAGGAAGTATTTTCACCTGGGAAGACAATACAGTATTGGGCTGAGAGCATCAGGTGCTGCATCAATTGGCAGAGATGCTCAAACATATTTTATGGGTGGAAGGCTCGGGTGGATTAATCAGCGCTTTAGCGACATCGGCCTTTCATTCGACCGGCTAACCGATAGTTTCTTTACAGTTCCAGCATTACCTGTACGAGGATACGCATACAATAGCATCTATGGAGATAAATTCTCGCTGATAAATGCGGAATTCCGTTTCCCGTTATTTGCAGCATTTATTCCTGGTCCTATCCCAATTTTACCATTCTATAATGTTACCGGAACCGCCTTTGTGGATATAGGAACCGCCTGGGGGCAAACAATTAATTATGGATTATATGACGAAAATGAAGAACCGATTATAAATGATAAAAAACTGGATTTTCTGGTAGCTAAAGAAAAAGTCAGTTCTTTTGGCTTAACACAGGAAGGACTTGTACCAATCGAAGCACCTTATTTAGAAGGGGATATCCTGATTGGTGCCGGTTTTGGCCTTAGAACCATTGTATTAGGGTTGCCTATTCGTTACGATGCAGGATGGCCATACGACAGAAATGGCTTCAAAGGCCCTCCAATCCATTATTTTTCTATAGGGATCGATTTTTAGGAGAGGGAACCGGCCGTAGCTTAGCTGTAGCGCCTAAACTGCTGTAGCATTGAGCAGTATCTTTTATTTCTCATTTACCCACTCAACAGGGAAGAAAAAAATCACGCATAATTTTCGGCTTTACCTTTCGGAATAAAAGGTTTGGGTAAACAATAATCGCTGGTATTGATATTCAGGATCTTTAAAATACACAAAGCTTACATATTCCTGTTGCCTCCGGGTAATGGAGTCACTTAAGGTTAGATCATCAACTTCATCCCCGTAAGCTTTAAGCGCGTACTTATAGGTATATGTGCCTTCTTTGATCAAGACAGTAGTCTCCCAATATCCCGATTCCTGGTTATAAGTGAGTTTATTATTTTCTGACAACATCCATTGATTAAAATCACCCACCAGGTAAACACCTGTTGTCGAGCTAAATTCTCCTCCGTCATCAAAACGAAAACGTACATTTGCATACCTGGCATCTCTGCCGGATTTTGGCACCCCGAAATTTGAACTCCAGCTGGGGACAGGGTCAGTCATAAAATTCAGCACATCTTCTCGTAATACTGCTCTTGGAGGTGTTAAGCCAGGCTCCCAACCTATAATTTTCCCGCCTTGTGAGAAATTCTGCAGCCCAAGGCCAATAAAATCGAAGTTGGCTGGAAAAGCCTGATCTCTTGGAAGGTAAAAGTGAGCTTCACCGGGAGTAGCTACATCAAAAACTTCGGTTTGTTTTGTTTTTCCCCAAAACCTGTTTTGCGTGAAATGAAAGGTGAGGTCAAATTGAGGGAATTCCACAAAATCAGGATAAATATATGTGCTGTAAGGTTGATCTATTGCTTCATTCCCTGGGCCTGCATTAAAAACAGTTTCAACATAAGATTCCATTTTGCCTTCGTTTTCAGTTACATAAAAAGGAAGTGAAAACAGCCATACCCCTGAAGAAAAATCAGATATATGCAGCATGTAATTGCCGCTGGTTTTAAACTGTAACTGCTCGTTTGGAAATTCTATCTTGTAATTAAAATAATCAGGCTCAGACAGACGGTTTTTCGTCCCGCCGCCCAAAATTAGCTCATTCATTCCTCCCAGGAACCAATCGTCAGGAATATTGCTATTTTTCCAATGCTGATTATGATGGGAGAAGGTGATTCGGAATTGCCCGGAGAGGTCTGAAAGCTCATCAAAAGAGAGAACAAGCTTTTGGCTGGAATTGAGCGATATTATGGGCGGATTATTGGCTGAACCCTTTCTGTAAAGCTGCATGCTTTTAATAGATTGGGGCGGTGGTAGTTGCCCATCTACCATAAAATTGCTGAGATAGTTTGGGGCTACTCTATTGCCAGATGAACTTGGAATAATTGCTGAGCAGGAGGCTAAGAAACATCCCAATAAACAAAACACCAATAAAAAATTATACAGAGATGATTCCTTTGAAAACAAAATGTGCCGGTCCCTTTAATATTAAGTTTGTGTAGATTTTATTTTGCGGATTATAATCAAAGGAAGCTTTTAGCAGGCCGCCTTCCACATGAACATCATACTCAGAATGAGTATCTGGATTTTGTTGATAGCTGTGTGATGCAACCGCTGAAGCTAAAGCCCCTGTACCACATGCTAACGTTAAATTTTCAACACCGCGTTCATATGTTTGCACCTTAATGCTGTTGTTGTTTTGGACCTGAACAAAATTCACATTCGTACCGGGGGGATTCATTTTTTTGTGCATCCTGATTTTTTTCCCGGTTTCAACAAGAGTTTTTTCATCTTTTAGCGCCTCACCCTGAACAAATTTTATAACATGCTCGGTGGCAGCATCAGCTTTTAAAAATTCTTCCCCATCAATCTCTATTTTAGATGCCGAAACCTGTACCGGAAAATGCACACTTACTTCATTTTCGAATACTTCTGCTTTATAGATGTTTTCATGAACATTAAAGGAATGCTTATTTTTAAATCCATTCTGTGATGCAAATAAGGCAAGGCACCGGCTACCATTTCCACACATTCCTGCATCACTGCCATCAGCATTCCGGTATAACATGGTATAATCAACTTCCGGAATAGTGGGATATTCGAGTACCAAAAGTCCATCAGCTCCTATACCAAATTTCCGGTCACACAGGGTTGGGGTGAAATTGACAATTTCTTCTAAGGGGAATTTATTTTCGCGATTATCTATTACGATAAAATCGTTACCCGCACCTTCCATTTTTTGAAATTCTATGCTTTTCATCATTCTACAAAAGCAGGTAAATGTTGCCAGTGTTCTTCTTTGGATATCAGGGGATTAATACCGCGCATCAGGTTTGAAAACCTAAATGCCAGTACAATAAAAATTAATTTCGGATTTACATTTTGCCGGAGCATA
This sequence comes from Balneolaceae bacterium, assembly GCA_040877545.1. GTDB lineage: Bacteria > Bacteroidota > Rhodothermia > Balneolales > Balneolaceae > Gracilimonas. Next base: position 26,603 of record JBBDNN010000108.1, read on the forward strand.
GGCCGGAAACTATCCAGGTGCGTTATCATATCTTCCAGCCGGGCATCCCCCAAAGAAGTAACAAATTTACGGATCGATTCGATCTGATCTATATTGGCTATTAACTCTGATTTTTGAGTTTCCCGATATACTAATAAATCTCTGATGTACATCTCGAGGATATTCGTGAGGGAGATAAGCCCTTCAATATTATGAGCGCTTTGCCAGTCTTGAACATGCCTGGAGAGCTCGATAGCATCCTGGCCAAAAGCTAATCTTAAATACTGCACTACCATTTCCCGGTCTTCTTTTAAACGTGTGATATCGAAAAAGCGGGTCATCGCATAATTTCCGTCAGAAACTCTCGCCAAATAAGCGGCTTCATCAGGCTCCACCTTATCCATCTCAATCAAACCCTGCCTGATCTCTTCATCCTTTATTTTCGCAAGTGGAATATGTTGACAGCGGGAAGTAATGGTAGGCAGAAGACTTTCGTAGTTTTCGGTAGTCAGGATAAACATAAGCCGGTCAGATGGCTCCTCCAGTAGCTTAAGAAAAGCATTAGCCGTTTCCTTTCGCATAGTTTCTACCTGTGTAAGAATAATTACGATACGATTTCCTTCATTCGGTTTTAGTTTAGCTATAGGCCGGATGTCTTCCCTGAAATAATCTACAGGATAAAAGGCTTGCAGATTTTTGGAGGATTCATCTAAAGAGGGGCGTTGTGAGAAACTAATAATTTCGTAAGGATCTTTTGCCAGTAACTCCAATCGTTCACGAAGTTCTTCCATTTTAAATGCGGTCGGCTTTGGGATGAACACATGAATATCGGGATGTGTAAACCAGGACGATTTTTTTGAAGCTGTATTTGTACCAAGATCACTGAGATGATTGATGCCGTTAATAGCTTCCGCAAAGGCCAGGGCAAAAGCCGTTTTACCGACTCCAGCAGGCCCGGAAAGCAAGTATGCATGGCTAATTCTATCAGAGGCCAGTATTCTTTCAACATGTTCTTTGGCTCTGTTTTGGCCAATAATCCGCCGGTTTCCAAAATTTATGTCCATTTTGTTATTCCTCCCAAATGTAATCAAAAAGTAAAATTCCTGCGGTAATGGTAACGCCGGCAAAACCAATTAGTGCTGTGATGGTATTCCAGGATTCGCCTCCGCCATCAATAAATGCAGTTTTGCTAATATCGGTTAATAATAAAACCAGTGGCATAAATAATGGAATACTCAAAACTGAAAAAATAGCCCCTTTACGATCGGCTTGAGAAACAACAGCTGCTGTCATAGTGGCAACTGCTGATAATCCTGCGGTTCCAACAAATAGCATAATTAAAAAAGCCGGCCACGATTGAATGGTCAAATTCACCAGAAAAATATACGCAATAAAAGTAGCTGTATTTATGAAGAGCGTAAACAGAAAATTGTAAAACAATTTACCGGAATAAACAGTTGTCCCAGGCGCATAAATTCTCAGCAGATCAAAGGTATTTTTATCTGTTTCAGCAATAAAACTTCTGCTTAAGGCAGACAACGCCGCAAATAAAATCACCACCCAAACCAAGCCTGCTTTAGGTGTTGGTTCCAGTTGGTCGGCTCTTAGGGTAAATAGGACCAAAAGCAGAGAGGCTGCTACAAAAGCCAAAACCATATTAAAAGCAAAACGAGTTCTGAGCTCAATTTGCAGGTCCTTTTTTATAACGGTTATTGTGCTTCTGATCCAATTCATCTTCAAGTTTAAGCATTTCATTTGCGCTATGCAGACTTGAAAACAAAATCTTTTCAATCATATAAATGGACTTGCTACAGGTAGAAGCGGGTATTTTTTAGCTTATGTCATTGTTTACCAACGCACCAATACCTCATTGATTGGCAAGTTTTCCAAAATTACAAGGAAGGTCCGATAAAAATATGGATTTAATTGGAGAAGGTAATCCCAGGACATTCTGCTCTGCGTTCCCCGAATCTAATTTATTCCAGGTTTCATAGCAAAAATCTGCCTGCCGTTAATTAAAACAAACAGCAGGCAGTAAGTTGCTTATGAGTATTAAAACTGAATACCTGAGATGATAGGCAGGCACAGGTTATTTAGAAGATTTCTTTTCTTCAGCCACATCTTTGACTTCACCTTTTACTTCTTGTGCCTTATCCTGAACGTCTTTTTTTGCTTCATCAGCCATTTGAGAGGCTTTGCGTTTAGTTCCGTCCATCCTGCTTTGAAGCTCACCTTTGGCGTCCACAAATTTAGCCTTTCCCTCTCTTACAAGATTTGAAGCATCCTCTCTGGCTTCTTTTACTTCCTCAGATATACCATAGTATAAATCATTCAGGCTTTCTTTGGCATCATTTGCATAGTCGTTACTTCTTTTAGAGATGTAATCTCTTGTTTCTGAACCCTTTTTAGGTGCAAATAGCAAACCGATTACTGCACCAGCAGCAGCACTGGCTATTATAGAAGGTATTGAATTAATAAGTTTCATAATTATTATTTATTTAATGATTGTTACTATTTCGTTTTAAATTTTTAATTGCAGTAATTATTATTAAAATTAATGCAATAACTAACAGGATATGTAATAATCCCCCCAGGCTATAAATAAAAAAACCAATGATCCATAAAGTGATAACAATAGCAATCAGGACATACAGAAAATTTCTCATTAACCTGGTTTTAAAAATTGGATAAAAATTCTCTTTTTACTGCTTTACGGGTTTAATAACCTCTATGGTTTATAATTTGTTGTTCCATCATCTTTATAGGCACCTTTTTTTGTAGGTTTATATTTTTCTTCTAACGGGTACTTAATATAATTTTTATTCTTTTCTTCTTGTCGCTTTTCAGGTGTATGTGTGGAACTCATTGTGCATATTTTTTATTCACTCTAAGCATCTGTAATAATGAGAACTTTTTTTTAGAATGTCGTTACACAACTTTTAAACACTGTTACATTTTTTTTGTTTCCTGTCCTTAAAAAATAAAAAGTGGTTTACCTTCTGTAGATAATATTATTACTTATATATCAAATAATGAGACATTAAAAATATATTAATCATTATATAAATTCTTTATTTAAATATGTAAGATGATCTATTAATCCATCAAGAAAAAACAGAAGAAAATGATACTCAATAGATATGCTGTAATTCTTATTACCTTTTTAATTGGATGTGGCTGTGCAACTACCGGCTCGAATACTTCTGGATTAGAGCGATCTGAAAGATCACTCTCTTCAATGGAAATTTTATATGATGACATTCAAGAAACTATTTCAGGAATAGATGAAGTGGAATCTTCTCTTAGAAATCTTAAAAGATCGGGACAAACGGATGTTGAATCAGCTTTCCAGGAATATTCAGATGACGTTTCTGACCTTGAAGAAACGGGCAATAACATGCTGGAAAATAAAAGTGAGATGGAAGAGAATACCCAGGCTTATTTTTCTGGATGGGAGGAAGAGGGAGAAGAATATGAGAATCAGCGACTTCAGGAACTTAGCAGAGAGCGGAGATCTGAACTCAAGGAAACCTATAATCAGGTAACTATTGAAAGCAGTGGAGTAGAAAGAGAATTGAATAATTTTATCTCAGATGCTAAAGATTTACGAGCTTACCTTTCAAATGACCTTACTTCTTCTGGTATTGATGCCATAAGCCCATTGGCAGATGATTTAATGGATAACAGTGAAGACTTAAAAGAAAAACTGCGCAACACCCAATCAGCACTGGAAAGATCCATAAGTGAAATGGCACGTAGTAGAAATTAAAACCCTGGATTCTCCATACAGGTCGCAGAGAGGCAAAAGGTATATAGACATCGGCTCCTGCTTTAAGTTCATTTACAATTTTTTCGGTTTGCCTCCTTTCTAAAGTGTGAATTAATGCTGTTATTTCGGCACCTTAAATCAAAAATACTATAGGTGCTATGAAAAAACGTTTTACGCTCTTAGCGCTGTTGCTGTCGGGGTTTTTATACCAAGGGGTTTTAGCCCAAAGTACACCGGCACACGCGCTGCAAAATATTGTACTTCATTCGGCTGACGGTACAACTACAGAATCTGCAACAATTGTTTGGAGAGATGGTGTGGTTGAAGCTGCCGGTGAAAATGCCACAATACCTTTTGATGCTTTTGTTATTGACGGAGGCGACAGCCTCCACGTATATCCCGGCTTCATTGATGGTCTCGCCGTTTGGGGAAGTCCTGACCTGCCAAAAGATTTAAAGCCGCTGGATGAACCGGGGAATCCGCCTTTCGACCGCGCCGGCATTCAACCCGAAAGAAAACCCTCAGAGCTGCTTACTCCTGATAAAGCTTTTGAAGCTGGAATGAAAGCAGGATTCACCACTGCCGCTCTCGGCCTGAAGGGCTTTATGCTTCCCGGTAAAGTTGAAGTGTTTTACCTTTCCCCGGATAATACCATAGATGGATTATTTAAAGAAAGTTTAGGTTTATCAGGCTCATTTAAAGAAGCTCCGGGTGGATGGAGTAACGGTGCATATCCTTCTACTATGATGGGTGTAATGGCGAAATTCAGGCAGGTAATGTTTGATGCCACAGCCCTTCAGCAGCATATCAATTATTATAGAGAAAACGCTGAGATGCCTGCGCCCGCCAGGAACCAGGTATTGGAAGCCATGTTTCCTTTGGTGAATGAAACCACTCCCTTTTATTTTCAAGTGGATTCGAAAGAAGACATCGAACGCTTGTTTGTGCTCCAGGATCAGTTTGGTTTTGATGCAGTGATTGTGTCAGGAAAAGGAGCTCATGCCAAAGCAGATGATCTTAAACAGCGTAATATTCCGGTTCTTGCAAGTATTGATTTTACGGAAGCCCCGAAGTGGTATGCGAAATTAAAGAAAGAAGAAGATCCTGAGGAAGAGAAGGAAGAGGAAGAAAAAGAAGATCCCGAAGAGAATGAAGAGTTGACAGAAGAAGAGCAGGCTTACCGCGAGCGTCAGTTAGAAGCCTGGAAAGAGGAAGTCACCAACATCAAAAAATTAAAAGAAGCAGGGGTTAATGTCGGCTATGCATCCGCAGGTATGGACTTGAAAGATCTTTCCAAAAAATTGGAAATACTGCTTGATGAAGGCGGACTCACAGAAGAGGAAGTGGTTGAACTAATGACTACCAATACCGCTCAAATAATTGGAGTGGAAAACTCTTTCGGAAATATTGCTACAGGAAAAAATGCCAGCTTCTCTGTATTTGATAAGCCTGTGTCTGATAAGAAAGCAAAAGTGCTGCAAAGTATTTCGAACGGCACTATTTATGAATTTTAAAAGGAACGTATCGTAATGAAAAAAATAAGTTTAATATTTTTATTTCTAATATTGGGATTCCAGGCAACAGCCCAGGAAAAAGGTTCAATCCTCATCCATAATGCAACGGTAATTACTGTTACCGGTGGTGATCTTGAAGAAACAGATGTACTCGTTCGAGACGGAATTATCCGGGAAATTGGAAAAGATTTGAATGCTCCACGTGGTGTGGAAACCATTGATGCCACTGGTAAATTTGTGCTGCCGGGAATCATAGATGCCCATTCTCACCTGAATGGCGTTGATATTAATGAAGGACGAAATCCTGTTACCGCCGAAGTAACCATGGAAGAATCGGTGAACCCGAATTCCATTGGAATTTATCGGGCTTTGGGAGGTGGAGTAACTTCCATTCATTTAATGCACGGATCGGCAAACGTAATTGGTGGTCAGGGCGAAACCCTGAAACTTCGTTTTCGAGTTACTCAGGATGAGATGCGGTTCGAAGGAGCCGCCAGAACCATTAAATTTGCTCTGGGTGAAAATCCAACTCGTGTTCATGGACAGGGAAATGGCGTTCAGCCCCGAACCCGGATGGGTGTTGAGCAGATAGTCCGCAATCATTTTGATGAAGCCATCGATTATAAAAGAAATCGCCAGGCGTATCTCGATCGGAAAGCAGAATATGACCGCCGGAAAAGAGGAACACCACCTGTTCCGGTAGCTCAAAACCTGCGCTACGATGTGCTGAATGACATCATTGAAGGAAATATCCTGGTGCATTGCCACTCTTACCGCTCGGATGAAATATTGATGCTGATGCGGGTTTTTAATGACTACGGCATCAAAAATTACACTTTTCAGCATGCGAATGAAGCTTTTAAAGTGGCACCCGAATTGGCTAAAAACGGAGCCGGAACTTCTGTGTTTGCAGATTGGTGGGCGTACAAGTTTGAAGTTTATTATTCAACTGCTTTCAATGCATCTATTTTGAATGCGAATGGCGTGACCAACAGCATTAATAGTGACAGCGGGGAGTTGATCCGACACCTCAATCATGAAGCAGCCAAAACCGTACGTTATGGAATGACATCAGAAAACGATGCCCTGCGAATGATCACCATCAACCCGGCAAAACAATTGGGAATTGATAACAAAGTTGGAAGTATTGAAGAAGGCAAACAGGCAGATTTTGCCATCTGGAGCGGCCATCCACTCAGTATTTACAGCATCGCCGAAATGACTTTTGTAGACGGCACCAAATACTTTGATCGTGAAAGTGATGCCGACGACATGCGCATCGACATCAATCCTGAAGCGGATTTTGACGATGTACGCAATCACGAAGAAATCATATCCGGCCGAAGTGGTGACGCCTGTATGCAAGACGCCTTTATCCTATCGGAAGCAAACCATCAACAATAAGCTTTAGACTCATGAAAAAACTACTCACATTTACATTCGCGTGTTTGTTGCTGATTGGGATAAATCCGGCAGAAGCACAGATTACAGAAAAACCCGAATTCGGCAAATTTGCCATTTTGGATGCCACCATTCACACCGTTACCAATGGTACTATTGAAGGTGGAATTATTTTAATAGACGGTGATAAAATTGCCCTGGTTGGCCAGAATGCTAAAATCACCGATGATTATACACCCATAGATGCCGCCGGGAAACACGTATATCCCGGCTTCATCGATTCATGGACCAGCCTTGGGCTGGTTGAAATCTCAGCTGTTGCCGTTACTGTTGATGATGCCGAGTTGGGGGATTTTAATCCTCACATGAATGCTTCCACTACTTTTAATCCGCACAGTGCTTCTGTTCCGATTACACGGGTAAGTGGAGTCACTACGGTCTTGGCAAAACCAAGAGGAGGTTTCATATCCGGAAAAGCAGCCGTTATGGATCTCTGGGGATATTCTCCGGATTCAATGGCCGTAAAGAAAAATGGAGCTTTGGTTATCACACTTCCAGTCTCTGGCAAACGGGGATGGTGGGATAGCCGGGATGAAAAGAAAATCAAGGAAGAGTACGAGAAAGATCTTAAAAAGCTGAATGATTTTCTGGAAAAAGCACGCTTTTATAATGAAATGATGAGTGCTTTTGAAGAAAATCCAGATGGCAAAAAGCAGCCCGATTACGATCCGAAAATGGATGCCATGCGTGAAGTGGTGAGGGGAGATATTCCGGTAGTAATTCAGGCAAACCGGGAAAAAGAGATTCGGGATGCCATTGAGTGGACCAAAGAACAGGAAGGAATGCGCTTCATTTTTGCCGGTGTGGCAGAAGGATGGAGAGTAGCTGAAGAAATCGCCGAAGCCGAAATTCCTGTGATAGTTGGCACTCTGCAAACACCCACCCGCCAATATGATAATTACCAGCGGCCGTACCAAAATCCTGGTTTGATGGCAGAAGCAGGCGTAAAAGTTGCCATCGGTACCGGTGATACCGAGAATGTTCGAAATGCCCCTTTCCACGCTGGGTATGCAGCCACCTACGGAATGGGAAAGGAAGAAGCCCTGAAAGCAATCACCATCAATGCCGCCGAAATTTTTGGGGTAGAGGAAAAAATCGGATCTCTCGAAGAAGGTAAATTTGCTAATCTTTTTATTTCTGATGGAGATCCTTTCGAGCCACTATCTCAAATTGAGCATGTATTCATAAAAGGAAAAAAAATCCCGATGGTCAGCCGCCATACACAGCTATATGAAGAGTTTTTAGACCGTGATGCAGTGAATGAATGAGTTAAATGAAAGTTGAAATTTGATTGATGAAAGCCGGCTGAAAACAGCCGGCTTTTTTGTTTGTGGATGTGTAGGATCTAATCCATCTGACGAATCATTCGTCTGATGGATGGGCCAAAGGAAAATAGCTTAAACCTGCTATTATTATTCCCGTAGCTCGGTCGCCAACCCGAACTAGGGGAAATTCTGTTTTAGCTATTTTCCACCCAGAACAAGCCCACCTAATTAGATAGCTGTTATTTTAAAAAATAATCATTATATACCACTCAATGATTTTAAATTAGTTTAGGCTAAAGGTTTATTCTTGGCCTTAGGGTAAAACTGTTTTTTGTTTCAACAGAAACAGTTTTTTGTGGCTAAAGCAGGACTAAGCAGAAGGACAGTGACCATGGATAGAATATATCCCACGGGCCCCATACAAAATTTTATGAAGCAGATGTCTAACCTGCAGTTATTCAGAGATGAGAAGAAGGAACTGTTTGAAACACTTACCGATCGTGAGGTTGAAGTGCTTGCCCATATTGCATCAGGAATGAAAAATCCGGTTATTGCCAAAGAGCTTGAAATTTCCCGGGCAACGGTTCAAAATCACCGGGCAAATATTCGGGACAAGTTAAATGTTAAGAATCAGGTAGATTTTGTGAAGTATGCAATGGCTTTTGACCTGGTTAAACTTTAATTATAGCTATGGCTTATTTAACTGATCAGGAAATAATTGAGCGTTTTAACTACTACACCTTGCAAGTAGAGGAGGGATTAAAAGGCAATGATTTCGAATCCGTTATTAACGATCTGCCATGTTCAGTTGTCCTTAGCCGGTCTCAAGCTATAGAAATTGAGTACACCAATAAAAATCACTCGCAGTTAACCGGCTATTCTATAGAGGAGATACGGGCAGGTTGTTCCGAATATCTAAATAATATTATCCATCCTGCATCCCTGAAAAACATAAAGAAGTTTCTACCCGATTTTTATTCAAATAAGAAATCCTTCCAAACAATGTCTTTTGTACAATATGTGCAGGTAGATGGTAAATCAGAGTATACGCCGCTTATTACGTTCACAAAGTCTCCCCGTAAAGCTGATGATTTAGTAATCCGATTAACCCTCAGGATGCAGGAATTTCAAAAACTTTCTCCCAAAATGGAGCAAATTATACGGATGGACCAATTCAAGTTAAAGCATTTTAATCTGTTCCAGCAGCTTACGGAACGGGAAGTGGAGATACTGAAATTGCTGGCTAACGGAGATAATAATCCGGGAATCGCAGAAAAACTTTTTTTAGCAAGACAAACCGTGGAAACCCACCGCAAAAATATAAAACGGAAGCTGGAACTACAGTCATTCCGTGACTTGATGAAATATGCCTTTGCTTTCGATTTGATTGATTGCTGATAAAATAACTGGTGGCAGACTCTGGTTTGAAGGCATTTACTTTTTGCCAGCTTTACAGGCAACCCTCACGAGATGCTTCACCTGTTTTCTTGTCTTTCGCTCCGAAATGCAGGTCCAGCATGACGGGGTGACTGAGGAATCTCCTGACAGGTACCAAGGTCAAATCCTCCTCGCTTCGTCAGGTAAGCTTTTCTAACTTTAAATTCAACATATAAGGTTTTAAGCTACCAACACAAATCTGACTGTTCAGTTGAAGACCCCAGGTTTCAGCTTTTCTACATGCCAAGATCCAATAATACCAATAACTAATAACAAATCTCTTGGGCCTTGCACCTCATATCTTGCCTCTGTATTGAAAAATACCCACTCTTAATCATGTTCTTTTGAAATAAGATTCATTAATTGAATTAGCAGGATAATTTATGGTGGAAATTTCAGCCTTAGCTGATAATTCAAACAAGTTTATAAAATGGGTAAAAAAGAAGAGTATTCAACAGGGGAACAGAAGGTAATTAGCGATGCATCAAATTTGCAGCGCTTTATTCTTGAATATGAGAAACAGTTTCAAAAATTAACCGGCAGGGAAGTGGAAGTCCTTACTATGATTGCAAAGGGGATGGAAAATCCTGCAATTGCCCAAAAATTAAATATTACGCGAACAACAGTTCAGAATCACCGGGCAGGTATCCGGGGGAAATTGCCTATCGAAAGTCAGGCCGACTATATAAAATATGCACTCGCATTTGGGCTGGTTTCCTTCTAACAAATTAGCTTTGAGATGAATTTCGTCAGCTCACATTATGAGCATAGCAGAGATAGTTGGAAAAAAATTGGAATAGCTGACATAAGATTTATAAAACGGTTATAGGATATTTAATGATCCACATAGAAAAACAGGTTATTGAGCAGGTAAAAAAGAAGGATGGTTTTAAAACCCGCAATTCCAATCAATTTAATCGGCTTACAGAGCGGGAAGTGGAGGTATTACAGCTGTTAGCCGATGGTTTGAATAATCCGGGAATTGCGAAAAAGCTTTCAATCACCCGCAGCACCGTTGAAACCCATCGAAAGAATTTGAAAAAGAAATTGAAGAGTACCTCTTATAGTAAGCTGGTTAAATATGCCCTCGCCTTCGATTTGATTAGATATTAGCAGTTTGTTAGAACTTTCTAAATCACTGGGCCTAAAAATACCCAACCTTAATCATTCATTTCAAAGAAAGGGTGCTTTTCTTGATGGAAGTGGTATTGCATTGATAGTAGATTACCACATCACTATGTGGTGCTTCTAAGACATGTATTGTATTAATTGCCACCAATCAATTAACAGGTTTTTCGCGGGTACATTTTTTAATTAAACCTTAAATCACTAGAAAAATGAAAAAACAAGCTACTACTAAATGCATTCGAACATTAATTTATACGCTATTGATGCTATGTTTTACAGTAAATACAGCTGTAGCACAAAAAAATGATGTTGATAAAGTAGTGGTATAAGTTTACATAGTTACCATTCCAAAGACATCCCTTTGGAAAACAAAAACCCGGTTGTGAAACGCCGGGTTTTTTTATTATCACTTTTTCACTCTTCTAACCAATATACCCAACCTTAATCATTCATTTTAAATGGGTAGTGCTTTTCTTATTGCTTAAAGTTATTCCAATAGTGAAAACAGCATATTTATGTAGTGCATTTCACTTGCGGATTCAATTAATTCAATTAAATAGTGTTTTACAAAAAATTATATAACCAAAACCAGTAAAAATGAAAACAAATATACAGTCAACAGGATTTATTGAATTAGCTTTCGACAAGCTATTAATTCCCTTCAGGCTACCAATTATTAGCCTTTTTGTACTGAGTATCGTAATATTTTCCTGTGGAAGTCCTACAGGTTCTAGCTATGATGTATTTGAAGGGGTGCCAACTGGTGAAATTGTACCGGTTGAAGAAAGAGATGAAACTTTAACGGGAATAGAAAGTGCTTCTGCTAATAAACAGATGTCCACAAGTGCTAATGCCCAGAAATGGTGGTTACAAAAAATTTCCAAAATCGAATATTCTGGATGCTTAGATGCTGAAGACGAAGATATAACGCTTGATAATACCTATTTCGCATTTAAACCAGATGGGGATATGTATATTAAGGTAGGCGAAGATGGTACTGAACAAAATGCTACCTCGTGGGAATGGACGGACGAATCTAAATCTGCTATTGAGTTAGAATTATATCCAGATGTGGAATTCGAGCTTACTTCTTTGAATGATGATGAGCTTGTTTATGCTTCGCTTCAGGAGGGGGAACAAGGATGTAAAGCTGTTACGTGGGAGCAATTTGGAGATCCGATTGAAGGAGAAATAGTCGGCGGAGAAGTTCCTCCTGGTGGTAATAACGGCAGCACCGGTGGACTGATTGATGATTCCAAGGGATTGAGTGATGCTTTGGATTTTGAAGGAGGACAGAAGGTGCAGGGAGATATTCCATCCCCCGCAAATACCGCACACAGTTTAAGCGGGCAAGAACAATATGTAATTACAAGAAATTCATCAGGTGATTTGAGTTTTGAAGTTGGGTTATCTGATGCAAACCGTCCGGCAGCTGCAGTCTTTTTGCAGCTTGAAGGAGCGGATGAATATTTTGTTGTTCTTATTGAAGAAGTTATAATTGGCACAGAATCAGCAGCCAAACGAGCTGGTAAATCTACTTCGAATGATTATAAATGTGCCATTGCAGCACCGCCATGCCAGTCTGTGATTTTAACTGCCAAACCGATGGAAAACTATGAATTCCCAGAAGGCGGCTTAAGTGTGAAAGCAAATGCTCAGGTTTATATACCAGCTGCTTTCGAACCTTGTTGCGACCAGTTATTCGGTGACAACTGGGAAGGCCAGGATGATCCTGATAATTGGACAGATGATACTGAAATAGATTTTAAAGCCATAAATGTGGGTGGAGGAGCAGTTCAAGTTACACTGACCTGGAATGCAGCGGTTGATTTAGATCTTCATGTAACAGAACCAGATGGTACTGTAATATACTATGCTGATCCCCAGTCACCGAATACAGGAGGTTTCCTGGATTATGATGATGTAGAGGGATATGGACCGGAAAATATTTTCTATGAACAAGCACCGCCTTCAGGTTCTTACCAGGTAGAAGTTGTTTACTTTTCGGGATCAGTTTCCACAAATTATAATGTGACGGTTGATCAGGGAGGCTCAGTTTCAACCTTTACTGGTACCCTTAGCGAAGATGGTGAAACAGATGTAATTACAACCTTTCAGGGAGGCAGTTAATAGGCCATTTGTGGTATTTTAATTCTCATAATTAGTAAGGCGCCTGTAAAAGGGCGCCTTTTTTGTTGCGGTAAATACGTTTAGTGAAGCGGAATAATTTTCGCCTATCATTATTTCTTCATTTTCGCTTACTATAGGATTGATTTACTTAATTGAGGCGTTGTGAAGATGGCGTAATCTTCCAGCTTTCAAGAAAATCACTATTTTAAAAACCTGCTTTTATATAAGCGGGTTTTTTATATTTTAACAACAAAGAAGTACCTTAAGGTTAAGTGTTGTGATTGGTTCAGGGTTCAGTATTCGTGGGATAAAAGGGTTAATAAATCTTGTTGATCAAAATAGTTTAAAAGATTTCTTATATCACCGCTTATCTCTTCCACCATATTTAAAATCGCCAGGCACGATCATAAAATACATCGCCAAGAAGCACATATATAAATTACTAGCGGGCTTATTTTTTTGCCGGTTAGTTATCAATAGAAAGATTAGATGAAATGCGGAAAAGAAGTAGCAGCAGTTTAGTAGTCAAAGTAGTTTTTATTTTTATTGCCTCAGCAAATGGAGTTTTGGCACAGCAACAGATGCCACCCATCGGACTTGAACAATTCAGAGACAATATTTCTGAAATAGAATCATCGAGAGAAAAGTTAGATCAGTATCTTGAAGCCAGTATGCGTTTTGCACCACAAATGCCCGATTCTGTATTTACTTTAGCCGAAGAAGTAAGAAACCTGAAAGGCCTGGAGCCTGAAAAACAAGAAGCTTATTATCTGTTTGTATTGGCTAATGCATGGCGCACCCTCAATAAAGATTCTGTAGTCTATTATGCAGAACAGGCAACTCAAAAACTCAGGAATTTAGGTGAGCATGACTCTTACCTGAATATGACAAATTTGCTAGGCATGGAGCTTAGCCGCCAAAAAGATGTTTTGAAGGCCGATTCTGTCTTTAAAAATGCGATTGCATATACCCACACCTTGGAAAAGGTAGACTATCCCGTGAAATACATCTATGGTAATTTAGGCAGCCTCTACAGTATGGTAGGTGCACATGATCTTGCCATTAATATGTATGAACGGTTTTTAGATATGGAAGATAATCCCGGCGACCGATGTAATATTAATTCGAAACTTGCAGTGAGTTTATCGGAATTGAGTGAATATGAACAAGCCATAAAACTGTTAACGCCTTGTTTAGAGTACCAGCAATTACCCCCGCCTATACAATGTATTGTACGATCAAATTTGAGCCGCATGTATGATGAAATTGGAGACAAGGATCGTTCATTTGCGCTTATGAAAGAAGCTGTTACAATAAGTACCAACAATCGAATCCCGAATTTAGAAATCTCACAGTTGATAGAATTGGGTATCAAATATCTTGAAGCAGGAAAATTGCAAGAAGCTGATTCAGTGAAAAATCAACTACTAAATATAAAAGGGAGAATAAATCCTCATTTTAACATTGATAGGAATATATTTTTCGCGGATTTAGAACTCTCACAAAATGATTACCGGCAGGCTATACATTATGCCAATCAGGCAATTGAACTGGCTGAAAGAAGCAGGCTTCAGCAGATTCTAAAAAACATTTATTTAACCAGGGCAAAGGCAAATGAAGAACTTGGGGATATAGATAATGCTTTAGCTGATATGCGCCTCCATTCAGAGTTAGAAGAAAGCAAGCACAACCGGAAAACTGAAGAAAATCTGGCAATGATGAATGTTCGGTACCAACTTCAAAATAAAGAAGCACAATTACTGACAGTCAGTGATCAGTTACAAACAGTGAAGGTTAGAGAGTTGGTAATTATTTTGCTGTTAGTAATCATAGGGTTATATGCTATGTATCGATACCGGTTACATTATTTGCTGCAGGAAGTGAATACCCGAAATCGAATTGCCCGGGATTTGCATGATGATTTAAGTGGCACGCTGAGCAGTATCAGCTTTTTTAGTGAAGCAGCCAAAAGGGTGAAACCTGATGCAGAAAAATCTGTGCGTTACCTGCAAATGATCGATAAAAGCGCCGTTGAGGCAAAAGATAAAATCAATGACATTATTTGGGCAATAGATCCTGCAAACGATGACTGGTCGGTTTTTCTCAACAAATGTAAGCGTTTTGCCGCTGATGCTTTTGATAGTAAAGATCTGGAATATGAAATTAAAATCGGGGATAATTTTACTGCTCCTGCCAGCCTTGAATTAAGACAAAATTTATGGCTGATTTTTAAAGAAATGGTCAATAACCTGGTCACCCACTCGGAAGCTGATAAAGCAAGCATCAACTTTGTTCAAAAAGAAAAAACGATTTGTTTAGAAGTGAAAGATAATGGCGTTGGCTTTGATGCAGGAGAGGAGACCGACCGACATGGAATAAAAAATATCAAACATCGCGCCGAACAAATTGGAGCAAAAGCTAATCTAATAAGCTCTCAGGGTCAGGGTGCAATTTGGAAGATGGAACTTGATTTATAAAACCGCCTGAACAGGTAGTTTTAATGGAGCGATTATTTCTTATATACGCTTGTAAATAATGGAGAAATGATAAAACTAGCTATAATAGAAGACAATGAATATATGCGGGAAGGCTGGAAAACCATTCTCGATTTTGAGCCGGATATGTGTGTAATTGCAGAGCATGAGAGTTGTGAGAAAGCTTTTGAGGATTACCAGCTGAATAATGCGGATATAATTTTATTGGATATTCAGCTTCCTGGAATACATGGTACAGAAGGGGTGAAAATCTTACGCGAAAAATTCCCTGAAGCAGTTGTATTGATGGTTACCATTCATGACGATGATGAACGTATATTTAAGGCGCTCAAGAATGGGGCTACGGGATACCTGCTAAAAAAAACATCCCCAGCCGAATTAATTGATGCTGTACGGGTGGCAAAAAATGGAGGATCTCCCATGAGTCCAAATATTGCCCGGAAAGTAATTAATTCTTTTCATCGGGAAGTGGGAGCTGAAATTAATTTAACAGAGCCTGAAAAGAATATCCTGCAACTGCTTGCTTCCGGTAAATTCATACAAAGGTATTTCCAAAGAGGTTTTTTTATCGGTTGATGGAGTGCGGTATCATATTCGAAATATCTACAGTAAGCTGGAAGTAACCAATAAAAGCGAAGCCGTTGCCAAAGCATTGCGCGAAAAGTTGATTTAGAAAGGAATGCAACAAACCATACAGTTAGGATATCCTGAATTTAAATACCGCATAAATATGCAGTGCATGGCTTCTGAATTTTTAGTTATTTCTAAATGCCATTTGAAAAGATGAAATGATCCGGGTTTTTTGGGGTACAATTGTTTTTCCCAGGTCACTTTGAAAATGACAAATTTACTAACCTTCCCGAAGACATTCCTTCGGGAAAAGAACTGCAAGAAGCCCGGTTGTGAAAGCCGGGCTTTTTTTATTTAAATAGCTAAATAACTGAAGTTCATACCTTGATGTTCTACTTAAAATGAAGTTAATTGAGTGCAATTAAAGATTAGAATGATTTCGGGGAAATCTTGCAGGCTAATCTAAATGAAGGAAGATTGAACTTGAAATACCACATAATTATGTGGCACAAAAGTCTCTCATATGTGGTAAAATAAATCATTCATTCAGTAATAAATTACCTGAATTAAATCAGTGGGTACAACTGATTACAAGCTCTAACTCAAACGAAATAAAAGGTACAATATGAATTTCAAACTTCTAATTTCTTTAATAATAACTGCGGCTATCACGCTTGGCTTTTATAATTATGATGCTGATAGCAAGAATAAAAACTTGTTGCATGATCAAGCGGAAGATATTATTGTAAACAGTCTATGTAAACAACTTGGACCAGATTGTCTTACTGGAAATATATATTTTATTGAAGGTGGTAATGAACGGGGAGCTGGCAGAAGCTCGGGAGGCTATACTTCTCAAATAAAGGATACTTTAGTATTACATGATGTTCGTAAAAAAGGGGTTACCTATTTGCGAATTGAACTTGATGGTAATAAGGTGATTGATAGATATAATAATCCTGATACCAGGCCTGTTTTTAAAGTTGGTACTGATGGATTGACCCCGTCAAAAATAAAATACTTCGTTACCAAAAGAGGTACTTCATTAGTGTATGTAATGGAGTTAAAGTTTGAGCGTACAACAGTTGAAAAACACAAACCAGAACTACTTCACGTTCACGGCCACTTATGTGATCCAAATGATGATGAATGTCGGCCTGATTAAAGATTTAGGTGATTTTTCCATTGCATAGAATAGTTTCCTTAATAATACTTTTGACGATAATAAAATCCCTTTCCCTGTTTGGGCAGGGATTTTCTTTTCATACCTACTATCCGCCGGAAGTTTATGGCGAACACCCGCAAAACTGGGTGGCAGAAAAGGATACGAATGGTTTTATATACTTTGGAAACGGAGACGGCTTTTTAAGTTTTAATGGAGTGGATTGGGAACTCAGGCATATAGGAGAAACCGGAAGAGCACAATCACTATTCAAGACAAAAAACGGGCAGATGTTTGTTAATGGGCATTCGGATTTTGGAGTGATTGCCCCCGATTCCATGCGCCGAATTAACTACCAATCTCTTTCCGAGCAATTTTACAGCCCCAATGAACCTCAACCTTATATTTGGGAGGTATATGAAGTTGAAGGACGGTTGTATAATCGTCATAGTCGAGGGATAGCCATTTACGATCCTGTTCAACATACATTAAAAGATTATCCTCCACCGGTTGATATTGATTATTTATCAAACTCTTTACAAATAGGAGATACCATAATTGTAGATTCCAATTTGGGGCTATTTGCTTTTCATGATAGTAGCTATTCGAAAATTGAAGGGTCGGATTTTTTTGCGACTCAAAGACTTCAATTTGCGACTCAACTGGATGAAAAAAAATATCTGTTAGGCAGTACAAATGATGAGAGACCTTATATATTCAGGGAAAGTTTTTTGCATATTTTTGACGGGGAAAATATTAAGCCATTTGTATCAGAAGCTGATGAATACCTCGATCAGCACTCTTTATTCAGGGGGATCAGGATTAATGAAGAACAAATCGCCATTGCTACTCTTACAGGAGGGGTGGTATTTATAAATACTGAAGGGAAGTTGCTGAAGATATTCACAGAACGCACTGGTTTGCATGCTAATGAAGTATATAACCTGTATGTAGATCAGGAAAATATTCTCTGGCTGATGTTGTCGGAAGGAATTCAGAAGCTGGATTTGAATGAGTCTGTAATGAATTATCCTGAATCCTCTGGTATAGAAGATGTCGTGTGGGATATTACAGTAAACGAAAAAGATGTTTACGTCCAGACACTGGATGGTTTGTATATGAATATTCCTTTAAGACCTGAAAATATTGATCATTTTGAAAAAGTAGATTTTAAAAAAAATATTCAGGGTTCAGTTACATGGAACGGCATGATGTATGTTTATGGATATGATGGCATATTTACTCTTCAAAAAAATGGGCACGTAACTCAAATATATAATGCACCAATTTCAACAGTTGCAGAAACTAATTCGGGTGAAAGAAATCTCACATTTTTAGCTCCAGGCAAGAAAATTACTTTAGACGGTAAAAATATTAGTGTAGAAACTTTAGGCACAGACGACAGACCTGGTAACTCTGTCTGGTTTCAGGACAAGCTTTTTTTCGTGACTGGATCTTCCCGGATCTATAAAACCGGAGAGCTGGAAGTGGAACCTGTGCCTATCAGGTATGACACTACTCAACACTTTAGAATCAATAGGATTGGAGTAATAAACAATGGCCTGTTTATAGGGGTTGAAGGTTCCGGTGAAAATTCTGGTTTGTACGAATATGATATTTCACAGGCTATTTTTACCAAAAGTGATTTTTTAAGAAATCATCCTGATTTCAACGATAAACAGATCTTTAATTTTCTGCAATGTTCAGATTCCGAAACATGGTTTATTGCAAATATGCAGCTGATAAAAGTAATTCATGAATCAGGCGAATGGATAGCCCAGAATTCTCCCTACCAGTTAGCGGGTAAAAAACCTATTTATTCTATGGCATGTGGAATGGAAGGGGTGTGGCTTGGGGGCACAAAGACCTTAACTCATATATCTAATTCTGATTGGAACTACAAAACCGATTTTAAAACCAATATCACTGGAATTTTCGCTCGGAATGATTCTCTCATCTACGGAGGATTTGGTGAACCGCTTAAGCATATCGTTCTTCCCTATACTGATAACGAACTCCGTTTCACCTACGCCGCCGCCAGCTTTATTGATCCTGAACGAAATAATTATCAGGTAAAACTGGAAGGCTTTGACAATAACTGGAGTGAGTGGAATGCAGAGACGCAAAAAGATTATACTAATATTCCTGAAGGCTCCTATACTTTCAAGGTACGCAGCAAAAATGTGTACGAAGTTGCCGGAATTACCGACAGTATTTCATTCACTATTCTTCCACCCTGGTACCGTACCTGGTGGGCGTATTTGTTGTATACAATCACTATTGCGGGAATATTTTATGTTGCGTATATAATTCGTGTCAACCAAATTCTGAAGGTCTACCGCATTCGTAATAGTATAGCCAGTGATCTTCATGATGAAGTAAGTGCCACACTAAGCAGCATTAGCTATTTTGCCCAGGCTATCAAAAGTGATTCCATAAAAGGAGACAAAAATCGATTTGTAACCCTGATCTCAGATAGTGCGGGGGATGCCAAAGAAAAAATTTCCGATATCGTATGGGCTATAAATCCCGAACATGATGACTGGCCTTCGTTTCTTTCCAAATGCCGCCGTTTTGCCTCCGATCTGCTGGAAAGCAAAGACATGAAATACAGCCTCAAAATAGTGGAAAATGTACCAGGTACCCTGGATATGAGGCTACGTCAGCATTTGTGGCTCATTTACAAAGAAATGGTAACAAACGCAGTTCGGCATTCACAAGCAAAACAGTTGGATGTAATAATGAGCTATAAACATGGCACCCTCAAACTGGTAGTTCAGGATGATGGAAAAGGTATGGATATAGATAAAGTTAAAAAGGGAAATGGATTAGTGAATATTCATCAAAGAGCGGACCAGGTAAATGGGAACATCTCTTTAACATCCGACATCGGCTTTGGCACACGGTGGGTCCTCAAAATCTCTTTGTAAAATCATAACCGCATAAGGATGCGGTGCTAAAAAATTATTAACCTTATATATTCAGAAAAACAAAAACTTATAGACCAGATCAAGTGATAAAAGTAGGTATAATAGAAGATAACAAGTATATGCGAGAAGGCTGGCAAACCTTTATTGATTATGAAAAAGATTTATGTGTATTAGGAAGTTTTGGTTCCTGCGAAGATGCATTTGAATCGGTGGAGATAAATAAAATCAACCTGCTTATAATGGATATTGGCTTACCGGGTATGAGCGGGATTGAGGGAGTTAAATATGTACGCGAACACCATCCTGACATCCACGTAATTATGGCTACCGTTTTTGATGATGATGAATATATTTTTGAAGCATTAAAAGCAGGAGCCGTTGGTTACATGATGAAAAAAATGACTCCGGATGAATTGGTAGCAGCTATTCGGGATGCACATGACGGCGGCTCACCTATCACACCAAATATTGCCCGTAAAGTTATCAATACATTTCATGCAGCAGGTATTCTCACTGATGAATTGAACGAGCGTGAACTGCAAATTTTACAGGAATTGGCAACAGGGCGTTCGTATGCGGCAATTGGTAAAAAAATATTTTTATCGGTAGATGGGGTTCGTCATCACATCCGAAAAATCTATAAAAAACTAGAAGTTCATTCACGTTCTGAAGCCATAGCTAAAGGAATCGCAAAAAAGATGATCGACCCTGATAAGGATGCATGAATGCCTAGTGTTATGTCAATGGTACATTGTCGGGTAGAATACCACCAGATGGTTTGGG
>JBBDNN010000109.1:0-9521 GCA_040877545.1 Balneolaceae bacterium
TATCAGGCTTTATTCTGCTGAATAAAATCCTTCACGTTATCCTGGTCCATCATTACTTCTTTGTAGGCGAATTTACCTTTTTCATTCTTTGTAGAAATGATAACCTTTGCCATACGGCGATGAGCCGCTTTAGCCTGCAGTGCTTGTGATCCAAATGATTGCTTCTTAGCCATATCTCAGCCTACTTAATTTCTTTGTGAGTGGTGTGTTTGCGTAAAACAGGATTATATTTTTTTAGTTCAAGCCTTTCGGTTTGAGTACGACGATTTTTCGTAGTTACATAGCGGGATGAACCCGGCTTTTCGGTGCACTCTAAAATTACCTGAACTCTGTTTCCTTTTGCCATTGTTTATACTTCCTTTAAAAGAGTTCCTTTCTTCCGCGCGTCTTTCAATACCGCAGAAATACCATTTTTATTAATTGTTCTCAACGTCTTGGCGGATACCTTTAAAGTTACCCACTTGTCTTCTTCCGGAATATAGAAGCGACGTTTTTGCAAATTCAAATGAAAAAGGTGTTTTGTCTTGTTATTAGCTTTGGATGAACGATAACCATTCATTGCCTGCTTTCCTGAAATATCGTCTTTTCGCGACATCGTTTATTCTGTTAAATTCTAAATGAAAATAGACCCCAAAGATAGAGGTATAATCATCAAAGTTCAACGAGTTTGACAATGAAAATTCTACTTGTTCACATTTTTCCTATTTATCCACATTATCAGTCACTTAAAATTGAGTGAATTTTACTTCAGACAGCCCATCTCTTTTATTTTGATTAAAAACCTCTCCTTTTTTTGATTTTGCTTACGTAAGCCCTATTTTTAAGCGTTAATAAACTCATCTCACAAAGCTATCATTCCGTATTTATGGCACAAAATAAAAGATCCGACTATAAGGCTTCAAATATACAAGTATTAGAGGGCCTTGAAGCGGTAAGAAAGCGTCCGGCAATGTACATCGGGGATACCGGCCAGCGCGGACTTCATCACCTTATTAATGAAGTTGTAGACAATTCCATTGATGAAGCACTTGCAGGGCATTGCGATTATATAACTGTCATTATTAATGAGGATAATTCTTTAACTGTTGAAGATAACGGCCGTGGGATTCCTGTTGATATGCACGAAAAATTTGGATTACCTGCAGTTGAAGTTGTATTAACAAAACTTCATGCCGGTGGAAAGTTTGATAAAGACTCTTATAAAGTATCGGGTGGCCTTCACGGTGTTGGCGTAAGTTGTGTAAATGCACTTGCGAATATGTTCCGTGCAGAGATTCATCGTGATGGTGAAATTCATGTTATGGAATTTGAAAGGGGCACCACCAAGATTCCTCTTTCCGTAAAAGGAAAAACTAAAAAAACCGGCACGATCATCACCTTTCAGCCGGATGATTCAATTTTCACTCAAACCACCGAATTTAAGTTCGACATAATTGCCGAACGAATGCGGGAGCTGGCTTTCCTAAATCCGGCTATCACCATTGAGCTTATTGATAAACGGGAAGAAGATGAAGACCTGGGCAAGGAAACATTCCATTATGACGGCGGCGTAAAAGATTTTGTGCAGTACCTCGATGAGAACAGGGAAACCATGATGGATACCCCGATGTATATCTCAGGCGAAATTGATATGGTTCCTGTTGAAGTTGCCATTCAGTACAATAATTCCTTTACAGAAAATGTACATTCTTATGTGAACAATATTAATACCAGGGAGGGCGGAACACATGTTTCTGGATTCAGAAGAGCACTTACGAGATCATTAAAAAATTACTCCGATAAGAATAAACTCATTAAATCTAATAGCAATATTAAGGTTTCCGGAGAAGATTTTCGGGAAGGGCTTACTGCGGTTTTAAGTGTAAAAGTACAAGAACCACAGTTCGAGGGGCAAACAAAAACAAAGCTTGGAAACTCGGAAGTACAAAGTGCTGTTGAAGTTGTGGTTTATGATCAACTGAATGAATATTTAGAACAAAATCCAAAAACAGCAAGAAAGGTAATCGAAAAAGTTGTTCTGGCAGCCGAAGCTCGAGAGGCTGCGCGAAAAGCGCGACAATTAGTTCAGCGTAAAAGTGTAATGAGCGGCGGAGGTCTTCCGGGAAAACTGGCCGATTGCTCAATCAAAGATCCTGAACATAGCGAAGTTTATTTAGTTGAGGGTGACTCAGCCGGCGGTTCTGCAAAAATGGGTCGTAACCGAAGTTTTCAAGCTATCCTTCCATTGAGAGGTAAAATACTTAATGTCGAAAAGGCTAAGATCAACCGGATTCTTGAAAATAAGGAAATTCAGGCAATGATTACCGCGCTTGGAACTGGTGTTGGCCATGGTGATGAAGACTTCGAAGTTGAAAAACTACGTTATCACAAAATCATCATTATGACAGATGCTGATGTTGATGGCTCCCATATCCGAACACTGATGCTTACCTTTTTCTATCGCTACATGCGTCCGCTTATTGAAAACGGCTATATCTATATAGCAACGCCTCCGCTTTATCGCATCACCGCCGGTAAAAATATTGACTATGCCTGGGATGATGAAACCCGGGACAGAATGGTTAAAGAGCTCAAGAAAGGCCGCCGTAAGTTTGATGTTTCACGCTATAAAGGTTTGGGTGAAATGAACCCCGAGCAACTTTGGGAAACTACGATGGACCCTGAAACACGTACTCTTCAGCAGGTTACAGTAGAAAGTGCCGCCGGCGCCGATAAATTATTCTCAACACTTATGGGTGGAGATGTCGCTCCCCGCAGAGAGTTCATCGAGCGCAATGCCAAATACGCAAAATTAGATATTTAATATACTTCTACCGAAAATTTATACCCACTGATTTATGGCCAGAGAAAAAATTATACCCATTACCATTGAAGATGAAATGCAATCATCCTATATCGATTATTCGATGTCGGTTATTGTTTCCAGGGCACTTCCGGATGTTCGAGACGGCCTCAAGCCTGTACACCGGAGAGCCTTATTTGGAATGAGCGATCTGGGAATGCTGCACAACCGGGCTTATAAGAAAAGTGCTCGTATTGTTGGGGAAGTTCTTGGTAAGTATCACCCCCATGGTGATACCGCTGTTTACGATTCTATTGTGAGAATGGTGCAAGAATTTTCGCTTAGATATCCCCTTGTGGATGGGCAGGGAAACTTCGGATCTATTGACGGTGACTCTGCTGCAGCTATGCGTTATACAGAAGTTCGCATGCAACGAATGGCTGAAGAATTACTCAGTGATATCAATAAAGAGACTATTGATTATCAATCTAACTTTGATGATACGCTGCTTGAACCAACCGTTTTACCAAGCATGCTGCCGAATTTGCTGCTTAATGGAGCATCGGGTATTGCAGTTGGAATGGCAACAAATATGGCCCCGCATAACCTTACTGAGGTAATAAATGGGGTAACCGCCTATATAGATAATGAAGAAATCGAAACAAAGGAATTGATGGAGCATATTTCAGCGCCGGATTTTCCAACAGCAGGAATTATCTATGGATATGAAGGTGTAAAAGAGGCCTATGAAACAGGCCGTGGTAAAATCACCCTAAGAGCCCGTGCAAATACAGAAGAATTGCGGGGCGGACGTGAACAAATTGTAATCACTGAAATTCCGTATCAGGTTAATAAAAGCACCCTTATTCAAAAAGTTGCTGAGCTTGTTAATAATGAGAAGATTACTGAAATATCTGAGATCAGGGATGAATCAGACAGAGAAGGAATTAGAGTCGTAATTATTCTGAAAAGATCTGCCAATGCCGGGGTTGTACTAAATCAACTCTACAAATACACTCAGATGCAGACTACTTTTGGCGTAATTAACCTTGCATTGGTAAAAGGCCGCCCCAAGGTAATGGGCCTTAAAGAACTGATTGGCCATTTTGTGGAACATCGTGTGGAGATAATCATACGACGTACTATTTATGATCTTGATCAGGCTGAAGCCAGAGCTCATATTCTTGAAGGACTCAAGATTGCCCTGGATAATCTGGATGAGGTGATTAGAACCATTCGTGCAGCAAGTAATCCTCAGGAAGCAAATATAGAACTTCGTAAGAAATTTGCTCTTACTGATATTCAGGCGAAGGCTATTTTGGAGATGCGTCTTCAAAAGCTAACCGGCCTGGAGCGTGATAAGATTGATACGGAATACAGAGATATAGTTGATAGTATCGAAAACTACCGCAATATACTTTCTGACCGCACCAAACAGACGGAAATTATTAAAGCCGAATTACTTGAATTGAAAGATCGCTATGGCGATGAGCGCAGAACACAAGTTGTGTATTCTGCTGATGACTTCAATATTGAAGATATGATTGCCGATGAAGATGTGGTAGTTACCATTTCTAACAAAGGCTTTATCAAAAGGATGCCGGTTAGCGGTTATCGTCGACAACGACGTGGCGGTAAAGGAATGAAAGGAACTACTACCCGCGATGAGGAATATGTTGAACATTTATTTGTGGCCACTAACCATAATTACATCCTGTTCTTTACTGAAAAAGGAAAATGTTTCTGGCTTAAAGTATATGAGATTCCAGAAGGAGGAAGACTTGCCCGCGGACGTGCTATTGTTAATTTAATCGAGCTTGATAAAGACGATAATATAAAAGCGTTTGTCCCCGTAAAAACACTGGATGATGAAGATTATATCAAAAACCATTCGATTATAATGGCTACAAAAAATGGCCTGGTGAAGAAAACCACATTGGATGCATATAGTCGCCCCCGCCGGGATGGTATTATAGCCATCAATATTCGGGAGAATGACAGCCTTCTTGGTGCTGAACTTACCAATGGCGAGAGCAACATCATCTTAGCCAATAAAAATGGCCGTGCTATTCGTTTCCATGAAACAGATGTTCGGGAAATGGGTCGAAATACTTCTGGCGTAAAAGGAATGACCTTAAACAAAGGAGATGAGGTCGTGGATATGGTGGTTATCAAAAACACTCATGAAGCTACTGTTCTGGCAATGTCTGAAAATGGCTATGGAAAACGTTCTCTGGTAGATGATTACCGTGAACAATCTCGTGGAGGAAAAGGAGTCATTACTTTAAAGATCACGCCTAAAACCGGTGATTTGATTGCCCTGAAAGAAGTAACGGATCAGGATGATCTAATGATTATTACCGAAGGTGGAAAAGTAATTCGGATGAGTTGCAGCGGAATTCGCACAATGGGCCGAAATACTCAGGGAGTTCGCATTATGCGCCTGGATACGGACGGAGCAATTGCTGCTATTACCCGCGTGGTGAATGAAGATGAGGATGAAGAGTTGTAAACCCTCTCCTTCCTTCTAAGAAAATAAAAAGGCTCCTCATTTGAGGAGCCTTTTTTATGGAGAATATTTTATTGGCTAGAGATCTTCATCAAAATCTGGCCGAACAAATTTATCGGCGTTTGGAAAAGAAATCTCAACAAGCTTTTTTAAACATGAGAGCAATATCAGGTGAGAATATATTTCATCTTCAGATGAGGATAAAATTTTTAGCAATCCATTTCAGGCAAAGAGCCGGTTCTCGAAAAGGAAAACTAAACATCGCGAGGAAAGGTAACAGCATTCGCACCACCGGTCACAATAATTATGAATACCGGAAATCAGATCCGGGTTTTTTCCCATTTCTTTAAATTCCTCTAAATCCCAAATACCTTCGGTTTAATTCTTCAACATTTTTTTAAGAAGAGTTTCTCTTTTTTTAATTAACTCTTCCGGCTCCTCTACTTTTATCTGATTGCCAAACTGAAGCAGCCATTCATTGATAAACTCCAAATTATCAAATTTAAACGTTACCCTTAATTTATTAGGCTTAATGGATTTTTTCTTAATTATTTTAGCCGGTATATTCGCCTCCAGCCGGCTTATCTCGCTTTTTTCGACCAGCACTGCGATTAATTGAGATCTTTCTTCAGATCGAAAAATAAGAGCCTCTGCGTCCATTTCTTTTGGCCGTTGGTAGTTTTCGTCTAAAATTACCACCTCTCGGATGTTTTCAAGAATAAAGTTTCGAACTTCTCCCCGGAGATGAGATTTTCCTATCACGTTCCAATGATCTTGATAAAAAACTAAAATGTAAGGATCAATTTTCCTGATTCCCGTTTCGCCTGATTTTGTAGTATATGAAAATTGAAGCCTTTTCTTCTGAGAAATTGCGCTGCTGATTAAATACCAACTCCCCCCTTTCTTTTTCTCACCTCCGAATTTCAGGTAGGGATCAACAATAGTGTTACCCTCCAGGGAAGTCATAAAATCCTGAAGCTCACCAGGCAGAACATTTTTAATTTTTATCTCTACCCCTTTTGCATCTTCAACCAACTCTTGATCAACCTGGGATTTCACAAAGTTTAGCCCAACAAGAATAGTAGCAAGTTCTTTAGAAGTGAACATCAGCGGAGGAATTTTATAACCAGCCACCAGTCCATATCCTGAATACCTGTCCCAGGTCACGGGCACATTTATTTCCTGCAGCACATTAAAATCCCGAAAGATCGTGCGCCGACTTACATCAAATCGTTCGGCAAGTTCATTTACAGTTAACCGATCTCCCGGCTGCTGCAAGATTAACATTAGCTTCAATCGCCGTTCTGAACTTTTCATTTTGTATCCATCCGTTTTATTTCAACTAATGCTTTTCCCTGATAAAATTCTACCTCAAAAGTTTTTTCAAGATCAAAAATAGTGATTTCCAGCTGTTCATTTATCCCCATCAATTCTCCCTCCACTTCCTTACTGCCCTTGAGAAGAATAAGCTGCTCCCAAGGCCTACCCTTTACCAGGTCATAAAGTTCATTAACTTTAAAAGCATGCTTCGAAATAATTAAACTGCCGGCAGGAACCGTCACGTCTTCTATTGACAAGGAAGAGGTTTTCACATTTTCGAGCCCTAAATCCCGAACAATATTCTTGCAGGCCATTACTTTCTTTTCGACTATATCATTCAGGGTAAAGTCCTTTTCTTTAAACAAAACAGCAAGGGGAATCCCCGGAAGACCACCCCCTGTTCCCGCATCAATTACTTGGTTTGCCTGCTGAAATGAGTCTACCTGAGAGATTAGAATGGAGTGCCGGATATGATGAGCAGCCGTTTCACGTGAAACATTACGAGAAATCAGATTTACTCTTTGGTTCCACCACAGCAGCCGGTCTGCATATCTCAGCAGCTTTTCCTCGTTTTCCTGATAAAGTTTTTTTGCAGCAGTGGCTTTACTTGTAGAAAAATTACTGACTGCTATTTTATGTTTCACGTGGAACGTTAATTCTTTAGGTATATCATGAGGACCGAAAGGTCACTTGCAGAAACCCCGCTAATTCTGCTCGCCTGACCAATGGTCTCGGGGCGTATTTTAGTAAGCTTTTGGATGCCTTCTGTAGAAAGACTTTTGATTCTGGTGTACTCAATTCTTTCAGGAATTAGCATGTTTTCTTGTTGACTAATTTCCTCCACCATCTCGAATTCTTTCTGAATATATCCCGCATATTTTATCTGAATTTCTATTTGTTCAAGCACCTTTTCATCTGAAGTAATAGATTGTACTTCCTCTTGTAATTTCTCATCATACTGTAGCATATCCTGAATCGATACTTGTGGGCGGGACAAAACAGTATAAGCTTTTACCGGTTGGCTTAAAGGAGAGCTTACCTTATCACTCAGCATAGGGTCCATCTTCTCCGGCCGAACAGTATAATTTTTTATTAGCTCGTCCAATTCATTAATTGCCTTTTTCTTTTCCTGAAGTAATTGGAGCCTCTCTTCTGTAGCCAAACCTATTTTATAACCAATTTCCGTTAGGCGAAGATCTGCATTATCCTGGCGCAGCAAAATCCGATGCTCTGCTCTTGATGTGAACATCCGGTAAGGTTCTTCGGTGCCTTTATTTATCAAGTCATCAATAAGAACCCCTATATATGCTTCCGATCTTTGAAGTACTAGCGAGCCTTTATCCAGTGCTCCCAAGCCTGCATTAATCCCGGCCATCAATCCTTGGCAGGCTGCTTCTTCATAACCGGTTGTTCCATTTATTTGTCCGGCAAAGAAAAGTCCTTTTACCAACTTTGTCTCGAGCGTACGCTTTATTTGGTGTGGCGGGAAGTAATCATATTCAATAGCGTAACCCGGACGAATCATTACAATCTCTTCAAATCCCGGAATGGTTCGAAGCGCTTTATATTGAATATCCTCTGGCAGTGAAGTTGAAAATCCATTCAAGTACATTTCATAAGTGCTCCAGCCTTCAGGCTCCAGAAACAATTGATGGCGGTCCTTATCAGCAAAGCGATTAATTTTATCCTCTATGCTTGGACAATACCTGGGCCCTGTTGATTTGATTCTGCCATTAAACATCGGGCTGCGATCGAAACCGGTTTTCAATACTTCATGAACATCATCATTTGTATAGCCGATCCAGCAGGAAAGCTGCTCCTCTACTGAAGGAAGTTTTTTTGTCAGGAATGAAAAAGCTGTTGGATTTTCATCCCCGTACTGCTCTTCCAGCTCTGAGTAATCCACCGTCCTGCCATCCACTCTTGGTGGTGTTCCGGTTTTCAGTCTTCCTACTGAAAAGCCAAGTTTTTCTAAAGAAGCAGAGATTCCGACAGAAGCTCTTTCTCCAGATCGTCCTCCTCCAAATTGCGTTTCCCCAATATGAATTAATCCATTCAAAAAAGTGCCGCTTGTAAGAACTACAGATTTGGCATAAAATTTTTGACCGGTTTGTGTAATCACCCCAGAAATATTTTCACCATCCTCACAAATAAGATCCACTACATTATCCTGCCGGAAATAAAGATTCTCTTTTTGCTCAAGCTGTTCTCTCATTTTTTGAGCGTACAGCATGCGATCGCTTTGGCATCTGGGACTCCACATAGCCGGGCCTTTGCTTTTATTTAGCATCCGAAACTGCACTCCTGTCTCATCACTTACAACGCCGGACAATCCGCCAAGAGCATCAATCTCACGAACCAGCTGACCTTTTGCCACACCACCCATCGCAGGATTACAAGACATTTTAGCGATGGCCTCGAGGTTCATTGTTATAAGCAAGGTCTTTGCTCCTAATTGTGCAGCAGCGCCGGCAGCTTCGCTACCGGCATGTCCTCCACCGACTACAATGACATCATATTTAGGATTATTTACAAGCATTACTTTCTGTTATTATTACACTTAAATTGATTTATGAAGACTTGTGATTACCAAAGATAAGAAATATTGAACCCAGGTTTATGCGGGCTATAAATCACCTTAATAGATTTTAGGGCTTCACTCATATTACTACCTCTCATCTTTAGAAAAATCTCTCTAAACCTTAAACAAAAAAAGCCTCCAACTAATGGAAGCTTTTTGCGATCCGGAAGGGACTCCCCCGAAGGGATGGCCTCGCCAGAACCCTTCGACCTCCTGTGTGACAGACAGGCGTAATTGTTAAATTGCCGCCTGCTTATATGAACAAAAAAAGCCCCCAACTAATGGAAGCTTTTTGCGATCCGGAAGGGACTCCCCCGAAGGGATGGCCT
>JBBDNN010000110.1:0-1696 GCA_040877545.1 Balneolaceae bacterium
CAACAAGCTGCATGAGTGTCTTAACTCACCGTCTACTTTTTTGTAGCAATTCCATTATAAAGAATCCCTCACGTCTCCCGCCCCGCTTGCGGGCGGGAGACAGATTGGTCAGCTTGCTGATCCAATCAGAGGGCGGGTGCGTGAAGACGATGCTGCCCCTGGCGCCAGCCACCCCCACCCTGATCAGAAGCAAGCTTCTGATCGTCCCTCCACCCGCCAGCGGGAGAGGGAAAATTGGGAGCCTTATTCTGAACTCGAAGTGCTGCCCAACATCGACATTAACATAAAGCGGGGGAATTCGCTGGTAAGCCGTTTTGGACTGGATGAGGATTTATCGGCCATATTTAAGAAAAGCGAGCATTCGCTGGAAGATTACAAACAAGCCGTCCGCAATTACCGCGTAACGCGCGACCGCAGCGAAAAACAGCGCCTGCAGAAACTCATTGATGATATAAAAGCCGAGTACAGCGAAAACCTGATTAACAACAAACCCATTAACAAAAAATTAAGTGATGCCCGGGCAAAGTTTAATGCACTTGTAAATCAGGGCAATATATTTGGTGAAAAAGCTTCAAAAAAAGAAATAGACAAAGCAAAAAAGAAACTGGAGAATCTGGAAAAGCAAAAAGCCGAAGAAGAAGCCGGAGCTTTTTACCGTGAAGCTTTTGAGTGGCGCTTCGAGTTCCCGGAAGTGCTGGATGATGAGGGGCATTATACCGGCTTTGATGTGGTGATGGGAAATCCGCCTTATATATATGGCAGGAATAGCTTTGATAATAATTTTAAATCTTATTTAAAATCCAATTATGAAACGGCTCAATATCAATTAGATCTATACATTTCTTTTATGGAGCTAGGGATCAAAATATTGAAGTCAAATAGTTTGATCAGCTTTATTACACCAAATTCTTGGCTAAAGAATCTCACGTTCACTAAGTCTAGAAAATTTTTATTGGATAACAGTGATTTTCATATAATCGTCCCTTATTTAGAAAATGTATTTGAGGATGCAAATGTTGACAGTTTAATATTCATATCAAAAAAATCAGCAAATAATTCTCAAATTCAGATAGATGATTATGATAAAGATGAGATATTTTTTCATCATTTCGTCGACCAAAATAGGTTCTATCAAAATGAAAATTTCTTATTTGATGCTCATGTAACTGATAAAATTAAAAAGATTCTCAATAAGATTGGCGGTAAAGCTGTTAAGATGGAAGAGTTATTTGAAATAACAAGAGGAGTTAATGCTTATGATAGTTATAGAGGGCAGAGCAAAGCAATTATAAAAGCACGTACTTATCATGCAGATCATAAAAAAGACGAAACATTTGTACCTGAGTTAAAAGGTAAACATGTACAACCTTTTTATTATGGGTGGAATGGGAATACCTTTATAAGCTATGGCGACTGGTTGGCAGCGCCAAGAGATCCCAAGTTTTTTAATGGTGAACGCGTAATTTTAAGACAAGTAACTGGAGACAGACTTTATTGTGCATTTATTGATGAAGAATTTATCACAGATCAAACGGTTTTTATAGCTAAACCTGTAAATGAGAAGACAGAGTTAAACTTAAAGTTCGTTGCAGGATTAATATCCTCACTAGCATATTCTTTATACTTTAAATATACCTTAAGTCAGTAGTGTCCAATTAAGACAATTTCAATTTCTTATAACTCATTGAAGTACAAT
>JBBDNN010000111.1:0-45616 GCA_040877545.1 Balneolaceae bacterium
AGACTAATAACCGTAACCAATTGGGACTCTTTGACTAACAATTGGACACTACTGATGCAACATATCTACCTGTGTTTTGGGCTGTTAATTATGCTGAATTCCTGCGCCGGGGATGTGCCGGACAAGTCGCCGGACCTGGTGGATGCCGATGCGGTCCTGCGCATTGATTCTACATTAAGCGGTTTTGTTGATTCTGGTTTTGTGGCCGGTACTTCTGCCCTGATTTTTGAAGATGGCCGAGAGGTGTATTTCAATTCATTTGGATTTGCAGACCGCGAGGCTGAAGTGCCGATGTCTCGTAATACCATCGTTCAGATTTATTCCATGACCAAGCCCATCACCGGTGTGGCATTAATGACTTTATATGAAGATGGTGCTTTCCAGCTCGATGATCCGGTTTCAAAATATGCCCCTGAGTTTTCGGATTTAAGAGTGTATGAGGGCGAAGGCGCCGACGGTAACCCGATGATTGCCGAAGCCAAAAGAGAACTGACCATTCGTGATCTTACCCGCCATACTTCCGGCTTCGCAAATGATATCTCTCACCCTTATGTCGGGCCTTTATTGCAGGAAGCAAACCCGATGAATTTTGAGCATTCGCTGGCGGAGTTTGCCGAAAAACTGGGAAGTCTGCCGCTGGTTTTTCATCCCGGAGAGGAGTGGTATTACGGGCCTTCGGTGGATGTTCAGGCTTACCTGGTGGAGCGGATTTCCGGACAGCCTTTTGCCGAATATGTACGGGAGCAAATCCTTGATCCGCTCGGGATGGCGGAGACGCGGTATTTTGTTCCGGATGAGGATCGTGAAAGACTTGCTGCTTCTTATGATGAATCTGAAGAGGGCATTCTCAGCCGCATTCCTGATGAGGAAGCCCTGGCTTTTAACACCAACCGCTGGCCGCTCACTCCCGGCGGCTGGGGTTACACTTCCACTCTGGATGATTACATGAATTTTGCGCAGATGCTGGTGAAGGGCGGTGAGTTAAAGGGTGTACGAATTCTTGAGCCGGAAATCATCCGGCTTATGGCCACCAATCAATTGTCGGAAGATGTTACCGAACGTTTGTGGTTACCGAGCAAAGGACAGGTAGGTTTCGGAATTGATTTTGCGGTTCGTGTGCGTCCGCCGGAATCGCCGGAAGAAAATAACGGAACCGTTGGTGAATTTTTCTGGGACGGCGCTGCCAGTACCCTGTTCTGGGTTGATCCTGAGAACGAACTGACAGCTGTCTTTTTCGTGCAGAAATTCCCCTTCGACGGCCGCCTGCACAAGGATTTCCGAGATGCCATTTATGGTGAATTGTAAGTTGGTTACCCTCGTTGCTAAGCTCTGACTTAGCAACGCTTCCACTAAATATGGTGCATTATGGAAGAACATCCAACCCATCCAATAATCGGGCAAATCCAAGTTCAACATTTTATGAAGGATATTCCTCGTTGAAGTTTTTTTACTGAGCCTGTTTTAATTTTTTTGATGCATTTCTCACAACAATTTGTCTTCTTCAAAAAATTCGAGGATATAAAAAAACCCGCCTCTCGCGAGGCAGGCTTTTTAAAGATAAACGAACGATATGCTTAGTTATTAATATCGTTGTTATAGTCCTTATTCTGGTTTTTATCCTTCTTCTTATCTTTGTCTTTCTTTACTTTATCTACGGAATGTACTTCACCGTTTTTGGCGTTAATTACTTCCTTTTTGTCTTGGTCTTGCTTATCCGCTCTTTGCTGATCCTCTTGGCCTCGTCGTTCCATGTCACCTGCATAGGCTCGTTTTTCGTCTTTATATTCAATATGCTCTTCGAGGAAACTTTCCAGTTCCTGAGGATTTTGTCTGAGCTCATCCAGATTTACGTCCTCTTGATTAAAGGCGTCATCTGTTGGGGCTATTACCGTTACTGAATCTTCTTGCTTTAGAGTATTTGCAAGTTCGGATTGTCGAAGCAGGTCGGCAAATATAGTATGTTCATCACTTGATTGGATGACTTCCACTACATCCATATTTGCTGTTTCGCCTCCTCCATTTCCCCCATTTTGGGCATATACCATTCCGGTACTTATAAAGGTCATTATTGCTACTGATAACAGTCCTGTAATAAAATTTCTTATGTGATATTTCATAATAACGAATTATTAATTTTGGATTTACATGTTCATATTATTTGATATCCATTTTTATTTTTCTTGTTCCCTTTTTTAATGAATTTCGTATGAGATAGCACAGATTCCACACCAAAGTCATTCCTGCGAAGGCATGCCGTTGGGGAATCTAAGATGTAATAGAAGTTTATATCATCCTGAAATAGGTTGACACTTTTTTAGGAGCTATTCACTGTGCTTAACCGGTCGAAAGGTGTATAGAGAATGATTTAGATGTTGAGCTATCATTCCTGTGGTGGAACCAAGTATTACCCGGCTGATTCCTGTACGTCCGTGGGTACTCATCACCACCAGGTCGGAGTTTTCATCGGCATGTTCACTGATTTCAGTATGTGGTGAAAAGCCTTTTTTTACCACTGTCACAAATTTTATGGACACCGAATCTGAACCTTCTTCGCGAATCAGGTAGTCTTCAAAATCTATTCCACTGCGTTGTATGCTAAATCCCAATGTTGGCTTCTCCTCAAAATATTTACTGATATTTTCAATCAGAGAACTGTATATAGCTTCATCATCTTCCATAAAGGGCGGTATAACTTCCATTCCTAAAGTATATGGTTCTACAATATGGATCAGTGTGATGCCGGCATCGAATTGTTCAGCAAGTTCAAAGGCAGGAACCAGCGCCGCATTAGCATCTTTAGAACCATCAATCGGAACAAGAATATCATTGACCTCTGTTTTTGTGAATGCTTTTGTAACCGAAAGTACGGGTATTTCAGAAAACCGGATTACTTTTTCGGTGATATTGCTTCGAACTGCATCCACCTCATGCCCTCCTTTATTCGACATAATCACCAAATCATAATCGCCATTGTTCGCCTGTTCGGCTATTACACGCCAGGGTTTTCTTCCCACCTGGTCAACCAGTAATCCACGATGTTCTTTAGGGATAAGTTCTTCAGCTATATCATGCAGCTTTTTGTTCACCCTTTGCAGTGCTTTGGGATATAATTCTTTCTCCATATCTAAGGGTAAACCTAAATTATCTATGCTTTCGGTATAATAGCTCATTAGGGGAATAACGTGTATGAGGTGTATTGTTCCCCCATTTAATTCCGCTAAAGTCACGGCCATTTTAACCCCTTCAAGAGAAGCTTGTGATAGATCGGTTGGCACTAAAATATTTTTCGCGTTCATATCTGCTTCCTATAATTTGTTGCCCGATTTGTGAAATAACAGTGAAGATCAGGTGAAGATTTTCCAGCCCTACAGTTGCTATTCTTTCTACTATTAATCTTCAAGTTGGGGTTTGATGGTGAGCTGGGGCTTATTCACATGCTGTACTACCTGTTCTGTGGTGGAACCTAAAAGCATTCGGGAAAATCCACTTCTGCCGTGGGTGCTCATCACCAGCATATCGGCGTGGCCGTTGGCATAATCAATTATTTCATGATGGGCTGCCACTCCTTTTACAATTACTGTCCTGACTTCTACACTTTCTTTAGTGCCGTTAAGCTCCCTGTGTAAGGTATCCTCATAAATCTCATCTTTTTCAGTAAGTGTAAATTCGGCAGCAGCAAAATCTTTAAAAAAGCTTCTCACCTGCTCAACTATACTATTATATACCGCATTATCATCCACACCCACCACGGTAGGTTCTATTCCCTGAATATCGGCGGCATAGAGTTCGATCACATGAAGCAGTTCCAATTTTGCACCAAACTGTATGGCCAGGTCAAAAGCAAGGGGAAGGGCAGCGAGTGAGGTGTTGGAAAAATCGCATGGTACCACGATGGTATTCAACTTTGCAGGAACCAAGTGTTCTGCAAGTGTTAATACGGGGACTTTTGAATGGCGGATTATTTTATCGGTAGCACTTCCATGAAAAAACTGGTCGGCATGTTCGCCTTTAGCACTCATCATTATGAGATCGTAATCTTTCTTTTTTGTTTGCTCTAAAACCGAATCCGATGGTTTCCGGTCTATAGAAATCAGAACTTCTCCCCTGTTCTTTTCATTAGTGATGTATTTTGTGAAAAAATTATTTAGTTCTTCCCTCTTATTTTCAATCAGCTTTGGATACACTTCTTTTTCCATATTCAGCGGAACACCGAGGCGATCGAAGCTGTCATTCAGGTATCGCGAAAGGGGAATTACATGCATTACATCTACTATGCAGTCGAAGGCTTCGATGAAGGAATTGATAGATTTTAAAGCCGCATTAGATTTTTCAGATAAATCAGTAGGAATTAGTACACGCTGAACTTTCATAGGAGTTTCTTTTATTGATTAACCTTGTTTACACTAAAATAGGTTAAGAGCAAAAGAAGTTCCTTCTGGTGTTAATTAGTTAGAACCCGAAAAAAAAGTTATTAATAAGCCCGTCCCGTCCCGATGAACTAATTTATAGCGCAGCAACCTCCACCTATAAATCGCGCGGCTATTTTCTATCGTCTCTATGGTTTTATTTAAATTCCCCACCTGCCAGGAATTGAGCTGAAAATAATTCAAGTATCCCTTAGTTTCTCCAAACCGCCTACCATAATCACTCCCACAAACATGCCGATGATGCCGCCCCATACGTTTGGGTCTTCTCCGGGCTTTGAGCCCAGCCAGCCCGGAATGAATGGTTCAGACTGAACCAGTTTCTTATGCACCGTCTCTATTTCTACCTGGTCTTCATCTTCCAGTGTAGCGAGTCCGGTTTCCTCACGTAACCGCTGAAAGGACGGTAGTTTTTCGCTGGGGGGATTTTCCCGTAACTCCTGAACGCGCTCATCTGTCACGTTTAGCACTTCGGTATCCCGTACCTGTTCCACAAATTCCCGGTGCTGAAAAGGCCATATCACATATAAAGATCCCACCAAAAAGCCGATTAATAACGCAATGGTCTGGGAGTGATATCTTTTTAGCAACCATGAGAGAAAGCGTGAAAAGGCAGCGAGGCCCACAATGGCTCCGATTAGGAAAGGGAGCAATCCTATGATTCCTTCATTTGTTTGATCTCCGCCAATTAACCCGATTTGGGCAAGCAGGTAATCATATTTTCGCATGATTAGCAATAAATAGGATCCGGAAATTCCGGGTAAGATCATGGCACAGATGGCAATCATTCCGCTTAAAAATACAAAAGCCGGATGCTCGGGCGTATCAGCCGGAACAAGCGAAACCACCCAAAATCCAATCACAACTCCAAGAAACAGCGTTCCTGCCTCCTGCTTCCTGAACTGTTCCAGTGTTTTTACCAGGATGTAAATGGAGCCTACAATCAACCCAAAAAATAAACCGTATACAATTTCAGGATGCGTAAACATATACACCTGGAGCGGGATTACTTTGGTGAAAAATGCCAGTGCAGCAAAAATCCCGCTAAACAAAAAGACCAAAAACAGCAGATGAATTTCAGCAAAGGCATCTTTCCACTTGAAAGTGAAAAAGAATTTCAAAAACTTCCCATTCACACTTCGGATAGCGTCCAGCAGACGCTCATAAATCCCGACAATTAAAGCCATGGTTCCCCCGCTTACTCCGGGAACAATATCGGCGGATCCCATCAGAAAACCTTTTATGGCAAGGAAAGGGGCTTCTTTAAATGTAGTGGTATCTTTTGGGGATGAGAATTTGTCAGCCACTATTTATCTCCCCACCCTTTTTTTCCGATCAGTGGAACAAATTTAAAATCAGCCAGTTCTTCTCTCTTATATTCATTTTCGGCTGCTCTTGTAATGCGAAGCATCATCTGCTTCTGGTCATCTCCTACCGGAATAACCAGCCTTCCGCCGATATTTAACTGCTTTACTAAATCATCCGGCACCACGGGAGCTCCGGCCGTTACCACAATTCCATCATAAGGAGCATAAGTAGACCAACCCAGGGTTCCATCGCCTACCTTCAGCATAGCTTTGTAGCCAAAATCCCGCAGCGCTTCTTTCGCCCGGTGATATAATTCGTTATGCCTTTCCACACTATAAACATCGGCACCCATTTCACATAAAACCATGCATTGATATCCTGAACCAGTTCCGATCTCCAGAATTTTTTCGCCCGGTTTAATATCCAGTAATTCGGTTTGGGCGGCAACGGTGTAGGGCTGAGAAATAGTTTGTCCCATGCCTATGGGCAGGGCAGTATCGTGGTAAGCCTTTGTGTGAAGGGCAGTGTCAATCAATTTATGGCGTGGAATTTTACCGATGGCTGTTAATACACGCTCATCTTTGATTCCTTTTTCCCGTAAAGTCTCCACTAATTTTTTTCGCGGCCGTACAAATCTTCGATCTGATTGCAAGTTATATCCCCTGTTTCGTCTCAATTCGGTGAAAAATCAAGTATACTCATTTAGTGTAAAAAATGAGTTAATAAAATCGTTTTAGTTTCACTTTCTCCTATTGGCTCTTATTTTCCTCGGTATCAAAATCAGCGCATTCCTTAATTCATTCCTAAATGACTGTACCTATTTTACTCGCTTTTTTAAACAATATAACCTGGGGAATTGATCCTGAAATTTTTTCCCTGGGCCCCATTTCACCCCGATGGTACGGCCTGCTGTTTGCCTTCGCTTTTGTATCGGGATATATGTTTGGGGTGAAATTGTGGAAAGATGCGGGCCGTAAAGTAGAGGAAATGGAAAGCGTGCTCACCTGGATTTTAGTGGGAACTGTAATTGGTGCGCGGTTTGGACACGTGATTTTCTACGATCCCAGCTTTTACCTTCGAAATTTAGACCAGGTTTTAGCAGTTTGGAATGGTGGGCTGGCAAGCCATGGAGCCGCAATCGGTATTGTTATTGCCATGTATTATATCGCCAAAAATAAAGCCGGAATGAGTTTTTGGTGGCTGGCTGACCGCGTTGTAATTCCAACAGCTATTGGCGGTATGTTTATTCGAATCGGTAATTTCTTTAATTCTGAAATTGTTGGCCAGGTATCGGATGCTCCATGGGCTATAATATTTACTAATTCTCCATCTTTAAATGAAGTTGAAAGAACTCTTCCCCGCCACCCGACGATGCTTTATGAAGCACTGCTTTGCATTTTAGTTTTTGTTGTGCTCTGGGCTATCTATAAGAAATACAAAACAAGGCCACCCGAGGGTTCTTTATTGGGCATTTTTCTAATCATACTATTCACAGGACGGTTTTTCCTCGAGTACACCAAAATCCCTCAAGCTCAATTCGCAAACAACTGGGCCTTGAACATGGGGCAATGGCTGAGTATTCCAATGGTACTGTTTGGGATTTACCTGGTAGTGAAGAAGGTGGATTGGAAAAAAGATAATTCCGCTTAAGCTTGGTATTTTTATTTTATTCTGAATTCCGGCATATTCGAATCTCGAATGTTTAACTAAATAATAGAAAATATGAAGCCTTCTCTCTACCGGTTTGGCATTTTTCTGATGTGTATGGCAATAATAGCTTGTACCGGTCCAGAAAAAACTGACGAAAATAATGATAATGAATGGGTAACTATTTGGGATGGGGAAACTTTTGATGGTTGGCGAGCCAGCGAAAATCCAGATTCTTTCACTATTGAAGATGGTAAAATTGTGGTTGATGGTACGCGTGCGCACCTTTTTTATGATGGTCCCGCAGCCGATGCCAACTTTACAAATTTTGAGTTTAAAGCCGAAGCATATACTTACCCGGAAGCCAATTCCGGAATCTTTTTTCATACACAGTTTCAGGAAGATGGATGGCCTCAGCATGGATATGAAGCGCAAGTAAATGCCACACATAGCGACCCACGCAAAACAGGCAGCCTCTATGCTGTTGAAGATGTGATGAATAATGCCCCGCACGAAGATGAGGAGTGGTTCGCCTATCATATTATAGTAAATGACGGGGATATTACTTTTAAAATTGACGGTGAAACAGTCATGGAATTTACCGAACCCGAAGGCAGGGAAGGTAATAACCGCCTCAGTAGTGGTACATTTGCCCTTCAGGCACATGATCCTGACAGCCGGATCTACTACCGAAATATTAAAGTTCGTGTATTGGATTAGCCCGGAAATGTTATAGTTAACCATTCCTTTGATAACCTTTCATGAGTATGGAAATAAAAAAAACGAGCAAAGAATACGATGTAGTAATTGTGGGATCTGGTGCAGGTGGTGGTATGGCAGCCAATGTGCTGTCAAAGGCCGGCCTGTCGGTGGCGGTTATGGAAGCCGGTGGAGATTATGATCCGGCAAAAGAAGAATATCGAACTCAACTTCGCTGGCCATGGGAATCCCCGCGCAGAGGGGCCAACACCGTTCGTCCTTTTGGCGATTTCGACGCCGCATGGGGTGGTTGGGATATAGAAGGAGAACCTTATACCAAAACTACAGGTACAGAATTCGACTGGTTTCGATCACGTATGTTAGGCGGACGCACCAACCATTGGGGACGCATTTCACTGCGGTTTGGTCCCAAAGACTTTAAAAGAAAAGATCAGGATGGTTTGGGAGATAACTGGCCGATTGGCTATAAGGATGTCAAGCCTTATTATGACAAAGTAGATAAATTGGTGGGTGTATTTGGAACCAATGAGGGACTGGAAAATGATCCGGATGGCTTCTTCCTTCCGCCACCTAAGCCCCGGCTTCATGAACTTTATTTTAAAAAAGGTGCAAAAAAGGCGGATATACCCACTATCCCAATGAGGAAGTCAGTTTTAACCCGCCCGATAAATAAAGACCGCGGAGTCTGCTTTTTCTGCAATCAATGTAACCGCGGATGCAGTGCCCATGCTGATTTTTCATCAGGTACCTGCCTCATACAACCTGCTATGAAAAAAGGAAGTGTAGATTTATACACCCTTGCTATGGTCCGCGAAGTGATTACTAATGAAAAGGGAAAAGCAACTGGCGTTGCTTACATAAGCAAAACAGATAAACAAGAATATCAAATTAGAGCTAAAACTGTTGTACTTGGAGCATCTGCATGTGAATCAGCCCGCATTCTCCTTAACTCCAAATCTTCTGTGCACCCAAATGGCCTGGCTAATGGCAGTGGAATGGTAGGGCGGTATTTGCACGATTCAACCGGAGCCAGCAGGTCTGCCATCATTCCAGACTTGATCAACCGTGACCGGTATAATGAAGATGGTGTTGGAGGTGCTCATATTTATGCTCCATGGTGGCTCGATAACAGTAAACAAGATTTTCCCCGTGGCTACCATCTTGAATTTGGAGGCGGAATGGGAATGCCTTCCTATGGTTTTGGTTTCGGCATGGATACCCTTCGGAAATATATTGTTGATGAGATGGGCAATATTTCACCGAACGGTGGTTATGGAGTAGGCCTTAAGCGGGATATCCGCAAAATTTTTGGTTCCACGGTTGGTGTTGCCGGACGTGGAGAAAGTGTCGCTCAATATAATAACTACTGTGAAATTGATCCGCATACTGTGGATGTTATCGGCCGGATAATGGAACAAGCAGGTGTTGATGTAGCCACTTATGCATTTACACAAAATCCGTGCGCCGGCCCGGAGGATAATAAACATAGAAATATTACCATGAGAGCAACACCATGGTATATACAGCAGCTATTTATGCCGGAAGTAGCTGTTACAAAATCGGGAAGAGTGGCGGTGAATTACAACCTGTTTGATAGCTTTGTGAACTGGCAAAAAACAACAGAGATTCTGAAAAATGAAGCTGATAAAAGTGGAAATAAAAATTAAAAGTTTATGCAAGCTGTATGATATTCCATCAAAATTTCAAGCAAAATGAATAAGAAAAGAAAAAATATTAAGTGTGGCAGAGGGAAATCATGTTTAATACAGTCAGTCCTGCTCGTCGCTATGAGTATAATGTTTGGTTGTAACACCACTGCCCAGGTTGCTGCCGATTTTTCAGGTTTTGATGAACATGGAGAGGGTTCAGTCTCAGTTAATGAGAATATTCTTGAAGTTACCTGGCCAACAGGCGAAAATGAGGAAGGTTTTATTCAGATAAATCTGAATGAAAATACGCCATTTTTTAAAAGTATTAATCACTCCTATCATGGCGAATTATCAGAAATTGCTTCAGAATTAGACCCTGTTTTTCTGCTTACAGAAGGCAGCAGGGAGTTAACGGAAGATCGTGGATGGAATCGGTTTTTTGACCGGACTGCGTATCGTCCCTACCAGGAACATGTGGTAGAACTGAATAAGCAAGATATTGAGGTATTAACAGAAGGCTCCAGAACCAGGATTATCGTTTCGGGTGTTTCGGCAGGAAGTTTTTCCGGTGAACTTGAAATCACTTTATATAATGGAAGCCCTCTTATGAAAATTGAAGCCGTAATAAGCACCGAAAACGATGCTACTGCCATTATTTATGATGCCGGCCTGGTTAACAGAGAGCGGAACTGGAATGAAATATTTTGGGCAAATACCGACGGCCACATTATGTCTGCAAAAGCAGATATCACTGAAGAAAGCAAGAATGTGGAGGTAAAATACCGCACCATAATTGGTGAAAGTGATGGGGGAAGCATAGCCGTATTTCCACCGCCTCATCAATATTTTTACCCGCTTGATAACGCTTATAATCTCAAGTTTACCTGGCATGGCAGTAATTACCGGAATTTAATTTCAGATTATGGAATGGGTATTCGTCACGATCTCATGGGAGACCGCCGGCATGTGCCATGGTTCAATGCCCCGCCAAATACGGAGCAAAGACTGAGCTTTTTTACGCTTTTAAGTAATCAGAAAGATGGACAGGTATTAGACGCTGTAAAGAAATTCACCAACGGGGATTCCTATAAACCACTGTCTGGATATAAAACTATGGCCAGCCATTTCCATACCGAATACATAGATGATATTCTTACCCACAAACCCCTCCCGGATTTTCCCGGGCATGTAGAAGCCATGCGGGACTTGGGAGTGAATATCATGCACCAGGGAGAATTTCACCTTGCAGGAAATCCCAAGGATCCGGGCCCGAGAAGGCTGGAGCAGCTTCATATGATGTTTGAGGAATTTGAAAGATTATCTGATGGAAACTTCATCATGCTGCCGGGAGAAGAGCCTAATGTACACCTTGGCGGCCACTATATGAATATTTTTCCCAATCCGGTCTACTGGTTTATGAACAGACGAGATAATCAGCCTTTTGTGGAGGATCATCCCGAATATGGAAAAGTGTACCGTGTTGGTGATGAAGCTGATTTGCTGAAATTACTGGAAGAA
Source organism: Balneolaceae bacterium (assembly GCA_040877545.1). Lineage (GTDB taxonomy): Bacteria > Bacteroidota > Rhodothermia > Balneolales > Balneolaceae > Gracilimonas. The sequence goes on from JBBDNN010000111.1 coordinate 11,267, forward strand.
GAAAACGGCTTGGTCTGGACCGCTCATGCCCGTACAAAAGGATCTACCGGTTTCCCGGATGAATACAAAGATGAAGACTTCTTCCACTCCGACCGATACTTTGGTGCTGCATGGAAAGCAATGCCAGCTGATTTATCTTTAGACAAACTTGGTAAAAGAACCCTTGATTTACTCGATGATATGGCAAACTGGGGGCAGGAAAAATATATGCTTGGAGAAGCCGATTTATTCAAACTTGAGCCAAATTACGAAATCTACGGGCACCTGAATATTAATTACCTGCAATTGGATAAACTGCCAAAATTTGAAGATGGATGGGCATCGGTTTTGGAAGCTATGGAGCAGGGGAAATTTTTTGTTTCTACCGGAGAAGTACTGCTTCCTGATTTTACCGTAAATGGGAAAAACTCAGGAGAAAAAGCCACTCTTGACTCCAATGGGTCGGCTGAAATAGAACTCGAAGTACATTGGACCTTCCCGCTAAATTATGCAGAAATAATTTCTGGTGACGGAGAGGCAGTATATCGCGAAAAAATTTCATTAGACGAAACAAAAGCATTTGGCGAAGAAAATCTCACCTTCAAAGTGGATTTAGCAGACCGAAAATGGGTTCGCGTTGAAGTGTGGGATACAGCCGTTAACGGAGCCTTCACCCAATTTGTTTGGCTTGAATGATCTTTAAACCACTAAGAAAAAAATGAATTTCTAAAAAAAAATAACATGAGACTTTTGAAGATTTACTTACCAGTATGGGAGGTGAATTATTAGGAAGTAAACAAGGGCCTGAAAATCAGTATGGACTGGAGGCACCCGGACGGATCATTCATGAAGTTGGCACAACCCGGATGGGGAATGATCCCAACACTTCCGTTTTAAACAAATATGCCCAGGCTCATGAATGTGAAAATCTTTTCGTGGTAGATGGTGGCCCTTTTGTCTCTCAAGCCGATAAAAATCCAACCTGGACCATCCTGGCACTTTCCTGGAGAACATCCGACTACATCATTGAACAGTTTCAGAAACAAAACATCAGATAATTAATAATTCCCCACTCATTTTTAATGAAGGCATGAAATGGACAGAAGAGAACATCTAAAACTACTGATCACCGGCTCAATCGGAGCAGGATTTTTGATACCCCCTTCCTTCTCTGAGGAAGACCTGGAAACAAGTAAAAAAATTATTCAGGACACTTTATATGGTCGAACAGAAGCGGAACGTCAACGGGACGAGCAGTTGCATTCTGAGACATTTTTCACCGAACACGAACAGAAAACGGTGGAGGTGCTTTGTGATATTATCATTCCAGCCGATGAGGATTCAGGTAGTGCCACCGATGTAGGAGTACCTGAATTTATAGAATTTATGATGAAGGATGCACCTTATATGCAGGTACCCACCCGGGGCGGATTAATGTGGCTGGATAATCAAAGCAAGAAGAGATTCAATAAGGTCTTTATAGAATCTTCATCCTCGGATCAGCATAAATTAATTGATGAAATTGCTTACCCCGAAGAGGCTGAACCCGAAATGGAATATGGTGTACGGTTTTTTAACCATATGAGAAATCTTACCGCCACAGGTTTTTTCACCACAAAAGAGGGAATTCAATATTTGGATTATAGAGGTAACCACTCAAACTTATGGGATGGTGTTCCCCGGAAAACACTTGAAAAACATGGCCTGTCTTACGATCAAAAAACACTGAATGAAACCCTTAAAGCCGAAGAGTATAGAAAAGTTGCTGAATGGGATGATGAAGGAAATTTGATCAGAGACTGAAAGAAAGTTCTGCTTACACTATAAAGATTTTAAACGCGTTGGAATCTTAAACATCTGCCTTTTTTCAGACTCTTATATCTTTTGGCAGGTTCATAAAATCATCTCACAATTATTTTTAGGAGCTCATCCCTTCTTCGTATCTTTGTTGTTTAAGGAAAGTGAGACGCAGAGAAAACCCTACATGACCAATATTCGAAATTTTTGCATTATTGCCCATATCGACCATGGGAAATCTACCCTGGCCGATCGGTTGTTACAACTTACCGGTACCATTAGCGAACGTGAAATGCAGGAGCAGGTTCTGGATGATATGGACCTTGAACGCGAGCGCGGCATCACCATAAAAAGCCACGCCATCCGTATGGATTATACCAGGCCTAATGGCGAAACGTATATCTTCAACCTGATAGATACTCCCGGTCACGTAGATTTTGCTTACGAAGTTTCCCGAGCCTTAAAAGCTTGCGAGGGCGCCCTGCTAATTGTGGATGCTGCCCAGGGAATTGAAGCACAAACTATCTCCAATTTATACCAGGCTATAGATCAGGACCTGGAAATTATTCCTGTGCTCAATAAAATCGATTTACCAGGCGCAGATCCCGAAGGAATCGGTCAACAGATCGTAGATTTAATTGGCTGCAAGCATGAAGATATCCACCGGGTTTCGGGCAAAACAGGAGAAGGCGTTGCAGAGCTGCTGGAAGAAATTGTAGAACATGTTCCCCCTCCCAAACAGGAAACAGACAAGCCGCTCCGCGCACTCATCTTTGATTCCATTTTTAACACCTATCGCGGTTCCATCGCTTATGTTCGGGTGATGGAAGGTGTGTTAAAAAAAGGAGACCTATTTCGCTTTATGGCTAATCAGGAAGAATATAACGCCGAAGAAATCGGCTACCTGAAAATGAAGAAGGAGCCTACTCAGGAACTTCGCGCCGGGGAAGTTGGATATGTGATCGGCAGTGTAAAATCCCTTCAGGATGTCCGGGTCGGTGATACCATTACAAAAGTGGATAATCCGGCAGAAGAACCCATTCCGGGATACAAAGAATCCAAGCCGATGGTTTTCAGCGGAATTTTTCCAACGCAGGCCGAAGATTTTGAAAATCTGCGCGGGGCGCTCGAAAAACTTCAGCTAAATGATGCTTCCCTCTCCTATGAGCCGGAAACATCCAAAGCGTTGGGTTTTGGTTTTCGGGCAGGATTCCTGGGGCTCCTTCACATGGAAATTGTACAGGAGCGTCTCGATCGTGAATTTGATATGGATATTATCACCACCGTACCCAACGTGCAGTACGAGGTTTTACTGGAAGGCGGTAAAAGAACCGATGTAGACAATCCCAGCCAAATGCCGCCTGTTGGCGAGATTGATGCCATTTTTGAGCCTTATATTAAAGCGAGCATCATAACTCCGGCTGATTATATCGGCCCGATAATGAAATTATGCCAGGAACGCCGGGGCGTTTACGTCAACCAGTTGTTCATGCAGAATAATCGGGTGGAAATTACGTATGAACTACCGATGGCTGAAGTGGTTTTCGATTTTTACGACAGGCTGAAATCTGGCACACGCGGGTACGCCTCTCTCGACTATGAATTTATTGAATACCGAAAAGGCGACCTCGTCCGTTTGGATATAATGCTGAATGGGGAACCGGTTGATGCTTTATCAAGTATCACCCACCGCGACAAAGCTTATTACCAGGGACGAAAAGTTTGTGCAAAATTAAAGGAACTTATTCCGCAGCAACAGTTTGAAGTAGCAGTTCAGGCCTCCATAGGAAGCCGGATTATTGCAAGGGATACGGTTCGGGCATTAAGAAAAGATGTAACCGCCAAATGTTATGGTGGAGATATCTCTCGAAAACGTAAGCTCCTGGAAAAACAAAAAGAAGGTAAAAAACGAATGAAACAGGTAGGAACGGTAGAAATCCCACAGGAAGCATTTCTTGCTGTACTATCTATGGACGAAGACGATTAAATATTATGAAAAATACTAAAGGGATATTATTCTTTTTTATATTAATGGTTATGCTATCAACTACAGCGCAAGCTCAGTTTGAGGAAACGGAAATAATAAAAGTAGACTGGGATGATCGGGCTGCCTTTCAAGACCGTTTTTCAGAAATAAAATGGACCGGGCAGGGTTTCAACTTCAACCAGTTAGATCGTATGCCGGCCATCGAAATAAGAGCAAATTTGCAAAGTGTGTTTGGTGATCCCACCCAAAGGGTGGAAGATATCATACAAAAAGACGGCTATTTGCGGGATGGAAAATCCATTCAATTCGAATATTGGTTTATTGTAGATGGAGAAATACCTATGATGGTTCTGGATTTGGAAGGCCCTTTTGATAACGGATTGGTGTATGTGGGAGCCAGCAGGTATATAGATTTGATGCCACAGGTGAAGCGAACATTGACCAGGCAATTGGGTGAGTCATCACCAAAAGAATACACCGATTATTTTTTTTCACCGGAAAGGCAACAATGGTATAAAGTTTCGTATAGTGCCGGCGAATACAAAAAAGAGGAAATTGAACAGCCTCCTCATATAAAACTATAAATAACAGGTAAATTTGGAAGAAAATAATTCGGGTGAGCAAAAAAGCTCATATTGGAAAAGAAGGAAGGACAAAAAGGAAGAAGAAACCCGGCAGGCAAAATCATGGATACGCGAGTGGCTTGATGCCATAGTATTTGCTTTTATTGCAGCTGCAATTCTTCGTGCCTTCCTGTTCGGCTCGTATAAAATTCCCACACCATCAATGGAAAAAACATTGATGACCGGTGATCTTCTCATAGTCTCAAATGTAACCTATGGCCCGCGTACGCCGATGGCTCTTTGTGTGCCTTTTGTGCAAGGCTGGTGTGTGCCTGGAGTTAAACTTCCATGGACCCGAATTCCCGGATACAGAGATGTGGAACGAAATGATATTTTCGTATTTAATGTACCCTTTGAAGTAAAACCGGTTTCACAAAAAACAAATTACATAAAACGGGCAGTGGCCATTCCCGGGGATACCATCTCCATCAGAGATAAAATCCTGTATATAGATGGAGAGCGGGAGGAAAATCACGAAGGTGTACAACGTTTTTATGTGGTAAAAATGCAGAACAGGGTTCGCCTCAGTAATGCGAAAATGGAAAGCATTGGTGCCCAGTTAATTGGCTACTCGGCTGAAAATACCTATGTCGTGAATATGAGTGAAGATGTATCAGAAACCGTCCGAAGCTGGGCAGAAGTTGATACCATGTACCTGAATGTTACGGCCGAAGAATCAGTAGAACGCAGTTTTGTTAACAGCCAGGGAGATTTCTCCAAAGCCTTTTCAAATCCAGATCAGATGCCGGAAATCGTGGTTCCTTTTGAAGGCCAGGAAATTGAAATCAACAATGATAACTGGTACATCTATAAAGATATTATAGAGCGTTACGAGCGGAATGATTTACGCCGCGAAGGCGATGCGATTTTCATTAATGATGAGCAAACCAATACTTACACCATCAAGCAGGATTACTATTTTGGCATGGGTGATAACCGCGATAACAGCCAGGACAGCCGGTTCTGGGGATTTGTACCGGAAGATCACATCATTGGGAAAGCCGCTATCGTCTGGTTCTCCACCGACAATTGGGTACCCCGGTTCGAACGCATATTTACGCTGATCGATTAGGACACGGATTTGTATTCTCTTTACTGATTTTTTCGCCCCTGACCCTCTGCCCCGATTTCAATATATGATGTGAGATTATTGAGGCGTATAGTTAGTTGTAGAGAAGCAAGGCCTTGTGGCACTACAACTACATCCGCCAAACCGACACACCATTGGCGTTATTATTACCTTTTCTCATTTCGCGAGTGATTTACCCTTCGGGGCTCCTTCACGTATGGCTAATTGACCACATCCCGCATCAATATCATCTCCCCGGCTGCGGCGGACAGTGGCACGGACATCATTCCGAATTAGCTCTTTCATGAATGCATCCAGTTTCTCTTCCCTGGCGCGCTTTAGCTCCACGCCGGCTACATCATTGTACATGATGATGTTTACCTTGCTTGGTGCCCATCTTACAATCCTGGCAAGATTACGTGCGTCTTCCCTGGTATCATTAAAATCATCAAATAATAAATACTCATAGGTAAGAGGCCGCTCCGTTTTCCGGTAATAGTGCTTAACGGCATCTTCAAGACTCCCGAGATTCATAGAACTGTTGATGGGCATTATTTTATCCCGCTTCTCATCTGTTGGAGCATGAAGTGAGATAGCCAGATTGAATTCCTCTTCATCATCGGCGATTTTTTTAATCTGCTTGGTAAGGCCTACCGTGGAAACGGTAATACGTTTTGGCGACAGTTCAATTGAAAGAGGATCGGTTATTATATGAGCAGATTCTACAACAGCTTTATAATTATGTAGCGGTTCTCCCATCCCCATATAAACCACGTTTGTGATTTTCTTACCATATTTTTCTTCGGCCACATCATTAATGTACTGCACCTGATCCACGATTTCTCCGTGGCTGAGATTTCGAAATAATCCCATTTTTCCTGTAGCGCAAAAAGCGCAGCCGAATACGCATCCAACCTGTGAAGAAACACAGACTGTTAATCGCCTTGCAACGCCATCTGCAAAGAAATCGGGAATTAGCACCGCTTCAATTTTATAGTCCTGGTCTTGCTCCTGAAGCTTGAACAAAAATTTAATAGTGCCATCCTTAGACTCCTGCTGTTCAACCAGTTCAATCCGGTTGATAGACGCAATTTCGCCCAATTGACTCCGGAGATCCTTGGACAGATTGGTCATGTCCTCAAATTCTGTGGCTCCTTTTTGGTAGAGCCATTGAAAGATTTGATCGGTTCGAAAACTTTGCAAACCAAGCTCTTCACAATATTCTGAGAGCTCTGTTTTGGTGAGGGATTTTAAATCGGTTTTTTGTGCTGTAATTGCTTCTTCCATAAGCTTTAAAGATACGAATTACTTGTTCCAACATCGAGTGGGGATTGTTTCCTCTTTTGAGTAAAGTGGCTAAAAATCTACCTTCCATTAATAACATACTGGAACAATTATCAGAAGTATTTGCTTCATAAAAATAAACATCTGAAAAGTACATTTTACTATGGAAATAAATAATTACTACGATTTAATAGTGGGGAAATTAGAAGACTGGCTAGCCACTGCCATCGAAATGCTGCCAAATATCGCTGTTGCCTTTCTAATTCTTATCCTTTTTTATGCTTTAGCGAAATATGTCAAAAAGCTTGTTGTAAGTCTTCTTTCCAGGGTAACTGCAAACAAAAGTGTGATTAGCTTAGCTGAAACCGTGATAGGGATTATAGTTTTAGGAATAGGCGTTTTCGTAGCCCTCAGTGTTTTAAATCTTGATGGCACAGTTACCAGCCTGTTAGCCGGAGCAGGTATTATTGGATTAGCATTAGGTTTTGCTTTTCAGGATATAGCCGCTAATTTTATCTCCGGGATTTTGCTTTCAACCCGGCATCCTTTTGGAATTGGAGATATAATTGAAACCAATGATTTTTTCGGTACCGTTCAGAAACTGAATCTGAGAAATACTATAATCCTGACTCCTCAGGGACAAATTATATACATACCCAATAAGGCGGTTTTTGAAAATCCTCTTACCAATTATACCAAGAATGGAGAACGAAGAATTGACCTCGCATGTGGAGTCTCCTATGGCGACGACCTGGAGAAAGTCAGGAATGTCACCTTAAAAGCTGTTTCAGGAATTGAACACAGAGATGAAAACAGGGATGTAGAATTTTTCTATAATGAATTTGGTGACAGTTCTATAAACTTCCTCGTGCGCTTCTGGATAGATTTTCATCTGCATAAAGATTTCTGGAATCCGCAGAGCGAAGCCATTATGGCTATTAAAAAAGCCTTTGATGACAATGGCATCATGATTCCTTTTCCCATCCGAACACTGGATTTTGGTATTAAAGGCGGTGAGAAATTGGATACTATGCTGACTGATAGTAAAAACAACTCAAGGGAAGGTCAGGATTAGCAATCTTCTAACCGCTGAATTTGTGTAGCCTAAACTAATCCATCACCGTTGAATAGGATTCGGCGAATTTATGAAGTATTCATATTCATACCTACCTTGCTGTAGGTATGAAATTATTTCTGGATACCACACCGTCATCCTCGCCCTGCGCCGGGGACCTCTGTCAATATTGCCTCCAATCCCCTGACCAGACAAGGGGGTGCAACCTCTTGTCTCGCATGTTTGCATTACCAATGCTCGTAATCCTGCCAATCCCTGAATCAGTCGAATCCCAATCCAAATAGCCTGAACCAATCTATCATTCACTCCTCTTTCAAATGCTCATTCAAATAATCGGTATACGTTTGATAAAGCAACAGGTAACTTTCGGCATTATAAGCCACACCATGTGTGCCGGGCGGATAGATTCTCAAATCCGCATCTTTGCCGGCATCCGTAAGGGCTTTCACTAACTGCATGGTATTTTGCAGGTGCACATTTTCATCCATAGAGGAATGAGCAATCAGCATTTTTCCCTGAAGTTTGGCCGCATGCGTTATGGGTGAGCCTTGTATATAAGCCTCTTTATTTTCCTCTAAAAGCCCCATGTAACGCTCGGTATAAATAGTATCATATAAGCGCCAGTCGGTAACCGGGGCGGTCACTACGGCTACTTTAAATATATTAGGATGTGTCAGGATTGTATAACTGCTGATATATCCGCCATAACTGTGGCCGCGAATTCCAGTGCGGTTTTCATCTATCCACTCATGTTCTTCTGACAGATACTTTGCAGTTTCGGCAAAATCATGAGCTTCCCAGTGGCCAAGGTTCTTGTACACAATTTTTTCAAAATCCCCACCATATCCACCGCTGCCACGGTTATTTACATTAGCGATTACAAAACCCTGCTGGGCCAGCCACTGTACCCAGCCATTGCTTTCCCAGGTATTATAAACTCCCTGTGCGCCCGGACCGCCATACACGTTTAACAACAGCGGATATTTTTTACCCTCATCAAAATCCATGGGTTTGATGATGTAGCCATCCAGTTCCTGTCCATCTGAGGTGGTAAAATTAAACAGCTCGCGAGGAGCATACTCATACTGCTCTATATATTCCCTCACAGATTCATTATCCTCAAGCTTCCTGAGCATTTCGCCCTCTGTAGACCACAGCTCCACCTGCCGTGGGTTATCTATATTTGAATAACGGTCGATGTAATAAGCTCCATTATCACCCATCGAAATGGAGTGGGTACCGGGCTCATTTGTCAGCCTTTTCTTGTCCGAACCATCAAAATTGATTGAATATAAATGCCGCTCCAGTGGACTTTCTTCCGTCGAAGAATAGTAAATGGTTTCAGAACCTGAAGTGATCGTATAAATATTAGCGACTTCCCAATCGCCGCTCGTAACCTGGTTTTTGATCTCCCCGGAGTAATCATATCTATACATGTGATTAAATCCATCCCGTTCCGAAACCCAGAAAAATTCTTCCTGATCTTTAGGGAAGAAAAAGTAGTCCATCACCCCGGCAAAAAAATCAAAAACATCAATCCAGCCTTCTTCATTTTTCTCTTCCATGATGAGTTCCCCTTCACCCGAATCAACATCAAAAAAGGAAAGCTTCATATGATTTTGAGGCCGGTTCAGCCAAACCACAGCTAATTCCCCGGCATTGGCGGTCCAATACATTCGCGGTACATAACCATCCTGCAGATCAATGTTCAGCCAGGTATTTTCACTGTTTTCAATATTTACCACACCAATTTTTATCTCAGGATTTTTTTCTCCTACTTTTGGATACGGGATCTCTACATACTGAGGATAGGTGCCGGAATAATCAGTTGAAACGAATAATTCCACCTCACGCTCGTCTGTTTGCCAGTAGGTGATATACTTACTGTCGTGCGACCAACTCCATGCCTGGGCGAGTCCAAATTCTTCTTCGTATACCCAGCCAAAACGGCCGTTATAGAAATTCTCTTTTCCTGAATTTGTAAGTTGAGTTTCGGTTCCGGCATCCAGATCATAAATAAATAAATCACCTTCTCTCTCATAACCAACCTTTTTACCATCGGGAGAAAGTTCTGCGGTCATCGCATCCTTGATCAGTATTTCAAGCTCTTTCGTGTCGACAGAATAATAGTAATAATCGGATATTCCGGATCGCCGATAAATTGGCCGGAAATTACTTTGAAAGATCAGGTATTTGGAATCTTCCGTCCATTGGAAAGATTGGTACTGAAATTCATCTTCGGTTCCGGGAGTGAAAAAGTCAATGCTCACAAAGACAAGTTTATCTTCCCCGGTCTCAGGATCATAAGAGCGAATTTCTGAGGCTTCTGTTTCTTCATTTCTCTGTGTATAGGAATATTGTTGGCCGTTGTTAATCCAAACCACATTGCCGGGGCCATTGCCGCCACTTAGCTGACTTCCAGAATACAAGGCCTCCTGAAGGTCAGAATATTTCTCTTTTTCTTGTGCCATTACCCCATCAGTACCGGCTATTATAAATATTGAAAGCAGAAAAAATACAGCTGTTTTTGTGATTGATTTCATAATGCGGATAAATTGATTGATCTAAATTTCAGAAAAGAAGTAAGTGATAATTGAGATTTACTACAATAGCAGAAGAGAAAAAGAAAGACTCACCCAAGCCTCAACAATCTTAACCCATTCAGCACCACCAGGAGAGTACTTCCCTCATGGCCAATTACCCCCAAAGTCATAGGCAGTTCAAATAGAAAAACAGAACCAACCAACATGGCGATTATGGCAAGGCTGAAAATTATATTTTGCCAAACTACCTGTTTAGCCCTGCGTGAAAGGCTGATCATATAAGGAAGTTTTCCCAAATCATCCGACATCAACACTACATCGGCTGTTTCCAGGGCAACATCCGTTCCGGCGGCGCCCATGGCAATTCCCAGGTTACTTGCGGCTAATGCGGGTGCATCATTCACGCCATCACCGACCATAGCTACAGCTTTCCCGGCTGATAATTCCCGAATAAGTTCAACTTTTTGTTCGGGAAGCAGGTTGGCATGCACATTTTTCACTCCCAGTTCTGAAGCCACATTTTCGGCCACCTTCTGTGAATCGCCGGTTAAGATTATAAAATCATGAATGCCCATTTTACGCAACTCGGCAAGGGTATTTTTGGATTGAGCGCGAAGTTGATCGGCAAGGGCTATTGCACCAATAATTTCTTCATCCTTTCCGACATACACTACTGTTTTCCCCTCTTCACTTAATTTATCCACAGAAGATTGAAACTCTTTCTCCAGGTTATAAAGTGCGTTTTTAAATAGATGCTTATTTCCTACTCTAACAATGGAGTTGTTGACGGTTGCTAAAACCCCTTTACCAATTTCGGCTCTTACATTTGTAGCACGAATTAAGGTGAGATCCCGTTCCTGAGCTTCATCAACAATAGCAGAAGCCAAGTGATGCTCTGAATGTTCCTCTGCGGATGCGGCGATTCTCAGTACTTCATCCTCGTCACCCGAAACTGCAAGAACATCAGTAACAGAAGGATTTCCCTCCGTCAGGGTTCCGGTTTTATCAAAAGCTATTGTTTCAATGCTTGCAGCCTGCTCAAGGTAAGCTCCGCCTTTAAATAAAATGCCTGATTTTGCCGCATTGGCTATAGCTGAAAGAATGCTGGCGGGGGTTGAGATGATTAAAGCACAAGGTGAGGCAACCACCAGGATAGTCATCGCACGATAAAAAACCGGGTCAAAAGAATGATCCAATACATAATATGGCACGAGCACCAGGCCAATCGTGAAAACAATAACTCCAATAGCGTATTTAGACTCAAAATTATCCAGAAACCGCTGAGTTCGAGCCTTCTCACTTTGGGCCTGCTCAACCATTTTTATAATCTTGGCGAGTGTTGTATCACCGGCAAGGTGAGTGACTTCTATTTCCAAAATTCCGTTCTCATTAAAAGTAGCGGCGAAAACTTCGGACCCTTTATCTTTTAAGATTGGAGTGCTTTCGCCGGTAATTGCTGCCTGATTTACCGTTCCGGTTCCAGATATAACCATTCCGTCGATAGGAATTCGCTCGCCCGGGCGAACCACAATGATATCCCCAAGTATAAGATCCTCAACAGGAACTTTTTTTTCTGAACCGTCCTCTGATCGAAGCAAGGCTTCTGCAGGACGAAGTTCCATCAACGCCCGGATCTCCTTTCGGCTGCGCCCCATGGCAAAATGCTGAAGGCTGTTACTGAGGGAGAAAAGAAAAAGCAGAATGGCCCCTTCCAGCCAATAATCGATTATAGCCGCTCCGATTGCCGCAAGGATCATCAGTACATCTACATTAAACTTACCATGCAGCAAATATTTTACGCTTTCCACAAAGCCGAAATATCCGCCTGAGAGATACGCTGCTATATAGAAAATTCGGGCAGTATCATAGCCAAACCAGTCAAAAACTGATCCCAAAAAGCCCGTTGCCAGAGTAACGGTACAAATAGATGTGAGGATGATTTCTACTCGTTGCTCAGCGGCCAATCCCTGAAAAGCGGTAAAAATTGTACTTTTTGACATATTTAATTTCGGTAAACTAAAAGGAATTGAAGCTCCCTAATTCGGTCACAAAAGATAGCCTTCGCATCTTTTATTCCCTAAGAAATTCAAGAATTTAGAATTGGAATAAATAGATAGGATTTTTGAAAACTACTCCCCTATATGCTTGTGGTTTCCTTTACTGTGCCGTTTGCGAAGTTTTTTGATTACTTCGTGCAGCGGAATCTCTTTCTCGGCAAGCAGCAGCATCAAGTGGAAAAGCAGGTCTGCCGCTTCAGCTATGGTCTCTGACTTTTTATTATTTTTGGAAGCAATAACGGTTTCCACGGCTTCTTCCCCCACTTTTTGAGCGATTTTATCCAAGCCTTTTTTGTACATGGAAGTAGTATATGAACCTTCAGGCATTTCTGCTTTCCGATCGTAAAGCAATACTTCGAGCTTGTTTAGAAAGTCTAGATCTTTTTGTGTGAGGTTTTTTATATCGGCCATTAGTCCTATAAGATGATTGCTTCTTGCGGCTAAGAAGTTCAACAATTTATGCTAACGATACAATTTTATGGTGATAATTTAACATGTTGGAATTAATCTATCCTCCTTCTTCTGTTTCACTATGGAAGCTTTATTTGAATGATAGCTGTCCAAAAAAGTATATTATAAAATTAGATATAGGCACCAAAGGACGTACAGGCTGTCCATCCTTCGGTGTGATAATAATTTCTCCTTTCTATAATTTCGAAACCGAAATATCGATCTCTGTTTCTTCCTGGCTAATCATTGAAACAGGAATATATTTCATCACCTGATTCTTGGCATTTTCCCAATCACTGAGAATATATTTTGCTTTGGCAGAATTGGTTTCTTTGAAATAATCTTCCAAAATGGACTTCAGATTATGCTCGTCCTTCACGGTTAATTTAACAGCTCCAATATATTCCTTATTAATTTTTGTGCCGGGATCTTCAAACAGGAACAATTCACCGCCCGTCATTCCGGCACCAATATTATTGGATGTTCCTCCTAAAATTACCACCGTCCCGTTAGTCATATACTCGCAGGCATGTAAACCGGTGCCTTCCACAACGGCGGTTGCGCCACTGTTTCGAACACCAAATCTATCACCTGCTTGTCCATATACATAGAAAGTACCGTTGGTTGCTCCATATAAAGCGCAGTTACCAATAATGGCATTTTCACCAGGATTATATTTGGCAGCTTCTGGCGGAACAATTACTGTTTTGCCGCCCGACATTGATTTGCAAACCGAATCATTCGCCTCACCTATCAATCGAATATTAACGCGGCCGGTTTGGAATACTCCAAAACTTTGTCCGGCACTTCCGTGGAAAGTCAATGAAATTGTCTTGGAATATGGATTTACAAATTCTTTGCCTTCTTTGATTTCCTTCAACCGCTGCTTATTCATTTTGCGGGAAAGATCCCCAAATAAAGTAGCTAATGCAGATCGATCGGTATTTCTGATTTTATACTCTTTAGAAATATCCTGATTTTTTTCGATGGCTTCTTCCAACTCAGAAATCAACGTCCCATTCAGCGGACTTACCGCATCGGATAATCCCGGCAGGCTTTCTTTTTTCTGGTATGATGGAGCATTCAAAAAATAACTCATATCGAAATTTTTCTCTTTGATCAAATCGGCATGTTTGGCATTCACTTCCAGGTATTGCGTTTGACCAATCAGCTCATCCAGAGAGGTGACTCCTATTTTCGCCAGCTCTCTTCGAACATCTTCCGCAAGATATTTCAGCGTATCAACAACATGATCTTTGTGGCCTTTGTATTTGGCTTTGAATTTGGGATCGTGGGTAGCAATTCCCGTCGGACAGGTATTCTTTTCGCAGATTCGAGCCATCACACAGCCTTCCGCGATCAATAATAATTTCCCAAAATCGAATTCTTCGGCTCCCATAATGGCGGCCAAAACAATGTCTTTTCCACAAGAAAGTCCGCCGTCAGTGCGCAGCAAGATATTATCGCGCAGATCATTTTCTACCAGAGATTGATGCACTTCCAATAAACCAATTTCCCATGGCAAGCCAGCATGCTTCATGGAGCTCAGGGAAGCCGCACCCGTTCCGCCTTCTCCGCCGGAAACCTGAATGGTATCGGCGCCGGCTTTGGCAACTCCCACAGCGATGGTTCCAATATTTACGCCCGAAACTAATTTCACACTCACTCTTCCTTCGGGGTGAAGTTGTTTAAGATCGTGGATCAATTGTTTCAAGTCTTCGATACTGTAAATATCATGAAGCGGTGGTGGAGAAATAAGATCAAAACCGGGATTTGCATAACGCGCCTTCGCAATATGCTCATCCACTTTTATGCCCATTAGCTGTCCCCCTTCTCCGGGTTTTGCTCCCTGACAAACTTTGATCTGAATTTCTTTTCCGGCTATTAAGTATTCGGCTGTCACACCAAATCTGCCGGATGCAATTTGTTTAACGGAAGCGGAAACTCCTTCAGAATAATAATATGGATTTTCGCCGCCTTCGCCGCTGTTACTGCGTCCGCCAATCTCTTTCATGGCAATGAAAATATCGCGCTGTGCTTCCGCACTAATTGCCCCGAAAGACATCGCTCCTGAACCGAATTTCGGCAAAATATGCTCGATAGGTTTTACAGCATCCAGTTTTGTGGGTTTTTCAGCTTTTTTGGTTTCCAACAAGTGTCGCATGGCAACCGGTTCATCATTTCCACCCAGCTTCAAGTATTCATCAAACAAGGTCATGTCATTGAGATTCAACTCTCTATCGCGAACAAGTTTGTGAATGGCTTTAGAGCGAGAATTTGTCATGGAATGTTTCTCTCCCATTTTACCCCGCGCATGCTCTTTATATTGATACGTTTTCAGAGGTTTCATTTTACTTAAATCCTCATCCTGCAAATGCTGTGTTTTGGCTAATACCTGCTCGCCAATTTGTTCAAGTGTCAGGCCGCCAATCGGACTTTGAATTCCAGGAAAGAAATCTTCAATTACCTGCTTATCAAGCCCAATAGCGGAAAACAACTTGGCACTTTGATAACTTCGAACTACTGAAATTCCACATTTGGCCATAATTTTAAGCAGGCCGCTTTCAAATGTCTGTAACAAGTTTCGCTCTTTGGTATCGGCATCAATATCCTTGAGTAAGCGAGTTTCATCATTCCTGGCGATATCCAATGCCAAATACGGACAAACGGCATGTGCCCCAAAACCAACTACTGCGGCTGCATGATGAGTATTTTTTATCTCTCCGGAGTCTACCACCACAGATACGTTGAGGCGAAGGCCATGCTCATTCAAGGTATTCACCACACTTCTGAGTGCTAAAAGTGTAGGAATAGCAGGATAATCAAAGGTTGCCTCCCGGTCGGAAAGAATAATAATACTGTGTCCTTTTTTGGCAGCAGTCACAGCGGTTTCAGCCAGTTCTTTTATTCGTGCCCTGAATCCAACTACGCCATGTGTGCGCTTAAAAGTCATGGAAAGTTCAGTAGGAATAACCCGGTCTTCCGGTGAACTTGTATCAATAAGAGATCGAAGATAATACATTTGCGCCAGGCTCATGAACGGACTTTTCAACTCATAAGCCGGTGCCGGTGGAATCAATTCTTTGGGTTCAAAAATATTGGGTTTTTTTCCGAGATGAACATGAAGGTCGGTTACCACTTTTTCGCGAATATAATCGAGCGGCGGGTTGGTTACCTGGGAAAAATTCTGGTAAAAATAATCAAAGAAAGAACGTGGTTCTGTGGAAAGAACAGCGAGTCTGGCGGTATCTCCCATTGATCCAACAGGTTCTTTCCCTGTTTCAGCAATCGGATAAATTACTTTTTTAAGTTCTTCATCGGTGTAGTTAAAAAGCGGAAGTTTATGCAGAAGTGATTCACCTGTTTCATTCACCTGTTCGGGTATCGGTGTTAAACGGGCGTCAAAGTTGGCATCATGATTTTCCCGTGAAAAACTCGGATCACGGAAATGAACTTCTCCACTGCTCAGATCCAGGGTAACTCCACGTCCGGCAAATAAAGTGCCTTTTGCATCTATATCACTTTCATCAACTTCAAAAGTGCCGGCTTCCGATGACAGGTAGAAGTGATCGGGAGTTCGTGCCCACCGGGCAGGGCGGAATCCGTTTCTGTCGAGCCGGGCGCCGATGGTATATCCGTTTGCATAGGAAACAAAAGCAGGGCCATCCCATGGCTCCATGGCTCGGCTCCAGAATTTATAAAAATCGTTATTTTCGATGGCGGGAGGAATCATAAGCGCCAGGATATCTTCCACATTTGGCACACCACTTCGATAGCGCATTGCTTCAGCTAATTCATTCAGGCTGCCAGAATCACTGATTCCTTTCCGTGTTAGCAGTTCATATTTTTCAGCACCAATCATTTTTTCGCGGGATTTTGCCCACGAGCGGTTTCCTGCAATCGTATTAATTTCACCATTGTGTCCAATTAACCGGAAAGGCTGCACTTTATCCCATGAAGTTCTTGTGTTAGTGCTAAAGCGGCGATGAAAAAGAGTAAACCGGGTTTTATACTCCGGATTTTTAAGGTCAGGATAAAATTCTGCCAGTGCTTCCGCCTTGCATAAGCCTTTGTACACTATAGTTTTTGCAGAAAGTGAAGTAAAGAACAAATTTCCTACTAAATCATTAGAGTATAATTTAGACATGGTAAGTTGTTTAGCCTGGTACAATAGTTTATCAAAAGCCAGATCTGTACGGCTGCGGGCAGGACGTGCGATAACTACATGTTTTATGACCGGCAATGTTTCGAGGGCAACTTTTCCTAATACATCCGGGTTCACGGGCACATCCCGATATTCCAGGATTTTCAAACCAGAAAACTCAAAAGTCTTTTCAAAAACGTCAAGGCTTCGGCTTTGCTTCACGCGATCTTTTGTAACAAAAAGAGTAGCTATAGCAACTGTATCCTGCTCATAGCCAAACATGTTGAAGGGAATATCGGTCATGATACCGGCTCCGTCTCCGGTTACTCCATCGGCGCCACAAGCTCCACGATGTTCCACACATTTGAGTGCATGTAATCCACTTACCAAATGCTCATTTGCATATACTCCTTTTCGGCTGGCAATAAAGCCAACGCCACAGGCTGATTTTTCTTCGCCACAATAACTTAAATTAGTTCGGTTCATATTTCTTCTACTTCATAGATTTCAGCTGGATTGAACTATACAAAAAGCACAAAATTTGGGAACTTGTCAAATTGTGCCTGACCCAAAAAAACTATCAAAAGTGTCATTTAAAACTATATTATCTCCTTTTTTTTGGGTTTCTTACTCCCAATACCCCAAATTTTAAGTTCACAGCCGCCAGAAAAGCGCTTTTATTTGGTTCAAAATAGCGCCTAAATAAATTAAGTATAATTTTTATATAACCTTATTTAATTCAGAAAATAAATTTGAAATTTTTTTCTGAAAATGCTTTTTCTCAACTTATAGAGAGGTTTTTGCTGGAAAGCATTATTTATTGTGCAGGAATTTCCATGCTAAACAGGACGTACCGGGATTCCTTCCTGCTGCATCTCTGATTTTAGATCGCTGATTTCAATCTCTTGAAAATGAAAAATACTGGCAGCAAGAACAGCATCGGCTTCCCCCTGTATTACGGCATCAATACAATGCTGAATAGTACCTGCTCCCCCGCTGGCGATAACCGGGATGTAGATTTTCTTCTTTATTTTTTTGAGGATTTCCAGGTCGAAGCCGGTTTTGGTGCCATCACGGTCCATACTGGTAAGTAGTATTTCTCCGGCTCCTCTTTCCTGAACTTCTTTCATCCATTCAATTGCATCCATCTCCGTATCTTCCCTTCCACCCTTCACATATACATTCCAGCTCCTTCCATTTTTTTTTGCATCAATGGCGGCAACAATGGCCTGGGCTCCAAAAGCAGCAGAAGCCTGATTAATCAAATCCGGATTTTTGACGATACTGCTGTTCAGCGAAACTTTATCGGCGCCGGCTTTCAGCAGTTCTTCAATTTCCTCCACCGACTTTATTCCTCCACCAACAGTAAAAGGAATATTGATTTCCGCGGCTACCCGCTCAACCAGGTCAACCAGCGTTTTTCTCTTTTCGATGGTAGCGGTGATGTCCAGGAAAACCAACTCATCGGCACCTTCTTCGCTGTAGCGTTTTGCGAGTTCAACAGGATCGCCGGCATCCCGCAGTCCTTCAAAATTCACCCCTTTCACGGTGCGGCCGTTTTTAATATCAAGGCAGGGAATTATTCGTTTTGTAAGCATAACATTTTGTATTAACCGCAAATGGCAATTAGATATCATAAAATACGAAATGAGAGGCTCAGTTATTTTCTGACTGCCAAAACCATGGCAATTTTTTAGCGTCACGATCATTTCATATATTGATAGTGATAAAAAACCGGAGAATATTATGAAATCTGTAATTCTGCTATCGAGTATTTTAACCATCTTTACTTTATTCATTTCAGGCTGCACAAGTAATATTACCGGGCAGGAAGAGAAAGGAGAACTTCCCAGAGAATTATCAACTGCAGAAAAAAAATTGGTAGAGGCTGACCATTCCTTCAGCTTTGGTATTTTTAAAAAGACAATAGCTGAAGAGGATGAAAATGTTTTTATCTCGCCACTGAGTATTTCTATGGCTTTGGGAATGACCATGAATGGTGCCAATGGTGAAACATATACCCAGATGCGGGAAACTCTTGCTTTCCAGGATATTGATTTGGAGGAAATAAACTCCGGATATCAATCACTTTCCGATCTTCTTACCACCGTGGACCCCAAGGTAAAAATGCAAATTGCGAATTCTGTTTGGAGTCGACAAGGATTTCCAGTCGAGGAAAATTTCACCCAATCACTGAAAGAATATTTTAATGCGGAATCTTCTGAGCTGGACTTTCAGGATCCCAAATCTGTGGATGTAATAAATGGATGGGTTAATGATAATACGAATGGACTTATTGAGGATATTATTGAGGTGATCCCCGGCAGTGCGATGATGTATTTAATAAATGCCATTTATTTTAAAGGTGACTGGACTTATCAATTTGAGGAAGATAAAACCAGGGAAAGTCCATTTCACCTGGAAAATGGTGAGACGGTAACTATGGATATGATGAATCAGAAGAGAGATTTTAACATCTATTTTTCTGACGAAGTTAAAATGATTGATCTGCCCTATGGCGATAGTTTGTTTAGCATGAAAGTCTTAATGCCGGCAGACAAAGAAACCAGCATTGATGATTTTGCAGAAAATCAATTCACTCCTCAGAATTTTAACTCCTGGATTGAAAACTTAACTACAACTGAAACCCAGCTCAGACTGCCAAAATTTGAAATGGAATATGAAATTACCTTGAATGATATACTTAAATCAATGGGAATGGAAAATGCATTTATGGATGGTGGGGCGGATTTTACGGGAATAAATCCAAATAGCAGGCTATTTATCACTGAAGTAAAACACAAAACCTTTGTAAGCGTAGACGAGGTTGGCACTGAAGCTGCCGCCGTAACCTCTGTGGAAATGGGCATAACATCAGCTCCTGAAATACCTACAATGATTGTTGACCGGCCATTTATTTTTGTGATTCATGAGCAAAATAGCGGCGCTGTTTTATTTATGGGCAAGTTGAAAAATCCGGCTATTTGAGCGTTTGGTTGAGTGATTAACCTCATACATTGAATATTGCCATTTGTTCCAGAGAGATGTGATTTTCATAATAGGCCTTGCCCACCACAACGGCATCCATTCCTGCCTCCCCTAATTCTTTGAGATCTGCGACAGAAGAAACTCCACCGGAGGCTATTAGTTTTACCTGGGGAAATTGAGATTTCAGTGTTTTATACAGCTCTACATTTGGTCCCGACAGCGTCCCGTCTTTGGAGATATCCGTACAGAGAACTTCCTGCAAACCTTGTTCAATCATACGGGTTAAAAAAGATTCCACCGGTTCTTCTGCAGTTTCCAGCCAGCCGGAATAGGCTATTTTTCCTTCTTTTAAATCCATTCCCAGAATCATTTTTTCCGGATAGTTGTGAAGTGATTTCAGCCAATCCTTTTCTTTTTTGAAAGCCATTGAGCTGCATATCACTTTGGATAATCCTGCTTTTAGCAGCATTTGCACATCCGCAAAAGTTCGTATCCCTCCTCCGGTTTGAACCGAAATCCCAAGCTCGTTAATTATTTTTTTAATGTGTGGAAGGTTGATGAATTTCCCTTCTTTCGCCCCATTCAAATCAACTATGTGAATGTGATCAAAGCCAGCTTCTTTGAATGCTCGGGCTTGCTCAAGTGGGGAATCATTATAGACGGTAACTTCTTCATAAGAACCTTTATGAAGGCGAACAGCCTGCCCATTCAGCAGGTCGATAGCGGGGATAGTTTTCATGGAATAATCAGATTATAAATAATGGGAATGCTAACGAGTTTATGGCTTAGACACAAAACATATTGTTAACCACAGAGGGCACGGAGTTTCACGGAGGTGCATTCTGCTCAACTCTGCGAGAATTGTTTCTCCCCAATGGCAAAGGAATTAGACTGCAAATTAATACATTATTTCTCGCGGATTTTCGCAGAGTTAGGCGCGGAGTTCCGCAGATAGATATTTTGTGAAACTAACACTCCGTGTATCTCAGTGCCCTCTGTGGTTAATAGGACCATTTCAACCGAAAGAATAGAATATTTGGGGTTTCGGTGATCTCGGTGAAGACGGAACCTTTTAGCAGTTGGGCGAGGATCAGGAAATCTACATTATCACTTAAGGAATGTGATATCTGCGGGATGAAAATCACCATTTTTCTTGTGAAACTGCCCATAATTCCCCCGCTTATATTTGTGAGCGGAGTGATCGGATAAGAAGTATTTATAAAATATCCTGTTTTGGCAATGAACAGGTCATCGGCGGAAGGCGGTTGTGTTAAGTCTGCTATAGGATTTATAGCGCGGTTCCATCCCCCGTTATACAGCAATTCAGTGGACAAATAGATGGAGTTTGAAAACATATAATCTCCCCCAAGCGAAGAGGTTATATGCCCGGGTTTATCCAAGAACTCTTTTCGGGGATGGAAGTAAGTGACTTCACCTTTAAATCCGGCGTTTTTCAAATAGCCGCTCCATCCTGCCCCAAGAGCTAATTGCTCGAAATAACTCCCACCAATCAATTGAATATCATATTCGCCTAAATTGCCGCGATACATCATTGCCAACACCGATTCATCAAAAGAATCGCCCAGGCGGTAGCCAGCTTCCAGGCTGGAAGCATAGCTCCAGCTGTACTGGGCATAAATGGCATCCGTTCCGGGACGTTCTTCATAATCAAAATCCAGGTAGGCATAGGCGTTGAAGAGGTCGTTTGGATTCCAAACCATCGTCTTTCCCCAGTTGATTCGCTGCCGACCGGCATGAATTTCCCATGGCCCATTTATATAAGAAACATGCAGGCGGTCCATAGCCGAATGAAGAATGGTGTTTTTGTTGTCAATTAATATCCAGCTGAGATCTGCATAACCAACATCCTGATCTATAAAATCTGCATAACCGGGAGTGTTTTGTACGGAATAGCCATTCAGCAAACGAGTGCGAAAATCGGCCCGAAATTCAAAATTCTCTCCTACATAAACACGGCTTTCGATACGATGATGCAGGATATTGTCGTAGTGAATGGTTTTGAGATCATTGCTCAGGCTTATGCTTCCAAGTTCTTTGAGGTAGCCGCCGAAATCGGTTTCGATGTTTTGGGTTTGGGCAGATATGGGAATAATGAACAGTAAAAGAAAAGTAGCAAGTGAACGTAAAGGAGGTTTTGCACCTGTGGATACCTGGTCTTCTCTCTGAATTTTCGCAAGCGAATATTCAGTCTCTCTCCAAAGAGAGACAGATTTTTGGCTATATTTTAGCTTTGGTTCTTTCATTTGAATTTTTGATGCTCAGGCATCCTGCCATAAAAAAGATCATGGATTCCTGCCTCCGAAGAAATGACTTTAAGTTAATTTTATCTTCTTTCGTCTGTATCCACTTTTCCATCCACAAGAGTAACCACACGCCGGGCACGGTCAACCACTCTTTGGTCGTGGGTTGAAAATATAAATGTTGTTTGCTTTTCTTCGTTCAGTTTCAGCATCATATCCAGCAGGTTTGCGGTGGATGTGGAATCGAGACTGGCGGTAGGTTCATCGGCAAGTACAAAGTCCGGTTTCGAGGAAAGTGCCCTGGCAACGGCTACTCTTTGCTGCTGACCACCGGAAAGTTCGGAAGGCCTTTTATCTATTTTTTCCTCCAGTCCAACCAGGTCCAGTAACTCCCTGCTGCGTTTTTCAAATTCCTTTTTGGAACGCCCCTGCATTTGCAGTATAAAATCAACGTTTTCTTTTGCGGTAAGCACCGGGATCAAGTTATAAGCCTGAAATACAAAACCGATATGATTCAGGCGAAAATCTATCAGCTCTTTTTCAGTAAGCGAAAACATATCTGTTCCATTGATGAAAATTTTTCCATCAGTAGGTTCATCCAATCCCCCAATCACATTTAATAGGGTTGTTTTACCGGAGCCTGAAGGACCCACAATAGCGGTAAACTCTCCTTCTTCAATTTCGAGATTCACTCCATTTAAAGCATGAACAGGCACATGCTCGGGATTATATATTTTTGTGATTTCCTGTATTTCAATAATTGCCATGTTTATTCATTTTGAGCTTTAATGTTTTCTTAAGGCTTGAACCGGATTCAGTTTTAATGCTTTTATGGAAGGATAAATCGCAGCCAATAAAGTAGCTACTATCATTAAAAGGGCGATATTTCCATAATACGCGGCAGAAAGTTCAGGATGCACCATCGCGCTCATACCATACATTTCGAGGCCTTGGGAGAAAGCGCTTAAATCAATCCCTGCATTTCCTGCCCAGGTAACTGCGACCCAGCTAAGGAATAATCCTGCAGGCACCCCAACCATTGTCAGGAACAGCGTTTCAAACATGATCATAAAAAAAGTGCGGGCTTTATTCACACCAATTGCCATCAGCATTCCTAACTCCTGCGTGCGTTCCACCACGGCCATAAGCATGGTATTTACAATGCCGAAACTGAGTGCTATGACAATTATGATCATGAAAATATACAGGACGAAATCCAGCATGGAATCGGTATACCGCAAGGCAGGAGATAAATCTCCCCAGGCTTGTACTTGAATATTTTCACTTTGCCGGAGTTGTTCAGCGTAGGTATAGGCTTGTTTGAAATCATCCACAAGAATGGCAATTTCATGTACCGTGTTTTCCCTTCCCAGAAGCCGGTTCAAATCTTCTTTGGGAACAAAGACATTGCTTTCATCAAAACCTGAATTCGGGGAATCAAAAATTCCGGCTACACGAAATGCACCGGCGGTAATATTTCCCTCCACATCCTGAAAATTAATCACTATTCGTGAACGGGTGCGAATATTCAACCGGTCGGCTAATTTTTGGCCAATAAGCACCGGGTTCCGGGTAGATTCTCCCAAAAATTCACCTTCTGTTAAATAGGTATAAATGGAAGAAACAGTTGTGTCTTTTTCGACATTAATTCCCTTTACAGTTACTCCAAAGGTGTTGGTGGGGCTTGATGCAAGCCCTTCAACTACACTGCGAGCTGTCAAACTCTGCACATACGGCTGGTTTTCGATTTCCGCAATTAAGGAATCTACTGATTGAATATAAAAGGAGGGAAGTTTTTCCTCATTGTAAGAAGCATGATGAATTTGAATATGAGCGGTATAATTTTCAAGCTCATTTCGGATATATTGGAGACTGAGTCCGTTCATAAATGCAGAGGTAAAAATTCCTGCCCACGTGCCAAGAATTACCGCCGTCACAACAACGCCGCTTCTCATGGGATTTCTCCACACATTTTTCCAGCTCAATTTTATTACCGGCCACAAATTCATTTCAGGCCCTCATAGCTTTTACAGGTTTCAATTTGCGCATGTGAAGAATCGGGTACACACTGATTAGAAATGTGAGAACTAAAACAATCAAAGCCTGTGTAATCAGGATCGAAGGATCCATAGAAAACTGAACAAAGGGTTCCATTCCATATTCTTCGATGGCCAAAGCTGCCTCTCCGGTAAAGTAAAGTGGGTTTACATTGAAGTAATAGATAATTGGCAGACTCACGAATATTCCGGCAAGTGTTCCCATCAATGTGATAAAAATCATTTCAAGAATCAGCATTACAGCCATACTGAGCCTGGCAGTTCCAATAGCTATCATCACCCCGAATTCATAGCTGCGTTCTGCCGTCATCATTAGTACCGTGCCGAGAATCCCAAAACCAACTACCATATAGAGAATCAACAGGATAATAAAACTACTTCCGGCATCCGCCTCAATAGCCTGTACCAAATCCGGCATCAGGGTTTGCCATGCCAGTACAGCTAACTCTCCATTTATTTCCCCGGATAAACGGTTTGCAATCTCATTTACCTCTTTTGGATCATCCACTAAAATAACGGCTGCCGTTAACCGGTCATAAGCGCCATATAAATTCTGAGCAGTTTCCAGAGGCAGGTACACTATTGAATTATTCATCTCGGGAATGCCAAACTTCATTATCCCGCTAATGGGAAAAGCCCCGTTTGCACTCATTCCCCGGAAACCTTGCCCCAGCAAAACCAGTGTATCACCTACCTCAACCTTCAGAAAATCTGCCAAACCCTGCGCTACAAGTATTCCATTTTCATCATTCCTGTTGAAATAATTTCCATCAACTATTTTTTGATCCGGTTCACTCAATTCTTTTTCAGCTTCAACATCTATTCCCACTACCATCGAAGCACGGCTGCGATCGTGTCCGGCGGTAAGAGCATAAGAATCTATTCGCGGGACCATAGCACGTATTCCCTCAAAATTCTGTAGCTGCTGGAATAAAGTAGAATCAGGTTCAAAACTATTCTCCAGTGTCGATTCTTCGAAGTAGCCTTCGGCCTGAACCTGAATATGACCGGAAAAGGAGCCGACGGTATTATCAATCATCTGGTCGTACTGACCTTGCTGCATGGAACTCATAACCGAAGCCAATAACACAGCCATAATCACCGATGCCATCGTGATGAGGGTGCGGCGTTTATTCCGCCAGATATTTCGCCAAGCGAGTTTTATGTATAACATATCAGTTAACAGTGAACAGTGATCAGTTAGCAGTGAACAGTGACCTTCAAAATATTTTGTAAGGAATTTGATTTTAGCAGCTCTTATGTAGTAAATCATAACTTTAAATTTCAGAATGATGGGTAAAAATAATCTTTATGATAAAGCATACACCTTTGCTATTCGGGTTGTTAAGGGATACCAGTTTTTGAGCAAAGGAAAACGGGAGTTTGTACTTTCTAAACAGTTATTGCGAAGCGGAACAAGCATTGGAGCAAATATTTCAGAGGCTAACGGAGCTATTTCCAATGCTGATTTCTCCTCTAAATTTCCATTGCATATAAAGAATCATTGGAAACCAAATATTGGCTATGTCTTCTCCACGATACGGATTTTATCAATACAAAAACTTTCAACAGCATGAATAAAAATGCAGATGAACTTTCTAAAATTATGTTCTCAATCCTCAAAAAAACCCGCATAAACAAATGAATTATTTTATCTAAATACTGTTTACTGATCCCTGTTACTGAACACGCCGCATATTTTGGACAGAGAAAAAGTTTTCCGGGATATTTTCATTAAAGCTCATCGATTGATATTCCATCACTGTTTTGTGGCCTTCTTTATCATTGGGAATCATTTCTAATTTGGCCGGAATCATTCTTCCGTCAAATTCCTGAATATCTGATGCTTCCATAACATTTATCAGGTAATCCTCCTCATCATAAAACTCAGATCTGAGCTGCATAAACTCTTCCTTTTCAACCCAAACAAGCACTTTTCCCCAAACCACCGGGGCATCGGGTTTAGGAATCAATTCAATTTTATGAGTTTCATAGCCCTCAATGGTGCTGTCGCCGGCCATTTCGTGCTCATAATCGATTACGACAGAAGATTCCCGAACCAGGTCATCATTGGTAAAATCGGAACCCATCCAGGATTGCATCATCATAGATGGAGGCATTTTAATAGTACGCCCTACATTCGGCACCCAATTCCATATTTCATTTCCGCGTTTGAGAAAAGCAGTGCCCTCATCACGTGCAGGAGCGGTAACCAGGATCAGGGAATATTCGGTTCCCCTGCTCCAGGTTTTCATGGAGATCGTGCGATCCCAATTTGGACGGATGATTGTCATGCTCATTTCGGCTTTCAGCGATTCGCCACGCATTTTCTCATCCATTTTCTGAACAATTTCCGTGGCATTCTGTGCGGTGGCTATGAAAGGAAAAAGCAGTAATATTGTAAACACCGCCAGGGAAATATTATACAACCACCCGTCTTTGCGTGGAGTTTTAAGCTCCTGATTAGGTTCTTCGGGTTTATCGGCGAAGCCATCTTCTTGGTTAAATCTATTTGCTAATTCCGGGAAATTACTGCGCTCCATGCATTCAGTTCTTGCAGTAAGGGTTTTATTTAAAAAATCTAAATCAAGATGGTACATACTCCTCCATAATTTTGGTTTTCATTTCTTCCAAAGGATATTCATCCCCCATAGTAGCATAGCCCATCAAAACTCCATCCAATATGGCTCCCAATTTATAAGCTTCTGTTTCGGAATTTTCGTACCCCAGTTCACTCAGTATTTGTATATATAACACCATTTGTGTTTTATTTACCTGATCTATTTTTGGCTTTAGAGTTTTTACAGTATCAGGCTGTAATGCAAGGCCAATCATCAGTCGTCCCAGGCCTGTTTGAGTTTGAATAAATTTAAAAGTTTGCTCCAGTATCTGTCGAATTTTATCTGTGGCCGTATATTCAGCCGGGAAATCCAGCATCTCATTCCCTAATTCAGCCAACTGATCAAAAATTCCCTCTAGGATCGCTTCTTTACTGTCGAAATAATGATAGATCAGCCCTTTGGAAACCCCTGCCTTTTTTGCAACTACAGAGATACTTGTTTTGGCATAACCATCATTGGCAAACAGCTCGAAAGCGGCATCCAGAATTTGCTGGCGCATTTGCTGCCTGATTTCTTCGTTTTGCTTAGGTGTTCTGGGACTCATCTTTCATTGACTAACCGTTCAGTCAAAAATTTACTTGGAACTGACTTAAAAAGCAATTTTAAAATTCAGAGTGGAAAAGTGATAGAAAAAGCAGGAAGTAAACTATCCTGATATTTATTTTAAACCGGAGTTTATCAGTTCTTGTTCAATATTTTTCCGGTCGGGATACACGATATCCAGGAAGTTTTCCAGTATTACAGATCCTGTTTTCCCGGATTTTTCGGGATGAAATTGAACACCAATAAAATTGTCTTTTGCAACAATAGAACAAAAGTCGTTTATATAATGCCCGCTGGCAATTGAATGTTCTGTGACCGGGGCATAATAACTATGCACAAAGTACATATACTGCTCATAGCTCAGGTTTTTAAGTATGGGGTGAGTGCCGAAATCCTGAAGCTTGTTCCAGCCCATATGGGGAACTTTGTTTTTTCTATTATTGAATTTTTTGAGCTTTCCAGGGATGATACCAAGACCAGCTGTACCACCCTCGGCTGAAGAATCATATAAAAGCTGCATCCCCACACAAATACCAAGAACAGGTTTTTTTGTCTGTTTTAGCCAGCGATCAATACCTGATTCCTGTAACGAATCCATAGCTGCACCGGCATGTCCCACCCCGGGGAAAATTACGGCAGATGCGCTTTGCAACTCAATGGGTGTTTCAGCGAAAAAATAGGGGGCCTCTACCCTGTCTAGTGCATTCGCAACTGAAGCGGTATTTCCTGCTTTATACTTTATAACTGCTATCATAAAAACCTAAAGCGTTCCTTTTGAGCTGGGAATTTGTCCTTCAATTCGCTCGTTCTGTTCTACTGCCATTTTTAAAGCACGGGCTAGCCCCTTAAACCCTGCTTCTACCTGGTGATGATCATTTTCCCCGTCGATATTAACATGTATGGAGGCTTTCAAGTTCATAGCAAAACTGTAAAAGAAATGTTTTACCATTTCCGTAGGCAGATCTCCCACATATTCGCGGATAAAATCGGCCTCAAATAAAAGAAAGGGCCGGCCTGAAAGATCAATAGCCACCCGGGCCTGGGCTTCATCCATTGGTAGTATAAAGCCGTAACGTTCCACTCCTTCCCTGCTGCCAAGTGCTTTCGAAATGACCTCTCCCAAAGCAATCGCCACATCCTCTATAGTATGGTGCTCGTCTACTTCCAGATCGCCCTTACACGTTAGTTTCATATCAATTAATCCATGGCGGGATATTTGCTCCAGCATGTGGTCGAAAAATTTTAAGCCGGTGGAAATCTCAGATTTTCCGGTTCCATCCAGATTCACTTCAATCTCAATATCGGTTTCTTTCGTTTTTCTTTGGATAACAGCCTTCCTTGCTTCCCTGGAAATGTATTTCACCAACCTTTCCCAGCCTTCACCCGAAACCACTTCCTCCTTTTCGCAGAGCAAAACCAGGGATTCTTTTTTCCCTTTAATTTCGAAATCCGGAGTACCTTCACTCAGGAAAAAAATTCCTTCCTGTTCAAGTACTTTACTTTGTTGGCTGGAAAGAGAATCTGGGGTGATTAACAAGCTGCGGCCTCCACCTGCAATCATTTTTAATGCAGTGATAGTATTTGGCCTGAACAGATAAGCTTCTCCAGGGTCTTGCAGTACTTTTTTTGTAATGGCTATTAGCATAAGTAGAATATTACTCCGTCAGAATTTACCAGGCGATCATTCATTCTGTTTTATTGAATACGTATTTTAACATTAAATGGTGTTAACAAGTCAAAATTATTTTGTTTTGGCCACCTTATCCAGTGCTGCGAAAAAGTGTTTATTTTCTTTTTTGGTACCGATGGTTAAACGAAGGCAATTTTCACAGTGCGGCTCATTTCCCCGGTATCGAACAATCACGCCTTCCGCGGCCAACTTTTTGTACACCTCTTCTGCATCGGATATCTTAAAAAGGATAAAATTTGCATCCGTTGGATATACATACTCCACGCACGGATAAGTTACCAGCTTCTTAATCACCTCTTCCCGCTCGTTCAAAATTTCCCTGATTTTTATAGTGATCTCATCCAGATAAGAAAAAGCTTTTATTGCAGCTTCTGAAGTCAACTTGTTTACATTATAAGGGGCTTTTACCTTCATCATATATGCTATAATTTCAGGATGAGCAAAAGCAGTTCCCAGCCTGATTCCCGCCAATCCAAAAGATTTCGACATGGTTTGCAAAACCACCAGGTTGGGATATTTTTCAATCTCTTTTGCAAATCCGGCATGCCCGCTGAAGTCGATATAGGCTTCATCCAAAACCACAATTCCCGCAAATTCTTCTACCACTTTCAGTATATCTTTCCTGTGCATGCTGTTTGAAGTGGGATTATTGGGCGAACAAATAAAAATGAGCTTTGTTTCCGGCTGCACTTTTTCCAGTATTTTATCGGGTTGAAGTTGAAATCCTTCTGTAAGCAGCACTTCATCCACGGCTACATTATTAATATTGGCCGAAACTTTATACATGCCATAGGTTGGCGGGTTGATCAGGATACGGTCTTTTCCAGGTTCACAAAAAATTCGGAACATCAAATCTATAGCCTCATCACTTCCCGCTCCTGTAAATATATTTTCTGTTTGAACTCCCCGAAAGGCAGCAATTTTTTCCCGCAGTTTTTCCTGGTATGGCATTGGGTAACGATTCAGCTCATGCTCATCAGGAAAAGGAGCTCCAAAACTGTTTTCGTTGGCATCCAGCAGAATTCCAGAATCAAAATCATCCCGTGCACTCCGATATGGTTTCAGGTTGCGGATATTCTCGCGAACAAGTGATTTTAATTCTATTTCTTTTTTCATCCTTCTGCCATTAATCAATCTTCGGAATTCCTTATTTGCTGTTCGGCCTTCAAATCCTTTAACCTTATGCTTACAGCATTTTTATGTGCTTCCAGTTGTTCCAGGTCGGCCAGAGTCTCAACGGCCGGGCCAATATTCTTTAAGCCTTCTTCTGTCAATGATTGCATGGTCACGGCTTTTTGAAATGCTGATACATTTACTCCACTGTACATCCTGGCGTATCCATAGGTCGGCAATGTGTGGTTGGTCCCTGAGGCATAATCGCCTACACTTTCCGGGGTGAAGTTTCCCAAAAATACCGAGCCGGCATTTATAATCTTTTCCGCATGTTGTTCTGCTTTCTCCACATTTACGATCAAATGTTCAGGAGCATATTCATTTGAAAATTGAAAAGCTTCTTTCAGGTTCTCAACTTCTAAAATAAAACTCTGCTCCAAAGCCTGTTTGGCAATTTCTTTTCGGGGGATTTTTTCGAGCTGTGTATTCAGTTCCACACTCAGCTTCCTCACATCAAAACCTGAAACGGAAAGTAGTACCACCTGGCTGTCTGTTCCATGCTCAGCCTGGGACAACAAGTCCGCAGCAACATAAGCAGGGTTCGCCGAGTGGTCAGCTATCACCAAAACCTCAGACGGCCCGGCAGGCATATCGATACTGATTTGGGCCTCACTGTTTTGCAGCAGCATTTTTGCTGCCGTCACATATTGATTTCCCGGACCAAATATCTTATCCATTTTTGGGACAGAATCGGTTCCAAAAGCCATAGCTGCAATTGCCTGCGCTCCGCCAGCCAGCAAAATTCGATCTATTCCCGTTTTTTGAGCTATGTAAATAATTTCAGGAGCAATAGTGCCATCTTTTCGCGGTGGAGTTGCCAGTACTTTGGTTGTGCAACCGGCAATCATAGCCGGAATGGTAAGCATCATGGCTGTAGATGGAAGTACAGCGCTTCCGCCGGGGATATATAATCCTACCCGTTCAATGGGGCGCATAACACGCATACACCGCACTCCCGGCATAGTTTCCATGTCGAGGGACGGGGTGAACTGTGCTTTGTGAAATTGAAGTATGTTATCAAATGCTAAATCAATGGCTTCTTTTACTTTTGATGAGAAGGTGGTTTCCAATCCTTTGGGATTAAGGCATATCTCATTCATGTCAACGCCATCAAATTTTTTGGTGAAAGTTTTTACCGCCTCATCGCCATTCATTTCCACTTCATGTAAAATCGGCTGTACCACTTTGTACACAGAGGTGAAATCTATTTTCGGGCGTTTTGTCAGGCCATTGATTTTAGCTTTTGAAAGCTCGCTGTAGCTATAGGTTTTCATAGATTCAGTTAATCTTTTTCAAAGATATTTGAAGTTTCTAAGGCAGACATCAATCCAAAATTCATAAAATTTCCAATTCAATATTTCCATCCAGCCCAACCTTCGAAAAACAATTCAAGCTTTTGCAAAAACGGTCGAAGATTTTAACGGGGTTCAGTCTTCGGCTATAATTCATAATCTATAATTATTCGATGTTCAAAGTTCCCTGCTCAATGTTCGATATTCCTACCGGATCATGCTTTCAATCGGCAGCATTACGATATCGGATGCGCCGGCGTCTTTTAGTTCTTCCATTACTGTCCAAAATTTGTTTAGCGGGATGACGGTATGTATGGCAACCATTCCATTATCTGCAAGCGGCATGACGGTTGGACTTTTCATAGAGGGAATAAGTGCCTTTAATTCGTCCACCGCGTCTCCGGGAGCATTCATCATAATATAGCGGCTGTTTTTTGCCTGTTGATATCCATCAATCCGTACCAGGAATTTTTCAATGAGCTGCTGTTTTCCCGGTGATAATTCTTTGTTGGTTTGTATAATCTGGGTCTCGGATTCCAGGATGGTATCCAGTTCTGTCAGCCCGTTGGCACGAAGCGTTCCACCCGTTGAAACCAGGTCAACAATGGCATCGGCAACCTCTAACTGCGGGGCAATTTCCACCGCACCTGAAATTTCAATGATCTGGACCTCCACACCATTTTCAGCAAAATATTTTTTAGTAAGGTTGGGATAACTGGTTGCAACTTTTTTACCCTGATAATCCTGTACAGCTTTAATATTCCCATTTTTTGGTGCGGCCAAAGACAGCCGGCATTTTCCGTAATTCAATCCTCGTATTACAGTGACATCCGCGCCTGTTTCGCTGGTAACGTTAGCCCCGACAAAACCTAAATCACAAATGCCATCCTGCACATATTCGGGAATATCATCATCGCGAAGCAATAATAACTCCACATCAAAATTGCGGGTTTTTACCATCAGGTTGCGTTTGTAGTTATCAAACTCGATGCCAATTCCATGCAGCAAGTCAACGGTTTTATCGGTTAAACGTCCGCTTTTTTGAATAGCAATGCGTAAAGAAGTGGAAGAATCTTTCGTTCGGTTCATGAGATCAGTAAGTAAAAAGGATTATAGAGAATAAAATGAAAAGGCGAATAGGTGCAATTAGTGCACGTGATGATGTCCGCGATGGAGATGATGGACATCCAAATGGAGATGGGCGATATGTGCGTTTGTGAAATTCACTCTGGCAAATATAGGAAAAGGGAAAGATAGAATCAGCTCAATTTTCAAATCACAGAAAGTTGGGGAGAATACTTATTTCTCGGGTAAATGATCAACAAAAAAACCTGCTTTTGAATTGCAGGCTTTCTGTGTCTGGAAATGAATTTCAGTTTTGTATTACTACATTTTCAAGTACAATAGATTCTTCGAAGGTAAATTCTTCAGCTTCCACTATAACTACTCCTGTGACCAGAGAATCTGCAAAATCCTCGATTGCCGGATTAAAATACACCTCGTAAGTACCTTCACTCAGGCCTATGATCCGAAAATCTCCTTCTTCATCAGGTATGGTTCCCACTGTATCTTCATCCATTATAGCAAATACAATGGGTTCTGCTTCTGCCGGAAGTACGGTTCCAGAAATGCTTCCGCTTTGCTGAAGGTCTACCGTCCGAAGCACAGGATGGAGATTGAACCGGTTGTTGCCGGTTTCCACAATAGATTGAGAAGCGTCAAAATCGATCACTAACTCATACACTTCCCCTTCTTCAACATTAGCCTGGATGTTTAATTTGTATCCCGACTGCTGCGCACTTGGAGTATTAAGAGCATGAGTTTCACCGTCAATTACTACATCATTATTATCGCCAAGCACCAATCTTAGCTGATTGTACCTGCCGGTTTCTAACTCGCTTTCGCCCAACTCCAGGGTTTCACCGTGCCGATAATCCAGGAGATTCACACGCATGGAGTCATCGTAGATTACTTCCCATCCGTTTGCTCCGTCATCATCTAATTCCTCATCCGCACTTTGATTCACCAGCACCTGGCGGACATCAATATTTACCTCGTCATAAATAGCCGGTGCATCGGTAAGAAGCACACGCATGCTTCCCATACCTTCATTATCGTCATTAACATCACAAGCGGTAAAAGCGCCTGCAAAAATCAGCACAAAAGCTGTTGAAAGGAATTTATAGCGTTTTAATAGTATCTGAATAGCCTTCATTGTTATTTTTTATTTTCGGGTTCACTTTATGAACCCGGCTTTATCTACAATGTTCCAATTAGCCTCTTTATCTTATCTGTTTTAACTTCTCACTCAATCGACTATTCATCACAAAATTATCAGTACGAATGAAAACTATAGCCCAGTTATCTTATATCCCATTGTCTACCGCAGATCCCAGAGAAAAAGTACAAGAGTTGTTAGAGCATCTTGCTCAGTATGATATTCAAATAGAGGTAGGCTATTTATCGACCACCATTATCGGTGAACCTGAAATTATTTTTGAAGTGATCCAGGAGCTTTATAAAACCATGGCATTAGAAAGCGAAAGTTTTCGTTTTCATATAGAACTGCTGAGCCCGGTGAAAGAGTAATTAATTCAAGGTTAAAAAATTATAGATTCAAAATTTCCCGGTTCAATTTTGAATCTTTAATCTTCGCCAAAGACATCCCTTATATATTTGAATTAAGAGTTAGGAAGAGCTAACCTAGCGAAGTGAGG
>JBBDNN010000112.1:0-45466 GCA_040877545.1 Balneolaceae bacterium
CTGGCTGAATTGTTTAACTTTTAACAGGGTGTCCCAATGCGGAAGTCAGGAAAAATTCAGGTGTGGGAATGTGAGATCAAAAATCAGGAGGATAAGCTGGTGTGTATTTCCAGGTGTACGCTGGCGGTGGTGGGGAAATAGTGTTAAATGTTTAAATGCTTAATGTTAAATGTGCTTTGAGCGTTTAACATTAAGCATTTAGAATTTAAAATTCCCTAAACTGAACCCCCTTCCACTTCTCAA
This sequence comes from Balneolaceae bacterium, assembly GCA_040877545.1. Lineage (GTDB taxonomy): Bacteria > Bacteroidota > Rhodothermia > Balneolales > Balneolaceae > Gracilimonas. The sequence continues at coordinate 244 of JBBDNN010000112.1, forward strand.
ACAAATGAGCCACTTTCATACGCTGGTACTTTCCGGTTGAGGTTACCGGCAGTTGATCGCCAAATATCACCACTTTGGGTGTTTTTGAAAAGGGCAGGCATTTGCGACAATAATCGAGAATAGCCTGTTCATTTTCTGCAGCTCCTTCTTTCAGCTGAATGTATGCTCCCACTTCTTCCCCATACCAGTCGTTTTCGAATCCAACTGCAATTCCGGCTTTAACGCCCGGAGCTTTATTAATAACTTCATCAATTTCGAGCGGGGCAAGATTTATTCCACCGCGAATAATGAGTTCCTTTAATCTTCCTGTGATGAAAAAGTAGAAATAACCATCCTCACCTTTTCTATAAAAACCTTCATCGCCAGATCTAAACCAGCCGTTTTTAAAAGCATGTTCATTGGCTTCACGATTATTGAAGTATCCCTTCATTACATTTACTCCACGAATCACTATCTCCCCTCTTTCTCCTTCAGAAACAGAGTTTCCCTCCTCATCCTGAATATCCATTTCATTGGCAGGAATAGGAGTCCCTATACTTGGATAACCAAAATCCCGCATCCATTTTTGATGGTCTTCTTTGGGCTGATCTACGGGAAGAAAACAGGAGTAACAGGTTGTTTCGGAAAGCCCGTAACCATGGATAATTGGGATGTGGAATTTCTCCTCGAATGTCTTGGCCACCTTCACCGTCAGCGGACCGGCACCACATATTATATGTCTTAAATCTGCAGAATCACGCGACTCTTTTTCTTCATAATAGCTATTCAAATACTGCAGCAATGTTGGAACCACACTTACCACGTGCACTTTCTCCTTTTCAATAATTGGAAAAAATTTTCCCGGGCTGAATTTCTCGTTCAACACCGTAGAGCCACCGGCAAAAAAAGGAGTAATCATAGTTACTATAGTGCCGTTTACGTGATGTATAGGCAAAACGCACATCATTCTTGTTTCAACATCAATGTTATGCCATTGATATATTGCGCGGGCGTCCTCCAGCAGGTTCCGCTGCGTTAATACCACTCCTTTTGGATTGCCTGTTGTGCCGGAAGTAAACACAATCAATGCCTCCGATTCTATGTTTATCGTAGCTTCTTTGAGTTCTCCATCACTTTTCGAAAAGCATTCAATGGATTCATCACAAACAACAGTCTCAATTCCCGCTAATTTTTCTTGTTGAATGATAGATTGAATTCTTTCAGCATATTCCTCTCTGACCAATGCCAGCTTCACTTCAGCATTTTGCAGGATATAGGCGATTCGATTGTCATCTTCCCCAAGGCTGACCGGCACCACTACATATCCACAGAACCATGCTGCAAAATATTGCACAACCGTATGCCAGTGATTGTGGGAAATGGTGGCAATCTTATCTCCTGTTTTTAGTCCCTTCGATTGGAAAAATCGGGCGGTGTTCATCACTGCCTCATAAAAATCGCGGTAGGATATTTCCGTGCGATTATCATCTGAATCAATATAAATCAGGTAGGTTTTATCACTTCCAATACCTCTCTCCAGGAGCGAATAGAAATCGTGTTCCAAATCCGGTGATTCAACCGAAATGTTCCGGGCGTGATCGATTTTATTTTCCAGAGAGCTGAATTCCATAACAACTTTTTCTTATATGTTAGCGGATGAAGTTAATAAAGGCGATCACAGATTTCACTGATTGTGCTGATTTTTCTGATTTGCCTTTTCCGGCTTCGCCGAATGAAGGGAGGAAAATAATAGACAAGCTAAAAACCTCCAAGATCTGCGAGACTTTGGAGGTTTTTTATTTTATCTAGAGTTATTTACTTAATCAACATCAGCTTTTTGGTACTGGCGAATTCCCCCGCTTGAATGTGATAGATATAGAAACCGCTTGATAATTCAGAGGCATCAAAAGTGGCATTATGCCAGCCGGCGGATTTTCGCTCATTTACCAAGGTCGTTACTTTCTGTCCCAGCATATTAAAAACCTCAAGCCGAACTTCTGCCGCATTCGGAATCCCATATCGGATTTGTGTGGTGGGATTGAATGGATTGGGATAGTTTTGTTGAAGGGAGTATTCGGTAGGTAATGTTTCCGCTTCAGTAGAGAGACCACCATTACCTGAAAAATCGAAAACTTCTGACCATTCTGACTCACCGCTTTCATTTGCAGCTTTTACTCTCCAGTAGTAAAACTCATCAGCTTCTAAATATTCATCCATTGTGAAGGAAGTATCGGGTGCGGCAAACGTTGTATCTAATACAAAAGATTCAAAATCTTCCTCTTTAGAAAGATGAAAAACATATTCATCCGCTCGCTCTGATGAAGTCCATTCGAAATATGGATTGTCAATTGGATACCATTCTTCTTTTTGAGGAATTAAAGGTTGAACGGGAGCGGGTTTTTCAATTTGGGTTGTGAAATTCCATACTTCACTCCAGTCACTTTCCCCACCTTCATTTTGAGCTTTTACCCGCCAATAGAATCTAGAATTATTTTCCAATACATTTTCAATGGCAAAAGTAGGATCCGGAATCGTGGTTTCTAGAAACTTCTCCGTAAATGTAGAATCTTCGGCAAGTTCCAGATGATAGCTCTCTGCTCGCTCAGATGGGTCCCATTTTAATGTAGGAGTTGTTGAAATGTTTTCTGCATTCTTACCAGGTTCAGATAAATTAACTGTTACCGGTTTTTCAATGACAGTTGTGAAGCTTAAGGTATCGCTCCATTCGGACTCACCACTTTCATTTGTAGCTTTTACTCTCCAAAAATAAGTACTGTCATAATCAAGTTCTTCTTGTAAAGTAAAAACTGTATCCGAAAGTAAAGAATCTATATCTAATGTTGAGAAATCATTAGTTGCTGAAATATTCACAGTATAATTATTCGCCCATTTGTCTGCGAACCAAACAAAGTCCATGTTTAAGTTAATATTCTCGGCACCATTTTCTGGACTTTCTAAACTCACTTTTGAAGGTGGTGGTGAAATAGATTCAACATCTTCCCAATGAAGTGCCGGGTAATCTTCAGTAAGTAACCACTTTTCTTGAAAATTAAAATCCTCCATATTATGAAAGGCATTGATATTTACCATTTCACCTGTAGTTAAACCGGAGACTCCATCAGTAATACCCCTGCCAACACCACTCTCGAATTCAGAAATTTCACTATCCCAGTAATTATTAAATATATCAGCACCATTCACACCTATAAAGCCTCCTACATCATCATCTCCACCCACAACAACTGCTGAATAATTTCCATCTATTTCACCCTCGTTGTTATTACTACCTACAAATCCCCCAACTTCGGTATTTCCGTTAACTGAACCAACTGAATAAGAGTTATTAATTTCACCACTATTTCTTCCTACTAACCCACCTACTTCTTCCTGCCCGTTTATTTCTGAATTCGAGAAAGAATCTTCAATTAATGTTGTACTACTACCAGCTAAACCACCTGCTGACCCTGTACTAAGTGAACTTGAACTCAATACAGTAGCTTCTGCAGAAGACTTCCGTATATTAGCCCAGTTTTCTCCCACTAAACCACCTACATTGTCATTCCCTGTAACCTCAACTACAGCATGTGAAGAAATAACTTCAGCTCCAAAAAAATTATGGCCTACTAAACCTCCAACCCTGACCTTCCTTCTATGGAGCCTGAAGCTCTTGAATTATATATTATTGAGGCTTCATTTTGACCAACTAGTGCGCCAGTATTGTTACCCCCAAAAATATTAACCTCTTCAAGAAACAGATTTTTTATTTCACCTTCTTCTACACGTCCAAACAATCCTACGTACCATTGATCTAAGTTGATATATAAGTTGCTAATTTTAAAATTGTTTCCTTCATAACTACCCGAAAACTTCACCACATCATCTCCAATAGGAATAAAACCTTCTCCGGCATTCCAATTTTCAGTTACACTTGCATCAATATTATTTGTCTGAATAAAATAATCATTAGGATGGTTTCTAATTTCCTGTAACTCCTCCACTGTGGAAATTTTGTATGGATTTTCTTCAGTTCCAGACCCACCTGCAAACTGTGCAAATATTTGAGTTGAAAAAGTAAAAATTAATATTAATACCAGAATGAATTTTTTGAACATAGCCTATTTTAAATATTTGAAATTACTTAATTTTATAAACGAAAATAGAAAAGGATGTGTCAGAAATGCAAACTTATTCCCGCATCATAGCGGGATGAAATCTAAAGATGAAGTTCAGGAAATAATCAGGCTCAATTTGAAGCGGGAAGGAAATGCTGCCGAGCTTTCTCAGTTCGATCTTGCCATAGAAGCCGAACTTCACGCGGTAAAACCATGCCTACTGTTTTCACGCTGCTCAAAATCTCCAAAGCACTTAATATTCCTATTTCAAAATTATTGAATGGGATTGAGTAAAGAACATTCGCTTTGGGAGCGAATGGTCGTGAGTTATAAGCATCACTACAGAATTTCCTCTCAATCAAGGTTCAAAAACCTGAAAGCCAACGCTTCCTGTGCTCTTTAATATTCTGATTTACCTCTTCATCAAAACTCGTCTTAAAACTCTCATCCTCGGCTAACTCAACCTGCACCGATTTATCCTCTCCCCAGCGACTATAGATAACTTCCACAATATCACCCGGATTATGATTGGATAGAATTTCTTCCACCTCATCAACCTCACCCAATGAAATTCCGGCGATGGAAAAAATCTCATCCTCTCGCTCAATTCCGGCTTCATAAATAGGTGAGCCAACAATGGCGTTTGAACTTAATTTTCCTGTTCCGTCTTCAATTTCAATATCTGTTCCCAAAGTGGCTTTACCCGGATTGGCTTTTTCAAAAATCACCCCTACAGTTTCCAGAAGTGATTTATAATCCGGCATTTTGCTATCATAGATATAGTTGCTGAAGAAATCATCTGAAAATTCCTCCCCGGCATATTCAGCTAAAGTGGTTTCCAAATCGCCAATGGTATAAGGATTTTCGGGCTTGCCGTACTTCTCCCAAACAAGCTTAAAGAAATCGTCCAGGTTTTTATCGGTGTCTAAATCGCGAAGCGAAAGATCCAGCGCCAGCCCTAATACACTGCCGTAGGTGTAATAGGAAATAAAAGTATTTTCGCGGTTTACAGGATCAACGGATTGGGCAGCATCCACAAAAGGCGCCTGGTAGCTCATTTCAATGGGATTGAAGTAATTTCGTCCCGGGGAGTTGATGACATAATTCAGCCCACCTGATAATCCTTCCACATAATCTTCTTCGGTTTGAATTCCGGCACGGGCTAAAATCAATCCGGTATAGTAGCTGGTAAATCCTTCCGCAAACCAAAGTTCGCCGCTCATATTGGCTTCCTCAAAATCAAATGGCTCCAGGGATGCGGGACGAATTCGCTCCACATTCCAGGCATGAAAAAATTCGTGGGAAATGGTGCCGATTCTGGTTTCTCCCAGTGGCTCATCCAAAGATTTGGAATTGGTTACGACCGTGGAATTCCGATGCTCCATCCCATCACCGCTGGCATTTGGGATGTAACAGCTCAGAAAAGTGTACTCGTCGTAATCAAATTCCGGAAGTTCGCCGAACACCTCTTTTTGCGCATGCACAATTGCCCTCACTTTTTCGAAATATTCATCTACTTCGGAATCATTTGCGGGAGTGTGAAGCGCGAGGCGAATATTCTGCCCATCCATGTTTTCTTCACGTAGATGAAAATCTGCTATTTCTACCGGACTGTCTAAAAAATAGTAAAGATCTGGTGCGTAATAAGTTTTTCCTTCCTGATGTTTTAGCTGAGTGGCAATTTTCCAGTCAAGATCTTCCCGGAGATTGAAAGTAATTTCAATTGGCCGGTCTTCATATTTCCGGGCCCAGGCAAAAGTGGCGGGAATATTGAGATGAGCGTGCGTTTCATCCACCTGTGAGTAGGTTCCGCCACCACGATTTGCAAAAAGAGTGTATTCAAATTTCACGGAGCCATCATGTCCGCTCACATTCCATTGGTGCGGATTTGGCCGGGTGATTTCCAGCACATTTCCCTCACTATCAAAAGCCTTCACCCCGTACACATTTTTGGCAAATTCGTGCAGCGCGTATCGACCAGGAGAAGTCCTGCTCATCCGCACTTCCAGTACTTTATTTTCAAGATTTTCATACTGAATGGAAATCTCCGCTTCATGATGAACAGCGTTTTCGAAGGAGATTTCGTATTTGGTTGTGGTTTGGGCGAACAATAAGAAAGTGAAAAGAGAAAAAGCAAAGGTTAGCAGAATTTTCTTCATGAAGAAATTTTCTTTGGATTGATTCGGCGGGAATATGGAGAGGAATCAAGAGAGGCGCAAGAGGTTAGGTGCGTTCAAGGAATAGAACGCTGATGATGTGGAATAGACGGATTTTCGCAGTTATGTTTGACAGGTAATTAAATCCCTTTGGATAATCGATATACAGGATTCAAAAAGGAGCTGAAGAAACATCACCACTGAATATTTTTTTATACACGAGTGATCAGAATGTCAGACCAATTCCATTCTGATTCTTTTTCCAAGAGCAATAGCTGCCCGTTCCAGTGTTTGAAGGGTAACGGATGGATTTTCAGGATCAAGAAGTCTGTCTAATGAAGCCCTGCTGGTATTCATTCGTTTAGCCATTTTGGTTTTGGAAAGACTTTCTCTTTCCATCACCTCCTGTATTTGATATGCAATTACTTTTTTTATTGCCTTGGCTTCGGCTTCTGCCAACATCCCCTGCTCTTCCAAGAATTCATCAAAATCACTGCCTACATATTTATTCATTTCTATATCCTTCATTGATTAATTTAATTCTGTTGCGAGCTGTTTTCAGTTTCTTTTTCAGGTGACTTTTGGGATTTTTTTATAAAACCATTAACTAATATCATAGAATCCTCTACAACAGTAAAAAGTATTCTTGCTATTCGATCAGATAAATTAATCCGAATTTCCCATATGTCCGATTCCATTTTTCTAACCAGTGGCATTCCTACAGGCCATCCAAACTGAACTAATTTAATCTGTTCACCAATAGCTTTTCTGTCTTTTTTTTCTAAATCTAACAACCATTCCCGAACATATTCACGTCCGGATGCGCTTCGAAAAAATTTAACCTGAAGCTTTGGGAGATTAGTCATAAACTGAATGTACCATAAATGGTACGATATAGCAATAACTTTGTTATCCAATCTGGGGTATCAGATCAGCTGATGCTTTTGATTATTGAGTGAATCTACTTGCAAACTTCACTCTTTATGCAGCCAGTAATATGGGCTATACTGTTCCTATAGATACAGAGACATATAAAATTTCCCTTAAGGAATATAGATTGGCTTTTCACCATCTTCATCCAGCCATGAATACGGATAACCCGGATCATCCAGTCTCATCGCTTCTTCGGTGACGTACATTGGCTTAAACGTATCAATCATCACCGCGTATTCATCCGTTTCTTCGGCGCCGATGCTTGCTTCAGCTTTTCCGGGCTGCGGCCCGTGGGGAATTCCACCGGGATGAAGGGTGATATCGGCATAGCCAATTCCTTTGCGGCTCATGAAATCACCTTCCACATAATAAATCATTTCGTCTGAATCTACATTGGAATGGTTGTAAGGCGCCGGAATGGATTCGGGGTGATAATCGAATTTGCGCGGACAAAAACTGCACACCACGTAATTGGTGCCGCTAAAAGTTTGATGCACGGGTGGCGGCTGATGAATGCGCCCGGTAATGGGCTCAAAATCTTTGATGTTAAAAATCCACGGATACAGATAGCCATCCCAACCCACCACATCGCACGGATGATGATCGAAGGTATAATGGTGAAATCTTCCCGCTTTTTTGATGCGCACTTCAAACTCCCCTTTCTCCTCAAAGAAAAGCTGTTCAGAGGGAAGGCGAAAATCCCGCTCACAAAAGGGGCTGTTTTCCATAAATTGTCCTTTATCTGACAAATACCTTTTCGGAAAATCAATGGGGCCGGTAGAATCTGCAAAAAGGAAACGGTTCTCCTCCGTCTCAAAATTCATCTGATAGGTGGTTCCGCGTGGGAGGTAAATATAATCACCGTACTCAAAGTCCAGCCGGCCAAAAACAGACTGCACATAGCCTTTTCCTTCATGGATGAAAATCAGCTCATCATGCTCACCATTTCGATAAAAATAATCCATGGAACCGGTTGGCCGCGCCACCCCAATTTGAATATCGTTATTGAACATCAGCACTTTTCGTCCGGTGATGGGGTCGCCTCCGGCAGGAACATTTTTAGTTTTCAGCAGGCGGTGCCGTAACATTTTCTCGTCTGCTGCTTTAAAAACAACTTCATCCCCGCTTTCTACTTTCTTTACTCTAGTGGGCATGTGGAAATGATAAAGCAGCGAACTGTTCCCATGAAAACCTTCCGCCCCGAACAGTTCTTCAGTATGCAGCTTTCCATCTTCCCGGCGGAAAATGGTATGACGTTTATGCGGAATTGTTCCAAGTGCGTGGTAGTACATAGGAGATTGTTAAATTTTTGAATGTTGAATTTTAAATGAAGTGCTCATTAAACATTTAGCACTTAACATTTAAAATTAAAGGTTTCCTCTGAGATCTTGTTCTCGTTCGATGGCTTCAAAGAGGGCTTTGAAATTTCCTTTTCCGAAACCGCGGGCGCCTTTGCGTTGAATGATTTCAAAGAATAATGTGGGGCGGTCTACTACAGGTTTGGTAAAAATTTGAAGCAGATACCCTTCATTATCACGATCTACTAAAATTCCCAGTTCTTCGAGTTTATCGATGGGCTCATCAATCTTACCGACGCGGCCTTCAAGTTCTTCGTAATAGGAAGTAGGTACTTTCAGGAAATCCACTCCACGATCCCGAAGCTGGGCTACGGTGTCAATGATATCACCGGATAAAAGAGCTATATGCTGCACGCCCGGACCTTCAAAGAAATCCAGGTATTCTTCAATTTGAGATTTTTTCTTTCCTTCGGCGGGTTCGTTGATGGGGAATTTGATCATTCCACGTCCGCCGGCCATCACACGGCTCATCAGGGCGGAATATTCGGTGGAAATGTCTTTGTCATCAAAGCTGATGTATTGGGTGAAGCCGAGCACATCGCGGTAAAAAGCTACCCAGTCATTCATTTTGCCCAGCTCCACATTGCCCACGCAATGATCTACAAACTGAACTCCAACCGACTCTGATTTTAGCAAACTTTCTTTTTCCTTAAATCCCGGCATGAAAACACCGTCATAATCGGCGCGGTTAATGAAAGAGTGAATAACATCTCCGTAGGTTTTTATAGCCGCTTTGCGGATGGTGCCGTGTTCATCTTTCAGGTCGTGCGGTTCTTCTACGGCAACCCCGCCACGTTTTACGCTCTCTTTAAAAGCGCAGTCCACATCTTCCACATGCATGGCAATGTCCTTGATGCCGTCTCCATGTTTATGCACAAAATCGGCGATGGGTGAATTGCTGTTGAGAGGAGCCGAAAGCACAAAGCGAATATTTCCCTGTTCCAGGTAATAGGAAGCCCGGTCTCTCACTCCGGTTTCCAGGCCGGAATAGGCTTTCAGTTCAAAGCCAAACGTGGTGATATAATAATGTGCGGCCTGTTTGGCGTTGCTCACATAATGCTCAACATAATCTACATCCTGCAAGCCAAGATGATCATCAAATTTTTCTTCTACGGGTCGTTCGAGTGTCTCTTGAGATTCAGCCATTCTTTAATTTTTTCTTTTGATTTTTGATTTCCTGTATCTAAAAGTACAAAATAAAAAAGCGCTTCCATACTTTAAAGGGTTTTAAGAAATAACAGCTTTAGAAAAGAAAAAGTTGGGTATGAACGGTGAGATTTAGATCAAAAAGAAAAGCTTATTTGAGGAGCGACAAAAAAAATTTACCAGGCACAGTTTGTATTCATTATTATTCACATAATAAAATTTGTGAAGGGTAAGAATTTCTGCTCTACTTTTTTTAGGAAATATTCAGTAATTGATATTGGAATATGGAAATTTTACAAACGGATAATGGTGCAAAAGGTGAATTCTATATTGAAATTGAAGGAAAAATAGTGGCTCAAATGTCCTACGTCTGGGCAGGTGAGGATAAAATAATTATTGATCACACAGAAGTTGACAACAGTCTGAAAGGCAAAGGGGCGGGAAAACAAATGCTCCTGAAAACAGTTGAATTTGCACGCTCTAAAGGAATTCGAATCCTGCCGCTTTGTCCATTTGCTAAAGCAATGATTGACAGAAGTAAGGAATTACAAGACATCTTATAAAAGGCACATTATGAATAAAGATAATATCAGGAAAGAGTATAGCAATGGAGAAGTAACTATAGTTTGGCAATCAGGCAAATGCATTCATTCAGGTAACTGTGTACGTAATAATCCAGATGTATTTCGACCTAAAGAAAAACCCTGGATAACACCCGAATCATCCACTACTCAAAAAATTATAGAAACGGTTAAAAAATGCCCTTCGGGTGCATTGACTTTTTATATGAATAAAAGCGAGGAGTAATTGAGGCGTTATACGTCTTTAACTTCAATACCGTATGAAACCTCGCTCATCGCTTCCGTGTTATATTTAGTTCCTCCAATACTAGAACATTAATTTCTGAAGCATAAAAAGCGCTTCCACATTTTTTGTATATTTAGCCTATGGAAACTCAAGAAAAACTCGACGAATTTCAGGCCCGTATAGAGGCGGGAGAAAAGATTGAACCCAAGGACTGGATGCCCGAGCGGTATCGCAAGCAGCTGATTCGGATGATGAGTCAGCACGCGCATTCCGAGATCGTGGGAATGCTGCCCGAAGGAAACTGGATTGAGCGGGCTCCATCCCTAAAAAGAAAACTGGTACTGCTGGCAAAAGTTCAGGATGAAGCCGGCCACGGACTTTATCTCTACAGCGCCACCGAAACGCTGGGCATCAGCCGCGAAGAACTGGTGGATCAATATTTATATGGAAAAGCCAAATACTCCAGCATTTTTAACTATCCTACACTCACTTATGCCGATATTTGCACCATCGGTTGGCTGGTAGATGGCGCCGCAATTGTAAATCAAACCATGCTGGCGCGTTCTTCTTATGGGCCTTATTCCAGGGCTAACGTTCGGATTTGCAAGGAAGAAAGCTTTCACAAAAAGCAGGGTTACGAGATGCTGGGCAAGCTGGCAAACGGAACTCCCAAACAGAAGAAAATGGCGCAGGATTCTGTAAACCGCTGGTGGTGGCCAAGCCTGATGATGTTCGGCCCGAGCGATGATGATTCTCCCAACAGCGCCGAACTTTTGAAATGGCAGGTAAAGCTGAAAAGTAATGATGAACTTCGACAGCATTATGTAGATCGAACAGTGATGGAAGCCGAAGCCATCGGCCTCACTCTTCCCGATCCTGATCTGAAATACAATGAAGAAACAGGGCACTGGGATTTCGGGGAAATTCCCTGGGATGAATTCTGGGAAGTGGTAAAAGGTAACGGCATCATGAATCGCGAGCGAATCAAAGCCCGTCGAAAAGCCCATGAAGAGGGTGAATGGGTTCGTGAAGCGGCTTCGGAATACGCCCGGAAAAAGAAATTACGGGAAGGGAAAGCATCGTAACAGAATTCAGGAGTCAGAACTCAGAAATCAGAATCTTCTGGCTCCTGATTTCTGGGTTCTGAATTCCCATTTTTATAATCACGAAAATTACAATATGTCTGAAAGTACCAACAACGAAAACTGGCCTCTTTGGGAGGTTTTCACTCAACCAAAAAGTGGAAAGCCTCACGAACATGCTGGTAATGTTCATGCGCCGGATGAAGAAATGGCGCTTCAGAATGCGCGGGATACCTATGCCCGACGCAATGAAGCCGTAAGTATTTGGGTGGTGGAATCGAAACATATTACGGCATCAACACCGGATGATATGGGGCCTTTTTTCGATCCGGCAAATGATAAGCCATATCGGCATCCGCAGTTTTACAGTGTACCCAGAGCTGTTAAGAAAAGATCTTGATAAATTTGAATTTTGAAACGCAACCTCGAAGCGTCCGCAGGACCTCCGAGCGTTGCGCTTTTGCCGGTGCCCCGAACGCTTCAAGGACCTTCGAACGCTTGAAGGTTCTTACTTAAATATTTATTGAAATAATATGAGTACTGAGACAAAAAAAAACACCAAACAACAAGCATTTTTAACCTACCTGCTTCGTCTCGCAGATGATCGCCTCATCCTTGGTCAGCGAATGGCAGAGTGGTGTGGACATGGGCCGGAATTGGAAGAGGATTTGGCTATGGCGAATATCGCGCTTGATCAAATTGGGCATGCTACGGCTTTATATAAATGTGCTGCCGAGATTGAAGATGTCGGTCATGATGAAGATCATTTTGCCTATTTCCGGGATGACCAGGATTTCACAAACCTGCAATTATGTGAACTTCCCAAAGGTGATTTCGGATTCACCATTGCACGGCAATTTTTATTCAGTGCTTTCAGTTATTTCCAGTACGAGCGTTTAAAAGATGCGAAAGACGAACAGTTCGGAGGAATGATTCAAAAGCATCTCAAAGAAATCAAATATCATCTCCGACACACGCGCGAATGGGTGCTGAGATTGGGAGACGGAACTGAAGAAAGTCATGATCGAATTCAGGAATCGTTTGATGAACTCTGGATGTACACAGACGAGCTTTTTTATATGGATGCCGTGGACGAAGTGATGATGGAAGAAGGATTAGGTGTGGATTTGGAATCATTCAGAAGTGAGTGGAAAACCCTGGTTGAGGACACATTGACCGAAGCCACCCTAACCGTTCCGAATTGGGATCAATTTATGATGACCGGCAGCCGCAAAGGAGTTCACACTGAGCATTTGGGACGAATATTGGCACAGATGCAGTTTTTGAGACGATCGCAGCCGGATGCGGAGTGGAAGTGAAGATTAATATGAAGATATGAGTAGTGAGTTGTGAGACACATCCTCACTAAGGGAGGTGCCGACAGGATGAGAACTCCGGTAGCTTTCATTTTCCAAAATCTGTTATTTTGAGCGGATGAGAGAAATCTAAAATTGCTTTTAAGATTGGTGATTCAATCGAAATGACAGAATTTGTAATACCAAGAGTGAATAAAATGCAAATAACCCACCAACATACCGAAGAACAGATTTGGGAGTTTCTGAAGGAGGTAACCGATCCTGAGATTCCGGTGTTGAATATCGTGGAGATGGGAATTGCGCGGAAAGTTGAGATTGATGAAGACAGGGTTCTGGTTAAAATTACCCCAACCTATTCTGGCTGTCCGGCGATGAATGCTATTGAAAATCTGGTAAAAGAAAAACTCGCTGAAAAAGGCATAGATGACTTTGAAGTAAAGCTGGATTTCGCCGAAACATGGACCACCGACTGGATGACCGGAGTAGCTAAAGCAAAGCTGAAAGAATATGGAATCGCTCCTCCCGGAAAAACTGAAGAAGCAGGTGATTTTCTGAAAAACCTTTCAAGCACCAAAGTTGTCCCCTGCCCTTTTTGTGATTCTTTTGAGACGAAACTGCAAAGTCAGTTTGGCTCCACGGCTTGTAAATCTCAGTATTTCTGCAACGAATGCAATCAGCCTTTCGAGCATTTTAAGTGTATATAGGATCACAGATTCGATCACAGATTTCACTGATTTTTTAATCAAAATAAAAATCAGCTCCATCAGAGAAATCAGTGATCGCCTTTTGTGATTCTATTGCGATTACCTAAATTCACCTAACACTAAAATCACAGTTTTACATGATTACTTAGATTTTACCCGAATATATCTAGTAAACAAATCAGTGCAATTAGCGGAATCTGTGATCGAATCAGCGAAATCAGTGATCAAATCTCTAAATCCCATAAATCTGTGATCTCTACTGAACTAACCAATGGCATTTTCACCATCACCTTAAACCGCCCGGATAAACTCAACAGCTTTAATTTTGAAATGGGCGATCAAATGAAATCCGCTTTGGATATAGCCGAAGTTAATAATGAAATCCGCTGTGTTTTATTGACTGGAAACGGTCGTGCTTTTTGCGCCGGACAGGATTTGGCCGAAGCGACTGAAGTTTCCAATGATCCGGAGCGAGATTTAAGTGAGATTGTAAATCACACCTACTTACCAATCATAAAAGCAATCCGTACCATTGAAAAGCCATTTGTCTGCGCCGTGAATGGAACGGCAGCCGGAGCCGGAGCAAACATCGCTCTCGCCTGTGACATTGTGATTGCCAGTGAGGAGGCTAAATTTATTCAATCTTTTTCGGCCATCGGGCTCATTCCCGACAGCGGCGGCACCTACATTCTTCCTCAACTTATTGGATTACAACGGGCAACCGCTCTGACATTTTTGGGTGAAAAAATCACAGCTAAAGAAGCCGAAGAAATGGGGATGATCTGGAAATCTCATCCTGCTGATGAATTTCTAAAGGAAGCTAAATCTATTGCTGAAAAACTGGCTCAAATGCCCACCCGCGGATTTGGCCTCACCAAACGAGCCTTTAACGCCGGATTCTCAAACGACCTGGAATCACAGCTAAAACTCGAAGCCAAACTACAGGCGGAAGCGGGGAAAACCGATGATTACAATGAAGGTGTTCAGGCTTTTTTGGAGAAGCGGAAACCGAAGTTTAGAGGAAGATAGTGTCACAATCACTGATTTCGCTGATTGATTTAACCGCAGAGGACATAAAATTTCGCAGAGTTTTTTATATAAAACATCCCCCAGAGGTTAGCGTATAGCGCTTTTTTATGGTTAATAATTCCTTTTAAAATTTCTCACTATGACTATAGAGCTCAATAAATTCATGAAAACCCTCCTGCTCCTGGAAGAGGCTATTACCTTTATCGCTTCCGTGATTCTCTTCGCTTTACTCACTTCCTACAGCTGGTGGATGTACGCATTACTATTTTTTCTTCCTGATGTCTCCTTTGCAGGCTATCTCATCAGCCCAAAAACCGGAGCCTGGTTTTATAATATTCTTCATCACAAAGGAATAATGATCGTGCTGATTTTAGTCGGCTATTTTTCAGGAATTCCACTTTTATTGGCTGTCGGAATTGTATTTCTGGGCCATGCAGCCTTTGACCGAATTTTCGGTTACGGGTTGAAATTCACCGACAGTTTCCATCATACACATTTGGGGAGAATTGGCGGGCACTGATTACTGTTTTGGAAGATAAATATTAATCAATCACAGCTCATCAATTGCTACCACATATTCTGAGTATGCCGTATTTCTAACACCATTTACCAATCTTTTGTCCGCAGTATAAAATTCGCCACCATATTCCACAGTTAAAGCCAAATAACAGGCATCATATTGAGTAACTGGAAATCGCGTTGAGATGAAGAAAACCTCTTTACTTAATCTCTCATAAGAAATGGTGATGAAGGGCAAATTTCTGATCATCCTGAAAATCTCCTCTGCCTCAGGTATATCCAATTCTCTCCGCCTTACCTTTTTTGAAAGGATATTATCCACCTCAATTAAAAATAAATCGGGCACTAAAAAATGATCCAATTCCTCTAAAAAAGCTCGGGCTTTCTCGCTGTCTATCTCAGGCAAGAACCATTTTATCGCGAAACAGGCATCTATTACGCATACTTTCATCTCAGGCGATCATCAGACAAATCCTCGGCACTATCTGAAAACTTTCGGCCCGATGCTTTGTATCGTGTGTATACATCGCGCACCATGCTGCGGGTTTCTTCCATATCAGGGCCTGCATACATCTCCAATAAAGATTTCAACTCCGCTTGCAGCGAACGGTTGTTACTCTTTGCTCTTGATTTGAGATTTTCTAAGGTATTTTCATCTATATTTCTGATTAATACATCAGCCACAATATCTCCTTTAATTTTTTGATATCATTATGATATCTTTTTTTCCAAAGGATTGCAATTTTTTCTTTCAATATTTGAACGGCCACCAATAAATGCTCCTGAGTAGCTCGCGGAAAGAAATTTCTTTCAAGCTTTGCAGTTTTACTTTCAAGCATGTCCTCAGGATGAATTAGAATTAGTACAACTGCAAAATTCTATCATGCACAGACTAAGGTTTAAATTTTCCTGCAAAAGTTTCATTATCTTGGAAGCGATTTTTCAGTAAAATTAAGCAACAAATTTAATGATTGAAGAAGACGCTAAAATTGGTATTGTCGGCGCCGGAACAATGGGGGCGGGGATTGCACAAGTTGCCGCCACACATGGTCACCCGGTTTTTTTATATGATGCCTTCCCGGAACAGCTCGAAAAAGCAGAAAATGGCCTGAAAAAAATATTAGTGCGTCAGGTTGAAAAAGGAAGAATGACTCAAAATGAAATTGATGAAATTTTATTTAAAATTGAGTTTGTCGATAACATCACCATGTTTGGAGAGTGTTCTTTTGTGATTGAAGCCGTTGTTGAAGATCCCAATGTTAAAAAAGATGTCTTCGCGCGGCTCGAAGCAATTGTTTCCAGGAATTGCATTTTGGCTTCCAATACCTCCTCCCTTTCCATCGCCTCTATCTCATCATCCCTAAAAAAACCAGAGCGATTTTTAGGCGTTCATTTTTTTAATCCCGCCCCGCTGATGAAACTCGTGGAAATCATTCCGGGAATTGCTACCGATGAAGAAATCACAAAATCTACCCGCAGTTTTATTGATGGGTGGGGGAAAACTACCGTTCTTGCTAAAGATACTCCCGGTTTTATAGTGAACCGTGTAGCGCGGCCTTTTTATGGAGAAGCTCTTCGAATATTGGAAGAAGGAATTGCCGATGCCGCCACCATTGACTGGGCTGTGAAAGAAATTGGAGGCTTCCGAATGGGTCCCTTTGAATTGATGGATCTCATTGGTCATGATGTGAACTATGAAGTAACCAGCACGGTATTTGAAGCCTTTTATTACGATCCACGATTCAAACCTTCTTTTGCCCAAAAAAGATTAGTGGAAGCCGGGTGGCTGGGACGGAAATCAGGCCGTGGTTTTTATAAATATGGTGAAGACGCAAAAAATTCCAAACCTGTGACAGACAAAGAACCTGGCACAGAAATCTTCAACCGAATTCTGGTGATGCTCATCAACGAAGCCTGTGATGCCGTTTTCATGAATATTGGCTCGGTTGAAGATGTGGATCTGGCCATGGAAAACGGAGTGAACTATCCGAAAGGATTACTAAAATGGGCGGATGAAATCGGGCTGGATGAGGTATTAGCGCAAATCGAAATCCTTCAGAATGAATATGGAGAAGACCGATACCGGCCAAATCCGCTGCTGAAAAAAATGGTGAGGGAAGGAAAGAAATTTTATGAATGACAAAACAGAAATCAGGCTTCAGAATACAGAATTCAGAATAACAGACTCCTGATTTCCGTCTCCTGAATTCTTCAAGTAAATAGCATGGAAAAAGACATACATCCTATAGTCTCAAAAATGTTAACTAATGACGCCTTCTCCCAATGGCTGGGGGTCACCGTAGAGAAATCCGAACCTGGATATTGCAAACTTTTCATGGAAGTGCGGCAGGAAATGACGAATGGATTTGGTGTTTGTCATGGTGGAGTAACATTTGCATTCGCCGACAGTGCCCTGGCTTTTGCATCCAATTCGCGCGGTACGGTTTCATTGGCTTTAGAAAACAACATTAACTTCACCAAAAAAGTATCGGTTGGAGATGTGTTGGTCGCCGAGACTCAAGAAGTTCAAAATGGAAGAACGATTGGCGTGTATAAAATCCGCGTTACTAATCAAGAAAATGAGCTTGTTGCGATGTTTCGTGGGACAGTTTACCGGACAAGACATGAGATAAAAGATATAAGATATAAGATAAAAGATATAAGATAAAAGACTATGCACAATTATAAGCAACTGGATGTATGGGATATGGCGATTGATTTAGCTACTTCTTTATATTCCATAACTAAAAATCATCCGAAAGAAGAAAAATATGGACTGGTTTCACAGATGAGAAGAGCTGCTGTATCAATCAGTTCAAATATAGCAGAAGGTGCAGGTAGAAATTCCGATAAAGAATTTCGTCAATTTTTAAATATTGCTTTTGGATCCTGTTCTGAGCTGGAAACTCAATTAATCATCAGTAAACGACTAGCTTATTTATCTCCTTCTGATTTCGAGAAATTATCCTCACACCTGACAGAAATCCAAAAGATGATTTATACACTCATTAAGAAATTCTCTTAGCTCTCGTCTTTAATCTATTATCTCATGTCTAAAAACGTATACATCATCGACGCAATCAGAACTCCCATCGGAAAACTGAAAGGAGCACTTTCTCCCATTAGGGCTGATGATTTGGCTGCAATTCCTATTAAAGAATTATTGAAACGAAATCCCGAAATAGATCCAAAAGCTATTGAGGATGTAATACTGGGATGTGCAAATCAGGCCGGGGAAGATAATCGCAATGTGGCAAGAATGGCAGGATTATTGGCTGGAGTACCGGTATCTGTTCCCGGAGAAACCGTGAACAGATTATGTGCTTCGGGAATGAGTGCAACGGTTCGAGCTTTCCATGCGATCAAAGCCGGGGAAGGAGATTTGTTTATCACCGGTGGAGTGGAACATATGACACGCGGCCCAATCGTATTGGGGAAAGGATCTTCGCCTTATTCTGGCACTACGGAAATGCATAACTCTACGTTTGGCTGGAGGTTCATTAACCCAAAAATGAAGGAAGCTTACGGCACTGATGGAATGGGAACTACGGCCGAAAATGTAGTGGAGATCCACAAGATCAGCCGCGAAGATCAGGATAAATTTGCGGCATGGAGTCAGCAAAAAGCAGGAGCGGCGCGAGACTCAGGAAGACTCGCCAAGGAAATCGTTCCGGTTGAAATTCCCCAGAGAAAAGGTGGTCCCATTGTTTTTGAGCATGATGAATTTATGCGCCCTAATACTACAGCAGAGATTTTAGCAAAACTTCGACCGGCTTTCAAAAAAGACGGAAGTGTAACCGCGGGAAATACTTCTGGGTTAAACGATGGGGCCGGAGCCATTTTGGTGGCTTCTGATGACGCCGTCAAGCAATTTGGCCTGACTCCTAAAGCACGAATTGTAGCATCTGCCGTTTCTGGAATTGAGCCTCGAATCATGGGCTTAGGACCAGTTGAAGCTACCCAAAAAGTAATGAAACGTGCCGGACTTACTCTGAACGAGATGGATATCATTGAACTCAATGAGGCTTTTGCGGGGCAATCGCTGGGTGTCACCAGATTACTGGGACTGGATGATAATGACGAACGATTAAATCCAAACGGCGGAGCTATTGCGCTGGGACATCCACTTGGAATGACCGGAGCCAGATTATTACAAACGGCTACGGTAGAACTTCTTGAACGCCCGGATGCGCGATATGCACTATGTACACTCTGTGTAGGAGTTGGGCAGGGAATGGCTGTTATTTTGGAGAGAGTAGGAGATTAAGTTATTTAGTTATTAAGCAAATGATTCATGTACAAACTATCTGATTTGCAGGCTTACAATTCTGCCCGAAAACTTCGATTAGCTATTTCTGATTTAGTAAAGAGTTTTTCAGCAGATGAAAAATATCGATTAAAAGATCAAATTATTCGTTCCTCAAGATCTGTTCCTGCAAATATTGCAGAGGGTTTTGGCAGATTTCATTATCAAGAGAATATTCAATTTTGCAGAATGGCACGAGGTTCTTTATATGAAACACAGGAACACCTAATCTGTGCATTTGATGAAAAATTCATTTCTGAAGAACAATTCAATGGAATAAATAACCAAATCCTAGAATGTTTAAAAATTCTGAACGGATATATCGCCTATCTCAAAAAGACTAAGGCTACTAAATAACTCATTTTCGCAATAACTCAATCTCATAATTACCAAAACATGATCTACGAATTCAACAACTACAAACCCGTAATCCACAAAACGGCCTTCATTCATCCGCAGGCGGCGGTAACGGGGAATGTGATTATTGGGAAAGATGTGTATATCGGTCCGGGAGCGGCAATTCGGGGAGATTGGGGAAAGATTATCATCAAAGACGGATGCAACGTGCAGGAAAATTGTACCATTCATATGTTTCCGGGAGTTACGGTGATTTTGGAGGAAGGCGCTCATGTCGGGCATGGCGCCGTAATTCATGGAGCACATTTAGGCAGAAATTGTTTGATCGGAATGAATGCAGTGGTGATGGATAATGTGGAAGTCGGGGAAGAATCTATTATTGGAGCTCTGACTTTTGTACCGGAAGGCATGGAAATCCCCAACAGGAAAGTAGCAGTTGGTAATCCTGCTAAAATTGTGAAGGATGTGACAAATGAAATGGCCGAATGGAAAACAAAAGGCACAAAGCTATATCAACAACTGCCAAGGGAATTACACGAAACGCTGAAGGAATGTGAACCGCTTCGGGAAGAGCCGGAAGACCGGAAAGATCAGGAATTTGGGTATGAGACCTGGGGGAAAAATTTGTTATAAAACTAATTAATCTTATTAAAAATCAAGTGCAACACAGCAGATAAATCATATGCGATAGTATAAGGTTACCAGAAAATATCTGGGAACAGTTTTATGAAGTGTCGACTCCATTCCAACATCAGTTAAGACATACTTTCTGAACTGATTATTATTGAGCATATTCCTGAACTCGAACTTTATCTGCCATTTGTCAGGTTTAATATGATAACTAAGAAAGCCATCTAAATAATAATAGGTATTATCATCTTCTGATTGTCCGAAATAATATCTTTCCAGTACTATTTTTGTTTTAATTTTCCTGCTAAAGTCAAAATAAAGATCAAGGAATTGGATTTGATCCGTATAACTATTCCTGATATTGGAGTTAAATAATTGTTGATGATGAATCCAAGAACTGCCTATTGAATAATTAAATAAGAAGTCGAATACAGAACGCAGCTCAATACTATATTTTGAATACACAGATTTCAGAGAAGTTTTTTTATTATTAATCTCACTTCCTGATGAACTGGTGGCGAAGTAATTAGTCTGCACCTTAACATTGTTTTTCACTGACCGAAGATATAAATCAGTAGTTAAATTAAGTTGTAGTAAGTCCTGATTCTCACCAAGCTTTTTGCCTATCAGATTATAGCCCGGAGTTATGTGAGCCTGGGTGGCAAGATGTTCATTTCTGTTGCTATAAAGTGCCACTGCGTTGAATAATAAACGATCAATCCAATTTCCGTAAGTATAGTTTAATAGGAATGTATGACCCCGAAAGATATCGAATCTTCCAAATCCCTTCATAAAGGTTCGGTCACCTACAAACGCATAGTTATCCATTGCATCCATAATGGAAGTTGAAGTTGCATTAAAAAAATAGCTGGATTGTATTTCATTTTTAGTGTTTATATTCCATTTAAGGCCTAATTGAGGTTCAATTAATTGGATAGATTCTTTTCCTTCAACATCCTCATCTGCATCACGAGTAGCATATAACACATTATGAAAATCCGTTGCGGCTGAAATGGTAATTTTAGTGAACTCCCGTCGCCCCTTTATCCCAAAAAAAGTATTGATCCCTCTGAATTTTTTACTATTGATGAAGTTGACGTTTCTATAAGACAAGCTGGAATCATTCCTATTCAATAATAAATCAGTATCTAATTTATTAGAATAAAATATATTTCCAGCTTTAGTTTCGATAATAAAATTATTAGATAATCTATTAATCAATTTTGCTTGAAGGTCCAGTGAATGCAGTGATGTTTGATTCTCCTGAATAGCATCCGATACCTGCTCCTGATTTATGAAAAGTTCGGTTGGAAAAAAGGGAGACTCTCTAAACTGTTCATAAAGAGTGTCATATTGATAACCTCCCATGACTAAAAGCGCATTATTATCAGTTAATCTGAGGGTATAATTTAAGTTATGAGAGGTTTCCCATTTATCATTAGTAATATATTGATTGGCTCTTGTGCTGTTAAAAATATAGTCAGCCCTTCCATTTCCATTTGTTTTAGTAAGGTATCCACCATACTTTAATTCAGCATTTATTGCCGGTTCATATAAAGCCTCAATTCTGGCAAAACCATTTTTCACATTATTCACCAGATTGTAATCTTCTGTATCCTCGATTGAGATATTTTCCAGTTCATACTTATATACTCCTTCCCTTTCAAAATCATCCTCATTAAACATTGCAAAACTCAATACTTTTAATTCGAACTTTTTACTTGGCTTATATATCACATTATAAGAGGCCATTCCGGAATGGTTGAACCTGCTTCTTCTATCATCCAAAACAGGTGTTTCCTCACCCAGATTAATTAGTGGCTTAACATCTTTCTCGATTACCCCACGCTTTTCCTGCTCATTATCTGAATACAAGAAATGAGAAATATTTCCTATTGGGTCATATCCAAGCTTGTTTAAATTTAAAAAAGAATACTGTTTTAATCTTTTATTTAAAGACATTAATACAACACGGGCTTCATAATTATTCGAAGTGTTAACTCCTACCATGGTATTTCCAAAGATTGGTTTAACTACATCCTCTTTTAGGGTAAGGTTTAATGCTACCTTATCACTATCCTCCAGACCCTTAAGACGTGGTGATTCAGAATATTTTTGAAGTACCTCCACCTTATCAATAATTCTTGCATCAAGGTTTTTTGTAATAAGAGAATAGCCTTTTCCAAATAAATCGGAATCATCAATCATTACTTTTTCTATTTCTTTGCCCGTAAACCGAATTACTCCTTCTTCATCGACCTCAACTCCAGGAAGATTTTTCAGAAATTCTTCTACTACTGTTTCGTCACCCACCATAAAATCTTCAGCATTAAAAGAAATAGTGTCTCCTCTCAAAGATATCGGCTGATTTGCCTGCACATTAATTTCCTTGATAATTATTGGTTCACTTTCCAATACAACATCTTGAATAAGTGGTGATGAGATTTCCTTTGCTACTTTAAATGTATATTCTTTTGATTTATAAGACATAGCATTAACTACCATTATCAGAATACCAGTACTTCTAATTTTTAAAGTGAAATTTCCTTCCGTATCACTTTGGGTATAACTAATAATTTTATTGCTTGAATCTTTTTGGACTAATACCAAAGCATGTGGAATGGGATTTCCCAATGTATCAGAGACAGAACCTTTTAGTTCAACTTGTCCATATGATAAAGATGCAGAAAATAAGCACGTAATAAAGATAAAGAATGAGCAGATACGCACGTAAAACTTAACCATAAAAGCACCTTTATCAGTTAATCGAAGTCTCAGTCTCTACTACAATAAACTCTAAAATTCTCTCTCTATACCTTTATTAGTTTGAGTGGCACTTATCTTAGAGACATTAGCACCTCTTGGTAATTTAGCTTTAATTAATTCTACAATTTCATCAGCAAGTTTACTTTGATATTTAGCATATTCTTCGATTGAGATACGCTCTCCGCTATTAGGAGGTTCAATTTTTCTTGTTGATTCGAATGGTATATCGATAGATGAAAGCAGAAATTGAACTCCCATTTCGTCGTCATAAATTTCAAGAATAAGGCCGGGAAGTCCATGAAATTTCCAGGGGCCACTACTAACAGAAACTTCAGTAGTAAACCAGGCTGTATAATTTCGCCCTCTAAAAGTAGTAGTGGCTTTTGTGCTTTGGAATGAGCCAATTTCTTTAGTTTCGTCTGTAATATTCCACACGAAAATATTTGTTGGCTCTATAGTTAAACATGAATGTTCTTTTCCATCTTTGTAGTATCGTTCGCTGGATAATATTTCTTTTTTTCTTTTATCTATAAACACCTCATGATATGACACCAGCGATTCACCAAAACTAAACTCAAAATCTAAAGTGGAAGGGCCCTGCATATTAACTGACTGGTAGTCATCATCATCTGCAATTGTATCTGCATTAAAGAAAAAAAGTGATTTGTTTTCACTGAATATCAATTCACCTCTCAATTTCTTAAAATCCTCACTTTCCAAAATGGTAGTATAAATTGCCCTCCCGTTTGTTTGAGCCATAGAATTAACTGCAATAAAAGTGCAGATAACGAACAAATAGAAAAATTTTTGTCTTTTCATACTTTCCTGATTATTAGATGCATAGCTTGAGAAAATTAGAACTAATATTTTTTAATTCTGGTTACCCCAAGCTATGCTTATTTTGTTATGTTTTTTAAAATGTATTATTCCACCATGTTCCAATTTTTAGTTTTGTACATGTCCACCAACTCACATCATAAAAAGTAACTTCTAATTCATAATTATCACCCTTCATAGTTACAGTACAATCTCGAAGGACTAAATTA
This sequence comes from Balneolaceae bacterium, assembly GCA_040877545.1. Taxonomy (GTDB): domain Bacteria; phylum Bacteroidota; class Rhodothermia; order Balneolales; family Balneolaceae; genus Gracilimonas. The sequence goes on from JBBDNN010000112.1 coordinate 24,490, forward strand.
AGCTGAGATTCAGATCCACATGCAAAATTTTGTGTTGTGGAATCATCAAAAATCAATTCTATAGAATCGGATTTTATATCCTTTTCCAGGCTATCAGCTGTGGTATTATTCCAGTTGCTACTACTTAAGCTTAAAAGCATTACCAAAGCAATTGTGCCAGATATTTTTTTATAACTTTTCATAACTTCCACCTTACATTAGCTGTTTTAACAATTCTGCACAGGAAATTCCTTCAAACGTTATTGTAACATCTATTTCTGTGCCATTGTAAGTACCTCTTATCCTTACAGTACAGCTTTCTGCTATTTCCGTCTCAACAACTACTAAGTCTTCAACTTCAACTCCCATATTTTTTAATAGAGGAAGAAGTAAATCAGACAAATCTGAATTTGTTGGAGCACTACATTCTATACTTCCAGGTATTTCAGCTTCTCCATCAGTAATAGAGTAAGCTTGGGTTTGATGAGATGCTAACCCCACAAACATTAGCATGATTACAAAGATTATTTTTTTCATAGCATATCCTAATTTTTCAGTTTGAGTTAATACATAAGGATCTATTCTATTCCTTGTGTTTATTACAAATCAGAATAACTTGAACTGGTCTTGGTATCAATTCGCACAATATGCGTAAAATACTACGTACTTTATGCGCAGTAAATAATCTATACATGCTTCCCTTTTAGATTCTTCTCACACCATCTAAACAAGCTCCTCCTGCCACTCAGATCTAATTTCTTCTTTATATTCTCCCTGTACTTTTGTACAGTCCTATAGCTGATGAATAATTTATTACCGATCTCTTTACTCGTGTATCCCGCTGCAACTCCTTTTAGCACTTCTACTTCTCTTGGCGTCAGTATCTCTAAAACTTTTATATACTCATAAGCAGATAAGAAATCGTTGATTGACTTTATTTGTTCATCCATTTCTTCCCCTCGTTATTTCGTTACTATTTGAACCGCTCACTGACCTAAGAGCATTTAACATGGAAATTGTTACAAAACAAAATGTTAGGAATTACTAATATTGTACTGTGGTAGTTATAAAAATAGAAGTAAATAAGGATCTAATTTGAGAAATCTCGAAGCCGATCATTATCTTTCATTCACAGCCTACATAAATCCAGCTATTATATTATGAAGAACAAGCACCCGGATACCAGCATCCAGAATTCAGAAACAGCTAAAAAGATAAATGTAACAAGCTACATCAAAGGCGAATGGCTCACTCAAGGCACCGAAACCAACCTCATCAGTGCGGTAAATGAAGAAACCGTTGCGCAGATAGTGGAAGCAGATATCAACTACAAATCCGCGCTGGAATTTGCGCGGGAAGTTGGCGGGCCGAAGCTTCGGGAAATGACTATTCACCAACGGGCTTTTAAGATTAAATTCCTGGCGGCGTATTTAATGGAGCGAAAGGAAAAATATTACGAGATCTCCACTCATACCGGGGCTACCCGAAAAGATTCCTGGATTGATATTGAAGGTGGATTTGGCTCCATGTTTGTACTTTCAAGCAAAGCCCGACGCGAGTTAACCGATCTCCCCTGGCATGTGGAAGGAAAGTATGAACGCCTTTCCCAAAAAGGAACATTTTCTGGACAACATATATGTGTTCCAAAACATGGAGTGGGAATCCACATAAATGCTTTCAATTTTCCGGTTTGGGGAATGGTGGAAAAACTGGCTCCTTGTATCATTTCTGGAATGCCGTGTATTGTGAAACCCTCGCCAACCGGTTCCTATCTTGCGTATGCTGTTTTTAAAGATATGGTGGAATCAGGAATTCTTCCCGAAGGAACTATACAATTTATCGCTGCCGATAAGCCGGGCGATCTACTAGATCATTTGATAAGTCAGGATTCAATTTCCTTTACCGGTTCGGCTTCAATTGGAAAGAAATTAAAAGCTCATCCGAATATCATCGCTAATAGCGTTCAGTTTAACCTGGAAGCAGATTCACTGAACGCTTCTATTTTGGGAGAAGATGTGACACCGGACATGGAGGAATTTGATCTTTTCATTAAAGAAGTAGCCAATGAAATGACGGTAAAAACCGGGCAAAAATGTACGGCCATTCGCAGAACCATCGTTCCGAGAAAACGGATTGAGGATGTAGTTGAAGCATTAAAAGAACGTTTGGGAAAAACCACAATTGGCGATCCTTCGGTGAAAGAAACAAGAATGGGTCCGCTGGCAAGCTCACTCCAAAATGAACGCTTTGAACAGCAGCTTGTGGAGTTAGCCGGTTGTACGGAAAGTGTTTTCACAAGTGAAGGAAATTCGCAAAACGGAGCCTTCACCAGCCCAAGAGTTTTAGTTTGCCATAAGCCTTTGGAAGTGGATGAAATTCACACCATAGAAGCTTTTGGCCCTATGACTACCATAATGCCGTACGAAAATGCAGATGAAGCCATCGCTCTTGCCAATAAATCAGATGGATCATTAGTAGGCTCTTTATTTACAGCAGATGATGACCAGGCTCAAAAAATCACACTGGGATGTGCTCCATACCATGGAAGATTTATGGTAATTAACAAGCTTTCAGCGGGCGAATCTACTGGCCACGGTTCGCCAATGCCACACATGACACATGGTGGGCCGGGACGTGCCGGCGGCGGACAGGAATTAGGAGGAGCGAGAGCTGTTCTTCATAATATGCAGCGGGTTGCTTTGCAGGGCTCGCCCACTACATTGATGAATATCACCAATCATTATATTAAAGGTGCGGAAACCAAAGCGGCCAAAAGACATCCTTTCCAGATGTATTTCGAGGAACTGGAAGTTGGAGAGGCATTAACCACCGAAAAACGAACGGTTACAGAAAAGGATGTGAAAGATTTTGCGAATCTCACCGGCGACGAGTTTTATGCTCATACAGATGAAGATGCCGCCTCCCGTTCACTATTCGGTAAAATTGTAGCTCATGGATATTTTGTACTTTCAGCGGCAGCCGGATTATTTGTGCACCCGGATGAAGGACCTGTTTTGCTAAATTATGGACTAGAAAATTTATCATTTCTTTCACCAGTAGCTCCTGGAGATACTATTCAGGCTAAATTAATTGTTAAACGAAAAACGGTTCGCCAACAACGTGAGACTGATAAATTCCCTTTCGGTGTGGTTTATTGGGATGTGGAAGTTACCAATCAGGATGAAGAATTGGTTGCGGAATATACCATTCTTACTTTAGTGAAGAGGAAGAATAAATTGGATATTGATGAAAAGTAAGAATTCAGAATTCAGAATTCAGGATTCAGAGTTCTTCATCAAATAAAATTTTGTAAGGAATTCTTTTGAGCTGGCTCTTATTTATTAATCAGATAAATAAATGACCAAATATGAGAAAACCGGCAAAAACTTTTCAGGATTTAATAGTATGGCAAAAAGCTCATCATTACGTTCTACAGGTGTATACATTAACAGCAAGTTTCCCAAAACATGAACTATACGGACTTTCTTCTCAGTTTAGAAGAGCAGCGGTTTCAATAGCAGCGAACATAGCCGAAGGATTTAAAAAACGGGGATTAAAAGATACCATCCGTTTTATGAATATTGCACATGGTTCCTTAGAAGAATGCAGATATTATAATATTTTATCTCAAGATCTTGAATATGGAAATACAAATCACATGGATCAAAGCCTTCAAGAAGTTAGTAAGTTGCTTGAAAGTTATTCTAAAGCTTTACGGAATTCTGATTCCTGAATTCAGAATTCAGAATTCTTCTGTTACCACAAATTTTAAATTTTGAATTGCGTATGTCCAACAATGGCTCAGTAACACTTTCCACAAATAACAACATTGGAACCATCGAGTTTCATCATCCAAAAGGAAATTCGCTGCCCGGAAAATTGCTGCGGAAGCTGGCGGAGACTATTACTTCAGCCGGGAAAAATGAGCAGGTGCGGGTTATTGTAATTAAAAGTTCGGGTGAAGGTGCATTTTGTGCGGGTGCTTCTTTTGATGAACTCATTGCCATTGAAGATTATGATACCGGTAAACATTTTTTCATGGGATTTGCTCTGGTTTTAAATGCCATGAGAAAATGCCTAAAGCTGATTATTGTGAGGGTTCAGGGCAAAACTGTGGGGGGTGGAGTCGGAATTGCATCAGCGGGCGATTATACCTTTGCCATTGATGGTGCATCAGTGAAGCTGAGCGAATTGGCACTGGGAATCGGGCCTTTTGTCGTGGGTCCTGCAGTAGAGCGAAAAATTGGGAAAAGTGCTTTTAGTGCTCTTTCTGTTGATGCATCTAACTGGTATGAGGCTGATTGGGCGAAGGAAAAGGGTTTATTTAACGGGGTGTATAGTAATATAGAAGCTTTGGATGAAGCCGTGGATAATTTAGCGGTACAACTGGCTAATAGCAGCCCTGAAGCAATGGCCGAATTAAAAAAAGTACTTTGGAAAGGAACAGAAGACTGGGATCAGCTTTTGGAGCAGCGTGCAGAAATAAGCGGCAGGCTGGTGCTTTCTGATTACACCAGAAATTTCATCAGAAAATTTAAGGCTAAAGATTAACCCATAGATTATTTCGGAATCTGAAGCGTAACGGTTGTTCCCTTTTCCCCCGAGATATGCAGCTTGGCTCCTAACTGAGCACTCAGTGATTCAATTAATGTGAGCCCCAATGATGAGCGATCGGAATTAAGTATCTCTTCGGGAATGCCTACTCCGTCATCACTAACTTTATATTCAAATATTGAACCGCGTTCTTTGAAGGAAATGTGCAAGTTGCCCGCCTCAGTTTCTTTAAAGGCATGTTCGTAAGCATTGCTAATTAATTCATTTAGCATAAGTGCACAGGGTATGGCTGTATTCACATCAAGATGTTCGACGTCAATATCCATTGATACCTTTACTTTCTTACTGAATTCATCAAGTGAGTTTGAAATATTATGCACAAGATCTTCAGCAAATTCTTTAAAATTCACTCCTGTCAAATCTTTATTCTGATAGAGCTTCTCATGTATTGAAGACATTGTTTTTATCCGGAGCTTGCTGTCCTCTAATGCATTTTTAGCATCACCATCTTCCAATTGCCAGCTTTGCAGTTCCAATAATCCGGAGATAACCGCCATATTATTTTTAACTCTGTGGTGAATTTCTTTAATCAGAACTTCCTTTTCACTTAAAGCCTTGGTCAAATCTTTTGTTTGCTCATCCACCAGCAGCTTAAGCTTCTTTTTTTCTGCAAAATTAAGATGAATTTTGATGTACGCTATGATTAAGCCTATAAGAGTGGCTGCTCCAAAAAACAAAAACCAGCTTGTTTGCCAAAAGGGCCCTTCTATTTCAAATTTAATGGCAGATGCTGTTTCTGCCCAATCAGAAGTCGAAGATTTTGACATCACTGAAAAAGTATACTGGCCCGGGTCAAGGTTTGTATAAAAAGCTCTCCTTTGGTCAAAAGTTGTTATCCAACCTTCATCAAAACCTTCCAGTTTAAACCTGTAGAAAATTCGATGAGGATCTTTATAGTTTACTGCACCAAAATCTATTTCTAAATTATTTTCATGGTAGCCAAGGCTGAGATTTTCTGCACTATCTTTTAATTCCTGGTCATAAACCTTTTCTCCATTTGCATAAATTTGTCTTATAAAGGTGTGCGGAGGTAATGTTGCTTTAGGGCCTGACATTAATGACTTATCATACTGAAATAATCCTTTTCCTGTCGTACCAAACCATAATTTCCCCTCGTTATCTATTACTGCGGCATTTCCGTTAAACTCTACTCCATTGCCATAATCATCTAACGGAAAATGCATTGTTTTCATAGACCCTGTAGCATGCCAGTTTTCTGCATCATAATAATTCAATCCTGCATTTGTACCTTGCCAAACTCCACCGCTTTCGTCAATTATCAGCGACATTGTTTCCGATAGAAATAGATCATCATTTTCAAAGGTTTCAATAGCAGCCTGACGACCTGTTTCACTGTTGTTCGGTATAACCGAGATTCCCTTGTTGGTTCCCAGCCATATATTCCCCCGCCCATCTTCTTTTATTCCACTAATACTCTCTCCGTTCAATCCATCTTTTTGAGTAAAGAAGGTGAAATCGGTGCCATTATATTTAGCTACGCCTTGGGTTGTTCCAATCCATAGGTTGTCTTTACTGTCTTTATAAAATGTAGTAACGGACCACTGCCAGTTCTCACCACCACTCGATTTAATCTTCTCGTACTCTCCGTTTTTATATTTAATGATGCCATCGGATGCTACAAACCATAAAACGCTGTCTTCGTTGGCAGACGTACCAACAAAATAGTATCCACTCATTTCATCATTCAAGGGCGACCTAAAAAAGTTCTCCCCGTCAAATTCAAGAAGTAAATAATTGTAGGTAAGCAAAAGCAGGTTGCCATTAGGCAGTTGTTCAATATTCCAAATTTCCTCATCCTCAATCACATCGGTGGGTATATCATATGTCTGAATTTCACCATCTTTAACGCTGCTTATGCCATTTTCTCTGCCAACCCATAAAGTCCCTTCTTTTTCTAAAAACAAACTGAAAATTGAACTGGCACCTAAGCCCACTGAATGATCATAATATTTAAATTCTTTATTTTTGAAAATACTTACTCCACCACCATTAGTAGCTACCCAAATTGTCCCATCATTGTCTTTTGTAATATTAAATATGTAATTACTGCTAAGGCCATTCTTTTTTGTGATGTGGGTGTATTCTTCCCCATCAAACCAATACAAGCCATTTCTATAAGTACCTATCCAAATAGTACCATCATCTTCTTCCGCTATGGTATCTACAAAATTTAATTTCTCTCCATTTATTGCGGTAATGGTACTAACTTCATCATTCTTAATTAATGTGATACCATTATCTGTTGGCAGCCACATTGTACCGTCTGATGCTTCAAAAGCCTGATACACAGCATCACCGCTCAAACCGTTTTCTTTATTCCAGGTTTTAATAACACCTTCTCCCTCTTCATAAACAGCAATGCCATTCTCAGTGGTTATCCAGACTTTGTCATCATCTTTGAAGTAGATATCCCGAATAATTTCATCAGGAATACCATCCCCGACTGATAGCTTTCTGAGTTCATTTCCATTCCAAATAAAAATCCCATCACTGTTTGTGCCAAACCAAATATCATTTGTTTGGGGTGATTCTATAATTTTATTAACTAATAAAGAATCAAGGGGATTGAATTCCTGCGGATATGTAACCTTATCATGTAAAAATAACCCTACTCCCCCTTCTGCGGTAGAAATCCAAAATCTTTCTCTTGAATCTTCAAATATATCTTTGATAAACTCATCACGGAGGCCATGCCTTTTGTCGTAGGTTTTAAATTCATACCCATTAAACTTCACGAAACCATTAGCTGTAGCTAACCATACCAAACCCTCATCATCCAAATGTACATCGTATATCTGGCTGGAAGGCAAACCATCATTATAAGAGTATGTCTTGATATTATATTTTTGTGCATTTATATCAGTAATGCAAAGAAATATAATACCCGCAGAAATTAAAATTTTCAATGTTGTCCCTAACATTTATAAAACCTAAACACGCTTAATATGCGGAATTACACCTTTTTTATAAAGCTAAAATGACATTAAAAGCGCAGTTATTACTTTCTTATCATTTACCGCATTTAACGTTGTTAATTACTATAATCAACTGAAATTTTAATCATTTTCTTACCTATGAAATTTAAAGCTACACTCTTTTTACTTCTTTTTTGCGTCTCATCAGTAATAGCACAGGATGATTGGGATATTACAAATCCTGACCTTGGCAACAGCAGTGAACTTACTTTTACAACCGATGAAGGCACCTGGATGAACCTTGATGTTAGCCCGGATGGGGAGCAAATTGTTTTTGATTTGCTTGGAGATATTTACCTGATGGCGATTGAGGGTGGTGATGCAGAATTAATTCGGGGCGGCCATGCTTATGAAGTTCAACCGCGATTCAGTCCTGATGGGAATAAAATATCATTTACAAGTGATGCCGGGGGCGGAGATAATATTTGGGTAATGAATACTGACGGCTCCGATGCAAAACAAATCACCAATGAAGATTTCCGGCTGCTCAACAATGCTGTTTGGACTCCCGATGGAGAATATATAATAGCCAAAAAGCACTTTTCATCAACCCGCTCGCTGGGAGCCGGTGAAATCTGGTTATATCATCATACAGGTGGAAGTGGCATTCAGCTGGTTGAAAAGCCTAATGAACAGCAGGATATCGGCGAGCCGTGGGTTTCTCCCGATGGCAGGTATATTTATTATAGTCAGGATGTATATCCCGGAGGGTTTTTCCAGTACAATAAAGATCCGAACAGTCAGATTTATGCTATTAAACGCTATGACCGTAAAGAAGGTGAAATCGAAACAGTTACAGGGGGAAATGGCGGAGCAGTACGCTCACAGATTTCACCAGATGGAACACATCTTGCATTTGTAAGGCGCGTTCAAACTAAATCTGTTTTATTTTTACGGAACTTGAAAACGGGCAGAGAATGGCCTGTGTATGACAATCTCAGCAAGGATCAGCAGGAAGCATGGGCGATCTTTGGTGTATATCCCAATTTCAACTGGCTGCCGGATAACGAGCATGTTATTGTTTGGGCGAATGGAAAAATCAACAAAATTAATACGGCTTCCGGAGAATCTGAAGTTATACCATTTGAAGCGGAGTCTAATCACGAAATTGTGGAAGCTGTACGCTTCAGGCAAGATTTGGCACCAGACGAATTTCGCGCCAAAGCTATCCGCCACCTAACAACCTCGCCTGATGGCCGCACGTTAGTATTTAGTGCAGCGGGATATTTATGGAGTAAAACTCTGCCTGATGGCACACCGCAAAGAGTTACCAATTCTGAAGAATTTGAGTTTGAACCGGCATTTTCCAATGATGGAAAATCGGTTGTTTATGTTTCCTGGAGTGATGAAAATATGGGAGCTGTGAAAATAGCCGCCATAAGTGAAGGCACCGAACCAAGTTCACCGAAAAGCATTACCAGTGAAAAAGGAATTTATAGGGAGCCGGGTTTTTCGCCGGATGGAAATACTATCGTCTACCGGAAAGAAAACGGAAATCGCCATCAGGGTTTTGTGCATACGTTGAATCCCGGAATATATACCATTCCCAAAAGTGGCGGCGCTGAAAAATTAGTTACCAAAGAAGGTGCCATGCCACGTTTCAATCAGGAAGAAGATCGCATTTTCTACCAAACAGGAGGATATGTTTTTGGAGCTATTGATAAAGCTTATAAAAGTGTGAATTTGAATGGTGAAGATGAATCCACCCATTTTACTTCTGAATACGGCCATGAATTTATACCTAGTCCTGATGGTAAATGGATGGCCTTTTCAAACTTGCACAAAGTTTATGTAGCTCCTATCCCCACTACCGGAAAATCCATAGCTCTTGGCCCTGATACCAAGACAATTCCGGTAAAAGAGGTGTCTGCAGAAGCCGGTTACCATATGCACTGGGCTGCTAATAGTGACAAACTTCACTGGACACTCGGCGAAGAATATTTCACCGTAGACCTGAAAAATGTTTTCCCTTTTGTTGATGGAGCTCCGGATGAAATTCCAGAGCCGCCTAAAGAAGGCCAGAAATTAGAGCTGATTTTAAAAACGTATGTACCCGAAGGAATTATTGTTTTCACTAATGCGCGTATTATTACCATGAATGAAGATTCTGTAATTGAAAACGGAACTATAATAGTGGATGGAAATCGCATATCAGCTATTGGAACAGATATTGATGTTCCAGAAAATGCTAAAATAATAGATGCTGCCGGTAAAACCATCATGCCGGGAATCGTGGATGTTCATGCCCATTTAGGAAATTTCAGGTATGGCTTAAGTCCACAGCAGCAGTGGGAATATTATGCGAACCTGGCTTACGGGGTAACAACTTCACACGATCCTTCCTCAAATTCAGAAATGATATTTTCCCAATCTGAAGCTATTAATGCTGGAAACATGATTGGACCACGTGTTTTTTCTACCGGAATTATCCTGTATGGCGCAGATGGTTCCATTAAAACTAAAGTCGAAAATTATGATGATGCTCTTTTTGCTTTAAAGAGAACCAAAGCATGGGGTGCTTTTTCCGTGAAAAGTTACAATCAACCCCGACGTGAGCAGCGCCAGCAGGTAATAAAAGCAGCTAAAGAACTGGAGATGATGGTGGTGCCGGAAGGTGGATCTTTCTTTACACATAATATGAGTATGATTTTAGACGGCCATACCGGAATTGAACATAATGTACCTGTAGTTCCGCTGTATAAAGATGTGCGGGAGTTATGGAGTGCCAGCGAATCCGGCTATACTCCAACGCATGTGGTGAATTATGGCAGCATGAGCGGGGAATATTATTGGTATCAAAAAACCAATGTATGGGAAAATGAACGGCTTCTTACTTTTACCCCGCGTAGTGTGGTTGAACCACGATCACGGCACCGCACTATGATACCTGATGAAGAATATGTGAACGGCCATATTTTAACTGCACAATCTTCTAAACTGCTGACAGATGCCGGAGTAAAAGTTAATCTTGGAGCACATGGGCAGCTTCAGGGACTGGGTGCTCACTGGGAACTCTGGATGTTTGAACAAGGTGGCATGACGAATTTGGAAGCGTTACGAGCGGCTACATTAAACGGAGCGCATTACCTGGGAATGGATCATGAAATCGGTTCCCTCGAAGAAGGTAAATTAGCTGATTTGGTGGTGCTCGATAAAAATCCCCTGGATGACATTCAAAATACAAACACGGTGCGTTACACTATGGTAAATGGACGATTATTTGATGCAGCCACTATGAATGAAGTTGGAAATCAAAGTAAAGTCCGCCTGCCGTTTTGGTGGGAGCGTGATGGCTATGATGAACGCTTCGATTGGCATGCTCATACAATTGAGGCTGCCGGTATGCATTGCAGTTGTTTTACCAGCCATTAATGCTTCAGCAGGTAATCTTGATTGGCTGGTAATTGCCAGCCCGTCATACCTCGTTTGTTGAGTAAAAGGTAAATCCTGCATCTTAGCTTCCCCAACGAAATGCCTTCGGATTTGCGTTAGTTGATTAACAGGTAATTCCTGACTCCACTATTCCCGGCAACATCAACTAACTCTCTCTTATAAACTCAACCTGAAACCTGCTTCTTTCATCGCCTTTGTTTTCGATGAATTTGAAGGTTCCTTTTAACTGAGTACTAAGGGTTTTAATAAGAGTGGCACCTAAAGAATCAGATTGCGAGAAGTTAGTGATATCGAACCCACTGCCGGAGTCTGATATTACCATCATCACTTTTTCATTTTCCTGCTTCAAATTCACCAAAATCTCACCTTTATCTTCATTCTCAAAAGAATGCTTTAAGGAGTTGACAATCAGTTCATTCAGCATCAGCGAGCAGGGTATAGCCTGATTTACACTTAGTGATACCGGGTCTGCTTCCGAAACAAGCTTTATATCTTTATCCGAAGTATACATGCTGCTTATAGCCTTCAGCAGGTCATTCACGTATTTGTCGTATTGGACGTATGCCAGAGATTCGCTCTCGTACAGCATTTCGTGCACCAGGGCGATAGACTGAATGCGTAGCTGGCTATCGGTTAATGCCTTCTCCACTTCTGCATTTCCGGCACTAAAACTTTGGAGTTGCAGCAATCCGGATATAACAGCCAGGTTATTTTTTACGCGATGATGAATTTCAGCAAGCATAACTTCTTTTTCCCGAAGTGACTCCCGCATCTTTTCTTCCTGTTCTTTTCGTTGTGAAATATCACTGGCTACAGCTACGGTTCCTACTAAATTCCCTTGTGTATCAATAAGACCTGCTTCTGAAAATAATACCGCTATCTTCTCATTATTCTTTCGAACCAGAGAAAATTCAAAAGACTGGAGATTCTCCTGATGTTGATCATAAACTTCCTTCATATTCTCCAGGTCATAAAACTGCTCAACCGGCTGATGCATCATCTCTTCTGTTTTATATCCTAATAAAGAAGCTGTGGCAGAATTTATCATCTGCAATTTTCCGTCTAAATCGGTGACAAAGATTGCTTCATGAATGGACTCAATAATGTTGTCAACATACGCTTTTGAAACTGTCTTTTTTTGCAGACTGGCAGCCATTTCATTAAAGGCTTTGGCCAACTCCCCCATCTCGTCTTTTGAATTTATTTCTATTCTTTCATCCAGATTTCCCTGCCCTATTTTTTTTGCTGTAGCATTCAATTTTACAAGGGGATTGGCAATAGAACGGTAAATATACACTGCCAGAATAATGGCTAAAAAAACCGATAGAAATGTGGCAAAATAATTAACTGTTGCCGCTGTATTCAGGGAGTCATTAAGCCGCTGATTTCGTTCTTCCTGCACAGCCAACACAAAAGATCGTAGCTGGCTTATTTGTGGTATAATGTTATTGGTAAAATAGGACTCTATAGATCTTATGAACATCAGATTTGCTTGCTCAAAATCCTCTTCGCCAACAATAAGCCACTCTTTTGATAAAGACTTGTATACCTGATAACTTTTATACAGCTGATTTACATTCTCCGGCAAAAGTTCGTCGCCGCCTACCCCAGCCTCTAATTGTGTGAATGCATATTCAAACTTATCTAATTCATCAGAGAAATGATTCTTGAGATCATTAATTGAAGGAAGTTCCTGTATGGTGCTATAGGCTGATTCTATCTTTCGTGTCTCCCGAATGGCATTTAAGAAAATAAGACTTTGATAAAGACTTCCTTCCATTTCGCCGGTATAGATAACAACGGCAGTTACCTCGTTTACATATTTCAATTGATCGTGCCGCACCTCATTGGTAAAACGATCAGATATTAATCCTATCACCACAAGCAGCAAACTAATGCAAACGAAGCCGATTATAATTTTGGTTCCCAGTCTCAATACAATAGATTTTTGATTTCCTGCAAAAGTATAGATTACTCTATGGAATCACTATACAATTAAAATTAAAAAAGACTCATGTAACAAATTACCATGAGCTCAGAATTTCAGCAGTTTTTCTATCTTTTGAGATATTTTTTCGGTGGTTGGCAGTACGGAATTCATCAGCCCAACATTATAAGGAACAGGTATATCAGGCATACTCAATATATCTACCGGGGCATCCAGAGAGGTGAAGGATTCTTGCATGATTTGAGACGCAATCTCAGCACCAAAACCTGCTGTGCGGTTATCTTCATGCACAATCAGACATCTGTTGGTTTTCTCAATTGAGCGCAGTACTGCATTTTTATCCCATGGCATTATAGTTCTAAGATCAAGCACATCAGCAGAAATACCCAGATTATCAATAGCTTCTTCGCTGCGCTCGCACATAGCTCCCCATGTAATAATAGTAATCTCATCCCCCGTCCTCAGTAAATTTGCTTTGCCAAATGGAACGATAAAATCATCCCCGGGATAAGGTTTTCTGGCATACTTGGCATCCAGTAAATTACGATGTTCAAAAAATATAGTGGGGTTATTACTTCGCATGGCCCACCTCAGAAGGCCTACAGCATCTTGTGCATTACTTGGCATTGCAACCTGCCATCCGATTGAGTGGGCAAAAAATACTTCGTTACTCATGCTATGCCAAGGATCGCCGCATTTAGCAAAACCTCCCGGCATTCTCACAACTATAGGAGCTGCAAAACGATTAGCTGTTCTCCAGCGAATGGTACCACAGTTATTTAATTGTTCGGTTGCAGGATCAGCATATTTTCGAAACTGAATTTCTGCCACAGGCATCAATCCTGCATAAGCCAAACCAACCGAGCGACCTATAATTCCTTCTTCCGATAAGCTGGTGTCAAATACGCGATCTTCTCCAAACTGAGATTGTAAATCCATTGTAGCTGCATGCACACCTCCTTTCAAACCCACATCTTCCCCAAAAACCATTACCCGTGGATTTGTATCCAATTCGTGCTTCAAAGTCCTGCGTATGGCTTCCACAATATTGATGCGTTGCTTTTCGGGCTCGGCTTTTTCGGTGCTTTCGGGAAATTGATATCCCTCAGCCGCCAAGCCGCCAATTGTTTGCACTTCATCTTCTGCAAAGGCAAATTTAGTAGTAATTTTCTGATCAGGTTCCGGACGATTGAGGGCAGCTTCAGCAGCTTTTTCTATTGTTCCCGTTGCTTTTTCTTCCAGCTTATCCCATGATTTTTGGGAGACATAATCAGGTATCATGAAAGATTTTAACTTCTTTAAAGGATCTTTTTTCTTTTCTTCTTCAAGCAATACTTCATTTTTATATGCCTGATTATCTTGGTAGGAATGTCCATTTAACCGGGGAACGGTAAGCCGAATCATCACCGGCCCTTTTCTTTTGCGAGTAAAATCGACCGCTTCTTCCAATAATTCAGAAGCTTCTTTTGGATCGGTACCATCACCATCCATTATTTTCAGGTTTTTAAATGACTGAAGATTATCAGTAATCACTCCACCCGGTGTTTGATATTCACTGGTTACTGAAATTCCGTAGCCGTTGTCTTCAATGTAAAAAAGAACCGGTAGGTTTTGTGTAGTGGCGATAGTTAACGCAGACCAAAAACCATTGGTGGCCACGGAGCCATCACCCCCAAGAACTACTGATATCGCTCCTTCATATTCTTTTTCCTTAAGCACTTTTCTTCTGTATTCAATCCCCTGCGCCCAGCCAATTGCAGGTGTAAATTGAGAGCCTACATCACCCGCCATTGGCAATACTTTTGGGCCGCCCGCTTCAGGTTTATTGCATACAACACCGATATCACGGCCATTGCTGTACCCTCCGGATTTCCCCATGGGCGCTGCAAAAGCGTCTTCTTCAGAAAGACCCAATGTGAGCAAAAGCGGGCGTGAACGATAATAGGCACTTGCGGCATCATGCTTGTTGGTGAGCAATTTTCCGAGTAGAATTTGTCCCAGTTCATGTCCACGGGCTGAAAATTGGTATAATACTTTTTTTTGTGGAACCAGCTCCGTCTCTTCTTTCTCATCCATAGCACGGGAGGTAAGCATTAGCCGTGCAACATTTTTCCAATCTACCGCAGAGGCCTTTTTTTTCTTTTTTACTGAACCGGACTTTGTTTTCGCCATAAAATATGCGTTGTTAATTCGTTGTTACTTCTTTAAATGTGTTTTCAAAATGATCCATTTCTTCAGAAACACCGATGGTGATTCGAATACATTTTGGTAAGCCAAAAGCATTTATTCGTCTTAAAATTACTCCTTTCTCCAACATTTTTTGGGTGAAATTAATAGCCTCTTCTTCTGTCGGTAATATCATCATTACAGAGTTAGAAATTGACCGTGCATATTTAACTCCCTGTTCATCAAAAAACCGGTATAATCTTTCCCGACCTTTTTCCACTAATTGAATGCTTTTTTGTAAAAAATCATCATCATCGTATGCAGCCAGGGCGGCAGCTTGCCCCAAAGCTGTGGGCTCAAAGGTTAGTTTTGTTTTCATCATATTCCTGATTATCTCTTTGCCGGCTATAGCATATCCTATCCGAAATCCTGCAAGTCCGTATGCTTTGGAAAAAGTTCGCAAAGCAATGATATTTTCATTGTTATAGGCGAGGGCATGAGGGTAATCCTCAACAGAAGAAGCAAATTCGTGATAGGCTTCATCCATTATTACCAAGACATCTTCAGGAACTTCATTCATTAACCATTCAAATTCATTTTTAGTGATATATGTGCCCGTCGGGTTATTTGGATTGGCGATATATATCATCTTTGTTTTCTCATCTATCGCATTTGCAATGGCTTTTACATCGTACCTATAGTCTTTTGTTAGCGGAATTTTTTTAAGATGAATTCCACGAACACCCACCTGTACGAAAAAACCAACAAAGGTAGCTTCAGCAGTTATTGCATTTTCTTTATTCAGAAAAAACGTCTTACAAAGAATAGAAATTATGCTTTCTGATCCCGAGGCCAGCAGTATATTATCCGGATCCATGTTATTTCGTTCTGCAATTGCGGCTCTTAATTTACGGGCAACCGGATCGGGATAATCATGAATAGATTGAAAGGCTACATCAATTGCTTTTTTTACTTTTGGGCTGCATCCGAGCCTGTTTTCGTTGGAAGCAAGTTTGGCTATTTTTGGGGGATGATAGATATCCACTACTTCTGCAATGGTTTTCCCGGCTACATAAGGCTTGAGTGTTTCTATGTTACGGGGTACTAGTGGATTACCAGTTTTTTTGGTCATTAAGCCTTAACTTGTTTGTGCAAAAGAAGCTTTAAATTACCACTAAAAAAGCGCTTTTTCCATTTACCAATGCATATGTTTGATATTTCTGCATCATCGTAGTATTGTGGTACAAATATCATCAACCCGACATACATTTTATGAGCAAAACGATTTTAATAACCGGTGCCAGCCGGGGTATTGGTTACCAAACTTCTTTGAAGCTTGCCGGAGAAAATCACACAGTTATTGCTGTTGCCCGTTCCACAGATAAACTTGAAAAGCTGGCTTCATCTAAGGCTCCAGGAAAAATAATTCCTGTTACTGCAGATCTTACCGAAGAATCCGGCATCCAAAAAATAGTTGAAATAGCTTCCGGATTTGAGGTGATTGACGGCATCATAAATAATGCGGGCGCCGTTCACCGGGGGAAATTAATGGAATCAGATTTTTCTGTATGGAAGAAGCTCATGGATGTAAATGTACTCGCAATTGTAAGGCTGATTCAGGCGCTGAAGCCAAAGCTTATTTCGGGAAGTCATATTCTTAATATTTCCAGCATGTCGGGTTACCAGGGTAGTACTAAATTTCCTGGCTTGTCTGCATACGGAGCTTCCAAAGCTGCTGTGATTGGGTTATCTGAGATTCTCAGCGTTGAATTTGCGAGTGAAGGCATTGCAGTCAATTGCTTATGTTTAGGTGCGGTTCAAACAGAAATGTTTGAGGAAGCTTTTCCTGGTTTTGAGGCTCCTGTAAGTGCTGTTGAGATGGGATCTTATCTAGCGGAATTTGTGCTTAACGGCCATCACTTCTATAATGGGAAAGTTTTGCCAGTGGCTTTAAATGATCCCGGATGATTATGGCATTGACAAATAAGATTCACTAAATTCATGAAAATTGAAATGGGTAATAGGATGAATAAATATTTACTTGGGGCGGCACTTTTGGTGATGACAATGTTCTCATCTCACCAAACAGCAAAATCTCAAACTATTGAATTATTAACAGGAAATGCATTGAATGGTGCTGTAAATGGCACCTTGCTTGGCGGAGCAACAATGGCCGTCACCAATAATTCAGATTTTGCACCACTTCGGATTGGCTTGGGGCTGGGAACCCTGTATGGAATTGGTCTGGGAGCTTATGATATTAATAACAGCAGGGGACACGATCTTATAGTTTCAGGGACCTTTAATGATGGAAATAATACGGGCATTATCGTGTTGCTTGATACTTTTTATGGCGCGGCTGCTGGTGCCGTGATTGTGTCTTCCGTAATGCTGGTAGCCAATGAACCATTAATACAAGGCTTGCAGTATGGAGCTGGAATTGGGGCATGGGCTGGTTTTGGCTTTGGCTTGATTGATGTATTTACCATGGCTGAAAGGAAAACATCGGATGTCCCAACGGCTTTAAAAAATAGCGGGCAAAATAAAGCCAGCGGATTAGTGGGAATAAATCTTGATAACAGCAAAAGTATTGGTTTTATCTCACCATCACTAATGAGTACCTGGCAATCGAAAGACAGCAATTTTCAGCAGGAAATTACGCCAACAATAGAGTGGGTAAATCTTAAGCTGAATTTTTAAATGATGAACTGTTAAATAATTGAGTTCAAAGTTTCCTAAGCCTAATCTTTAGGGGCAGCTAATTTTTTAATCAATGCTTTTACTGTTTCGGAATGGCCGGCTAATGAGTGGTGTAAGCCATCAGGTAAGTAGTTCCAGGCATTGGGTTTATCCTTTCCCATTCGGCGGCCCGTAGCATCTACAATAGCTCCGCGTTTTCCGGCTACCAGTTCCCGGATTGGGCCTAAGTCTTGTTCATTTATAGTGAAATCATACAACAGGTTTTCCTCTAACATTTCCGAGATAACAGGAACCGGAGTTAACCATATTAAAGCATTATCCATTCTCGATTCGAGCACTTCCTGAATGGTCTCAATATTCTCCCAAGTTTCTGAAAGGGGCAACAAAGTTCGATCCGAAGCAATATTTAACCTTTGCGCATCAAATGTCCCTAAGGCTATTATAACCCAATCGGGTTCATGAATAACCACGTCTCTGTCGATTCTACGTAGTGCTTCTGCAGTTGTGTTGTAAGAAATACCTGCATTTATAAAGTTAAAATTAGCTTTTTCAGTAGTGATTTCGAGCACGTGTTTCAAAATGCTAAACCAGCCCTGCGCATCTTCGGTTATTGAATCCCCAAAAGCTACAATGGTTTCCTCTCCATCCAATGGGAGATTATCGAGAAGATCTGTGATTTCATCGTCTTTTAAGATTTCGAGGGCTGCTTGTCGGGCATTTTCATCAAAATTTTTTCTGTAGGTTTCCAGTTCTTCGGTATTCAAACCAAACAAACCTGCCTCTGCCTCTCTGTTATTGGCTCCGGGGAATAAGGCTGTCCTTTTTGATTGATGATAAAATGGAAGCATAAACTGCTCCATAATTTCTTTCTCTTCTTTACTTGCTTTCTTTTTTGCCATAGTCTTTACCTGGTTAATTTCTGTACCAATTTAACAACACCTGTTCCTGCATTTTCTTTGTAATGAATCCAGTCTTCGTTTTTCAAAAAACCAAGATCTGCAGGATCGATAATATATTTGGGGATATTTAGTGGTGAAAGATTCACTAAACCTGCTGCAGGATATACCATCAGGGAAGTTCCTACTATAATTAAAATATCTGCGTTTTCAACTTCTGTAGCAGCTTTTTCCATCATTGGTACTAGTTCACCGAACCACACAATATGGGGACGTAGCTGGCAACCGTCTTCGGCTTTATCTCCCAATTTGATTGAGCTGTCACCGATGTCAGTTATCAGAAGCTCATCCCTTTCACTTCGTGCTTTACAAAGTTCTCCATGCAGATGAATGACATTTCCTGAACCACCACGTTCGTGTAAATCATCTACATTTTGAGTGATCACCACCACCTCTTCATAAAGCTTTTCAAGTTTAGCGAGAGCGAGATGAGCTTTGTTAGGTTTTGCTTCTGCAGCTTGTTTTCGGCGCAGGTTATAAAATTCCAGAACTTTTTCAGGATTTTTCTTCCATCCTTCAATAGAGGCTACCTCATTAATATCGTGTTTTTCCCAAAGTCCGCCTGCATCACGAAAAGTTGAGAGGCCACTCTCTGCACTGATTCCGGCCCCGCTTATAACAACTATTTTCTTTTTAAGCATTCACCGTTACAAAATTAAACCATGTACTATCCAGTTTATAATCTTCAACTACGTCAGCCTCATCTTCATTTTGATAATTCTTCATAATGGCATTCACTTCTTTCTTAAGAGTGTTCACTGCATTTTGAATAAGCTCGTTGTTGAAACCCTGGTCACCTAAGTTCAATGTAAATTCCATAGAAATAATTCTTCCCAGGGCTTTACCAAGTTCAACCAGTTTTCTCTGTGGCATCTTTTGGTTTATCTCAAAGTTAAAATGTTCTTTAAAGTATTGAGATGACCTGGAAGTGAGATCATATTCACTTAAAAAGTTATGAAGATTTGGGCTCTTTAGCTTTCTCATCATTTTTAAAACCGATTCAGAAATCTGCTGATAAAGTATATCATTAGAGCCTTCAAATATTTGAAATGGACGGCTATCCACCGTAGACCTTCCTGCAATATGATCTAGCGTATAGCCTTTAGCCCCTGTAAGCTGCAACAGAGATTGCGAGGCACGTTGCATAAAATCTGTTATTACTGATTTAATGGCATTTGCTTCCACATCCATTCGAGAGGTATTTCTTTCAAGCGGAACATTTGAACTGGTATAATTACACATGGCTGAACAAACCGTAAAGTAAGCCTGAATTTCAGATATCCTGCTTTTTACCTGATCATAATTAATTAAACTTTGCCCGCCCACGAACCTGGATTTGCAATGATCCACGGCTTCATCCATCATTCTTCTGAGGAAACCCATACCCATGCCGGGAAACTGAAGCCGGCTTCTGTGAAGTAAATCCAGCATCATGGTTACGCCCGTGCTCTTTGGCTGAAGCTTGAATGATTCATTCACTTCTATATCAATCTTATTCTTACCATAGGGAAGCATGTATAAACCGAGATTATTATAGTATTCTGTTACTTCAATACCACCGTTTCGGGTATCATGAATAAAGAAAGAAATGTCTCGGCCTAAATCCCCCTTCTCATTTTTTCCACGAGCAGTAATTAACCAATAATCTGCCATGCCTGTCAGGCCACCCCAGTGTTTCAAGCCTTCAATGTTATATTTATTGTCGTTCTGCTGATAAGAGGTTTGCATTTTTAAGGCGTCGGAACCAAAATCGGGTTCAGTTATCATTAATCCGCCCAATTTATTTGCATTAATCACTCTTTTAAAAATCTCGGCTTTTGTTTCCTCTTGTGCATAATTTGCGATGGGCTGTAAAAAGAGCGCACCGTTAATACCCATCATCAGAGACAGAGGCAAAGACTCGTAAGAACTTGCTTCCAGCATAGCTAAAGCTTCAGCTGTATTACCACCATACCCGCCATATTCTGATGGAATAAATGCACTCAGGGGAGACATATCCATGATTTCTTCAAGGATTGAGTCTGGAATACCTCTTTTCAAAGTCAGTTCTTCAGAATTTTCTTCATCAGAAAATATTTTTGAAAGTTTTTGCTTGTATTCAGTAATAAATTGTTGAAAATCCAATTTTATCTCCTCTACTTATGGTAATTCTTTGAAGCTAATATAAACATTCCAAAGGGGTAAATCCTGTATGTGGGGCAAAAAAAAAGCTCTCTGTGTAACCA
>JBBDNN010000113.1:0-45326 GCA_040877545.1 Balneolaceae bacterium
TTTAATCGAACCTTAGAGGAATTGAAAGTTGTGTTTGCCGGTTCATTTGGGCTTGACGTGAAGGCTTTAATCGAACCTTAGAGGAATTGAAAGATGATAGCGGTTGCTCTTCGCTCAAAGGCAATGATAGCTTTAATCGAACCTTAGAGGAATTAAAAGCACGAATATCAAACTGAACTTTTTCAATGGGTTTAGCTTTAATCGAACCTTAGAGGAATTGAAAGCACCAAACACTACATCGTTGGTTCCGTCTGCTTTGGCTTTAATCGAACCTTAGAGGAATTGAAAGTTAGTAGAAAATTTTGAGCTATGGATGGTTGAATTTGCTTTAATCGAACCTTAGAGGAATTGAAAGCCACACCGGCACCTACTCCAATCCAGAACCAGGGTAGCTTTAATCGAACCTTAGAGGAATTGAAAGAAAGTGGTAGAAATACCGTCCGATCCGGTGCAAATTGCTTTAATCGAACCTTAGAGGAATTGAAAGGGTGCCGTCTTCTAATTGCCTACAGTTATTGAAGCTGCTTTAATCGAACCTTAGAGGAATTGAAAGCCCTTTCTTTCGTGCCATAGCTACTTTTTCCTCAAGCTTTAATCGAACCTTAGAGGAATTGAAAGGGTAAGAAGTTGTTTCTGCCTTGTTGAAAAGGGTTTGCTTTAATCGAACCTTAGAGGAATTGAAAGGATGCAATTCCTGAAAGCTTAGTTGCTTCTGTAGAAGCTTTAATCGAACCTTAGAGGAATTGAAAGACTTTAAAATCCACTCTTCTTTTCCCTGCCTGAAAGCTTTAATCGAACCTTAGAGGAATTGAAAGCTTTCTGAAGTGCCGATAGTCAAATCTCCTAATACTGCTTTAATCGAACCTTAGAGGAATTGAAAGCGATCTTATGTTTCGTTCTATTTGCCGTTGTCGAAGGCTTTAATCGAACCTTAGAGGAATTGAAAGCGATAATAGAACCAACATCGTTTCCGGTTGTCCAGGCTTTAATCGAACCTTAGAGGAATTGAAAGGGAGTTAGGCTAACAGGCTCACCGGGAGCCACTCAAGCTTTAATCGAACCTTAGAGGAATTGAAAGAACTCAAAGTTAGCTTGCAGATGGAATATTGATAATGCTTTAATCGAACCTTAGAGGAATTGAAAGCATGTAAGCCAATAACAAGCTTTCCATCTACTTTCCAGCTTTAATCGAACCTTAGAGGAATTGAAAGAAGGTTGAAGTCGTAGCTACATCTAAGACGTTCGTAGCTTTAATCGAACCTTAGAGGAATTGAAAGACCTCACCAAGCGCCCCGGCAGAAACAACAAGTGCTGCTTTAATCGAACCTTAGAGGAATTGAAAGGTTTATTTTCAAATTCCGTACCCTTTTCAATGGCACGGCTTTAATCGAACCTTAGAGGAATTGAAAGCCCCACCGAGGCCGGAATAACGGATTACGCCGGTGTCGCTTTAATCGAACCTTAGAGGAATTGAAAGTACAGCCGGGCGCTTGCCGCTTCGCCGAAAATCCGCGCTTTAATCGAACCTTAGAGGAATTGAAAGTTATCCTGGCTTATCAGCCGGATTTTTCGGCACTCCGCTTTAATCGAACCTTAGAGGAATTGAAAGCGGCGCCAGTCGCACCGGCAACAATGCCGGCCATAGCTTTAATCGAACCTTAGAGGAATTGAAAGTAATAGCCTCTTATATAGTTGTGCGGACAAAGCGAGGCTTTAATCGAACCTTAGAGGAATTGAAAGTAACTATTAACTTTACGGGTGCTCTCGGTGTAGAGGCTTTAATCGAACCTTAGAGGAATTGAAAGTCATTATGGTGTCGCCGCCGGCAAAAAGGCTGAGTTGCTTTAATCGAACCTTAGAGGAATTGAAAGGATCAAAGGCGACAGCATGCACCCGGTTTATCCCGGCTTTAATCGAACCTTAGAGGAATTGAAAGCTGCCTTACCATTTAATTGATCAACGGCTTCCTGGAGCTTTAATCGAACCTTAGAGGAATTGAAAGTCACCAACTGTAACAGCAAAGGTAACTGAGCCGCTTGCTTTAATCGAACCTTAGAGGAATTGAAAGCACCCCAATCAAGCACAAAGAAATTAAAGTAACGAGGCTTTAATCGAACCTTAGAGGAATTGAAAGATTTTTTCCCCAGTATTATCTTTCTTTTTAGGGAAGCTTTAATCGAACCTTAGAGGAATTGAAAGGATGTTTGCGCTCGCCCGATGGGAGCCGATTATCGGCTTTAATCGAACCTTAGAGGAATTGAAAGACCGCTCAAAGTATGCTTTTGTCAAGGATTGGGATGGCTTTAATCGAACCTTAGAGGAATTGAAAGCAATGGTATCACATGATATAGAGGAATTTGGAGCCGGCTTTAATCGAACCTTAGAGGAATTGAAAGTCCCATTTTTATGAGCTTTTATTTCTTCAAAAGAAGGCTTTAATCGAACCTTAGAGGAATTGAAAGTCATTTGAGATACATTCATTTTTGAGGTTCTAAGCCGCTTTAATCGAACCTTAGAGGAATTGAAAGAAAGTAACCGCAACGGACTGAAGTTGATTTCTAAAAGCTTTAATCGAACCTTAGAGGAATTGAAAGCCGGTCAAGAGGGTTATCACAATTCATTTCGGGTTAGCTTTAATCGAACCTTAGAGGAATTGAAAGCCTGCGGTCAAAACAAAGGTGTCGGAGTCAAATTCAGCTTTAATCGAACCTTAGAGGAATTGAAAGGATACTTTTGCCCTGTTTTTTGGGAATGAAAATATCGCTTTAATCGAACCTTAGAGGAATTGAAAGACTGTTTACAGGTTCTATCCTGCCACCATTGATATCAGCTTTAATCGAACCTTAGAGGAATTGAAAGTATCCAACTTCAACGTAATCAAAAGGGTTGCTTCCAGCTTTAATCGAACCTTAGAGGAATTGAAAGAGAGAATACCGATTGCACGTACACCGCGTGGTAAGGCTTTAATCGAACCTTAGAGGAATTGAAAGTCTGTTGACACACACCCTGCAAGAATTATGATTATTGCTTTAATCGAACCTTAGAGGAATTGAAAGCAGCTCTTCGAGGCTCATGCGCTTTTCCTTTGTTAGCTTTAATCGAACCTTAGAGGAATTGAAAGGACTTTTCCATGATCGTAATTCTTAGAATAATCCCCGCTTTAATCGAACCTTAGAGGAATTGAAAGAAGTTCCACCCGTAGCCATGCTTGAGTTGTTTGGGGCTTTAATCGAACCTTAGAGGAATTGAAAGATTTCTCCAGCCGGTCAACCTGAACATCCGTAACAGCTTTAATCGAACCTTAGAGGAATTGAAAGCATCATAGAAGCCGATCGCACGAAGCTTCGTCATGGCTTTAATCGAACCTTAGAGGAATTGAAAGGACCATACGCGGACGCTCCATTGAGCCATTCGGTAGGCTTTAATCGAACCTTAGAGGAATTGAAAGTATCATCCTCCGGATCATCAATAGAAGTATACTCAGCTTTAATCGAACCTTAGAGGAATTGAAAGCAAAATATTTCATTGCGTATGCTCGTCAGCAAAATCGCTTTAATCGAACCTTAGAGGAATTGAAAGCACCAAACCATCATCCATGAGGTAGATTTAGAATCATGCTTTAATCGAACCTTAGAGGAATTGAAAGAATCGGTAGAAACAGCATCCTTTGTGGTACCAAAAGCTTTAATCGAACCTTAGAGGAATTGAAAGTTCCTTCTGCGCCAGCGGAGGTACCCCCCTGATCAGCTTTAATCGAACCTTAGAGGAATTGAAAGCCGAAATGGCTAAGCCTTTTGAGAAAAGAGTGAATGGCTTTAATCGAACCTTAGAGGAATTGAAAGCCGAGCGCACGGCATCCTCCAGTTCGGGATATCGGTGCTTTAATCGAACCTTAGAGGAATTGAAAGTAGCCACGGCGCTTTTGCTTGATGGCCATGTACGGGCTTTAATCGAACCTTAGAGGAATTGAAAGAGAAGATTAGGGAATCTGCTAAAGGCGAAAGTTGCAGCTTTAATCGAACCTTAGAGGAATTGAAAGCAAACACCCCGGAGCCGTTGCCGTCAATAGACTGGCTTTAATCGAACCTTAGAGGAATTGAAAGTGTGAAAATAAGGAAGGTGCAAAATGGATGGCCACAAGCTTTAATCGAACCTTAGAGGAATTGAAAGAACTCAAAGTTAGCTTGCAGATGGAATATTGATAATGCTTTAATCGAACCTTAGAGGAATTGAAAGAAGGTTGAAGTCGTAGCTACATCTAAGACGTTCGTAGCTTTAATCGAACCTTAGAGGAATTGAAAGACCTCACCAAGCGCCCCGGCAGAAACAACAAGTGCTGCTTTAATCGAACCTTAGAGGAATTGAAAGTGCTTTTTCAGGCAGAGCCTTGCAAGCTCCAGCTGGCTTTAATCGAACCTTAGAGGAATTGAAAGTTGAATTTACTTCTTTTAGTGATTCTGCTAAAAACGGCTTTAATCGAACCTTAGAGGAATTGAAAGTGTTCTTTTTCGCCTGCTCCGTAGTGATGCTTGTTGGCTTTAATCGAACCTTAGAGGAATTGAAAGCCAAATCGGCACCCCTCAAATTGGCACTCTCCAAATGCTTTAATCGAACCTTAGAGGAATTGAAAGCGGCCAGCCATTAAGCGAATTGCCGGAGCCTGAATTGCTTTAATCGAACCTTAGAGGAATTGAAAGAATTCAGACAGTAAGAAATTGGTAACGGTGCATCAGGGCTTTAATCGAACCTTAGAGGAATTGAAAGTTTATCAACAAAATGCTTTGAGAATTTAGAATAACCGCTTTAATCGAACCTTAGAGGAATTGAAAGGTTGCCTTCGTCCATCGGCCATATACAGAAGTTCAGCTTTAATCGAACCTTAGAGGAATTGAAAGCAGTATGTAGAGGGCATTCCTACGATCGGCAAAGAGCTTTAATCGAACCTTAGAGGAATTGAAAGGTCTTCTACTATTTCAAAACAAAAGCGATATCACTGCTTTAATCGAACCTTAGAGGAATTGAAAGCGTAATCATCAATATTGGCATCTTCTTCTTCGCCCAGCTTTAATCGAACCTTAGAGGAATTGAAAGCGTACTGGTGCTGCTTAATAAATCAGGAGTAGCCAGCTTTAATCGAACCTTAGAGGAATTGAAAGTTGTTAGGCGTACGTGGTGAACAGAACTTAATGAACCGCTTTAATCGAACCTTAGAGGAATTGAAAGTATCCCATAATACTTCCTGAAGCTTCGTTTTTGCCCGCTTTAATCGAACCTTAGAGGAATTGAAAGAATATCCTTTAGAGGCATCCAGGCAAAGGTTTGTCGCTTTAATCGAACCTTAGAGGAATTGAAAGAAGTGCCATATAGAGTTCAATCATAGCTCTGTAAGCGCTTTAATCGAACCTTACAGGAATTGAAAGTTATATCGTTTGCCCAGCTCACGCTTACACTTTTGGCTTTAATCGAACCTTAGAGGAATTGAAAGTAAGCCCAATCGGAACCGTTACTTTTTTGGTAAGAGCTTTAATCGAACCTTAGAGGAATTGAAAGACTCTTTGGAAACTTCTATCAGGTTCTTTTGTTGTTGCTTTAATCGAACCTTAGAGGAATTGAAAGCCCGGTTTCCAGCTCAGTAACTTTCACTTTGAATTGGCTTTAATCGAACCTTAGAGGAATAAAAATCCGCGTTTGCAGACTTTTGAAACACACCCATCACGAAGACCAGCAATCAAAAAAACCTGCCCCCTAACTACTTGCTCCAGAAAAATTAGGTTTAATTAAGATCTTATATCTTTTTGTCTCATATCTCACATCTATTTACCTACTTCTCCACCAACACCCAGCCTTCTTCATCCACCAGGCGTTTGGCGTATTTCCACTTTATTTCTTTGGTTTCGCCGGTATTCATGTTTTGAACGGTAACATGATCGTTTCGGCCGGGTTCCTCGGCTACTTCAACCGGCTTGGGTTTGGCATTTCCGCCCTGGGGTTTTTGTCCGCCATTTTGCTGCGGCGCTTTCATGCCCATACCGGTGGAGTCGGCATGCTCGGTTTCCATTGCGGAGGTATCGAAACGGGATTTTTGTTTTTGAGCTTGCTGAAGTTTAGAACTCTCTGCCTGCACTTCGGGAATGGCTTTCCAGATCAGCGATATTGCCTCCTGGTTGATATCATCAAGAAGCATTTTGAACATACTGAAAGCTTCCCGTTTATATTCAAGCAGAGGATCTTTCTGAGCAAAGGATCTCAAACCAATTCCCTCTTTTACTGAATCCAGTTCCCGTAAATGTTCCATCCACTTTTCATCAATGGTGGAAAGAACGGCACTTTTTTCAAGTGATCGCGCAACTTCACGGCCTTCGTTTTCCAGGGCAGTTTCCACATCTACTACAATGCGCATACGGCGTATTCCATCTGTGAAAATTACCTGGACTTTATCGGGGCGGTTTTCTGGATTCGCTTCACTGATACGCCTCATCACCTGGTACAGCGGTTTTGCCATCTGTTCTTCTTTGCGCTTATAGGCCTCCAATGCCTTATCGATGATGTGATCCACCAAATCCCGCTCGTTCATTTTAAACCATGATTCCTGGTCAAATTCTACATCTACCGCCAGGTGACGTAAAATAGATTCGTGCAAGCCTTCATAATCTCCGGCTGCAACATGATCCTCCACCAGCATCTCAATCAGGTCATCCAGCATATCCATGATATCGGTTCTCAGCTGATCGCCAAGCAAGGCATGTTTTCTGCGGGCATAAATTACATTCCGCTGATTATTCAGTACGTCATCATATTCAAGCTGTCGCTTTCTTATGCTGAAGTTATTCTGCTCAACTTTACTCTGCGCGCGCTCCAGTGATTTGGTGATCCAGGAATGCGTAATTACTTCGCCTTCTTCAAAATTCAGCTTGTCCATTACGTTGGCAACTTTGTCGGACATAAACAGTGCCATCAAGTCATCTTCCAGTGAAACGTAAAACTGGGATTCACCCGGATCTCCCTGCCGGCCAGAACGTCCGCGAAGCTGTAAATCAATTCTTCGAGACTCGTGACGCTCGGTTCCCAGGATGGCAAGCCCTCCTTTTTCTTTCACACCTTTTGCCAATTTGATATCCGTACCACGTCCGGCCATATTGGTGGCTACGGTAACGGCACCCGGTTCACCGGCCTGTTTTACAATTTCACTCTCGCGGGCATGCTGTTTGGCATTCAAAACATTATGCGGAATGCCGGCTCTTTGTAACATGCGGCTCATGGTTTCGGAGACATCCACACTTGTGGTACCAACCAAAACCGGCTGACCTTTTTCGTGATATTCACGAATTTTATCAATGGAAGCTTTGAATTTTTCGCGCTTTGTTTTGAAAACGAGATCTTCCTTATCATCTCGTGCAATAGGTTTATTGGTGGGAATAACCACCACATCCAGCTCATAAATCTCATTGAATTCACCCTCTTCCGTTTCCGCGGTACCGGTCATGCCGGAGAGTTTATCATACATGCGGAAATAATTCTGAAGTGTTACAGTAGCGTAGGTTTGGGTGGATGCCTCCACTTTAACCTGCTCTTTTGCTTCAATCGCCTGATGCAATCCATCGGAATAGCGGCGGCCGGAAAGTACACGTCCCGTATGCTCATCAACAATATTGACTTTGCCATTCTGGACGATGTATTCTTCTTCCCGCTCAAAATTGGTATAAGCTTTCAGGAGCTGGTTTATAGTATGAATACGGTCACCACGCTCGGCAAAAAGACGGTGCAGGTCGTTAAATTTCTTTTCCCGTTCCTGTCGTAATTCCTGTTTTGCTTCCTCTAATTTCTTCTCTTTATACTCTTCACTGAATTCGTCATTATTTTTTATGCCTTCCAGCTTCTCTTTTTCCAGCTCTTCCATTTCCTTCTCGATTTCGGCAGTATCTTCGCCCAAATCAGGAATCACAAAGAAATCAGGGTCTTCTCCTTTTCCGGTGATGAATTCCCGGCCTTTTTCCGTCATCTCGATCGAATTCATCTTCATATCCACCGCGTAATACAGGTACTCATCTACCACGGGCATATTTTTGGCATTATCCTGAAGGTAGAAATTCTCCGTGCGCTGAATCATCTTTTGAATCTTCGGGTCCTGCTGCAATTTTCTTAGCTGCGAATTTTTCGGAAAACCACGAACGGCCCTGAAAAGTGCCAGTCCGGATTTTTCTTCATCTCCTTCCTCTAATAATTTTTTTGCTTCCGAAACAAGATTCGAAACCATCTTTTTCTGTGCAGCTACCAGCGATTCCACTCTCGGCTTCATCTCCACATACTTATCCGATTTATTGTCATGTGGAACGGGGCCTGAAATAATAAGCGGTGTACGGGCCTCATCAATTAATATAGAATCCACCTCATCAATAATGGTGAAATGATGATCGCGCTGAACCAATTGCTTCTGCTCAATCACCATATTATCGCGCAGGTAATCGAAGCCGAATTCGTTATTGGTTCCGTAGGTGATATCGGCTTTATAGGCATTTCGCCGCGGCTCTGTACTTGGATCGTAGCGGTCAACACAATCCACATGTAAGCCGTGGAAGTTAAAAATCGGTTCGTTCCATTCTGCATCACGCATAGCGAGATAGTTATTAACCGTAACAATATGCACTCCTTTTCCGGATAGTGCATTCAGGTAAGCCGGGAAGATTGCGACAAGCGTTTTACCTTCCCCCGTTTTCATTTCGGCAATTCGTCCCTGGTGCAGCACAATAGCTCCAACCAGCTGCACATCATAAGGCACCATTTCCCAGGTAATTTCATTACCGCCTACTTTCCACGATTTGCCGACAAATCGGCGGCAGGTATCTTTCAGGACCGCAAAAGCTTCGGGCAAAATGTCATCCAATATTTCTTCAATAATGTCCAGTTCCTGTGCTTCCAGCTCATCCAGCCGTTCGGCTAATTCACGGTGTTCGCCCGGGGTGAGGTCTTCAATATTATCGAGTTTCTTCTTTGTCTCTTCAACTTCCGCTAACACATCGGCGGTAGCATCTTTAATTTTTTGCTTGAATTCTTCGGTCTTTCCTTTCAGCTCCTCATCGCTTAATTGCTTTACTTGCTCTTCGTAGGACTTTATTTGATCTACAACAGGCTGAATTTTTTTGATGTCTTTCTCACTCTTGGAACCAAAGACTTTGGTAATAACCTTACCGATTGCGTCTAACATAATTTTTTTGCTTGTATCAGGTAATTATTTATGAACTGTTGAAGTTAACCTTTCAGAGAGGGCGGTTCAACTGTTTGCAATTATAATCTATACAAAAACTGCGCCAGTTAAACGGACGTGGCAGGAATTAATTCTGATTGCTTGGAGGGAATTAAAAAGAGGCTTTATCAAATGAAAAGCCTTCAATTCCAGGGATTGACATAAAATCTCCAATCAAAAATACTGTTCGTTTATCCCAATCAATCAAGTAGTATTTGCGATCAATCGATTAACAATTGCAGATTTTTGATTTTTAGAACCTATCTTGGGGTTAAACCATGCATCTGAAATATCGTACATTGATTTCCGCACGCTCTGAGTCTAAGCGCAATAGCAGGTATCCCTCATTGCTAAGCTAATCCAGGGCTTCATGACGAGGTTAAAAGTGGGGAGTTAAATAAATTATTTTGTATTGTAACAAATTGTTATTACAGTACTCTTTTATAATTAAATGGTCACTCTGTAGGGGTATTTGAGGGCCGCAAATTAAAAACAAAAATCAATATGAAATACTATAAATACATACTAATAATAACGGTTTGCATAGTAATAACCGGTTGTGGAACTATATTTAAAGGTTCAAGCGCCGACCTAAAGGTGAATTCATCACCTTCGGGAGCTACTATATATGTTAATGATATTAATAAAGGTATAACGCCACAAACACTGTCTCTAAAGCGTAATAAAGATTACATAATATCCTTTCAAAGTGAAGGATATGAAGAAGTCAAAATGGAGATCAATAAAAAGTTCGACGTAGGAACCAGTGTTGTAGGAAATATTTTTTCTTGGGGAATACTTGGATTACTAGTAGACATGGGAACCGGAGCCGCTTATAGTTTAGAGCCGCACGATCTCCAGGCAAACATGAATGAACTACGAGTTGCAGGCTTTATACCTGAAGATGCTGATGTTAATGAAGATGATATTTTTGTATTCATGATAACAACAGAAGAATGGCAGAAAATCCAAGATGGAAAATAAATCACTTCCGAAGATTAGGTACAATCTAGTACTGCACTCATTTAAAATTGTACTTAAAACATAATTTATCATGCCGGTTCGAGACCAGCCTGTTATGTTATTAAAGCCCCGTAAATTATTTCATTTACGGGGCTTATTATTTTGCCTAGCTCCGTTTGCTCACCCGTTATCTACCATGAGAGAGACCAGGATTGGACCTTTTACTCAATATCTAAAAATATCCTGAGCAGTCTCTATCTACAGTTGGCAATAAAAAAGACGGAGAAGAGTTCATAGCTCTTAATGGAAGCCGGGTTTTAAAGTGCAAGAAAAGCAGTGAATGTCTTCACTCAGATAATAACGCAACAAGAGCAAATAATTTCTGTTTTTTCTGATATTCTCTGTATATTTAAAGCCTTTTTCGGATGAGAAATTGAACGCATAAAATATCCAGATTCATGAAACGCACATTTCAACCAAGTAACAAAAAGCGCAAGAACAAGCATGGTTTTCGCAAGCGCATGTCTAGCGCAAACGGAAGTAAAATAGTTGCCCGCCGCAGAGCTAAAGGCCGCCATAAGCTTAGTGTTAGTGATGAGAAAAAAGGAGCAAAGTAACCTTTCAGATTCTCCAGAACGTAGATTTACATTGCCTAAATCTCACGTATTACGCGGCAAGAGAAATTTTGACCAACTTTTTTCAGACTCAAAACTTATCACTTCACCAACAGTGAATCTTCGTTTTGCCGTGTATCCAAATTCCGGCGAAAAATTTCTCGCCGGCTTCATTGCTCCCAAAAAAATCGGTAACGCCGTTAAACGAACCCGCACAAAACGCCTCCTTCGCGAAGCATATCGCCTCAACCGGCATATTTTGACTGATATGTTCAGTCAAATAAACGCAGAAGTTCACTACGTATTTATGGCGCGGAACGCTCAACTTTCTTTTGATGAGGTTCAAAACGACATGAAAACCCTGATGAGCAAACTACGCAGCCGTTTGCTTTCTAATTCTCCACTTTCTCAAAAAATTTAATCACTTGGATAAGAATACAGCAACCGGACTCGCTTTAATTTTTCTGCTTATGATGGGATGGTTCTTTTTTACCATGCCCTCCGAAGAAGAGCTTGCCCGCCAACAACAAGACCGTGCCACACAAGACAGCCTGGCACAAATTGAACAAAACCGGCAGGATTCTCTCGAAGAACTTCGCCAGCCGGAAAGGGAAGAACCATCAATCCGTGAAGAACGCCAACAGGAAACGGAAACCACGCAACAGGGATTATTCGCCACCAGCAATGTTACTGAGCAAACTGAATTTGAAGTTTCCACCCCTCTCTACACCATCATTTTTACCAATAAAGGCGCCGGGCCATCCTCATATATCCTTAAAGAATATGATACCTGGGCTGGCCATCCTATACAGCTTATTGATGACACTACTCGTTCTGCCTACAATATTGGCTTCCTTTCTACCGAAAATTATAATGTAGAAACACAGGATTTACTTTTCCGGCAAACCACCTCCGGCTCCTCCATGAATATTACCGAAGGCAGGGAGAACCAGGTTTCTTATGTACTGGAGCTGGAAGATGATCGCCAGGTGCAGGTTACCTATACCATGAATGGCGATAATTATGAAGTTGATGTAGAGCTGAGGTTCATCGGCTTACAGAATTATATTGTAGGTGGTTCTGTTGATTTTGGATGGACAACCCCCCTCAATTTCACCGAAAAAGACCCTACGCAAGATGCCCTGGAAACCGCTGCTTATGTGTATGCGGGGGGTGAACTTGAGAAGTTCAAGCTTGATGATCCGGGGCGAGATGAGAGCAACATCAATGGTAATATTGACTGGGCGGCAACTAAAACAAAATTCTTTACCCAGCTTATCAAGCCGCTTTCCAGAACTGACGGGGCTATTTTAACGGGTGAAGTCACGGGAGCACCTGACGATCCTTCTGCCCGGCACATGTATACTTCATCTATTCGAACCAATCTCGAAGAGGACGGCACTACGGCTTTCAGGATGTATGTAGGGCCAATGAAGTACCGCGAAATTATTCAGGTAGATGAAAATGCCTACGATATGGTAGATGTTGGCTGGAGCTGGCTGCGCTGGTTTTCTGATCCTTTTGTGCGCTGGCTGGTTATACCATTTTTTGAATTTATGAGTAGCTATGTAGCTAATGTGGGAATTATCATTATCATATTTGCTTCGCTTGTAAAACTGGTGCTTTCTCCGCTTACCTACAAAAGTTACAAGAGCATGGGGGCTATGAGTAAGCTGCAACCTCAAATGAAGGAGTTGCAGGAAAAGTACAAAGACAATCCGCAGAAGCAGCAAAAAGCTACCATGGATTTGTATCGCAAAAACAAGGTAAACCCCTTAGGTGGTTGTTTACCCAACCTGCTGCAGTTCCCAATTCTTATTACCCTTTGGCGATATTTCCAAAATTCTATCATCATTCGGCAGGAAGAATTTTTATGGGTCACTGATTTATCAGCCCCGGATTATATAATAAGTTTACCATTCAGTATTCCATTTTTGGGAGATCAAATTGCCGGGCTCGTCCTCCTGATGACAGCCGCCATGATGGTGCAAAGTAAACTTACCGGCGGTATGAGCGGCGGTGGCGGTGGAGGCCCTATGGCCGGCCAAATGAAGGTATTACAATATATCTTCCCGCTGATGTTGCTGTTTATCTTCAACAATTTCGCGGCAGGATTGAGTTTGTACTACCTCATATTCAACGTGCTTTCCATTATCCAGCAATTCTTCATAAAACGAAGTCTGGATGAAGACAAGGACAAAGATAAAGCTGAAGTAAGCGTGCAATAGCTGTACTCTACATCCTCATCACTGGCAATTTTTCCAAAGTTAAATCAAGGATAAAATTTTGCATTCTTGCATTTGCAAATTCTCAGATTCTTCCGGGCAGGAGCTTTTGAAGACTGGAGCCTGAGCTGTCTTTCCCGTTCCAAAGAGTCATTCCCGCGGAGGCGGTGCCAAAGGCATCCCGTTGGGATGACCTGTGGAGATATTATTAGCAGGATATTCGAAAACCTAAACAGGTAAAGTCATTCCCGTAAATCTTAAAACTACTAGGATTACTGAATTTCTTACCTTTGATTTCCATACATTAATTTAATAACCTCATATATTGCTAAGCAAAGCACTCTTACATTATCCGCAGTTCAGGTTCAGGGACGAGAGAAAGTTGCTGTGGAATCCCATCCTGAAAAAGGTGTTTGCTAACCGGCCGGAAGAACGTGTTCGCCTGGAATTGATAGATTACCTGACACTGGAAGCAGGCTTTTCTCTCCATCGAATTTCTTTTGAAAGCCCGGTTAAGCTGCCTAATGATAAAACCTCTTCGCGCACAGATATAATTTGTTATGATGATGATTTCAAGCCGCTCTTATTAGTTGAATGCAAATCCGGTGATATCAAACTTGATGAAAAAGCAGCCTTGCAGGTTGCACGGTATAATCAAAAAGTAGGCGCGCCATTGGTATTGGTGAGTAATGGCTTGCTCGATTTTTGGTTTGGTCATGAAGCACTAGGGCCGGAATCGCAGGGCAAGAATTCTTTTCTCCAATTAGAGAAAATTCCCAAACCATTTACCTCTAAGAATGAAATAGAACGCAATTTTCAATATTGGCAGGGTCGGGGATTTACCGGTTCAAAATCACATCCTGATACTCGTTCTTTTGTGCTGAATTCCTGCAATGCACTTTTTACACAACTACATCAACCCGTTAAATTTTTAAATTTTGATGATTTCTCCCCGGAACTTTCAATGGCTCATTATTACCGGATTTTTGGATTGGAGGAACATATCAAAATTGGGATATCACTTTCAGCTACACCCTATGGCGGCACACGGCTCAATGTGATTTTAAATCGGCAAGGAGCAAATGTAGCCTTTTTAAGTTCCTCACTGGATTTGATTGCCCGTAAAGAGAAAGCAAATACTGAAATTCACTCTGAAAAAGGAGTGATGCATCTGGATTTAAGAGAGGAAGGTAATTTCAATTTCGAAGGGAAAATTGCAGATTTTATTTCATTATTTAAAGAATTGCTGATTCAAAATTCCTGATCTTGGATAGTCGATATTAGTTTCTCAATTCTGTATCCTGATGATTCTCTGAAGCACACTTAATTAAAAATTATGCATAGCAAACACCGCGAAAAACTATTCTCATTATTTGATGAAAATCAAAAAGGAGCTGTATTTATTCAAGGCTCAGAAATTCTTTATCGCAATGAAACCGATTATGAATATCCATTCCGGCAGGAGTCAAATTTCTGGTATTTGACGGGAGTGAATGAACCTGAATGTGCTTTGGTGCTGGATCTGAAAACAGAAGAATATCATCTTTTTGTACCAGAGAGAGATTCTCAATTTGCCGTGTGGCATGGTTATGTAAAAGCACAGGAAGCCTACCAGGAGGAATATAAGCCTGATCACCTGCATTACATGAATGATATTCTTCATGTTCTAAAGGAAATTAACCCCGATAAGGTTTTTTGCCTGAATGATGTGGACGCTGAATTTGTGGAGGATCTAAATCGTAGTTTTGAAGCAGATATCGAAAGCCTGCAGGATGCCCTTACCTATTGCCGAATGTATAAGACCGATGCCGAACTGGATCAAATGCGTGTTTCAGCACGGGTTAATAACCTGGCACATAAAACAGTGATGGAATCTATAAAGCCGGGAATGTTCGAGTATGAGCTGAAGGCAATATTCACCAAAGTGCAGATCGAAAATGGCCTGCAACAAGATGCCTATAACGGAATTTTTGCCGGCGGGAAAAACAGTGCCATCCTTCATTATGTACAAAACACCAGCAAAATAAGTGAGGGGGATCTTTTTCTCCTGGATGCAGGACACGAATACAATGGCTATTCGTCTGATATAACACGGACCTATCCAGCCAATGGCAAATTTACTTCTTTGCAGGCCGGAGTTTACCAATCGGCGCTGAATGCTTTAAATTCGGCCATAGATGCCATCGAACCCGGCGTGAAAATGGAAAACCTGCACCTGCAAGCTTCCCGGATTATGTTGGAGGGATTGAAAGAAGAAGGACTGCTAAAAGGAAATATTGATGACATGATGGAGGAAAATATCTTTGCCTTATTTTTTCCGCATGGGCTCGGACATTTTCTTGGTTTAGATACACATGATGTAGGCGGGTATCCTAAAGGGGTGGATCGGATCGATCGTCCGGGAATCAAATTTCTACGCGCCCGCCGCCACTTGCAGCCCGGAATGGTTGTCACTATAGAACCTGGAATTTATTTTGTTCCCGCACTATTAAAGCCTGCCCTCGAGGATGAAACCCAGTCAAAGTTTCTTAACTCAGAAAAGCTTCAAGAACTATTCGAGTTTGGTGGTATTCGAATCGAAGATAATATCATTATCACGCAGGATGGGTATGAGAACATGACTGATGTTCCTAAAGAAATAAAAGATATTGAGAAGGTGATAAAAGGATAAGTGGTGGCTTATAGCAACGAATTCTCTGCGGAGATTTAGCTGCAGAATGCATATTCTTTTTACCATTTTTTAACCTGTAAAGTTTTTATCCTCATAAAAATTTTCCCAATGACCAATCACATTATGAAAAAGCTGTTATTACTGCCACTTGCACTTCTGCTATTAGGAATGGAAGCAAATGCCCAACAATTTCCCGACCAGCTAACGCTGAAGGATATCTTTCATGAGCCTTTTATTCCGGGAACCCGTCCTTCCTTCTCCCATTTTTCTGCTGACGGAAAAACCATTTATTACAACTGGAGTGATTCTGCTACTTCTAAGACTGATTTATATCAGGTGGGATTAAGTGGCAAAAACTTTAAAAAAGCCGCTGAAAATGTACAGCGGAATTCCAGCGTGTCGCCCGATGGAAAACACCTGCTTTTTACTAAAGATGGTGATTTGATGCTCTCCGATGCCAATTATGAAAATCAACGAGTAGTGGTGGCGTCAAAAGGTTTTGACTATAACCCCGTTTGGAATGAAAAAGGCTCAAGATTCGCTTACGTGCAGAATGGGGATGTGTGGATATCTGGGGTGAATGAAGCCTTCATCAAACAGGTAACCGAGAAAAAAGAGGATGATTCCAATTATAGCATCGTGAGCTGGGTTAATAACCGGCTGGTGCTTAGCCAATATGATAATTCGGAATACAAAGAATATTATTTCCCGGAATATGTAGACCGGTATGTAAAATCAGGAAGTACCCGCAGAGGTATCCCAACGCGTATCATTTCTGTTGCAGATTTAGACTCGAACGAGGTGGAAGAAATCTTCAAACAACAGGGTTATATGAATGCCGACGTCAGTGCTACAGGAAATTTCCTGGCCATCGACTGGACCAATGCTCCCATGAAAAAGCGCGAGATTATATCTTTTGATTTGAATGAAAATACATCAAAAATAATCTTTGAAGATGAAACGGATGGCTGGTTGTATGGACAAAATATGGCTTTTGCACCCGAGGGAGATAAATTAATGTTCCAAAGTGAAGGAGATGGCTGGAATCATATTTACACCATTAATGCTGATGGATCAGATTCCAAACAACACACTTTTGGAGAGTATGATGTTCCCTGGGCAGAATGGATTGACGAGAGAACCATTGCCATGGCTACCAGCGAAAATGATCGCGGTGAAATTCAACTCTCCAAACTTGATATTACCACTAATCTGCCAACCAAACTTACTGTTGAAGAAGGTTATAGAAAGGATTTCAGGTTAAGTGAAGACCGCCGGTATATCGTCTACTCCAAAACCTATTTTAATGAACCATTCGATTTATATGTTACTGATACAGTCATCCCAAAAAAAGAAATAAAACTCACTAATTCTGTGCCTGATACCTTCCATGAGTTTGACTGGAAAAAGGAAGATTATGTGAAATATACCGGCAGGGATGGCAAAACACGGCTTTCGATGTCTGTATTAAAACCAGAAAAAAGAAATCCTGAGGGGAACCCGGTGGTGGTATTTGTGCACGGTGCCGGATCTCTTCAAAACGTGTATAAAGGTTGGTCGGGCAGTTATTGGCGCGAATATATGTTTAACCAGTTTTTAACCCATCAGGGCTTTTATGTTATTGAAGTGGATTACCGCCACAGTACAGGCTACGGGCGTAAATTCCGTGAAGATGTGACCAACTGGATGGGTAAATACGAAACAGAAGATATTGAAGACGGCCTCGCCTTTCTTGCCGATAATTTTGATAAAGCGGATACTTCTCGTGTAGGAGTTTACGGTGGAAGTTATGGAGGATTTATGGCTCTTTATACCGTAAGTGTTTCGCCCGAACATTTTGATGCCGGCGCCGCCCTGCGATCGGTAACAAATTGGGAAAATTATTATCATACCAATCCCTGGTATACCCTTCCGCGTTTAGGAACTCCAGAAGCAGACTCCGTTAATTACGCACGCAGTTCTCCAATTACCTATGCCGACTCGTTAACCAAACCTGTGCTGCTACTTCACGGCCTTATAGACAACAACGTTGGTTTCCAGGATGCCGCACAATATATCGAACGTCTTGTACAATCCGGGAATGATAATTTTGAAATGATGATGTATCCCAGCGAACGCCATAGTTTTGTGGACGAAGATTCATGGTATGATGAATATCGCCGGATTTATAAGTTTTTTGAACGGGAGTTAAAGTAGCATTGTAGTTATTTTTGACTGCTCGAAACGATTTCTGCCAAATACCCGGCCTATTGGTTAATCAAATATATCATGAATATACTTTCTAAAATCCTGCTTTGGTTGCTGGGTTTGTTCGCCACTTTCGTACTTGTGGTAGTTATTGTTGGATGGTCGCTTTCAGAGCCGGGATACGACGGTCCTAAGTCAAAATACTTCAATGGCGAAAGGTTTGAAAACCCGGGAGATGTTGAAGTAAAATCATTTCTGGATGTGATTAAATGGGCGCTTACCAACGACCCCGGAGAATGGAATGAAATCTCTCCGGATGAGGTGGATTTTGGTGAAAAACCCAAAGCCCGCATTGGCGACTCATTGGTAGTTACCTACATAAATCACTCCACTTTTCTTATCCAAACAGACAGCTTGAATATTTTAACTGATCCAATTTGGAGTGGCCGCGCCAGTCCGTTCAGCTTTGCAGGACCAAAAAGGATGACGCCTCCTGGAATTCACTTTAAAGACCTGCCGCATATCGATCTTGTGGTAATCAGCCATAACCATTACGATCACCTGGATATTTCAACTCTGAAAAATATTAATGAGAGATTTGGCAGTACCTTTATAACTCCTTTTGGAGTTGGACAATATCTAAACAGTGAAGGGATTTTAAACACTAAAGACCTGGGCTGGTGGGAAGAGCATAATGGCTTCAATTTTGTGAATGTAGTCTCTGTTCCGGCTCAACACTTCTCATCGCGCGGATTATTTGATCGCGATAATACTTTGTGGGCGGGATACATCCTCAAAACCAGATCGGGTAATATCTACTTTGCGGGAGATACAGGATATGGAGAGTTTTTTAAGGAAATTGGTGAACGGTATGAAATCAAATTAGGGCTGATTCCCATTGGGGCATATAAGCCGCGCTGGTTTATGTCGCCTGTGCATCTATCTCCACAAGAAGCAATTTTAGCTCATCAGGATATCGGGGCTGAAATTAGCCTGGGAATGCACTACGGAACATTTCCCCTCGCAGATGATGGAAGAGATGAGCCGATTAATGATTTCTATGAAGCTATGGAAAGTTTTGAGGGAGAAAAACCAAACTTCAGGGTATTAGGAAATGGAAAATCATTGATTGTAGATTAGCACCAATTATCATTCGGGAATTCCACAGATTCTGTTATTTTATGGCGGCTAACAAATGGAGCATATGAATAAAGATTTCGCCCGCACTAAAAAGAAACTACTCGATCCCAACACCCGTCGAAAAATCGGCATCGGAGCAGTTTTCGCTCTTATAATAGCCGGAATTTATTATGCCGGTCATTTCCCCGAAGAGGATGGACACTACGGTTTATGGTCTATTATGCCCCCGCTGGTTGCCATTATTTTGGCTTTTTACACCCGCGAAGTAGTGAGTTCTTTATTTATAGGAATTTGCCTGGGCGGGGTAATTTCCGGGAAGGTAAATATCGTTCAGGATTTCCTGATTCCATCTGTTGGAACCGAAAGTTTCGCGCTCATTATCTTGGTTTATTTATGGGCGCTGGGAGGATTAATCGGTATCTGGACGAGAACCGGCGGTGCAGAAAAATTTGCCACCTGGGCCAGCAATAAAATGGTGCGCGGCCCGCAAACCGCCAAATTCTTCACCTGGTTAATGGGGTTGGTTTTTCATCAGGGAGGTACAATAAGTACTGTATTGACGGGAGCAACCGTACGGCCTATAGCAGATAAACATCGGGTTTCTCACGAGGAATTGGCTTATATGGTAGATTCTACAGCATCACCCGCGGCAACCCTTATTCCTTTCAATGTATGGCCTTTCTATGTCGGAGGTTTAGTAATAGGAACCCTTCCGCTATTTGAAACTACACAGCAAAGTGTGGCTTTTTTCTTTTCAGCTTTACCTTTTAATTTCTATGCAATTTTTGCCATTCTGATTACCCTGATTTTTGCCTGGGATAAATTTCCTTTCGTTCCGGGTAAAAAAATGCGTGCAGCCATTAAACGAGCGAGAACAAAAGGTTTGCTGGATCGAGATGGCGCCACACCAATGGCAGCTGATGAACTCACCACACAAAAAATACCAGCAAATTACACCCCCGGACTGATTGATTTTTTCGGCCCCATTGGCACTCTGTTAGGTGTGGCAATACTTCCTTATGTCTACACTTATTTTATCCTGGATATGGGGGAAAATTCAACTTTATATATAGCAGAGGCTTTTGTCCTGGCTGTGCTGGCAGGTTTTGCCATTGCCCTCGTGAAAGGAATGCGCCTTCAGGAAGTAATTAATGGCTTTATTGACGGATGTAAGGGAGTTACCATTGGTGCAATAATTTTAGCTTTGGCTGTTACTTTAAAAGAAGTGGCCGATGCTGTTGGTACTGCCGCTTATGTGGTAGAAATGGTAGGAGATTTAATTGTGCCGGCATTTTTGCCCGGCCTGCTAATGGTGCTAAGTATGCTCATTGCCTTTTCTACCGGTACTTCCTGGGGAACTTATGCGGTGGTTTATCCGGTGGCAATTCCACTTGCATGGGCTGTTGTTCCTGATCCTTTTTTCCTTACACTATGTTTTTCATCTGTTTTGGGGGGATCCGTTTTCGGCGACCAATGCTCACCCATTTCCGATACCACCATTCTCTCCTCACTGGCTACCGGGTGTGATTTAATGGATCATGTAACCACCCAATTTCCATTAGCTTTACTGGCAGGTACCTTGGCAGTAATTAGCTATGCAGCTATGGTTATTTTCTTTGTTTAATGGGGAAAAATTTAATTCTGAAAGAAAATCATTAATTAGCAAGTGATTCTGGGCACTCCTTATTTTTCGCAACTTGAATCGTATAAATTTGGTAAGGAATTAATTTCCTGTTTTGGTTTTCTTTAATTCTGTCCGAATACCAGTTATTCTGCACCTGGCCTTTTAAGGTGACAAAATAAAAGGTGTCACTGTCTTGTGTGTTTATTTTGGTTTCATAACCATTGAAGGCTAGCAATTTTTCCAGGTTACCTTTTAGTTCCCAACTTTCGCTGCTGTCACACAGAATCAGGTTATTGCCATTCGTGACACCAGATATCAAATTGGTGGAAAGAGCATCATTAAAACCCCAGGAGACATTATGTATGGATTTGGTAAGATTATATACATTTTGTCCAATTTCCTCTTCATCGTATTGCTCGGGATTTACATGTTCAAAATCTCGATAATAATTTCCCAATTTAACCTGTGAATATATTTTCCAGGTCTCTTCTTCTGCAGGTTGAATATTTAAAGTGGTTATATCCGGAATGTGCCAAATATTCCGAGCTTCAAAAACATGATAAGCTTTTTGCCATTTCGGCACATCTTCATATACCGGGTAACAATAACCATAAGATTCTGTCTCATGAATTTTCTCACAGGCACCTTCCAGGTAGCGTTTCATATACTGATGTAGAAATCCGGAGGTGTCATTTGTTTCACTTCTTTTCCAATATATAATATGCTCTCCCTCAACCTCTTTACCGTTCTTATTAATCTTATATAAACCAGAAGGAGGGATAGATGTACTAAACCAAAACCTGAATTCTTCGTCCTTTTTATTTTTTTTGATATCAGTAGCCATCTCGGTCCATCCCGCATCTTCAATTACTTCCAATGGATAATCGGCTGGTAGTGCAGGTGGCGATTCTCTCTCTATGTCAACATAATCAGTTCCCGTTAATTTATGTGACGAGGAACACGCCCCAAGCCAAATGCTTACAAATAAAATACCCCATTTTACCATTGTCGCCTATCTTAATTAATAAACAGCTGATTATACAATAATAAAAGAGAGATGGAAAATTCCAGCTGCAAAATTATCTCTGTAATACAATAATATGTCGATGAATTTCCTTTTATTCGTCATGTTTTATTCTTCTGTCGAAGACATCGACACATCAGGAAGAAAGAAGCTTGTATAAGCGAACATTCAGAAACAGATTTTCACGGCCGGCTTGTTTGCTTTTTAGGATACCCACTTCTTCCAGTTCTTTGAGGTATCCGGCAGCGGTTTGTCGTTTCGCCAATCCACGGTCAACCAGAAATTTCACTTTGCAGTATGGCTGTTCAAACAACAGTTCAATCAGTTCCTTCGAATACACCCGATCCGGGAGTTTTTCTTTAGCTTCTTGTAAAGTTTCATCCAGAAGCGTGCGAATTTCATCAATTCTCTTCATCGTTTTATCAGCCGTAACTTGCACGGCATTTAGCATAAAAATAATCCAGGATTCCCATGCCTCCTGTTCGGTAACTTCACGTAGTAACCGATAGTAATCCGGTTTTTTTTGTATGATGTAATCGCTAAGGTACAGTACGGGTTGATGTAATAATTGCTGATGAATGAGATAAAGAATATTCAGAATTCTACCGGTTCTTCCATTTCCATCTTCAAAGGGATGAATGGCTTCGAATTGGTAATGCATTACAGCCATTTTTATCAGCGGGTCCGTTTCATCTTCAGCATGAATATAAGATTCCAGATTTTCGAGCAATCCCTGAATTAGTTCTTCACCTTCAGGTGGCCAATAGATGATTTTTTTTGTCCGGGGATTCGCAATTACGATTCCCGAATCATCCCTGATTCCTGCATCCGTTTCCTTAATGGTCTGCATCAGCTTCAAGAAAAGGTCTGTATTTAGCCCTCCATTATTCAGGCGATGATATCCCATCCATAACGCCTGTCGATATCGTAGTACTTCTTTAGTCTGCGGATCAGTCTGTTTGTCATTCGCCGATAAAGCCATAAAGAGTTTATCGTTGGTGGTAACTACATTTTCAATTTCTGAACTCGCTTTTGCTTCCTGCACTATTATGCTGTTGATAAGAACTGACGGATTCGGCAAGCTTTCCGCTTTACCTTTTAGTTCAGCCAGCGATCTGTTGGCGGAAATTGCTGCTTTTAACACCCCCGGTGTCTCCAATTCCGCCTTTGGGGGAAGTAAGGGAAGAATATTATACGGCTGATTTGAATAAGCTGACATAAACATGATTGAATTAAAATACGTCGAAATATACTGATTTTATCGACATA
Organism: Balneolaceae bacterium; assembly: GCA_040877545.1. Lineage (GTDB taxonomy): Bacteria > Bacteroidota > Rhodothermia > Balneolales > Balneolaceae > Gracilimonas. The sequence goes on from JBBDNN010000113.1 coordinate 22,959, forward strand.
TAATAACTATCTGTCGAATTCATCGACAGGTTGCACAGGAAGGCGCCGGAATAACATCTCTGCAAAAAAAAAGCCGTCCCCAAATCAATGAGCGACGGCTAATATCATCTACAGACGGCTATTACCCCATTTGCCCTATTAACATACATTTAAGGGCCGGATTGTTCAATAGTGATAACTACGTATTTTTCCTACGTAGATACACGTAGAAGTAAATTTTTAAAAATTTATCCTGGCATGGGCTTTAAAGAAGGCCTTTTTCATTTTCCAAAGCATATCTTACCAGTGAAGCTGTATTTTTTTGCCCCAGCTTTTTCAGCAAATTGGTGCGGTGTTTTTCCACCGTCCGAGGACTTATGTATAATTTATCAGCGATTTCTGTACTGGTAAGGCCTTCAATCAAAAGCGATAAAATTTCACGCTCTCTTTTGGTAATAGATTTTCCAGAATCCCGTCTTTTTCGCTGACGGGCCAGACGCATATATTCATGAGTCATCATTCTGGAGAATTGCTTGCCCAGATATCGTTCCCCATCTGCAACTTTTTGGGCTGCATCAATCAATTCAATATGATGCGCAGTTTTATGTAACAAACCAAATGCACCGGAATCAAGAAATTCGTTGAGGGTTTTCTGATCAGCTTCACCTGCCATAAGGAGAATATTAGCCTCAGGATATTTTTCAATTATTTTTTTTGCGATTACAATGCCGTCCATTTCCGGCATAGAAAAAGAGAGGATGCAAAGTTTTGGCTTCACGCTTTCAAAAGCAGTTAAAACTAATGCACCGTTATCAACTTCACTGCATATCTCGAACGCTCCCTGCTCGCGTAGTATTGAGCTTAGTCCATACCGAAAAATTTCGTTGCCATCAGCAACAACCGTATCAATTTTTGTCATTTTACCTCCCCAGGTACAAATGTCTTTCTCTGACCCACTCAGAGAAAGGATCGATAATGTACTTAAAATAAAGAGAGATTCATTAATAATTTTTTTTGGTTGGATATTGTAGTCTTTTAATTTGCCCTTAAAACCTTTAAAAGCCGCATTAGTGGCGGTAGAATCTAAGAGAGTAACCACCACAGATATCTGCTTTCGCTGGTATGACAAAGCAATTAGTTGATTTTCCCCATTCTATTTCTCCAATATCCAGGTTCCCTCTCCAATAAACCATATTGCTATAGGAGATTCGTTTACATTATGTGTATTTTCAGCGCTTTGTTGACCAATTTTCACTCACGATCTATCGAAAATAATGACGTTTAAACGAACACATACTTGTGGCGAGCTTAGTGCCAAAAATATTGGAGAAGAAGTTGTACTTAATGGCTGGGTTGGGCCCCGGCGTGATCTTGGAGGAGTTATTTTTATTGACCTGCGCGACCGTTACGGAATCACCCAGGTAGTTTTTACTGAGAAAGATGAGCAGATTCACGAGAAAGCCGAACAACTTCGGTCAGAATATGTAATTGGGATAAAAGGCACGGTGATTGCACGTGGGCAGGATAATATCAACCCTAAATTAGCTACTGGCGAAATTGAGATTGAAACCAACGACCTGATTATTTATTCAGAAGCGGAAACCCCTCCTTTCGAAATCAAAGATGGCATCACAACGAATGAGGAAGTGCGGCTGAAATATCGTTACCTGGATTTGCGCCGGCCTGAAGTTCAGGAAAAGCTGATGCTGCGTTCTAAATTATATCAATCTGTGCGTTCTTATTATCACGAACGTGACTTTGCAGAAGTTGAAACCCCGGTTTTAATGAGAAGTACACCGGAAGGTGCGCGTGATTACCTGGTGCCCAGCCGTGTAAATGCGGGGAAGTTTTTTGCCCTGCCGCAAAGTCCGCAAACCTACAAGCAATTGCTGATGGTTTCAGGGTATGACCGCTATTTTCAAATTGTGAAATGTTTCCGCGATGAAGACCTGCGCGCCGATCGCCAGCCGGAATTTACCCAGGTTGATGTGGAAATGAGTTTTGTTGAAGAAGAAGATATCTATGAACATCATGAAGCTTTGATGAAAAAGGTATTCAAAGAAACTATCGATGTGGATATTGAAACACCCTTTCCGCGAATTACCTACACCGATACAATGAATACCTACGGATCGGATAAACCGGATACCCGTTTTGGTTTAGAGTTCAAGGATTTCTCTGAGATAGTAAAAGATGCCGAATTTAAAGTATTTTCCGGCACCGTTAAATCGGGGGGAGCCGTGGTTGGGATTACCGTACCGGGACAAGGAGAAATTGGCCGTGGTGCCATTGACCGGTTGACCGATCGTGTAAAAGATGAAACCGGGGCGGGTGGATTAATTTATATAAAAATGACTCCAGAAGGCCCCTTTTGCAGCGTAGCAAAATTTTTAACGGATGAAATTGTGAATAATATGGCGGCAAAATCCGGGGCAAAGGAAGGAGATCTTGTTCTGATTCTTGCCGGACCGAAACCAAGTGTGCTAATCCAGTTAGGGCAGCTAAGGTTGATGATGGGAAAAGAGCATGATTTAATAGATCAAACGAAAAATAATTTACTTTGGGTTACCGAATTTCCACTGCTCGAGTGGGATGAAGAAACCCGGCGCTATCATGCCATGCACCATCCTTTTACATCCCCAAAAACAGAAGATATTGGTTTGATGGAAAGTGATCCGGCTTCGGTAAAAGCACGTGCCTATGATTTGGTACTGAATGGAAATGAAATTGGCGGCGGCTCAATTCGTATGCATAACCAATTGTTGCAGCGTAGAATGTTTGAGTTATTGGGAGTTGGTGATAAGGAAGCAGAAGAGAAATTCGGCTTTTTGTTGAATGCCTTTAAATATGGCGCACCTCCGCATGGTGGAATCGCCCTCGGCCTCGATAGAATCGTGATGTTGTTGACGGGCGCAAAAAGCCTGAGGGATGTAATTGCCTTCCCCAAAAACCAAAAAGCACAAAGCCTGATGGACAACTCGCCGGATGTGGTGGATGAACATCAGCTGGATGAACTGCATATTTCAATTAAGAAAAATCTAAAAGATCAGATATAGTGAAGACAGCAGGAATTGACGGTTGTAAAGCGGGATGGCTCCTTATCAGCTTTGATGAGGGCGATTCTAAGTATGAAGTAATCCGGGACAAAGAAAGCTTGAAAAAGGTTTTCAAATTATATGACCGGATATTTATTGATATGCCAATCGGCCTCGAAGATGAGGAATATGTAAGGGAGTGTGATGCACTTTTACGAAAGAAATTGGGCAGTGAATATTCCACAAGTGTTTTTGCTCCGCCTATTCGTACTGCAGTAACAGCTCCATCTTATGTAGAAGCTAACATGACCAGCTTCGATTATACCGGGAAAAACCTGTCGCTTCAGGCCTGGAATATCACTCCAAAAATACAAATGGTGGATGAGCTGCTGCGTACAGATGAAAAACTGAGGGATAAAGTACTGGAAAGTCATCCTGAACTATTATTTCAGGGGGTAAATGGGGGGATGATCTATCAAAAGAAAAACCTGAAAAAGGGAATAAAGCATCGCCTTGAATTGATGAGAGACAGAGAGCCCGATGCGGAAGATTTCTTCAGAGATATAAAAGAAGATTTTCGCCGAAATGAAGTGGAAGAGGATGATATTGTGGATGCAATGGTATTGGCTTACTGCGCCAAGCTTTCAATAGAAAAAGGGATCAAAACACTACCCGAAGAAATTCCTTACGATTCCGAAGGTATGAGAAAAGCAATTCATTACGTGTGAAAAGATCAGTTAACAGGGAACATTTGCAACTTGAACCTTAGCTCTTGTACCCAATTCATCTTAAAATCTTCTTGTATTTCACACCTGCTTTGTAGACTCGATTAATGCCATTGAAAGCTGCAATCCGATAAGCTTCGCTGAAGGTTGGGTAATTTAACACGTGGTTGATGAAGTAGCGCACATCCCCCCCTAAAGACATCACCGCCTGACCAAGGTGGATCATATCACTGGCGCGTTCCCCAAAAATGTGAATTCCGATTAACTTCAGAGACTCTGTTTCAAAAACAAGTTTAAGTAATCCATCCTGCTGATTACTAATGTCGCCTTGCGTGATATTCTCATAATAAGCACGTCCCACTGTTACATCCATGCCTTTATCTTCCGCTTCTTTTTGAGTGAGGCCAATACTGGAAATTTCCGGAATAGAATAAATGGCGAAAGGAATTTGCGGTGGTAATTCCAGTGCTTTAATCCCAAACATGCGGCAAGAAGCAATTCGTCCTTCCGAAAAGGAGGCAGAAGCAAGGGCAGGAAATCCAATGATATCGCCCGCAGCAAAAATATTATCAATGTTGGTTTGATAATTTGCGTCTACTTTTATGAAACCATTTTTATCTAATTCTACCCCGGCTTGTTTAATTCCTACGGCATCCGCATTCGGAACTTTGCCACCGAGATAAAGAACATGTTCGGTTTCAATAACATGAACCCGGCCATCTTCAGGGTCCTTTTTCTGCGTATACTTTACTTCTGTGGTATTTCTAAGTGAATTTTGGCGAATTTCGATATTCTCTGCATTGGAAAAAACTTCAATCTTTTTCCTTTTTAAAACATTGCCAAGCTGCTCCGAAATTTCATGATCTAAAAATGGAAGGAATTCTTCTTCTTCATTCAAAACAGAAACACGGCTTCCCAAGCTGGAAAAAGTAGTAGCATATTCCAGCGTTTGAATTCCACTACCCACAATCAAGAGCCGGCGCGGAATGTGTGTTAGATTTAAGATGGAGATGTAATCGAGCACCTTGTTATGGTCTAATTCAAAACCAGTGGGTTTTACCGGATTACTCCCTGTTGCAATCAGTATATATTCAGCGGAAAAGGTTTTTTTATCACCCGTATTGCTGCTTACCTCTACTTCATTTTTGTTTTTTAAAACTCCAAAGCCGCGAATGGTGTCTATTTCATTTTTCTTGAAATCAGCTTCAACCTGGTTGTTTTTACTCTCCAGAATTTGATTTTTGTAGAACAGGATATCCGCCATTTTCTGCGGCTGGTAAGACTTCTCCAGTTCCATGTTTTCGTATTGATGCTGAAAACGCTCAATTATGCTGGCTGTTTCTCTCAGGGCTTTACTGGGAATGGTGCCGGTGTTAATCCATGTACCCCCAAAATATTCTTCATTGGCTTCTACAACCAACACCTTTTTATCGAACTTGGAGCTTTGCATAGCGCAGGAAAAACCGGCGGGACCGCTTCCTATAATAATAATGTCGTAATCGTAAATCATAAAGTAGTTAAGTGAGCCTGAAGACAAAATATAATCAATTTTGATAGGTATTTCAGTGCTACTTCTGTTCTAAATTCATGCTCAACTTCCTCTTCGAAATTGACCGATTATTTTAGAGCTCTTGCCAATGAATTTCTCAAAATTAATGATAATATATTTCTTAGCTGTTGGTAACCCCGTCGGAGCTATAGACTAAGCAAATCTGAAAGATAGATTGTATAGATGGAAACAGGAACGATTTTTAATTCCGCAATGCTTATGTTTTAGAACTGTAAACAAAAGGCGCACAACTAATAAGTGCCTGATAATTTAAATTTAATTTGGAGGTAACAATGGCTTACTCTCTCCCTGAACTCCCCTATGATTACGATGCACTTGAACCAACTGTAGATGCACGAACAATGGAGGTTCATCACACCAAACACCATCAAGGGTATACCAAAAAAGTAAATGCCGCTCTCGAAGGTCACGAATTTGCCAACCTGGAAATAGAAGAAGTATTGAGCAGAATAGATGAAGTTCCCCAGGATAAACGACAGGCTGTAATTAATAATGGCGGTGGCTATGCAAATCACAATTTATTCTGGAAGATTCTTTCCCCTTCGGGAAGTGGAAAACCGGATGGTGAATTAGCGACAGCAATTGATGACACTTTCGGTAATTTTGATGATTTTAAAGAAGAATTCAGCAATGCGGCAGCTACACGGTTTGGCTCGGGTTGGGCCTGGCTTTCTGTAGATAATGGCGGAAATTTGAAAGTTCACTCAACAGCAAATCAGGATAGCCCTTACATGGATGGCTTGACTCCAATCCTGGGGCTTGATGTATGGGAACATGCCTATTACCTGAATTACCAAAACCGGCGACCTGATTATATCTCAGCATTTTGGGATGTGGTAAACTGGGAACAGGTTAGTGAAAATTATAAAAACGCAAAGTAGTATTTATTCTGCCCAGCCATTTCTAATATAGGCTGGGCAGATTATTTTAGGTGAAGTATTTTGTATCTTTAGCTAAAATATTTTTTTAAATAAAAGAGAACGTTATGCAATTTGGATTTGGAATGGGACCTGATACCTCCTGGATGAGAGAAGAACTCACTCAATTTGGAGTAGAAGAATTAAAAACACCCGGCGACGTAGACCGCGCTATGCAAGAGTACAAAGGCACCATGCTAATGGTAATTAATTCGGTTTGCGGATGTGCAGCCGGTAATGCACGTCCTGGTTTGGGTATTGCTTTGGAGAATTCTGAAATAAAACCTGAACATATGGTTACTGTATTTGCCGGACAGGATAAAGAAGCAACCGCTCATGCACGTGAGTATTTTAGCGAATACCCACCTTCTTCACCAGCATTTGCATATTTTGTAGATGGTGAAATTAAAGCCATGGTGCCCCGACACCGCATAGAAGGCCGCTCGCGCGAAGAAGTAGCAGCCGATCTAAAAATGGTGTTCGAAGCTTTTACAGAAAAAGCAGATCACTAAAAATTGATTGATTATTTTTTTAAAGCCGGCTCTTGAGCTGGCTTTTTTTATGTTTTAGAAAAAATAAAAATGTCCAGATGCGGCCTTTAAGCGCCAATATTTGAGATAGTAGGCTTTTTGTAAAGGAAATGTTACATTTTTGTGGCTCTATTAAAAGAGGTGCTGATATGGAAATTTCCAAAAAAGCCATTATCGTTGAAGACAACCTGATTCTGTCTATTCTCTATGAGAACTATCTTAAAGAGATGGTTTTTATTACAGCAGGCGAGATTAAAGATGGAAAGCGGGCTGTTGAATTGGTGAAAAAGTATGCTCCAGACATAGTTATAATGGATATTATACTGGAGGGAAGCATGGACGGCATTCAGGCTGCTGAAGAAGTTCGTAAATTTTCAAATATTCCCATTGTGTTTATTACTGGCAACACAGACTTTGTCCATATTGAAAGAGCTGGTAAAATTGAGAATTCAAAATTCCTGAAAAAACCTATTTCTGAAGAAAGGCTGAAAAGGGCGGTTTTATACTTACTCAGCAAACCAAGCAAAACCTCAGGCACTTAATTTTGAAGCTGCTGAAAATACAAAATCCTTAATCGATTCAAATGCATGCAGTGTCTTCTCAATTTGTGCATCGTTGTGGGCCGCTGTAGGAATCAGGCGAATCAAAACAGTTCCTTTAGGAACTACGGGGTAAGCAACACCGCTCACAAATACTCCATGTTCCTCGCGCAGTTTTCGCATAATATCCTGGCAAAGATCGGTGCTTCCCTGTGTTAGCACAGGTGTGACCGGGCTTTCGGATGGCAGAACGGTATAGCCAATATCTTGCAGGCCTTCCCGAAGCTTAATGGTGTTTTCCCAAAGTTTTTCTCTCCATTCAGGATGCTGACGAATCATTTTCAGGCGCTCCCGGGCTGTTACAACCATCGGCATAGGCAGCGATTTGGCAAATATCTGGCTGCGTGTATTTGCTTTCAGAAATTCGATAACTCGAGGTTCAGAGGCTACAAAAGCGCCAATCAAAGCAACGGCTTTAGCAAAGGTTCCGAAATAAATATCGATTCCATCCTGACAGCCAAGCTGTGTACCGGCACCGGAACCATCGTTTCCGAGGGTACCGAATCCATGCGCATCATCAACTAAAAGCCGAAAAGGAACTTCTTTCTTCAGCTCAATAATTTCCGGGAGTATTCCAAGGTCTCCGGTCATCCCAAAAACGCCTTCCGTTACTACAAGAATAGAAGAATTGTCTTTCTTTTTGCTTGCAGCACGATATAGCTGTTTTTTAAAACTCTCAATATCGTTGTGCTTGAAAACTGATTTTTCTCCCATAGCCAGCTGTTTTCCGTCTACAATGCAGGCATGGCTAAGTTCATCATAGATGAGAAAATCGTTACGATCTACCAAAGCATGAATGGTGCTCATTATTCCCTGGTAGCCATAATTAAGAAGAAGAGCAGAGGGTTTATGAACAAAATCGGCAAGTTCTTGCTCAAGTAATTCATGTTCAGTAGAATTGCCGGTCATCAACCGGGCGCCCATCGGTGCACTTAAGGTATACTTTTCGGTAGCAGCAGTATCTACTTTTTTTATTTCAGGATTGCTGCCAACCCCCAAATAATCGTTAATGCTCCAGACAACAACATTTTTACCGTTGAATTGCATTTCCGGCCCTAATGGCCCTTCAAGTTTTGGAAAAGTATAGTACCCATATCCTTCAGAAGTAAAGGGGCCAAGTGGACTTGGTCTCCCCTCAAGCTTGTCAAATAAATCCATAAATAACCGATGAGAAATTTCTCTTATAATTGCTAAATAATGACCGGGCGGCCATTCATAAAAACGAGCAAAAGGTACATAAATATACCTTCAACTCAAAGGCGGCAGATGTAATACAAATGACAAAAGCCCCTATATGAATATTAATTTCCTGCGATTTCTTTAATCCAGATTTGGGCGAAGGATAAATAAGCCATCTTCAATATCACTGACTACTACTATTCCACTCTCGAAATAAGGATAATTACTCCAGGTGCCAGAAAATGAAACCTGATCGGTATTTGGTTTTGTGTCGAAAAAAGCCACTCGCTCCAGGCTTGCAGTGGCAACTCCCGAAATATCTAAAATTTGCAGGCCCGAATTGTAATTAGTTTCGTAGGCATAATTCATTTTGATATACAAATTGTGATCAATAGAGTTTGTTTCGTGATTGTAATAACCGACAAAGGCAGGATCATCTAAATCCTGCACATCCCATACATAGGTTTTGGTATTTCGGCCAAGATTTTGCTCATCCAATTCATCGTTCATCAGGAAATAAGCTTGATCTTCTGTCAGCCAACCCTGGTGAGAATACTGCATATCAACCTGTCGTTTATAGCCAATAGTTGTTGGATTCTCCTTATCCGAAACATCTGCAATCACCACATTTCCTTCAGCAGAATTAAAGCAGATTTCTTTACCGTTGTGCTCGGTATCAGGGCCATTGTAATTTACACATTGCGCATCATGTATATATCCGGGAGCGATTCGATAATTTCCAGGTGTTGAATCGATATAGCATCCAGCAAAGGTTGGATTTTTAGGGTCGTTAATATCAATCATATGTAAACCTGATTCTTCACGGCTGCCACAGATCTCGGCATTGGTTACTCCAACCGCATAAGCAAACCCTGATTCCTCATTAATGACAATGTTATGAGCACTTGCAAGCTGATCGTAGAGGGCATCATGTGAAAATTCAATAGATTCGCCCTCAAAATTCCTGAGTTTTGTTAAGTCAAAAACCTGCATGCCATGTGGCTGGGCATCACTCACTACAAATACATGGTCATTAAATACTTTAAGATCGCGCCAGGCTGAACCTTCTTGTAATGATTTAGAACGCTCTGTTGTTCCTATCCCTAAATTACAGGCAGGATATTCAGACAAAGACAGCTTTGGATATTTAGCTGTTAAAGAAGATTCAGGTAATATACCTACCACTACCGGATTTTCAGGATCAGAAATATCTACAAAAGAAATGCCATTTGTTAATCCAACCAGTGCATATTCTTTGTCGGTTTGGGGATCGGTCCATCCCCAGATATCATTCAAAAATAAAGTAGAATCGCCGGCTAATTCATGCACTGAAAGATGCGCGAATAAATCTACATTTGAGCAGGGATAGGTGTCATCGGCTATGCCATCCTCGCAGGGAAACGGAGCTTCGGATACATCTGGCTCGCTGGCAGTATTACATCCCATAAAAAAAGCGAAACAGGAAATAACAGAAATAAGGAGCGTGTTTTTTACCATATGGCTTATCTTTTTAATGAATTTCTAAAATTACAAAAAAGCTGGTGACAAATATTAACGTATAAACGGATTCCGTATTTTTCACTATTAATTTATTTTGAAAGCAACATCTTTTGTGTGAAAGTTTGCCCGCCTGCAATCAACTGATAAAAGTAAATTCCACTCGAAAGTCCCGATGCATCAAATGTTACGGAATGCAAACCCGCTGTTTTATTTTCATCAACTAAAGTTGCCACTTTTCTGCCAATCACATTATAGATAACAAGTGAAATTGCACCAGCATTCTTTAAATCATAGCTGATGTTTGTAGTTGGGTTGAATGGATTCGGATAATTTTGGTGCAGTTGAAAACGATCAGCAACTGCCGGTGATTCTTCATTTGAAACAACGGGATCAAGAAAAAGTTGTCCTGCATTTTCAAAACCTTTGGTTGAGGAATCACTGACTGCCCAGGTAAAATCATGGTAGGATTCGCCGGTGCCTGTTAATCCAATTGATGTGTTTGCAGAAGTAGATTCTGGCTCTGTCACTCCTACATCAATGCTTTCATAATCTTGAGCTGGGCCATCAATGGCTGTAAAAGTTTCACCATAAGAAATAAACTGTACTATTTCTCCATCCACTGATAAACTCAGTCCATCAGGATCTCCATTTTGAATGCCTTCTGTATTAACAGAAAAAAGCTGATATCCAGAAGGGCTATTCTCAGACTCAGCTATATCATCTCCCGAAAATGAAGCATAAGATCGGCCACCGGTGCCGTTGTAAAGAGTCAGAACAACCTCATCTTCCTGTATGGCATTACTTTTAGCCACAACCCCCAATTCCCTTGCTATTTCCACAAACTCACTACTGTCTGGTCCTGCATTTTGATAATGAAATTCATTGATCCAATAATCAAGATAGCCGAGTTGGGGCCCATCATTATTTCGAATCACTAATCTTAGAGTATCAGTGTTTCCAATTTCAGCCTCCTTTACATTTTCTAATGCCATAAGAATGGTTTCATTTCGCTCATATTCATCATCATCTGATATTGAAATTAAAAATGATTGTGCTGCGTCTGAACCGGCAGGGAAAGTAAGAGTTGTTGTATTGAAAGCTTCAAAATCTTCCTCGCCAGCCGTTCCTCCTGCATAAGTAACATCTACGGTTGTGGAAGTTTCAGCATTATAATTGGTGATATTGACTTCAACCTGAACCTCTCCTTCATTTTCAAAAACAGCAATTTTGTCGGTGCTAAATTCTACTACGGCTGGAGCATCTGTGTTGTCGGATTGGCCAAAACTTTGATTGGCATTTAAAGAACCTTTGCTGTTTGAGTCGGTACTTTCCCAGCTAAAATCAGAATAGGTAGTTCCCGTACCAGCTAAGGAAAGAGAACTGCCTGCTGGTGAAGAACTTGTTTGCTCCACACCTATATCAGAGCTTTCCACATCCTGTAATGAATTGAATAAGATCACCGCCGATATCTAAACTAATTCCATCCGGGCTTCCATTTTGCAAACCATTACTTGGCAAATCTAAATAAAAGAATGAAATCCCATTCTCAATATCACCCGAAGAGAAATCATTGCCGGAATAACTTCCATACGAGGAACCATTACTGCCGTTATATAAAGTTATAGTAACATCAGAAAGATCGGCGAATTCGGCATTCACCGCTATTTCAATAAATTCCCCTTCATCCGTTCCTTCATTGTCATAATGAAATTCATTTATCCACGCGCTGGTAGGCACTTCCCCATCATTATCACGAATTGTAATTTCCAGGGCATCGGCCTCGCCAATGGTTGCATTCTGAGGGCCACCGGCATTTTCTAAAGCCAGCAAAATTAATTCAGGTTGTTCTTCAGCTTCATCATCAATTATGGAGAGTGTCACCGTTTGACGATCTAAAGATCCTGCAGGGAAATTTACCGTTTGTGAAGTAAAGGCTTGGAAGTCTTCTCCGGGTGTAGCTGTGCCTCCTGCATAAATAAGGTCAACAGTAGTGGCGGTATCAGGATTGGGATTTGAGATCGAAATTTGAACATCAAAGATTTGCTGCCCTTCATTAATAGAGAAAACCGTTCCAGAAAAGAAGACGTTAGTTTGGCTGATTTCCCCTTCAAAAAAAGCACGTTCTACCAAAGTAGGGTCTATAACAAAAGGATTGACTTTATTATCCTGGTGCGGCGCAATTGCACAGGTTCTGTCATATTCTCGCTGTGAAACGGAATCCTGACTATTCCAAAACCGAAAGAATTCTTTCTGTACCTCAAAGAAAAGCGGATCGGCATCATCCGCCTGATTTTTGTACATCGTGTAGAAATAAACCATTCCGCGGGCAATATCACCCTCTACACTTTCGCGGGGCTCCCAACTTGCAGCATAGGCGCTGTTGGGATGAGAGCTCCTGAATTCGCTGTACTCATCAATAGAATCGGCGACAGCTGTTGGATGTGATTGGTCGTAACGCCACCAACCGGTGGTTTGGTCATCTGGGATTTCATAAAAAGGATGATTATTCCTTGAACTGTTGGCGCCTTCATAAGCCGGATGTAAATGATGCATATCAGAATGTGCCAGTGTTCCACTTGTTGCACCTTTACTTTGAGGCCAGGAATGCTCGGCATTTATATCAACAGCAACCGCCTGGGCCCGTGGATTATCCCCGTCCGGATCGATTGCTCCTTTGTAGCCGGTATAAATTCCCTCCACAAAACCATCAATGTTGTCAATTTCACCATACATTCGTTCTCGCGCGGCATTATAGCTTAAAACGGTGGTGGTTTTATACTCAGCCACAAGGGCGTCTAAAAGTTCCTGTCCTACTAAATCAGGAAAAATCTGCGTTCCCTGTGCAGGGCAACTTTGAGCAAACACACCTGGGGAATTTAGAGCGGTAAAAATGAAAATGAAAACAGGTATTCGAATGGCGAAAAGACGTAGCAATGGATACATAAATTGGAATTTATTCAGGTTATTGAATGAAGTGGTGACGGTCCAATTTACGGTTGAACTGGTGGGAGCTTCCCGGGCCTTATTACTGGGAATTACACTGCCATAAATATAGCAGGGAATTGGAAGAAGTGATTAAATATTTACTGAGGCACCTATGTGGATATTCTTAAGCTAAAGAATTATGATTTATGGTTTTTGGAATATGAGTGGGTAACCGGATTAATTCCCCAATATCTGATGGGCTTTTATTTCGAGAGTAAAACAGCCAGAAATTGATTCGACCTAATAATTATAATTTATCAAATCCTGAATATGCTCCATCTCATCCTTATTCACCAGGTGCCCCATTCCCGAGTAAATTTTCTTGGTAACTTTTGCGCCTAGATCCTGAAAAATAAGGGCTGTTTCATCCACCCGTTCTTTAGGAATATGGGGGTCTACATCACTGCAGCCCATAAAAACCGGAGTACCATTCATATCACCATTATAATTTTCGGCCTGAACTTCATCTCCTATCAAGCCACCACTCAGTGCTATCAACCCGGCATATTTTGCAGGGTGGCGGGCGGCAAACTCCGAGACAAGGCAAGCTCCCTGCGAAAAACCCAACAGGTATATTTTTTCTTTAGGAATTCCTTCTGATTCAAGCTCTGATATGATATCATAAATTAGCTGGAGGCCTGATGAAAGTCCCGGCTCGTTTTGCTCAGTAGGGGCTAAAAATGAATATGGATACCAGGTATAACCTTCTGCCTGTGGTGCCCGGAATATTATTTTTTTATCCGATTCAAATTCTCTCGCCAGCTCCAGAATGCTTTCGGCGCTTGCACCACGTCCGTGAATCATTATCATGGCAGCTTCGGCTTCATCTGGGGACGCGCCGGCAGTAGCCACCTTTTGTGATTGATGCGGCCCTTCAAAATTTGTTCCTGATTTAACTCTGAATAAAGACATATTTGATTCTATTTAATCCCCCGAAAACTAATTTTTATTATATGGCCTGCTTCATCTGGTAAAGCAAAACAAAATAAAACCATTAAGCTTTTATACATATATTCGTTAATGAATAAATAGCCTGTTATTCAGCGTAAATCTTATCCGTTTTACCAGAACTGACACCTGGTTTAATTTTCGGTAAAATTTGCTCTATTTGTTCTCTTTTTGGCTCCATCCATGGCGGCAATATGAGACTTTCCCCAAGTCTCTCAAAAGCTTCATCCACCGTATATCCGGGATCATCGGAAGCCATCTCGAAAAGCACACCCTCTGGTATGCGATAGTATACAGAATTAAACCAGTGGCGGTCGATTATATCGGTAGGATGTAATCCTTTTTCGATTACCCGCTCTTTGAGAGAACTCAATTCTTTCTTGTTTTCTGTACGGAAGGCGATATGATGCACAATGCCCCGGCCGGTTTTTCCGTATTCTTCCTCGGCTATTTCAATAATCAGCGAATGGCCAATGGGAGCATCTGTTTGATATAGTGTGTGATTTTCATGCGATCCCACTTCTTTAAAGTCAAATAACTCACTAATAAGTGCTTCTACCTTTTCTTTTTTTGTCAATTTCATACGTGCCCCCCAAAATCCCTGGATGGTAAATTCAGCAGGCACCGGATAATGTAATTCCTTGATCGCAGGTTTAGCGTCACCTTCAAAAATTATATCCAATTCAAGACCATCGGGATCTTTAAACCGCAGCGCTTTTCGTCCAAATACATTGGTGGATTTATAAGGAATTTCAAGATCATTTAAGCGAGATTCCCAATATTCAACGGCCTCTTTTGGTGCTTGCAAGCCAATATTTACCACTTCCCCGGTTCCAGGTTTTCCCTTTACCACATTAGGCCATGGGAAAAAAGTAAGGCTTGATCCGGGGCTTGCAGATTGATTGCCGTAAAATAAATGGTAGGTACCTGGATCATCCTGATTTACAGATTTTTTAACCAATCTCATACCTAAAATTTGGGTGTAAAACTCCACATTAACCTGAGCATCTCCAGCCAACGCTGTAATATGATGGATTCCTTTATTATGTGTCATATTTTTGATTTTAAATTGTCTTAAGCCAATTCTTTCTCTTTCAATTCAACAAAACCAACTTCTGAATAGTTTAATGTTAAAGTAATTAATTCATGCTAGCAACAAAAACTAAATGTCGCCATAAGGGAACGATAATTCTATGCCACATTTTATAATAAAGATGTAGTAAGTAGAGAAGCTAAACAGAGGGAGAGAGTCAATGATGGACCAAATGACTACGGATGCAACTTACCAGGCGTATATCCTATTAGATGTTACAATCGCTTTGGCTTTAGGCGGTGCGCTGGGCCTGGAAAGAGAGTGGAGAAAAAAGCCGGCCGGTTTACGCACTAATATGATTATTGCAGGTTCAGCTGCAATGTTAATTGCACTGGGCCGAGTAGTTATCCTCGACTTTCAGGAATTAATGGTGGCCCAGGGTTTCGGTGTTGACCCTATTCGTATGCTGCATGCTGTCATTGTTGGAGTGAGTTTTATTGGGGCAGGAACTATTTTAAAAAGCACAGAAGGTACTACAGTAAAATATCTTACCACAGCCGCTACTATTTTAATGGCTGCGGCTATTGGTATGAGCATCGGATTAAAGCAGTATATTTTAGGTATCGGTTCAACTTTTATTATTATAGTTGTGAATTATCTATTTAGCCGATTAAACAAATACATCCATAAAATTTCCACTTACGAAGATCACGAATGAATTCACGGATTAAAGATGTGCTCGATTTAATAGACCCACCGACAGGATTTAAACCCTGGCACGGCGGGCCAACATTGATGGGTTGCCTGCGCGGAGTACATGCAAAACAAGCTGTATGGAAACCAGCACCTGAGCGGAATTCCATCTGGGACCTGGTACTTCATATGGCTTATTGGAAATATATCATCACCCAAAAATTAAATCCCGATTTACCTAAAGGATTTGAACGAAGCCCTGCGAATTTTCCCAGTGTTCCGGAAGATTATTCCGAAAACGACTGGAAGTCGGACAAAGCTCTTCTTAAGAAAACACATGATACTTTGGTGGAGGAAATAAAAGCTTTCCCAACCGAAAAACTGGATGAAATCTGCCCCACAAAAAAGGATTGGACCTACGCACAATTGATCTCGGGAATTGCCGCCCACGATACTTACCACATTGGGCAGGTGCAGGTTTTGAAGAAATTATTTATTGAATTTAAAGCTTAAGTGGATTTTAACAGAAGTTTTGACTAAGATTAGGAACAATAATAAGATACGGAGGATAAAATGGCAGCATCCAGAACGATGATATTTTTATTAACAGGTTTATTTGTCTTGTTATCTTGTAGCAATACCACCACCGTAGAGCCAGGCGACGACCTTGTAAATTCAGAAACAATAGATAATGATTTTGAATTAGGTGAGGAGTTTCAACTCGCTTTTGAAGAATCTTTTTATAATCATGATGAGAAGATAGAAGTCCGGTTTACTGCTTTATTGGAAGAAAGCCGTTGCCCGGAGGATGTAATGTGCGTCTGGGCTGGAAATGCTAATATTCTTCTCCAAATGAAAATGAAAAGCGAATCTCATGAGGTACAATTAGATACCCATCAAAAACTTAATAAGAAGGAAATTGTTGAAGCTTTTTATATAAAGTTGATAAAGCTTGCTCCCTATCCTGAATCCATTGAATATCAAAATTCAGCAGAAGATTATACAGCCACTCTTATGGTGGAATTTTCTGATTAATTGCTGCAAAATGGGAACTATGATGTCTGGGGTACTTTAAATCTAAACGGGTTTATTCAATATTGAATCCAAATTCTTCCTATTTTCATCTCAAGGATTATTAATAATCTCTCCTAATGAATCCACTTATTGAATGAATATTTACGCCATTATTATACTCGCAGCTATTGCTGTCGATTTTATTCTTGACCTCACCTCCAACTATCTCAATCTTAAATCTCTCTCCAAAAAACTACCGGAAGAATTTGAAGAGGTTTATGATGAAGAAACCTATGCCAAATCTCAGGAGTACACCAAAGTTCGCACCAGGTTCGGCTTTATCACCGGAATTTTTGACCTTGTCTTATTATTAGGGTTCTGGTTTTCGGGAGGATTTAATTGGCTCGATCAGATCGTGCGGGCCTGGGGTTACAGTGAGTTGGTAACTGGGTTAATGTATATTGGAATTTTACTGCTGGCGAAAACCATCATCACTCTTCCCTTCAGTATTTATTCCACCTTTGTGATTGAAGAAAAATTCGGTTTCAACAAAACAACCCCGAAAACTTTTGTTCTGGATATGGTAAAAGGTTTAGGACTTGGATTATTGATTGGAGCTCCACTTTTGGCGGGAATTTTAGCCTTTTTCATGTATGCCGGAGACTGGGCCTGGCTGTATGCCTGGGGAGTTGTCACCGCTTTTACGCTGATTATGCAATATGTGGCCCCCACCTGGATAATGCCGCTGTTCAATAAATTCACCCCTCTTGAAGAAGGAGAACTTAGGGAGGCCATTGAAAACTATACTGAGAAGGTGAACTTCCCTTTGCAAGGCCTTTATGTAATCGATGGTTCCCGACGCTCCAGTAAATCGAATGCTTTTTTCACCGGTTTTGGCAAAAATAAACGTATAGCTTTATTTGATACGCTGATTGATAAACATACGGTTCCTGAATTGGTAGCTGTACTGGCTCATGAAATTGGCCATTACAAAAAGAAGCACATCATCAAAGGAATGGTTACCAGCATCTTGCAAACCGGAGTATTGTTTTTCCTGTTGTCCATTTTCTTAAAAGCAGAAGGCTTATTCGATGCTTTTTATATGGAGCAGATGTCGGTGTACGCAGGGCTCATCTTCTTCGGAATGCTCTACGCACCTATTGAAATGATTTTGTCCATTTTCATGCAAATTCTTTCCCGAAAACACGAATTTGAAGCCGATGAATTTGCCGCCGAAACCACCGGCAAACCTGAGGATATGGTTTCAACACTCAAAAAACTCTCCAAAGATAATCTCTCTAACCTGACACCGCACTGGTTTTACGTGTTTCTGAATTATTCCCACCCGCCGGTGTTGGAGCGGATTCGGGCAATAAAGAATTGAGAAGATGGCTCATTCACACAAAAAATAGCACGGCAACACTCTGGAGTCAGGCTTTCGTTAATAAAATTGCTTAAATGGCTGCTATGAATTACTATTATACTTATGGAATGGGAAATCTTAGTATCAGATAAGGTGTATTAAAACGTTCAATTTCTAATTGAACAGCAAAGAAAACAGCTATGGTTCAGATAATTAAAAAAACAGATGCCGCATCTTCGGCAAAAAAGAAGATTTCAAAAATAGAAAACCGCCCTGAAAAAATATTTGATGCAGATAAATTTTGTGGAATTATAAAATGGGATATTGATGCAGTGGAATATCAGAGAGAGATAAGAAAGGACCGGATTGAACCTACTCGTTGATACAAATATTATAATATACCACGCAAATGGTGATCAACAACTCTCCAGACATCTTCACGGAAACCGCCTTTTTATTTCCGTGATTACTGAAATGGAAGTACTTTCTTTCAGTAAAATGGATAACATCGAAGAACAAAATCTAAAAAAATATTTGGAGTCGGTAACAATTATAGGATTATCTGAGCAAATAAAAGATGAAGCTATCCGCTTAAGACGTAATAACTCCATTAAACTTTTGGATCCCATTATTGCAGCAACTTCCAACGAGTATGGACTGACGTTTTTTACTGCTGATTCTGATTTCAGAAAAATTGAAAATTTTAATTTTGCACTGTATGAACACTAATCCAAAGTTTGCTCGGGTGCTGAAATTTTTATGAAAAACCACCTCGAAACCATCGCTATCCATTCCGGAATGAAGCGTTCATCCGGAAAAAATTTATCTATAGTTCCACCCATTGAACCTTCTACAATTTTTGAACATCGGAAGGAAGGTCACCAGGAAAATGATTGGAACTACACCCGGCATTCAAATCCTAATCGAGGCCAGTTGGAGCAACTTTTAGCAGATTTGGAGGCGGGGGAAGCTTGCGCGGCTTTTTCATCAGGAGTGGCGGCAATTGGTGCTGTTCTCCAGGCGCTGCATTCTGGCAGCCATATCCTGTTTCCAGAGGATCTGTACCACGGAACTCGTGTGCTGATGACCGAATTTGCTGATCGCTGGAACCTGACTTATGATTATGTGGATATGACTGACTCAGGTAATGTTGAAGCAGTAATCAAAGAAGAAACACACCTGGTTTGGGTAGAAACACCTTCCAATCCACTATTATTGATTTCGAGTGTGGAAGAAATAAGCCGGATAGCTCATCAGAATGATGTATTGGTAGCCGTGGATAATACCTGGCCCACACCATATAATATGCAGCCGCTAAATTTGGGCGCTGATCTTGTGGTTCATTCCACAACCAAATATTTGGGCGGGCATAGCGATCTTTTGGGAGGAGCGGTAATCAGCAAAAAAGACGCCGGAATTTTCGACCGGATTCGATCTATACAGCAAAATCAGGGGGCGGTACCTTCAGCCAATGATTGCTGGATGATGTGCCGTAGTATCCGCAGTTTTCCATACCGGATGAGGGGACATAATGAAAATGCGGAGAAAGTAGCTGAGTTTTTGACGAATCACCCTAAAATTAAAAATGTCTTTTATCCTGGATTAGAAACCCATCCCGGCCATACAATAGCCAAAGGTGAGATGAAAGGATTTGGAGGAATGGTTTCTTTTTTGGTGAATGGAGATGCAAAAGATGCATTGAATATTGTGGCCGGTTCAAATATTATTAAAAGAGCAACAAGCCTGGGCGGTGTAGAAAGTACATGGGAGCACCGCAGATCAAGCGAGGGGGAGGGATCTAACACACCAGTAAATCTGATTCGATTCAGTGTTGGACTGGAACACCCGGATGATTTGATCGATGATTTAGAAAAGGCATTAAATCAAAGTTGATCATGAATATTGTTAATTGATGTGAATTTATTTTTTGAAGCGAATAAATGGTGAAGGCCATGGTTAAGTTATTAGTAAAAGATTTCTAATCGTCAATTTCACTCAATGAATTCATTTTTTCAGGTATCAATAATAAGCCTCTCAATTTTGCTTATTTCAGTTATTACAGGCTGTGAACAGGAGCAACAACAACAAGAGCAGCAAGAAGCCACAATAACTGAGATTCCCGGAGAATGGTATTCTCTTGAGGAGGCGCAAATATTAGCCGCAGAAGATGGTAAAAAAATATTGATTTATGCAGAGGCGGTATGGTGTCCATATTGCAAGAGAATGAAAAGTGAAGTTTTTACTTTAGACGAAGTTCAGCAAGTAACGCAAGCGCATTTTTATCCTGTTAAAATTGATATAGAATCAGAAGATTCACTGGCATTTCGGGGGCAGGAAATGACGGAGATGGAATTTAGCCAGGGAATGCAGGTTACCGGAACACCTACCTTTATTTTCTTTGATCATGACGGGGAAATTATAGCTGCCCAGCCAGGTTTCATCCCTGCCGATATGTATACAGAGATTCTTAGATATGTTGGCACAGATGCTTACCTGGAGCAATCTTTTGAGGAGTTTGCGGAAATTGATACCACTGGCTTCTAGTACAATCAAAACTCTGGAAAAAACTCTCAATAACTAAACACTACAATTTCTCTTTCTCAATCTCATTCGGGCATATTCATGTCTCAAATACCACATTTCCTATACTACATGTGGGAGTAATTAATTGGGCAATTCTTTTGAGCATGTTTGCCCATAGAAATTTACATTTACCCCCGTAACTCACATTCATTAATCTAATAACTATTACATGACTGGTATAGATATTATTGTGTTCACAGCATATTGTGCACTCATTATTGGCATTGGGCTTTGGGTATCGCGGGACAAAGAAGGACATCAAAAAAATGCAGAAGATTATTTTTTAGCAGGGAAATCTCTTCCCTGGTGGGCAATTGGGGCTTCACTAATTGCAGCCAATATTTCTGCCGAACAAATCATAGGAATGTCAGGTTCGGGATTTGCCGTGGGTCTGGCTATTGCCTCCTACGAATGGATGGCTGCCATTACACTCATCATTGTTGGGAAATACTTGCTTCCAATTTTCATTGAGAAGAAACTGTACACCATACCGGAATTTATTGAACACCGGTTCAATACCACACTGAAAACTATTCTGGCTGTTTTTTGGATTGCTTTGTTCGTATTTGTTAACCTTACCACGGTAATATTTTTGGGCGCCAAAGCCCTTGATACTATTATGGGTACCGGCGATGGCAGCTTGTTGATTTATGCCCTGATAGGACTTGCCCTGATTGCCGCTGCTTACTCCTTGTATGGAGGATTATCTGCCGTTGCCTGGACTGATATAATGCAGGTTGGATTGCTAATCCTTGGTGGATTTGTAACCACCTTTGTAGCCCTCTACAACATCACTCCTGAGGGTGGAATCTTTAATGGATTTGCTCATTTATATGAAGTTGCAGGTGATAAATTTCATATGATCCTGGATCGTTCTAATCCCGAATTTGAAAATTTACCCGGTATTGCCGTTTTGATTGGCGGTATGTGGGTAGCCAATCTATATTACTGGGGGTTTAATCAGTACATCATTCAGCGTACTCTTGCTGCAAAATCACTTAAAGAAGCACAAAAAGGAATTATTTTTGCTGCATTTCTGAAGTTACTCATTCCTTTGATTGTGGTGATTCCCGGCATCATTGTTTATGTGTTGTATATGCAGCCCGAAGGCACGGCACATATTCCAGGCATTTTTGACGTATTTACAAGACCTGACGGAGGTATCCGCTATGATAATGCCTACCCGTGGCTCATTAGTGTATTTCTTTCTCCAGGTTTTAAAGGACTTGTAGTTGCCGCACTCGCCGCAGCTATTGTCTCCTCTTTAGCATCTATGCTGAACTCTGTTGCAACCATCTTCACGATGGATATTTACCGGCCTTACATCAACAAAAATGCCACTGATAAACAAACCGTAAATACCGGAAGGATCACAGCTGCTATTGCATTAATTACCTGCGTGCTTATAGCCCCACAACTTGAAAATGTACCGCAGGTTTTCCAGTATATTCAGGAATATACCGGCCTGGTAAGTCCCGGAATTCTGGCAGTTTTCATGATGGGTTTATTCTGGAAAAAAACCACAACCCAAGGAGCTATTTATGGAGTGCTTTCTTCCATTGTTATCGCACTGCTGTTGAAGATACCGGCACTTGAATTACCATTCCTGGATCAAATGTATTATACCCTGATTCTGACGATCGTAATCATTGCAGGTGTAAGTTTAACTACCAACCCGGAGGATGAAGATCCTAAGGCCATTCATACAAAGGCAA
>JBBDNN010000114.1:0-9007 GCA_040877545.1 Balneolaceae bacterium
AGGATGGATTTTGAGACTATAGCTCCATCTTTCGGCTCAGCCGGAACAGGCATCACAGGCATCCTTAAAAACGAGCCGGGTGATGGAGCGGGCCAAAGGCTGCCTATAATTGAAGCCTCAATCGTTTTCTGCCGATATTTCAACATTGATACAACACCAGCTGGAAATGATTCTATTGACGTAAGGCTATTGAGTTAAAGCGTTATGCGGACCTTTGGTTTCTCTTCTGTCAAAGCTGATGGTGAGGGAATGTTGTTCTTTTAAATTGATATCCATTTCACCCCGAGTTTGTTTTAGCAGTACATTTATAAGTTCTTTTCGGAGGGATGAAATATTTTGACCCTGCTCCTCATATTGCTTCAATACTGTGTTACTCAGATCTATAATTTTGATAGTTATAGTATCTCCATTTTCTTTTAGAAACAATTCCATACCGGAATCAGAGTCTTTTGTACAAAAATCTGCTAAATGAGACATAACTTCATTCAGCAACATCCCCGCCGGAATTGCCTGATTTACATTTAGTTGTACTTCATCCAGGTCGAAATAAGAAATAAGGTTAGTGTTGCAACTATTAAACCTTGGAATTTCCTTCTTTAGCATATTTTCTACATACTCGCTGAATGAAACATGCGACAGACTCTCATTTTGATAAAGCATTTCATGAATTTTGGCAATAGTAGAGATACGGGATTGAGTAGAACCTAAATGTTTTACGACTTTTTCATCCTCTGTATCCATTATTTCCAATTCAAGCAAACCGGATATTATAGCCAGATTATTCTTTACCCGGTGATGAACCTCAGTTAATAATGTTTCTTTCTCACGGAGTGATTTTTCAATTGTATTTCGTGCCTCTACCTGTTCGGTTACATTAATAGCGTGTATAAAAATTCCGCAGACTTCAAGATTATCATCAAAAAGAGGCTTATATATAAAGTTCAAAAAAGCCGTTTTAGAAGGAGATTTAAACTCAATTGCTTTCTCCTGAAAATGAGCTGTACTTCCCTTTTTATAGCAATCATTCAATGATTCCAAAAAACCTTGCTCAACTAATTCTGGCATAGCTTCAACCACTGATTTTCCTATTAAATCGTCAATACCCAGCAAATTCCTGCACTCTTCATTTGTATAAGTAAAAATATGGTTTTCGCCTTCAAGCATCGCGATGGCAGATGGAGATTCTTCAAACATATCCTCCATGTGCAGGCGTGCTTTTTTCTCACCTTCTAATAATTCAAAAACCTGGTTTTCAAGGTATTTTCGCTCAGTGATATCCACATACATGCCGTAACTGGCTATGATCTCTCCATCAATTTTTACTGGTACTCCACCAATAAGCACCGGGATTTCCTTTCCATCTTTTCGAATACGTATAGCCTCAGCCTGAAAGCTTTCTCCGGTAAAGCTGTGGTTAGAGAGGTTTATTGCCTCCGTACATAGTTGAGCGGGCACTACTATTTCGTCAAGAATTTTTCCTTTTAATTCATCGCTTGTATAGCCAAAAATAGCTTCAAAACTACCGTTACTATTTCTAACCCGCCCATCCTGTTCAATTAAAACAATTCCTATTGGGGAATTATGAAATAACTGGCTAAGCAGTTCACTGCTTCTCTTTTTCTCGTCTTCAACTTTCTTAAGGTCGTTAAGGTTTATGCCGCCGCCAACCGTGTAATTATTCCCATTTTGTTTAAAACCTTTTCCTGAAATATGATAATGGAGCACCTCTCCCTGCCTGGTAATACAACGAATTTCTATACTCACAGTATTGCCGCTATGATCTACAGAGAGATATTCTGTAGCCAAAGGTCGGTCGTCGGGATGAATAAGATTTAGAATATTGAGTTCAGGAATTTCATCGGCAGTATAGCCAAAATCCTGTTCGAGCTTTTTGTTCCAACGGATTATTTTTCCAGAGCTATCGAAAACAAAAAATGTATTCGGCAAGCTTGAAATAATCGACTCTGTAAAATTTTGTTCATGCAAAAGCTGTTCTTCAATAACTTTACGGGCAGATATATTCTTAAAATTTATGATAGATTGCTGCTCGCCATTTTCTAATGTATAAATGGAGGAGTTGAGGTCTGCCGTGAGGATTTGACCATTCTTATGTACAAACTCAACCTCCCCGCTTACGAGCCCCATTTTTTCTCGTTGTTCCAGAACTCCTTTATTTTTGGAAACCTCGGCATCTAAAATAAGGCTTCTGTGAGTATTGGCTAATTCATGTGGTTCATATCCCAATATACTGCATGCTGCGGGATTGGCTTCTAAGATGGTTCCGTTTGATTTTGCCAGAATAATTCCTTCTTGCGAATTTTCGAACTGGAGGCGATATCTTTTATCAGATATTTTTAAAGCTTCTTCAGATTTTCTTTTTTCTGAATTATCCTTAAACATCCAGCTTGTTACAGGTATCCCATGTTCATTCCTGAAAATACTGACATGCATTTCAACAGGAAGAAGATTTCCTTCTGCCGTACTTAATTCCAGTTCACCCATAAAATTGCCATAACCATTTATGCGCTTTTGGACCTCCTTTATATCCACATTCAGATTCAGGAATTTGTTTATGTCTTGAAATAAAAGTTTATCAGGCGAGGATTCTAATAATCTGGAAGCAATTTTATTGATTTCAATTACTTTGTTGTCTTCATTAGCAACAACAATACCATATAAATTATTTTCAAAATACTGTTCAAATTTTTGTTGTGTTTCGCGGATATATTGCCTGCTCTGCACCTGCTCCCGAATATCTTCATGTATAAAAACAGCCCCCATATCATTTTGCAATCTATTTAGGGTAGCTTTAAACCAGTGCTTCTTATTGTCGATCTCAACAGGATAATTTAGCTCAAAGGTTTCCTCATTTCCGCTTAGCACAGCCTTACAACCAAGGAGCATTCGTAAAGCAAAATCATTCCCCTCCGAAAGTGGTGCTTGCAGGCTTTGGAGAAAATTTTCATTAAGCCCCGGCCGGAACGATAACTCGGGCAGTTGTTCTCCGAATTCTTTCCACTTCTTATTATGTGCTACTACTTTTCCGTCAACATCTAAAAGAGCTATGTGTGCATTTAAGGCATTAAGTACATGGCTGCTCAGATGATCTAATTTAATAGTGGAATAAAATTGACTACTGTTACTGTCTTTCATTTAAGATAGAACTATAATTATATGAAAATGTAATATAGAAGGAATCAGCATGCCGGATATGACGTGAAAAACCTATTTTAGGAGTAGGTGTTTTTACCGAGGAGGAGAAAGGCAGGGATAACCGAAACCAGTTAAAAGTAAATTGAGGAAGGTTTATGAATCCTTCTTTATAGGAGCTTATTCTTTAAAGCATGTTTTACCAGGCCGGCGGTATTTTTGGCCCCGGTTTTTTGTAGCAGGTTTCTGCGGTGGGCATCTACTGTTCGGACACTGATGAATAGCTTATCAGCGATCTCCTGATTGGTATATTCGTCTACAATGTATTTAAGGACTTCTATTTCCCTGTCAGTAAGATTGGCAACTTGTGAGCTATTCGATTTTTTCACTACCGGATTTACCATTTCTTGCAGAATAGCATGTGTTGCTCCTTCACTGAAATAATGTTTATCGTTATTAATGGCATCTATCGCCTCTAGCAGCTCATGTTTTCCAGAGCTTTTAAGGATGTAACCAGAGGCTCCCGCTTTAATCATTTTTCGAATATGCTGGTCTTCAATTAGCATGGTAAGAGCGAGAATTTTAGTATCAGGATGAGACTTTTTTATGATTTCTGTAGCTTCAATTCCATCCATCTCAGGCATGGTGATATCCATAATCACTACATCTACTTTATTATTGTTGCACAGTTCAACGGCCTCTTTTCCATTTGCTGCTTCCCCCACAATTTCATAACCGGGTTCGTCTTCGATGAGCGATTTCACTCCATCCCGTACAATATTATGATCATCAACCACAAGAATTTTTAGATTTGCCATTATTTTTTATTTACAGATGTACCGATTGGGATAATTACATTCAGCAGTGTTCCTTTTCCAGGCTTTGTTTCTACATCCAGCACTCCACTTAATGCATCGGTTCTTGTTTTCATAGTTTTTAATCCCAGTCCCTTTTTAAATTCAGGTGCTGTAATATCAAATCCTTTGCCATTATCATCAATTGTGAGGATCAATTCAAGGTCATCTTTAATTAGCTGAACATTTATTTTATTTGCCTCAGCATGTTTAATAGCATTCGATAAGGCTTCCTGAACAATCCTATATAAATTTATAGCAATCTCATTACTCAATTTAGTATCACCAAGGTTCTGATAATAAAAGTATGTAATGTCAGTAGAATTTTGATAGTTATCTATAAGTGCTTCCAGGGCCAGTGGAAGTCCGTAATCATCCACAGCTCGTGGCATCAGGTTATGAGAAATACTGCGGGTTTCAATGATCGCATGTTTTAGAAAATTGATGCCTTTTAAAAATTGTTGATGCTTTAGTTCGGAAAGACCGGTGATAGAATCTTTCATGGCATCCAAATTCATATTGGCAGCGGCAAGATATTGCCCGAGCCCGTCATGCAGTTCCTGCGACAAACGCTTCCGTTCCCGGTTTTCGCCTTCTACCAAAGAGGCTATCACTCTCTCCTCTGCTTTTTTCTGTTTGGTGATATCTATGGCCAGGACAATTCTATACTGCTTTTTCTCTAGCTTTATATTGGAAGAGGAGATAGCAACATTTATTTTAGATCCATCTTTTTTTAAATGAATCCAATCATTAGAATAGGAAGCTTTATTACTTTCAATATGCTCATTGACTACTTTCAACAGCGTTTCGACATCCTTTTTTGGACGAATATCAGCAATAGTCATGGCTAAAAATTCTTCTTCATTATACCCATAATGATGAACGGCAGCTTCATTTACCTCTACAAACTTTAGGCTATCAAGATCATAAATCCACATTGGGTGTGGAATTTGTTTAAAGAGCTGACGGTATTTTTTTTCCGACTCCATCAGTCTTTCTTTTGCACGTTTTTTATCCGTTACGTCATTTATGGTGCCTACCATTTGAATGGCTTCACCATTTTCATTTCTGATGATGGTTCCATAATCTATTACAAAAGCTATAGAACCATCGGCACAGATAAACCTGTATTCTTCTCTCCAGTAATTATCATTGGATTCAAGAGAAGAATTCAGGCTTTTTGTTAGCCGGTTCAAATCATCCGGATGTATATAATTGGACCATGAGGAAATATCTTTTGGCAGGTTTTTAATTTTATAGCCGAAATATTCTTCAAATCCTTCACTCCACCAAACTTTATCATTTGAAATATCATAATCCCAAATAACATCACTTGAGGAGTTGGCAACCAACTCAAATCGCCGTTTTTCTTTTTGAATATTCTGCTCGGCTTTTTTCAGTTCGGTAATATCATGGAGAGTTCCGCTTATATACCAAGCCTCTCCCTGTTTGTTATATTCCACTTCTCCCAAACTATGATAGTAGCCGATTTTTCCACTTTTCTGTTTTTGGAGCCGGTATTGAAAATTAAAAAACCCGGTTTTTAGAGCATTATTAAAAGCTTTTTGAAAGGAATCTCGATCATCCGGATGTATCATTTCCAGTAAATCTTCAAAACTTGTGCGGTCAGAGTTTTTATCTACTTCAATAACTTTGTAATAGCCGTCTGACCATATAGCTTCATCTGTTTTTATATTTCTTTGCCAATGCCCGATATTCGCAATTTGTTCAGCTTTCTGATATCGTTCTTTAGTTTTTTGGAGCTCAATGCTTTCTTTTTCAAGTTTTTTCTCCAGTTTTTTTTCTTCGGTGATATCCAGTCCTAGACCAATCTTAACATCATTCGATAGTTTAATATTAGCCCAGCGCTGTATACGCTTTTCATTATTTTTAGTGCGAACTACATATTCGTGCCAGGTTCCATCCGCTTTTTCCATTTCATAAAGAGCTTTCTTCCTGATTTTTTCATCCGGGTAGGCAGATTCCATTAAATCCAGATTCGGCAACTCCTCCTTGGTCCATCCCATAATTTCTTCAAAAGCTCGATTTACCCTTATGTAATTTACTTCAGGGTCAAAAACATCTATCATTAAAAGACTTGCATCAAAAATTCGCTCAAAAAGCTCTTTCTCTCTTCTATAATCTTCCTCCAGTTTTTTTCTTTCGGTAACATCGGCAACCACCCCAATTAACTGAGCAGGTTCTCCTTTTTTATCTTTTTTAATAGTGCCCCGGCTTTGCATCCAGTGGATACTTTCATCCGGCCATAAAACTCGATATTCTGTATTATATGGAGCTTCATTTTCTATAGAATTTTCATAACTCTGCCTTACCTTTTCTTTGTCATCGGGATGAATGGAATTCAGAAAAATCTCTACAGACCATGCACTGGGAGTATTTTTAAATCCAAAAAGTTCATAATCTTTTTTGCTGGGTACTATTTTTCCAGTTTTAATATCTACACTCCAAACAGCCATATTTGCGGCTTCCAGGGCATTTTCTATTTGTTGTTTCTCGGAATAAATTTTTTTGTTACTAACCTGAATCAAAAGATATAATAGGCTGCCGGTTATAGTTACAAATAAAAATCCCTTGATGGTTTGAAATGTAGAAAGCAATAGAGGATTCTTTATCACCCATTCTAAAGCAAGATCAGATAGAAGGATCCATAATAATGCCACGATAAAATAAATTAGTGTTATAGAGAGAGCGTTAAGCCCCGGAGCTTTTTGAAAATTATATTTCCCCATACCTGTTTAAAGCTGTTAAAACTGCTTTTAGCTGATAAATGCACCTCATCTTATTTTAAGATAATGACAAGTATAATATTAAAATTTTTTAACATTATCAGTCAAACTCATAGACGGAAAGGCTTTATTATTTTTAACCTAAGCTGGTAGATAAGCTTCCAAAAATTTCCTCAATATGTTACCCTCTTTCCTCGACCACTCTCTCATAAGCGGCTTTCACTTTTACTCCGGCTATAGCTTCATTTACATTAAAAAGATGATCCCCTATTTTTTCTAAACGGTTCAGGTAATCCAGAAATACAAATCCTACTTTATTGGAATAGACGTTATCCTCGAGTTGGCTGTAATGGTACTCTAACAATTCATCGCGATAGGAGTTGATTGCAGTCTCAATTTTCATAGCCTTTTTCAGGTCAATATTTTCGCTATCACGCTCCAGGTTTTCCCGTACATGCCGAATGGCTTCATGTATTAGGTCGAGCATTTTTCCAATCCCTTCCATTGACTCTTCGGTTAATTCGGTACCTTCCGATTGCATTCGCTCAAATGTTTTTGACATTTGATAGTAGATATCGCCTACCCGTTCAAGGTCATTTATCATACTATGAATACCACGAATCCGTTTGGTTGCTTCCACCGTTAAATTATAGCTGGAAATTTTTGTGAGATATTCGGCTATTTCCAATTCAATAGTATCAGTAATCTCTTCTCTTTTCTTAATCTTTTTTAAAAACCGTTCCTGCTTATTCTGTTTTTTAAATAAAAGGCCCTGCATGCTGTAGTGCATTTTTTCTATCAGCTTGGCAAATAATTCTACTTCTTTATGAGCCTGGGAAATAGATAATTCGGGAGAAGACATCATTCCTGAAGAAATATACTGCAATCGGTATGTTCTGTCAGCACCTCCTTTTTCTTTCTGATATTTTTCTACAAAGCGGACAATTCGTGGTACAAAAGCAAAAAGCAGCATTACATTAAGCACATTAAATGTGGTATGAAATAGCGACAGGGCAAGTGTTGCGTTGGCTCTACCGAACTCGCTGGTTATTTGGAATACAGAGCCCGCTTCCGGAGAAAAATAACTCATAATATGATCGATACCCATCAAGAAGGGCTGCATCAGGATGAGCATCCATAACACCCCAAACACATTGAACACAAAATGAAACCGAGCGGCTCTTTTAGCATATACATTCCCAACTATTGCTGCAATATTAGCCGTTACTGTTGTCCCGATATTTTCTCCCAAAATCATAGCTGCAGCAATTGGAAAATCTATCCAGCCCTGGAACAACATTACCAGTGTGATAGCCGTGGCTGCAGAAGATGACTGAGTGATCAATGTCAGTAGTGTACCAAAAATCACAAAAATTATAATAGAGACAAAACCAAGCTCGGTGAATTGGTCCAGAAACATAAACATTTCCGGATTTTGCTGAATATTTGGAACGGCATTCTTGATGAAATCGAGCCCAATAAACAGGATGCCAAAACCAATCATGGCCTCAGCAAGGTTGCGTAATTTCTCACGGCCAAAAAACATAAAAGGGAAAAACAGTCCGATAAGCATGACGGCAATTGGGGTAATCTGCATTTTAAAACCAAAGATAGAAACCATCCAGGCGGTAACGGTAGTACCGATATTTGCGCCCATAATTACACCGGTTGATTCTACAAAGGTGATTAGGCCGGCATTTACAAAACTCACCACCATTACTGTGGTGGTAGACGATGACTGGGTGATGGTAGTAGCCGTAAACCCTGTAAGCAGCCCCCGCAACCTGGTAGTAGTCATTCCCTTCAGAATTGCACGCAGCTTATTACCTGCAATTTTTTGAAGTCCGTCACTAAAAACCTTCATTCCATAAATGAAGATCCCCAGCGAACCGATTAATTGCAGAAAATCAAAAAAAGTATAGGCCATCGTAATTTATTTATTAGGAAGGAAGAAAGAACAATCTATTTAATTGATGCAAATCTGGGCGGGCAATATAACTGATATCATTCCCTTATAAAATAATTGCTACTGATTTTTTTCAGTGTAAATATGGAATAGTTAGGACGTTGGATTCATTTGAGATAACCACCTATTAGCCACTCAAACGGCTATAACAATCCTGGAACATTTTATGATGTCTTTAAAACATGAGGCTTTCAATCGGTAAATTAGCACATCTTAGATAATCCAGTTCCTAAAACTAGTGTTGTGTCAATGTTGAAATATCGGCAGAAAATGATCGAAGAGTTCAACTA
>JBBDNN010000115.1:0-45135 GCA_040877545.1 Balneolaceae bacterium
AATGCCCAAACCATCTGGTGGTATTCTACCCGACAATGTACCATTGACATAACACTAGTTACTGCGGAATCACTTTAAAATAGTTCTTTTTGTGGGTTGGATATATCTATTCACTCCTTTTCTTCAATCTCCACAAATTCCATCTTGAATTTAAAATACAGGTCGAGTTTTTCTTCCAGTTCGAGGTATAACTGGTAGATTTCATCTACTTCCTCCGGTTCGGCTTTTACTACTCGCAGAAAGCTATTTTTGGTGTTGATGTCGAGCGTAAACCATTCTTTCTTTTTCATCCCTCTACTGAATAAAGCCTGGCCGCTGTCATAATTCGAAAGTAAAATCTGTTCTACTTCCCCAAAAGAAATCGTACGCTGACGAAATCGGAAATAACTGAAAAATCGATAATAGCGGGTTATTTCATATTTATCGAGATCAAATACAAACTCGTGGCGTGAAAATATCTTCTGCAGGACGGCAATGGCAAAGATCAAAAAGAAGAGTGCGAAAACAAATCCTAACAGGAAGCTGGCAAAAAATAAAAGAAAGTCGATCAGTGTGAAACTGGCTTCAACACCTACAAAAATAGAATTTGGTCTTTTTTTAACTTCGTAGTGCATGTTGCTTTATGCCAGGTAAAAATTAGGTATAACTGATTTATCGTCTGCACAGGATTCCCCTAAGGTTTCACAATGCTTTTGTTTCTTCAAAATCAGGTTTGAATAACCCCGGTTTTATACTCTTCAATCCTGGGATTGAGGTTTGCGCAGGCAATAGCTTTTGAAATACGATCACGGGTTTCAATGGGATTAATAATTCCATCTACCCACAATCTGGAGGCTGCATAACGGACGTCTGTTTGTTTATCATAACGGTCGCTCATTTTTTTCATGATTCTCTGCTGTTCTTTCTCACTGACTTCCTCACCTTTCTTTTTTAAGGCTGCGACTTGTATTTGCATCAAGGTTTTTGAAGCGGATTCGCCACTCATTACGGCAATTTTTGCTGTAGGCCAGGCATACATAAACCGCGGATCATAGGCTCTCCCACACATAGCGTAATTCCCTGCGCCATAGCTGTTTCCGATTACTATCGTAATTTTTGGTACGGTGCTGTTACTCATTGCATTTACCATTTTAGCGCCATCTTTTATAATTCCGCCATGTTCACTTCTTTTGCCCACCATAAAGCCTGTTACATCCTGCAAAAATATCAGAGGGACCTTCTTTTGATTGCAGTTCATGATAAACCGGGCGGCTTTATCGGCGCTGTCAGAATAAATCACACCACCAATCTGCATCTCTCCTGTTTTGGTTTTATTTACTGTTCTTTGATTCGCGACAATTCCCACGCTCCATCCGTCAATTCTGGCGTAGCCGGTTAATATTGTTTGGCCATATCCTTTTTTGAATTCGGTGAAGGAATTTTCATCCACAACACAATCCAGAATTTCATTCATATCATAAGGACTGGTGCGTGATTCTGGCAGGATACCACACACATCACTTGCAGGACGAACAGGTTCCACAGGTTCGGTACGATTAAATCCCGCGGTATCAGAAGGTCCCATTTTATTCATCAGGTCGCGGATAGTGGCAAGGCATTCTTCATCATCCTTCATTTTATAATCCGTAACCCCGCTAATTTCGGTATGAGTTGTGGCTCCACCCAGTGTTTCATTATCCACATCTTCCCCGATAGCAGCTTTTACCAAATAACTGCCGGCTAAAAAAACACTTCCGGTTCCATCCACTATGAGAGCTTCATCACTCATGATTGGCAAATACGCGCCTCCGGCTACACAACTTCCCATTATGGCTGCGATTTGGGGAATTCCCCTGGCTGAAATAACGGCGTTATTCCTGAACATCCGCCCAAAATGATCTTTATCCGGGAAAATCTCATCCTGCATCGGCAGAAATACCCCGGCTGAATCTACCAGGTAAATCAGCGGAATATGATTTTCGATGGCGATTTCCTGGGCACGCAGATTTTTTTTAGCGGTGATGGGAAACCATGCCCCGGCTTTAACGGTGGCATCGTTGGCAACAATCATGCAGTGGCGGCCGCTTACTTTACCAATGCCGGTAATAACGCCGCCAGCAGGACATCCACCCTGCTCTTCATACATTTCATATCCGGCCCAGAGTCCTAATTCGTAGAATGTGGAACCTTCATCCGTTAGTTTTTGTATGCGTTCACGGGCGGTAAGTTTTCCTTTACTGTGTTCTCTCTCGATACGTTTTGCTCCGCCCCCGAGCCTGATTTTGTCCTCAATTTCCCCAAAATCTTCAATTATTTTATGTAACCAATTTTTAGCAGCGTTTCCGGAGTTGGTGCTCATATTCAGAATATTTTTTAAGTTCTATACTACTGTGTTTCTGCAGTGCGTTGAAAATAGACATTTTATTGTTTGAGTAAACACCGATATTCACTCAATTCATTTCAAACAAAACATCATGAGTAAAAGGCTTTTTTCCATTTTCCTGTTTTTAATTATTTCCATTTCGCTGAACGCACAACGGGTTTCTTATGAGGAATTGGCGTTTCGCTCCCAAATTCCCACCATATTTATCAGTGATTTGATTTTACCGGGCGAAAATGGAAAAACCACATTAGCTTTTACTTTTAGATTTAACAACGATTTTCTTCCCTACAAAAAAATTCCGTTGCAGAATAACCTAAACGTACCAGCTGATGCCGAGTTTTACACAACTATTCGCCTGAATACAGAGGTTTTTGAAGGAAGTTCTAAAAAGAGAAATCCTGCTTCCATGAAATCCGCTTCCAGAGATGCCTGGACCGATACCCTGTTCGTCTCTAATTATGAGGAAACCCAGTCTGATAAAATCTATGCTTCCGGCTCATTAACCACCAATCTGGAGCCGGGCACTTATAATTATGTGCTTCAGCTTACTATGATGCAGGAAAGGAAGGAACGAAATACCCAACGCAGAAATATTCGGCTGCCCGATTTATCCAAAAAGGAAACAGGCGAAGTAATTTTGGTTCGCAATGTAGAACAATCAGGGAATCAGCAATCTCTTCGGCTGATGAATATGGAAGAGAATGTTCCATTTGGTGAAGATTTTTATGCCTTGATCCGCATCCCCAATTATACCGCTGACTCTCCCTACCAATTGGTAATTAATGAAGCCAAAACTTCTCGAAGAGATACAACAGACGGCAAGAATATTCACACGCAAGATATTTCACATGATGATATATTTTTAGAATCTACTGTAGCGCTTCAAAAAGGGAGTAATCCTTCATTATTGCTGTCACAGAATGGGCAGCCCTACACTTATGCAGTAGTCAAAGTTCCTCATAAAACTTTTGAGAATGCTGCTTATTTGCTGAATGTGCTTAAATCTGAAGACGATAATCCTGTCGCAAAATTATTTTTTAAATCCTATTGGCCAGATATGCCGGCCAGCCTTTTCAACCTGAACATTGCTATTGATATGCTAAAATATATCGTTAGTGATGAAGAGTTAAAGAGAATCAGAAGCGGAAGTACTGAGGAGAAAGAGCAAAAATTCAGAGAATTCTGGAACAGTAAAGATCCCACTCCTGAAACTGTTTATAATGAATTAATGGCTGAATTTTACCGCAGAGTAGATTATGCCTACGCAGAGTTTGGGAGCCAGGAAGACCCTTTGGGACATGAAAGTGATCAGGGTGAAGTTTATATAAAATATGGCCCGCCAAATTCAGTAGATCGTCTTTTCCCCTCCGATAATAAAGTTCGTGAGGTGTGGGAATATGATAACAGAACTTTTGTTTTTGAAGCAAGTTCAGGTTTTGGAGATTTTGTCTTAGTTGGAACCAGGTAATAACATTCATTGGGGACAGGATTGGGTTAGCATGAAGCAGGAATTGGTACCACACATTGCCATTACCATTGGGGATATCAATGGCATAGGGCCTGAAATTATTCTCAAGGTTTTGAAGGAAGTTAATCTTTCGAATTCGACTCCTGTCATAATTGCCCCGGTTGATGTGCTAAGATTTTATGCTTCTGAACTTTCGATGAATTTTGAATTTCATACCGCAGAAACTCCTGCGGATATCCGGAAGAATGAGGTAAATGTGATTCCTCTTGATATTCCTTCCTTGAAAATAAATCCCGGCAAACAATCTGGTGAAAGCGGAAAAGTGGCAATGTTATCCATAGAAAAAGGAATAGACCTGGTAAAAGAAGGTGCTTGCCATGCTTTGATAACGGCACCTATTTCTAAAGAAGCCGTAAATCTTGCCGGGTATAATATTCCAGGCCATACCGAGTTTTTAGCGTCAAAAACCCACACAGCTGATGTATTGATGATGTTGGTGAGTGGAAATTTAAGAGTTGCTTTGGCTACCACTCACATCCCAATACACAAAGTGGCAAATGCTATCACCAAATCATTAATCAAAGATAAAATAGAGATTCTACGTAAAAGCCTGAAAGGTGATTTTGACATTTCAACCCCAAAAATTGCCGTGTTTGGATTAAATCCACATGCAGGCGACGGCGGTGTGATTGGAGAAGAAGAAATTGAAATTATATCACCGGTCCTGGATGAAATCAGGAAAAAAGGAATGGAAGTAGATGGCCCCTTCCCTGCCGATGGTTTTTTCGGGCAGAAATTACATGAAAAATATGATGCTATTCTGGCCATGTATCATGATCAGGGTTTGGCTCCTTTTAAGTTGCTTAGTTTCGGAAAGGGTGTAAATTTTACTGCCGGATTACCCATCATCCGCACCTCGCCCGATCATGGCACCGCTTTTAATATTGCCGGAAAGGGAATGGCTGATTCCTCCTCTTTTAAACAGGCTTATAACTTAGCCCTTCAACTTGTAAAGCAAAGAAATCGTGAAGCCTGAAACAGTTAATACATACACCGCTCTTGCTCAGCTTTATGATGTTTTGATGGCAGATGTCGATTACGAAATGTGGGCAGATTTTATAGATGAAGTCATTCAAATACATCATCCTGACCCTATAGATATTCTGGAAATGGCTTGTGGAACCGGATCACTTTCTCTTTCCCTGGCAAAACTGGGCTGTTATAATCTTATGGCAAGCGACCAATCGCCTGCAATGGTTGAAAAAGCCAGGGAAAAAGCTGCTTCCTTAAATGCGAATATTGAATTTCAGACGCTTGATTTTACCGATATTCAAATCAATAAAACATTTGATGTAGTATTTTCAGTTTTCGACAGTGTTAACTACCTGCATTCTGAGAAAGATATTTTAGCCATGCTTGGGGGTTCGTGGAAGATCTTAAACACCGGTGGGTTATTAATTTTTGACTTCTCCACTCCGCAGAATTCTCTTGAAGCTGTTGATTTTCTAAATAATGAAGAAGGCAGTTCAGAAAATTATCGCTATTTCAGGGAAAGCAAATATGATCCCGCTGAGCAATTTCATTACAATTCTTTTGAAATAGAAGAATTGGCGGGTGACGGTAAAACAGTAGTCCGAAGATTTCAGGAAATTCATAAACAACGCATCTATTCTTTAAAGGAAATGTTGTCAATTGTGGAGCAAAGCCCCTATAATCTGGTAGCAAAATACGAAGGCTTCGACCTCGTTGATGCAGACGAAACCAGCACACGTGTAACCATGGTACTTAGATGTCGGAAACAGCAGTAATAGAACTTAGAAATGTCACCCTTAGTTTTGAGAATCGCAGGGTTCTTCACAACATAGATTTTAAGCTGCATAATGGTGAATTTGCTTACCTGATTGGGCCTACAGGAATTGGAAAAAGCTCCTTTTTAAAATTATTATACCGCGATGTAGTTCCTGACTCGGGCTCGGTTCGCGTAACAGATTATCCCGTAAATAAAATTAGTATGCGGGAAGTGCCGATGCTTAGGCGAAGGCTTGGAATTGTATTCCAGGATTTTCAATTATTGCCGGATAGAAATGTACACGAAAATGTAGCTTTTGCCCTTCAGGTAACGGGGGAAAAACCAAAGTTCATCAAGCAAAGAGTGCTGGAAGTTTTGACGATGGTTGGCCTGAGCCACCGCAGAAAACATATGCCAAAAGATCTATCGGGCGGCGAACAACAGCGAGTGGTAATTGCCCGTGCTTTAGCCAACGAGCCGCGTATTCTTCTTGCCGATGAGCCTACCGGAAACCTTGATCCCGGAGCAACCAAAGATATCATGGAACTGCTCAGGAGCATCAACAACCGTGGAATGGCCGTTTTGATGATAACTCATGATTATGCAGTCGTTAAAAAATATCCTGCCCGCACTGTTCGTATGATAGATGGGAAAACACAAGACCTGGCTTGGAAAGGCGATAAACTGATTCCTGTTAAGAAATAATTTTTCCAGCCGCGTGATCCCCACACTGAGGCGGGATCTCCTTGAAAGCAGCCATATTAAACCAGAGATTTTCTCAGGCCTGGCAACAAGGTGTATCAGGGAGATTGCTGGTTGAAGCCCGTGATCATTCATTTCAGGCTATTATTAATAATATCATGCTCCACAAAAAGAAAATCACAGAACAAATACGAGCTCATGCCCTTTCTTTGGGATTTGATGCCTGCGGTTTTGCCAAAGCCCAGCATTTACCCGATGAAGCCCGCCGACTGGAAGAATGGCTGAAACAGGAGCGACATGCCACTATGGACTGGATGGGAAATCATTTCGAAAAACGGGTAGACCCTACCCTTTTGGTTCCCGGTTCCAAGACTGTAGTGTCGGTTTTATCGAGCTATTATCATCCCTCCCAAAAACATCAAATTGGAGAAGAGAACAGGCCGTTAATCGCAAAATATTCGCACGGCAGGGATTATCATAAGGTGCTAAAAAAGAAGCTTAAGGATTTATTCAAATTTACAGAAGATTTATTGGGTGGATTAGAAGGGCGTGTATTTGTGGATTCAGCTCCCGTTCTTGATAAAGCGTGGGCGCAGCGTGCAGGACTTGGCTGGATTGGCAAAAACTCGAACCTGCTTAACAAAGATATCGGCTCTTTTTTCTTTATTGGGGAAATGATTATTGATGCCGAATTGAGCTATGACAGCCCCGTAACCGACCACTGCGGGTCATGCACCCGTTGTATGGACGCCTGCCCTACTGAGGCCATTTATGAGCCTTATCGCGTGGATGCCAGCCGCTGCATTTCTTACCTCACCATTGAGCATAAAGGGGAAATCGATAAGAAATATCACACCGATATGAAAAACTGGATCTTCGGATGTGATATTTGTCAGGATGTGTGCCCATGGAATGCAAAACCCGCTTTCTCTTATTATGAAGATTTACATCCCCGGAAAAAGGTTACCGAAAAAGCGCCGTCTGACTGGTATGGCCTGGAGAAAGAAGAATTTGACCTGATATTTGAAGGAAGTGCGGTTAAAAGAACCAAATACGAAGGCCTGAAACGGAATATTGAGATTGTGAAGAAAAATCTTCAATAACTTGAATAGTAGATGTAATCTTGCATTTACTTTTCAGAATCAATTTTCTAATTCAATAATCCTGTTAAAGAGAATCTCTCCAAATTCAAAGATGACTTTTTATATATAATTCAATATTTACGGGCAGGAATTAATTCAATAACTATAGATTAAAAATGGATAAAGCTCGCTGGGATAAAATCTCTACAATCGTTGATAAAGTCTTAACCCTGGATAAGCATGAACAGGCTACTTATTTAAAAGATACACTTGGCGGACAGGATGCTTTGATTGAAGAGGTGAAGGAGTATTTAAAGGCTATTGAAGCTTCTGAAAAAGAACAATTCCTTGAAAAACCTATAGCAGACTATAAAACTTTACTTCAGGAACTCTCAGCTTCTGAGATTCCTGATATTTCTTCCAGGGAAGATTTTATTGGGATGCATATCGGTGCTTATAAGATAGAAAAGCATATTGCCGAAGGCGGAATGAGCAGTGTGTATTTGGCAAATAGAGACGACGGCCAATTTGAACAAAATGTGGCCATCAAATTTATTAACCAGCGAAATATTTCAGATCAGGGCAAGCTTCGGTTCAAACAGGAACAAAAAATTCTGGCAAACCTGAGGCATCCCAATGTTGCCATGTTGATTGATGGCGGAGTTTCTGAAAACGGCAGGCCTTTTCTTATTCTGGAATATATTAGTGGAACACCCATTGATGAGTATTGCAATAATAATCAGCTGAATATTTCCCAAAGATTATCTCTGTTCAAAAAAGTATTACAGACTATTGAGTATGCCCATTCAAATTTGGTAATTCACCGGGATATAAAGCCCTCAAATATTTTTGTTACAGACGCCGGGGAAGTGAAAATTCTTGATTTTGGGATTGCTAAACTTCTTGATAAAAATGGTGAAATTTCCCCGCTTGAAACCCAGCCGGGTCAACGGCTTTGGACACCCACTTATGCAGCTCCTGAGCAAGTA
This sequence comes from Balneolaceae bacterium, assembly GCA_040877545.1. Taxonomy (GTDB): domain Bacteria; phylum Bacteroidota; class Rhodothermia; order Balneolales; family Balneolaceae; genus Gracilimonas. The sequence continues at coordinate 8,393 of JBBDNN010000115.1, forward strand.
CTCGAAAAACCGCCTGTCACTCAAACCGATATCTATGCTTTAGGTGGATTGCTGCACAAGCTGCTAACCAATACACCCGCTTTTGATTTTTCTAATCTAAAGCTGCACGATATTGAACAGGCTATCCTTAACGATGAGCCTGCCGGTATTTTGACTTCTGTTGATTCACAGTCAAATACTGAAATTGTTGAGGGTTTTGGAATTCAAAAGTCGGAACTAAAAAACAAGATTAAATATGATTTGGAAGCTATTGTTAATAAGGCGCTCCGAAAAGAACCTGAACATCGATATCACTCCGTATCTTTATTGCTGGAGGATATTAACCGCTATGAAAACAATCTCCCAATAAGTGCGAAAAAGGATAACCTCAAGTACAAATCGCTCAAATTCTACAAAAGAAATAAGCAGCCTCTCCTGTTCATATTTGTAATATTATTTGCCGTGATAGGAATGGTCAGCTATTACACCATTCAGGTAAACGAGCAGCGGAATATTGCTGAATCAGAGGCAGAAAAAGCGCGACAGGTTTCCAATTTTTTGATTGGTTTATTTGAAAGTACTGATTCATACAGCGAGTCAGGCGAATCAGGATTAGATGTGCGAATTGGCAGCGTTCTAAAAAACAGCACATTGTTAATAGATGAAGAGCTAAAAGATCAGCCTGAAATACAATCTGATATAAAAATCACTTTAGGAAACATGTACATTAATCTGGGGGCATTTGCTGAAGCAGAGGAGCTTATCCAGGGCGCCATACAATCTCTCAGCAGCCTGGGTGATGAATCAAAATTGAAATTAGCCGGGAGTTTTCATCAGCTTGCAAACGTATATCAAGAAACGGGGCAATTGGATAAAGCAGATTCGCTCTTGCAAGAGGCGCTTTTTATCTATGAAGAAAGTGAAGATGGTCTGGTAAATAAAGATGCGCTGGAATCATTATCCCTTTATGGCAATCTGCAATGGTTTAATAAGGGAGCTTATGCCAAAGCAGATACCATCATGCAAAAGAACCTGGCAATTCGGTTAGAGCATTTTTCAGATGATCCCACTTCCATGGCTGTTGCTTACAATGATTTAGCTACTCTGAATCACGCGCAGGGAAAGTTTAATGAAGCTTCGCCATATTATGAGAAGGCTACAGAAATTTATGCTTCCGCCCTGGGCGACCACCCAAGCCTTGCTGTGGCATTAAGCAACTATTCCAACTTGTTGAGAGAGATTAATGACCTGGATCAGGCAGAATTCACCCAAAGAAAAGCACTCAAAATTCACCGTGAAAAAACAGGAGAAGAAAACATTGATGTTGGTTTGGGCTTGGGAAATTTGAGTAATATTCTTCTTAAAAAAGGTCAGTTAGAAGAAGCGGATTCACTCATTAATGTATCCTTGATTATGCTGAAAGATATCTACGGTGAAAAGCATCCTTACGTAAGCAGAAACGAGCTCATATCAGCAAAAATTCGTGTAAAAGAGGAAAGATATGAACAGGCGGAAAAGTTGCTTCTTGACCTTGTGGAAGATTACAGGGAAATATATCCACCTGGTCACCCTCGCCTCTCTGATCCAATGCTGGATCTTGGTGAACTGTATTTAATAACAGGACAACTGGATTTAGCGGAGAACCAACTTTCCAAGGCTTTTGAAATCAGAAACACAGGATATCCTGCTGATAATTGGAGAACAGCGTTAACAATGAGTGCTTATGGGGAGGCTTTATCCAAAATCGGGAGAAAAGAACAAGCAGACAGTTTATTGGCTAAAAGTATAGATATTCTACAAGCTCAATTTGGGAATGAAGATATCCGCACGGTAAAAAGTATCGACCGGTTTGCTGCAAATAGTGAGATAAATAAATAAGCCGAATGAGACATCCGGCTTATTATCAATATTAATGGAAGAGTTAGTTACTCGCAGGCTACACTTTGAAAATCGCTGTCCCAGCAACTCCGCTCACTTCCAACTTGTAAATAACCGATCATCAAATCAGTATCCCAAAAAATGGTAATATCATCTTCAACATTTTCGGACAGTGATAGTGTGAATTCACTTCCATTTTCCTGGTAATTAAATGTACCGGATAGCTCAGTTTCATCATAAATATCAATATTTATTTCCTTCTCATCTTCACTGGCTTGGGTCCAGGTAGTAACCAAGGCCGGTATTTCTTCATTTGAAGCATCTAATGAATTAAAAGTCCAGGTGCCTGAACTTTCATCTTTTGCTACACTGCCTTCGATTAAGGTATAATCTTCAACAGCCTCACCATCTCCATAGTCATAAGACATGGTCATTGTCCATTCAATGCTGTTACCAGTATCTGTTGCAACTAACAGAATATTGGCAGAAACACCTTGTTCGGAATAAGTATAATCCCAAACCCAGCTACCGTCTCTGAAGTCAGACTCATTTGGATCTGCACCCTGAAAGAATCCTGAATAAAATTGCCCCAGCATCAGCACGCCGCTTAAACCAACAGCATAAGATTGAGCCATATAATAGTTTTCAGTATCTAAATGTGCCTCACTTTTCTGAGGAGTGTTATCAAAATATGAAAGGTCAGGCTGTGTTTGTTCAAAGCTGGGAAATTCGGGTGTATCTTCACTTGTTGATGAGGCCGGATCATTTCCGCAGGATACTGCGAACAGTGAATAAACAAGGGTTAACAGTAATAACTTTGGTATATGTGTACGTTTTTTATTTTTCATTTTAAAAGTATTTTTATAATTCTTGACTCTTCTTACCAATGCGAAATACCTTTGAGAAAAGGTTCAAATAATTGGAATGAATTTTTGAGGCAGAAGAATTTGATATAATTCTGTAGGATTAAAACAGCAGGAGTGGTACTATAGGGCCGATTAGAGCCAGATATTGTGTGCAGAAATAATCGCCTTAGCTACAGCAGTTTAAAACTTGTCTTTTTTGTCAATCAAAGCTTTGTATAACATTTCCCGGGCCCGGAAGATGTGTGCCTTTACTGTTCCAAGAGGCAAATCCAACATCTCGGAAATCTCCTGGTAAGATTTTTCTTCCATATGTCTCATCTCAATTACCTGCCGATATTTTTCCGGCAGGTTCTCAATAGCATGCTGTACTATTTGTTTTCTCTCTTTTTTAATGATTTGATTATCAGTAGCAAAGCTATGATCGGGAAGCTGAATTTCCATATCCCCGTCCCTTGTTTTATAGGGTTCATTAATTGAGAGAGTTTGCAGCTTTTTTTTGCGCAGATAATCTATGGTGTGATTAGTAGCAATTCGATATAACCAGGTTGAAAAAGCATACTCGTTACTATAAGAAGACAGGTTATGAAATGCTTTCATAAAAACTTCCTGAACAAGATCATCCACCAGTTCTTTTTCCTTAATCATCTTTCTAATATGGAAATAAAGCGGCTTTTGGTATTTATCTACCAATTTCTTGTAAGAAGATTCCTTTCCCTTTAACGCTTCGGCTACAAACTTATCGTCTGCAAGGCTGCTTTCCGAGGCGTTTACTCTTGGTGAAGTAGATGTATTTTTAGATTCTTTTTCAGGCATTATCTCAATTAAAATCGAGTTCTAAAATACAAAGCCTGAGGGAAATGAAAATGTATTTTTTGACCTTTTTTCCTTCCACAATACGCTTAATTGATACGACATGATTATGAATGCTTTAAAAGCTGGTTATGTTAGAACAAAAATCCTAATCAATAATTAACATCTCAAAGAAATGAAAAAGTTAACTACCACTATATTCACAGTACTATTTGCGGTAATTGCCTTCAATAGTTCCCAGGCTCAATTTGTAAAAGCCGGGGCAGGTTTAATGTATGGTTCCGAAATTGAAAGAATAGGCATTAGAGTTGATGGTGTTTATCAGATTAATGAAGAATTCAGAGCAGTTGTCGATTTAGGAATATTTATACCAGAGACTGAGGATCTTGGAGGTGGAAATGAGGTGACATTCACCTGGTGGGAACTAAATGCAAACGCTAATTATATTTTCGTTGCAGATGAGGAAGAGGGATTTACTGCATACGCATTAGGAGGGTTAAACTTCACAAGTTTAAAATGGAGTTATAGTGGTGATAATGAGGCCATGTTTAATGATGATTCAGAAACTGAGGTTGGCCTTAATATCGGTATTGGTGGTGAATATGATATCGATTTCGCAGATCTGTTTGGCGAGCTAAAGTTTGTTTTGGGTGATGCCGATCAGTTAAATATTGGTATTGGATTAAGAATTCCAATTGGTGGCAATTAAATAAATTTGTGAAAAGAGAGCGATAATTCACTCCAGGGTTATCGCTTTTTTTTATTCTTTAGAATGGCACCGTGCCGGATTCCACCAGTTGAAACAATAAGGTGGTTAAAATTATAGTGGCTCATAAATCCATCCAGAATTAATAACCCCGCAAGAAAGATATCCTCTCTCCCCTTTAACACATTGGGTGCCATATTTAGCAGTTCTTCATGGCTTTTGGTGCTGAATAATTTTACAGCATCCTCAAGACTCTCTTTAGTGATTTTATAATTGTTAATAGCAGAAGATTCATACCTGTTCAGGTTTAGAGTGATAGCCGCAAGTGTAGTCACCGTTCCGGCAACACCAACCGCATTTGTTTTCGGTGCAGAATTGATGGGATAACTGCTATATTGCTTTTCAATTTCATTCCTGCAAGCTTCAATCTCATTCAAATCCGGCGGGTTGCCTTTCAAAAAACGTTCGGTAAATCGTACACTTCCCATATCGAATGAGTGGCTACCAGACAGGTTTCCATCTTCCATTAAAGCAACTTCTGTACTCCCTCCTCCTATGTCAAGAATCAAAGCATCACTTTTATACTCCTTTTTCAGCATAGACAAAGCACCGGCAGCGGTCCACTCAGCTTCTTCAATCCCGGATAAAAGCCGAACTTGAAATCCGGTTTCTTCCTTAATCTGTGCCTGGAATTCATTCCGGTTTGCAGCATCTCGTACTGCACTTGTTGCAGTTACTATGGTATCATCAACATTTGGAAAATCTGCTTCCAGGAATGCTTTATACTCTTTCAATGCAGAGATTACCCGCTGTGTTGCTGCTTCATTGATAACCCCATCTGCATCCACGCCTTTACCTAAACGTGGTGTTCGCTGTTCCTCGTGCCGGAGGAGCATGGAGCCGTCAATTATTTCTGCGACTAATAACAATACGGTATTTGTACCTATATCAATGGCTGCTTTCATGATTCAAAAAGGACAGCTATCCATTCCAGGTGACTTCGGGTTTCGATGTGTTTGAAATCAGACAGGGAAGGTATCTGAAGAATGGAATCCTCATCTTCTTTTAGCAAACCCGAGAGTAATAATAGCCCGTCTTTTTTTAGATGATTGATAAGCTCAGGAACCAGTTCAATCAGGGCATTCCGGTTAATGTTAGCAAGAATAATATCATACTTTTCCTCAGGTGGAATTACTTCGGTAGACCCGATTTTTACTTCAAAATTTTCCACCTTGTTCAATAGAATATTTTCGCGGGCATTTATTTCACTCCACTCATCGATATCAAAGCCAAAAGCAGATTCGGCGCCAAGTTTAAGCGCGGCTATTCCAAGAATTCCGGTTCCGGTTCCTGCATCCAGCACCTTATCACCAAGATTAATTACCTCAGGCAGCCACTCCAGTATCACTCGTGTAGTAGCATGATATCCTGTTCCAAAAGCCATCTTGGGATCAATCAAAAGCTCAATTTTATCCTGATGTTTTTCTTCGAATGCAGACCAGGTAGGATGCACAAAAAACCTTCCGATTACCTGGGGCTTAATCGTTCGCTCCCATTCCTCGTTCCAGTTCTGCGGTGTTATTATTTCTTCATTTAAAATGGCAGATGAACCTCCTAAAGCAAACATCCGTTTTTCCAATTCCTCGCGTTTAGTGTCATCGTAGCGATTGGATGGAATGGTTGCAATCAGGATGTCATCTTCCTGCTCAAAACCTTCAAAATCCATATCATGGAGTTCGGCAATTAAATATTCGTGAAGGTCATCTTGAAGCGAGAGCGTAAGCCGGATATAATCCATTTTAAAGCCTGTTGTAGATTAGTTCTGTCAAAACATCGCCCACTGCTTGAATCGTTTTTTTACTGATTACTGGAATGTCATCAGTATGCGTGTGCCAATGAGGGGCAAATTCGACTTGTCCACTTTTACTTCTGCTATGATTGATGATATCGATGATTGGAATTCGGGTTTCCTGGTTTATAATTACATGATCGTCTGACACAGACGCTCCCTGTTCATTCAAAAAGAGATCATCATGCCCTTTTTCAGCTGCAATATTCCAGATTTCATCCACCAGGTTAGGAGCAAAAGCAACTGAATATTGTTCTTTAGGAAATTGGGCACCTTCTGCCCCAACCATATCAAGTAAAATACCAAATCGCGGTTTGTAGCCAGGGACAGGGGGATTTTTTGACCAATATCGCGACCCTAAGAAATACCGGCCAGTATCACCTGAAGTCCCATAATCCTCACCGTCAAACAAAACAATATCAACCCCAACTGGAGGATTATTTTCACCAAAGATCCGGGCGAGTTCCAGGAGTACGGCTACTCCGCTCGCACCATCATCGGCTCCGGGAATTGGGTCTTCTTTTCGAAAAAAATCCATATCTGCGCGTGGACGTGTATCCCAATGAGCGCTCAACATAATACGATCGGAAGCTGAGGTGTTAAATGCGGCAATTATGTTTCCAAGTTGAAGGGTTTCATCATAGCCATCATGGTTAAAATTTTGCGTAAAAACACTGTTTCTATCGGAATATGATCTCAGCTTTTCCTCGAAATAAGATTTGGCAGCCGAATGCGCCTCAGAATTCGGAACTCTTGGCCCGAATTCTACTTGTTGCTGTATAAATAAAAATGCTGAATCTGCTGAAAATTCAGGCACCTCCCTTCCCTTATCGACAAATGTTAAGCCGGAGTCTGAACCTGAACATCCTGCAAAAAAAAGAACTACTAAAACAAAATATTTATTCATCTCGATGAATAGTTGAGGATGATTGATACCATCTGACCTGCAATGCAAACAACTTTTCCCTTTACCCGATTCATGATTTCACAATTGAGTTTTTGGTAAATACTGTAATGCAGAATAAGAGCAGATAAATTCTGATAACAGCATATTGATACACAACAGATTATGCAAATTTACTCTGAGATTAGCTCTACCAGCCGTGCTGCATTCAACAATTTTGTTTCCTTAAAACTATCCGCCATAAACTGTATTCCATAAGGCAATCCATTGCTATGAGTTCCCGCAGGAAGGCTAATTCCGCAAACACCCGAAAGATTGGCAGTTATAGTATACACATCATTCAGGTACATCTGGATTGGATCGTTTAGTTCTGCTCCCAAATCGAATGCAGTTGTGGGGGCAGTGGGGCTTACAATCACATCTACATTCTTAAATCCTTCTTTAACATCATCCTGGATAAGCCGCCTTACTTTTTGTGCTTTCTTATAATAGGCGTCGTAATAGCCTGAGCTCAGCACATACGTGCCAAGCATAATTCGCCTCTTAACTTCTGTCCCGAAACCTTCTGTCCTGGATTGTTTATATAATCTGATCAGTGGCGTGTCTAAGAGTGCTAATTCTTTTTGAAGATGGTTTTTATCCTCACCTTCAGATGCGGCAATTTGCTCAGTTAAATCCACTTCTTCCTTCTTAAGCTGGTCCATCACCTTATCTTTATCTGCACGATGTCCAAATCGAACTCCATCGTACCGGGCCAGATTACTGGAAGCTTCAGCCGTAGCGATAATATAATAGGTAGCTACGGCATATTTTGTGTGGGCAAGATGTATGGGGATTAATTCTGCACCTTCGGCTTCAAGTTTATCAAGAATTTTTTCTATTCCCTGCTTGATTTCATCATCCAGGCCTTCACCGAAAAATTCAGCAGGAACCCCAATTTTGATTTTCTTATCGGGATTTTTGACTGCGCCTGTATAATCATCCACTTTTTCTTTTGATGAGGTATTATCCCTTTCATCAAATCCTGCAATAACCTCCAAAAGACGCGCGGTGTCTTCAACTGAATTTGCCAGCGGACCAATGCAATCAAAAGAAGAAGCAAAAGCTACCAAGCCATGCCGCGAAATACGACCATAGGTTGGCTTTAAACCAACTACACCACAATAAGAAGCAGGCTGACGAACGGAACCGCCGGTATCGGACCCTAATGAAACCATAGACATACCAGCAGCAACAGAAGCAGCACTGCCCCCCGAAGAACCGCCGGGAACTTTCGTAATATCCCTTGGATTTTTCACCGGTCCGAAATGGCTGTATTCATTGGTGGAGCCCATGGCAAATTCATCCATGTTGGTTCTTCCAATAATTATTGCGTCTTCGGCGATTATTCGCTCAATAACCGTGGCATCATAAACGCTCTCAAAGTTTTCGAGAATTTTTGACGCACAAGCTACCGTCTTTCCACGCTCACAAATTATGTCTTTAACCCCTATAACCACTCCCGCTAGTTTTCCAGCAGTGCCATCGTCGATCTTTTTCTGAATCTCATCTGCCCTTTTCAGAGCTGCCTCAAAATCTGTAGAAACGAAGGCATTTATGACCTTATTTTGAGATTCAATTTCTCGAATATAATGTTCTGTTATCTCGCGTAAATTGGTATCACCGGAGAATAGTTTTTCCCGGGTTTCCGAAATAGTCATGTCACTCAATGTGTGCTTATTTTCTTTTAGAGGTAGTTTCTTCGTGATTTGCAGCGTCTTCTATATCACGCGTACTTTCATCAATTTCTTTCTTAATATCTTTGGATGCTTTCCTGAATTCTTGTATTCCTTGCCCGAGTCCTCGTGCTAATTCAGGAATTCTTTTGGCTCCAAAAAGAACCAAAACAACAATAGCTATAATTAGAATTTCGGGTGCGCCTAAGCTGTTAAACATAAAATAATCCTCTTAGGATTTAGTTGGTGTATTTGTGCGAAGATAACAATATTTTCGGCACGAATTTGGAACAAAAATATTATTTATTCACTTGTGTTATTTGTTGATACAAGTGTTATTACACTCATTCATTATAAATTAATTAATTAATTATGATTTGGACTGTCGAATTAGCCGCAGCTTTAGACGATGCACCATTTCCGGCAAGCCGTGAAGAGCTCATTGAATGGGCTGAACGAAACGGACTTCCTAACCAGGTGATCGTAAATTTAGAAGAACTTGAAGAAATAGAACAAGGGGAAGAACCTATATACGAGGGTATTGAAGATATTTGGCCGGATTATATTCGTAAAGAGGATTTCTTCCACAACGAAGAAGATGAAGGCTTTGACTATGATGATGTTTAATTACTAATCTTTTAAGTGGATAAGGCTGGATGTTAAATATTCTGCCCGGCTCACAACATTATCTTGCTTGTAAAAACCATTCTTTATTTCAAATACCTAGGTTTACTGTGCATTTTAGTATGGCTGATTTTTTGTTACGCTCCTCCGCTAAGTGCCCAAACCACACAGATTCAGGACAACACAGAAGATGTGGTGCGAAGAATACGTTTTTCCGGGAATGAACATGTAAAAGACCGGACGCTCGAAACTCTTGTGCGCACTCGTACCAATCGGGAATTCTTAGGGATACCCGGTTTTACTCCCTGGTATTTTATTTGGAGAGCGAGTAACGGTCGTTTTGGTGAAGATCCGGTTTATTTGAGCAGACAAACCGTGGGCAATGATATGGAAAGGATTGCCTTGTATTATGAATCGTTGGGTTTCTTTGAAGTAACTGTTGATACAACTATTACCGAATATCGTACAGATAGAATAGAGGTTTCTTTTATAATTAATGAAGGCCGGGCTTCTCAAATTGAAACACTTTCTTATTCTGGCATGCCTGATTTTCAGAATTCAGATAGATCACAAAGCTTCATGCAAGGGAGTCCACTCACAAGGAAGCCGATTAATGATTCTACTTTTTCGGTAAACCAACAATATAATTCACAGGCTTTAAGTGCCGAACAACAGCGTATTATCACTTTTTTAAAAAATAATGGCTATGCTGCTATTCAACGAGATTCGGTAATCGCTCTTGTTAAAGCTGATTCCTTAAATCAATATCAGCTCGATATTCAATACCGAATTTATCCTGGTAAAGTTTACCGTTTTGGTGATGCCCACATTCGGCTTTCTGACACAGAACCGCCAACAAATTATTCCCAGAAAGATACTCTTATTGGCCCTCCCTCTACTGTAGATTCTACTAACACTATTTATCTCGAAAAAGAACCGGATACCCAATCGAAATTCAGCCTCTTATCTGATCAGCTTCTTTTTAAACCCGGTCAACGTTACAACCACTCGCTGTATTTAGAAACTGTAAATGAATATCAAAACCTTGGAATGTTATTCATACAGCGTTTCGGGCAAAGTGAAACCCAGGCACAGGCAGATTTCAGCAAAGATGAAATACCATCTTATTTTGATCTGCAAACCATCACAAAACATAGTATTTCTACGGAGCTGTTCGGGATGAAAAGATATGGCTTCGGTACAGGTTTTGGAGTAGACTATACCAATAACAATGTGTTTGGAAAAGCAGAAAACCTGACAATCGGGGCTAATGCAAGTTTCGAGTTTGTGAGCCCTTCTGTTCTTGAGGAAATAGATACTACCGCTTCTCAATCTTCCGTTTTTCGGAGTTATGAATTACGAGCTGATTACTCTGTACCAAGAATAAATTTTCCTTTTGCCTTCCTGGATAATCGCCCCGGATTTACCAGCGGTATCACTAGATACCTGCTCTCCTATAGCCGCTCCGATCAGCTGCTATTTGATATCAATTCGGATGTAGGTTTTAACATGAGATATGAGGTGAACCACAACCCTACCTATTCCAGTTTTCTTGATTTTATTGAACTCGATATTGTAGATACAAATCCTTCCGATGCCTACGAAGATAACCTCCGAAACGAGTTTGATTCTGACACCCTTGGTGATGGTACAATTATTGATTCTTTTGAGTTGCAACGTATTTTTGAAGATTTCAATCCACAAATTTCTTCCATTATTCGATACACGTTTAGAAGCCAAAACACCAATTTTATCAAAAGAAATTTTGGGTATTATAGCGAGTATTCATTTTCTATTGGCGGAAACATTCCTTACCTGATCGATAAACATCTCATCACCCCCGATACTCTTGAAGGAAGTCTACCTCCTTTATTTAAGCTTAGTAACAACACATTAAATTATAGCAGGTTTTTTAAACTCTCTGCCGATTATAGAAGGTATATACCATTATCAAACTCTGCTGTTTTTGCCTGGCGGGTTTTTGGGGGGTTTGCACAGCCTTATGGCAACAGTACCTCCATTCCACTTAATCGTAGATTTTTTGCAGGTGGAAGTAATGATATTCGTGGCTGGGCTCCATTTCAGTTAGGGCCCGGAAATATTTCAACAGGAAATGTGAATATTCCCGGCGGTGAAATAAAACTGGCAGCTTTTACCGAAGCCAGACAAATTCTATTTCGTAACTTTTTAAGCGCAAACTGGCACGGCGCCTGGTATGTTGATGCCGGAAATATCTGGTATGGCCCAAAAAATGATTTCCGCGATCAGGATAATCAGGACAGGCTGGAAGACGGGCGTTTCAAATTTGATAATTTTTATAAACAAATAGCCGTTGGAAGTGGCCTTGGCCTTCGTTTAGATTGGGAGTATGTTATAGTGAGATTTGATTTTACTTTACGCGTACACGACCTTGATGTTGGTTGGTTTGAAAATAAGCAGCTATATTTCAGCTTTGGAATTGGCCATTCTTTTTAACACAAAATTTGGACAAAATGTCTAATAAAATTACCAGCTTAAAAAACCAGTCAAATATCGTATTTAAATCACGAATTTTGACCAATTTAAATCCTGTTGAACGATATGAGTTTTTACAGCATTGCCACCGGCGGCGTTATAAAAAGGGCGAATATGTTTTCTATAAAAATGATCCCGGTACAGGTATGTATTTTATTGAAGAGGGCCGAATAGAATTAACCATCGGAAATTTAGAAGAAAGCATACAAGGACAGCCGGAAATTGAGTTGAAAACCCCCGATAGTTTTGGAGTACTTTCAATTGGTTATGACCTTCGCCGGAAATCATCAGCATGTTGCATTACCGATTGTGAATTACTTGGTTTCTTTAAACCCGATTTTGAAGTACTAAAAGACCGACATCCTAAAATTGCCGTTAAATTCCTGGAAACCTTGTCCAACATAGCCCTTCGTCAGCTGGAAACTACTGCAAAAAAATTAGCTGAACTTTCTGATGAAAAAACCGCTCTCGATATTCAATTTAAAACTTATTATGAAGATCAAAGTGAAGAAGCCGTTTAATTTATGTCGCTAAAAAAAGGACAAGAAGTAGAACTGGAAATAATAGACGCGGCGTTTAAAGGAAAGGGATTAGCAAAAGTAGATGGATTGGCAGTTTTCGTACCCAATACTACACCCGGCGACATTGTTAAAGCCCGAATCATCAAAAAAAAGAAAAAACACCGCGAGGCAAAGGTTCTTGAAATCATAAAACCAAGTCCGCATCGAATTGTGCCTCGGTGCCGCCATGCAAATGTCTGTGGCGGATGCAGCTGGCAGCATATTCCCTATCAAAAACAGCTCGAATTTAAGACACAGCAGGTACGTGATCATATCAGCCGGATTGGTGGCTTGGAGGAAAACCTGGTGAAGCCTGGAATAGGCGCTAATGAAGAGTTTTACTACCGCAATAAAATGGAGTATAGTTTTAGCAGCCGGCGCTGGTTAAGTGAGGAGGAAATAAACAGCGAAGATTTTATAGATGACTCTGCTTTTGCCGCAGGATTGCATGCACCCGGGCGTTTTGATAAAATTCTGAATCTTAAAGAATGTCACCTGCAAAGGGCTGAATCTTACCAAATATTGGATTTTGTGCGAAGTTATTGCATCACCAATAACATTACCCCATACGATACTTTTGCCAATGAAGGCTTTATGCGACACCTGATGATCCGCAATTCCTTCCATACAGAGGATTTTATGGTGAATTTGGTAACGAATCAGGACGATCAGAAAGTTATGAATGCCCTCTCCGAGGCTTTACTTGAAGAATTTCCTTTTATCACTACCATCGTGAATAATGTGAATGACACGAAAAGCCCGACCTCTGTTGGCCGCTACGAAAAGGTTATTCACGGGCCAGGATTTATTGTTGATCATATTGGGCCATACACTTTTAAAATTCATCCTAATTCTTTTTTCCAAACCAACACAGCCCAGGCGGAAAAACTATATGAAGTAGCGCATAGTTTTGCAGATCTAAAAGAAGGCGATGTGGTGTATGATCTTTATTGTGGTGTTGGAACCCTCAGCCTTTTTATGAGCAAACCGGTAAAACAGGTGGTTGGTATTGAACTGGTAGATGTGGCTGTAAAAAATGCAAAATTCAACGCCAAAGAAAATGAAGTAAAGAATGCCTCTTTCATAAAAGGTGACATGAAAGAAGTATTTAACCAGGAAATGGTAGAAAAATATGGCCGGCCTGATGTGCTAATTACCGACCCACCCAGAGCCGGAATGCACCCTGAGGTTGTTACCCGTTTATGTGAACTGAAAGTTCCCCGCATGGTTTATGTCAGTTGTAACAGCTCTACAATGGCACGCGATTTAAAAGAACTCTCTAATATTTATGATGTGCTGGAAGTACAACCTGTGGATATGTTTCCCCAAACCTATCATATTGAAGCGGTAGCTAAGTTGAAATTAAAAGCGTAATCCTCTCCTCTTCTTAATCTTGTAAGTTTATAACCTGCTCAAGATCAGTAGTAAGTTCATCAATTGGTATACGATGAATGCGAGCGGCATTTCGCACACTCATAATGCGTGCCATAACAGAAAAAAATCCTGATTGCATATTCGGACAACCATGCTTCAGAAAAACATCCACTGTTTCAGGATGGTCTTGCAGCACTTGTGCTACTTTGGCATTAATGTTTAAGTGTTCCATTTAATCTCCCTGTTTTTAATATATCTACTCACAATTTACATGTTTGTCAAGCAGAGATATTATTTTTCAGGATCAGATTTTGACAGTATGACCTCAGTACCAATGAATTCCTCAAAAATATCCACCAGCTATTAACAACATCCACCAAAAAATGGGAATACCTTCCACCCAAAAAGCGGCAAAATATTTTGATTGATGAATCCTTGATTTATAAATAAAAACAAGAGTGGCTAAGGCTACAATTAAAGTTACTAAGAGAGTTTTAATCTCTATGGCTGATTTCGTGAATTCCATTAACATCAAAAGTGATAATAATCCTGCTCCTAATAGACGTGTATTTGAAACTCCAAGTACTTGAGGGATAGTTTCGAGTTCAGGTGCATCATATTTGAGGTCGCGAATCTCAAATGGCAACATCAGAACAATTACAAATAAGAAACGCTGAATAAATTCAATGGCTGCATCTGGAAACATCAAATGCTCTGATTCTACAAGTGGAACCACTACGGTTATACCAGCCCAAACCAAGGCGATTATAAACACTTTTATTCCTTTAAGGCTTCTCAGGTTGCTACTCCTGAAGATTGGCAAAGTATATAAGATGGTTAAAGAACCGAATAATCCACCTGCGATTAATACATTCAGAGATTGCTGAAGTAATGAATATATCATACCCAAAAAGCATGCAACTGAGAATATACGTATAGCCAGCAGGTTTCTCGTCCGGATGAGATGGTGGAAGTTGGCTATACCGGCATACTTTACAAAGTTATACCCCACAATGGTTCCAAAGAAAATAAAGAGCAGCAAATCAGGATTTGGGGATAGATGAAAATGTAGTAAAGTCACTCCAGCTAACGCTACTACCGCAAGCGATACATGCATACTGCTTTGTATGTAAAATTGGAATAGCTTTTTTAACCAAGTCATAAGTAAAATTAGGCATCAAAAGTATCATATAAAACTATTCCTCATCAGAGGTTGTTCGGAACAGCAGTTGATCCTGTGGCTTCTCACTGGTGAAAAAATAGCTGTTATTCCATACTAATCATTTACGTCTGATATTTTGTCGAAACTCAAAGATATTTACAGTATAGCTGAAAAGGCCTTAACTGATCTAAAAAAGAATGACCCGATGCAGTTAGCATCTTCCACTGCTTTTTTTTGTCTCTTTTCCCTCCCCCCTATTCTGGTAATTCTGATTGCGACTTTGGGGGTATTTATTGAGAACTTGAGTGGAGATATTCTTCAACAGGTTTCTGATACTTTGGGTGAAAAAGGAGCGGAACAGATAGAGGAGATTATTCAAAATTTTCGGGATTTGGCTGACGATATTTTTACAACTATTGCGGTCTCTATTTTTCTAATACTTGTAGCTACCAATCTCTTTATAATAGTCAGGAAAAATTTAAACCAACTTTGGAATATTCAGGTAAAGAAGTCACCAGGGATTAAGATTTTGATTAGAAGAAGAGCTACTGCCTTTATTCAGGTATTAATTGGTGGTGCCGTTATTCTGTTTTCACTGCTTGTAGATGCTACAGTGACATTTGTGGGTGATTTTTTAGATTCCATTTTTCCAGATATTGGTCTACCTGGCATCAGAATTTTTAATACAGCCTTTTCCGTTACCGTTGTAACCATTTGGTTTACTCTTCTCTACAAAATTTTACCCAATGCAAATATTCAATGGAAACCTGCTTTGGTTGGAGGTTTTGTAACAGCATTTTTATTTACTTTAGGAAAATTTCTTATTGGTTTTGGATTAGCAAATAGTGAAATAACCAGCGTCTTTGGAGCTTCAGGCAGTATTATTCTTATCTTATTATTTATATTTTATTCCTCACTCATATTTTATTTTGGTGCTTCTTACACAAAAAATTATGGCGACCACATCAATCAACCCATACAAGCAGATAAATTTTCGAAAAAGATTCAATAAAGAGAATTGGTAAACTTTAAAAATTGAAAGACCTTTGATCTCCGAGACGTTCAGGTTTATCGCTGTTTCTGAAAAAATTCTTTTTTGGAGAATTCTTTCAAGTGTGAATGAAAAACAATTGAACAGACTTTTGGATATAGATTTTTAATTAAGAAAAGAACTCATGTTTGATCTTTCTTTCGACCATTACACCATTAAGGTTCATGATCTCGAACGTAGTGCTGCTTTTTATAAAGAGATCCTGGGATTTTCGGAGTTGGAGAACCGGACCCAAAAAGAGCATATTCGATGGTTTTCGCTTGGTGACGGCCGTGAGCTGCATTTGGTTGAAGGTGACACAGATGGAATTATTACCACCATAGGCGTTCATCTCGCAATGAAATTAAAGGATTTCGACGATTTTCTTGCCCATCTCAAAAAGCATGAAATCATCCCGCATAATTCAAAAGGCCATACAGGCAGTATTACTACCCGCGCAGATGGCGTTCAGCAGGTATATTTCACTGATCCTGACGGATATTGGATTGAAGTAAATAATGCCTGATCCGATTAGAAATCAATTCTCATAATTCTTCCATGAAAATAACCATTATTGGTGCGGGGTTAGGCGGGTTAGCAACAGCATGTTTGCTTGCTTCCAAAGGAAACCGAGTTTCGGTGTATGAAAAGAATGGAAATGCCGGAGGCAAAATGAACACTCTTGAAGCTGAAGGATTTCGCTTTGATACCGGCCCGGGCTTGCTAACCATGCCTGAGGTGCTGGAGAAAGTATTTACTTTTTGTGGAGTAAAACTAAGCAACCATCTTGAACTCATTCCACTTAACCCGCTCTGTAAATATTTTTATACTGATGGCGCCGTTTTTAAAAACTACCGCGATCTGGAGTCAAATATAAATGAGATAGAATGTTTTGCACCACAAGAAGTTAAAGCATTCACCAACTTTCTTGATTATAGCCAGGGCTTATATGCTAAAACAGCCGATGCTTATATTTTTAACCCACTCTTTAACTTTCAGGATATCAGGGGCTTAAACTTCAGCAGCTTTTTGGGAATAGATGCCTTCACCACAATTGGCAAACGCGTGGATAGCAGATTCGAATCGCCCCACCTTCGCTCCTTCTTCAAAAGATTTGCTACTTATAACGGTTCTTCTCCTTTGCAGGCGCCAGCAACATTGAATGTTATTCCACATGTGGAAATTAATAAAGGAGCTTTTTATGTGAAGGGCGGTTTATACAAAATTATTGAAGCGCTTACTGAACTGGCATCCTCTTTAGGAGTAAATTTTCATTTTGATTCAAAGATTGAGCAGATCATTATTCAGGATAGTCAGGCAGCGGGAATTCGATTATCTGGTGGAAAGGAAATACATTCTCATCTTATTGTTGCTAACAGCGATGTTACCGAAACTATCCTAAACCTGATTCCAGATAAAGCAATTTCATCCCGCAAAAAAAAGAAAATGGCGGCAGTTGAGCCCTCCTGCTCAGGATATGTCTTACTACTCGGCATCAATACAGTCTATGATCAACTTGAACACCATAATGTGTTTTTTTCGGAAGATTCTGAACTAGAGTTCAAACAAATTTTCAGGGATAAAATTATGCCGAATGATCCCACCATCTACATTTCCAATACCTCCCATTCTGATCCCAACCATGCACCCGAGGAGTCATCTAATCTTTTCATTTTGGTGAATGCTCCTTCTTTGTCTGATCAATATGATTGGAATAGTCAACTAAATTATTACGAGGATAAAGTAATTCAGCTACTGGAGAATCGTGGATTAACAAACCTGTCGAAGTATATTATCTATCGGGAAAGCATCACCCCAAACCACTTCAATGATAAATATTCCTCCAACAAAGGCAGTATTTACGGGATTTCATCCAACAGCATTTTCTCAGCGTTTAATCGCCCGAAGAATAAATCCAGGGAAATAGAGAAGCTGTATTTTACGGGAGGGTCTACACATCCGGGTGGTGGAATTCCACTGGTAATTCAGTCAGCTTTTAATGTGCTGGAATTAATAGACAGGTATGAAAGGCATTAAAAAAAATTCCAAAATGGAAAAGCAGGCAAAATATTCACTTGAATATTGATTTTCTCTGCACAAAATTACCCTTCACTACTGACCGGCTCTTCAACATCCAGGTTAATAACTTCCACATTATGGACATTACCTGCATTAATTTCAAAGCGCAAAATAGTTCGATGAACCTGGAAACCTTGTTTCCCGGCAGCTCCGGGATTCATGTAGAGCATTTTCTTTACTTCCTGATCACGCGCAATTTTGAGAATATGAGAGTGGCCGCAAACAAAGAGCTCGGGAGGATTGGCCTCCATTTGTTCCCTGATTGGAATACAATAACGCCCTGGAATTCCACCAATATGTGTCATCCAGATATCAAGGCCTTCCCGCGTAAACCGCTGATGTAAAGGAAATTCCTGTCGAATATCCTGACCGTCTACATTTCCATAAACGCCAATAACCGGAGCAATTTTTTTTAGCTTTTCGGCAATCGAGATATTCCCAAAGTCACCTGCGTGCCATATTTCATCCCTACCCTTGAAGAACTCCAGTACTTGTGGATCAAGAAAATTATGTGTGTCTGAAATTAACCCTATTTTGATCATACTTTTTGTATCATCTTAACCTTAAATAAAGCGGGACAAGAAACAATTATTTTTTGATTCTTGCCACTTAATTACAACCAGTTAAACATTTTATTTCATTCATTTGAAGGGATTTAGCATAATTATTGTTACATGGAATGCACTTGAGTTGCTCAAAACATTCCTGCCTTCTGTAACAAAAACAGAGTACCCGAATTTCGAAATCATTATTGCTGATAATGCTTCAACCGATGATTCTGCAGATTGGATTCGTTCGTCCTTTCCTGATGTTAAAATTGCCTTCCTTGATCAAAACTACGGTTATTGCGGGGGAAATAATAGGGCTATTCCATTTTCAGAAAAAGAAAA
The DNA here is from genome assembly GCA_040877545.1 of Balneolaceae bacterium. Taxonomy (GTDB): domain Bacteria; phylum Bacteroidota; class Rhodothermia; order Balneolales; family Balneolaceae; genus Gracilimonas. The sequence goes on from JBBDNN010000115.1 coordinate 27,333, forward strand.
TCTCATTTTTTTAAATAATGATGTGGAAGTCACTCCAAATTGGCTGTATTCGCTCAACAAGGCTTTCGATAGTGAAGAAGTGGCAGCTGTTCAACCCAAAATAAGATCTTATACCCAACGCGAAATGTTTGAGTACGCCGGTGCCGGCGGCGGTTTTATTGATAAATATGGTTACACCTTTTGCCGTGGAAGAATTTTCGAGGAGTTAGAAAAAGACCAGGGCCAGTATGATGATGAGGCGGAAATATTTTGGGCATCCGGTGCAGCCCTCGCTGTTCGTAAAGAGGTATTTGTTAAATCGGGAGGCTTCGATGAGGACTTTGAATTTCATATGGAGGAAATAGATTTGTGCTGGCGCTTACAAAATCAGGGGCATAAAATTTTATACACTCCCGAGAGTGTAGTTTATCATTTGGGGGGTGGTTCTTTGCCAATGGGCTCTCCGCGAAAAGTATATTATAATTTTCGAAACAGCTTATTCATGCTCTTTAAAAATTATTCGACACCTCATCTCATCGTACGATTTCCTATTCGCATTTTTCTTGATGTGATTGCGGCCTTTAGAGCTCTCTTTTCAGGAAAGAAAGAAGATTTTTTTGCAGTTGCCAGAGCTCATTTAGATTTTGCGCGCGGCTATGGAGAACTCAAAGAAAAACGGCAAAAATTTCAGCAACAAAGAACAAGCAAAAAGGATCCACAAACCATGCTTGACCTGAATATCATCACCTCCTTCTTTTTCAAAAAAAAGAAAAAGTTCAGAGATTTGGACGTGTGACTTTTAATTCTCTCCTTAAAACCTGATACCCTTTTCAAGGCTTCGGATTTCCGCCGGCTGTTATATTATCTTTTGTTTTATGCTTTCAAAAGTTAAAGGACGCCCTTTTTCTTCAGAAAGGTATTAATCACACCGCCATGCAAAATGGCTTGCCTCTGGCGATCGCTTAATTCGTGGATGACATCGATGGAAGTATTTTGAGTTACATTTTTAATTACTGCTGTTTTCCCTTCCTTGATGCTTAACCTGATATCTTCAAATTTAAGTACATCTCCTTTTTCTATATTTTCATAATCCCCCTGGTTTTTAAACTCAAAAGGAATAATGCCAAAATTTACCAGGTTTTGCCAGCCAATGCGCGCGTAAGATTTTGCAATCACAGCCCGTTGGCCTAAAAACCGCGGCGCAATTGCCGCATGCTCCCTGCTTGAACCCTGCGCGTAATTTTCTCCTGCAATTACTACGTGCCCACCTTTTGCTTCTTTGGTAGACATTGCACGCTCGTAATAGGTATTGTCGAGACCAATAAAAGCAAACTTACTTATTTCAGGAACATTGCTGCGGAAAGGCAGTACTTCTGCCCCGGCTTTCAGGATCTCATCTGTCGATATATTATCCTCCATTTTTAAAAGTACCGGCACTTCAAAATCCTCTAATTCACCAAATTCCGGAAGGCTGGAAATATTCGGGCCTTTTACAATCTCAATATCTTCACCATTTTCACTTGGAGGTCTCAGCATTTCCTTATTTACAATATATTTTTTGGGCTCCTTAAAGCGCGGATAATCCATCCCGTAAATAGTAGCTAAATCTCGTGGATCAGTTATTTTTCCTGTTAAGGCCGATGCGGTGGCGGTTTCAGGGCTTACAAGAAACACCGAATCCTCCAACGTACCTGAACGGTCTTTGAAGTTTCTGGGTACAGTTCTGAGGCTGTTTTTTCCTGTTGCAGGTGCTTGCCCCATACCGATGCAACCGTTACAGCCAGCCTGATGAACCCTCGCACCAGATTGGATCAGGTTATACATTACATCATTCCTCACCATATTTTCTATAATTTGGCGGGAAGTTGGGTTGATATCATATGAGATATCATCATGCACTTTTTTGCCTTTCACAATTTCACCGCTAATCCAGAAATCCCTGTAACCGGGATTTGCAGATGAACCAACATAAGCCTGGTAAATTGGTTTTCCTTCTACTTCACGAACCGGAACCACATTACCGGGACTGCTTGGCAAAGCGATTAATGGAACCAGGTCATCTAATACCAATTCTTCATGTTCATCATATTCAGCACCTTCATCCGGTAACAACTCTTCCCATTCATCTTCGCGATTATTTTGTTTCATGAACCGGCGAACTTCCCCATCAGAAGGGAAAACAGTAGTTGTAGCTCCCATCTCTGTTCCCATATTTGCAATCACGTGGCGGTCCATGGTAGTGAGTTCTTTAAGCCCCGGCCCATAATACTCTATCACCAAACCTCTTGCACCTTTTACATCATACCGGCGGAGCATTTCGAGCACCACATCTTTTGCACTTATCCAGTCGGGCATTTTGCCAGTTACTTTTACGCCAAGTACTTTGGGCATTTTTAAAAACATTGATTCTCCTGCAATAGAAAAAGCAACATCCAAACCACCCGCACCCAAAGCCAGCATTCCCATACAGCCGTTTGCAGGAGTGTGACTGTCGGAGCCAGCCAGTGTTTTTCCAGGCCGGGCAAAATGTTCTCCATGAACGGCATGACTTACTCCATTTCCTGGACGGCTGTACCATATTCCAAAACGATCGGATGCAGATTTTAGAAACAAATGGTCGTCCGGGTTTTTAGAGTCTGTTTGCAACAGGTTATGATCCACATACTGGCAGGAGACTTCGGTTTGGGATTTAGCTAAATCCATAGCTTCCAATTCAAGCATTACAAGTGTTCCGGTGGCATCCTGGGTCAGGGTTTGATCGATGCGAATTCCGATCTCTTCACCGGGTTTCATTTCACCTTCTACCAGATGACTTTTAATTAATTTCTGTGTTACGTTAAGTGCGCTGTTCATAGTAATTTATTTGATTGGCCAAATTAATTTTTATTGCTACTATTGCAACTTTAATGAATAAAAAATGATTCAAAAGTTAAAATTTGATACAGGGTAAAAAAACAGGTCAGGAAATCCAACCCCTGATATTTTAATTGTTGAAGGACAAAATAAAATGCTGGTTTTTGATTTGCAGATAGATCGAAAAAGCTTCATTAAACAAAATCTATTCAATATCTTCAGCTAAACAAATTCAATCCCAAACTTCCCTAAATGGTATTTGCAGTAAGCCTTCCCTTTTTAAACGAAATCGTTGCTCTTTTTCTGGTAAGCGTTCTTATTGCTTATATTTGTTATCGAATTAAGCTGGTGCCCATAGCCGGGTTTTTAATTGCCGGGGTAATTATCGGCCCCAATGCATTGGGATTAGTCCAGGATCAGGAATTGGTAGATATGCTTGCTGAAATTGGCATTATTCTGCTGCTGTTTACCATTGGCATTGAATTCAGTTTGGAGAAACTTGCCCGGATACGCAATGCTATAATTGTAGGTGGTGGGTTGCAGGTATTATTAAGTATAGGAGCTGTTGTTGGAATACTGCTCTTTTTTGATGTGGATTGGAAAGTAGCCGTTTATACCGGCTGTTTGGTCGCTTTAAGTTCAACCGCTATTATTTTAGGATTACTAAGCGAACAAAGAAAAACTGATACACCCATTGGAAAGCTTTCCCTGGCGGTACTTATTTTCCAGGATTTAGCCATTATTGCAATGGTATTACTCATTCCGATCCTATCCGGAGAAAGTGATTCTGCGGCCGATGTATTTATCGTACTGGGAAAAGCCGCATTGCTTATAGCAGCCGTAGTTTTACTGGCCCGAAAAATCGTGCCCTGGATACTTGATTTGGTTGCACAAACTCGCCGTCAGGAACTATTTATACTTACTGTAATGGCTATCTGTTTTGGAACTGCCGCCTTAACAAATTTAGCTGATGTAAGCCTGGCATTGGGAGCTTTTTTAGCGGGATTGGTAGTAAGTGAAAGCCATTATAGCGATCACGCCCTTAGTGAAATCTTACCCCTTAAAACTATTTTCAATGCAGTTTTCTTTGTTTCTGTGGGAATGTTGCTGGATATTGAATTTGTCATCAATTATCCATTTTTATTGCTGGGAGTTGCAGGCGGTGTTTTAATACTGAAATTATTTATCAGTTCCATAAGTTTACTGGTACTTGGTTACCCTCTCCGAATAGCTGCTGCTACAGGACTTGTTCTGGCCCAAATCGGGGAATTCTCCTTTGTGTTAGAACGTGCAGGAAGGCCTGCAGGACTCACCCCCGGTGGTTTTGGTGAAATTGGCTCCCAAACATTTATCGCTGTTTCTGTTTTACTAATGCTTTTTACCCCTCTTTTTTTAAAAGTTGGCCCGAGGCTTGGGAATGTATTGGCAAAAACACCAATGAAACATCTTGGCAGAAAACAGAAAGAATCAAAACAACCAGAGGAGAGCCTGGATTTTGAAGATCATGTAATTCTGATTGGATATGGACCAGCTGGCCGAAATCTCGCACGTGTGTTCAAGGAAACCGGTATCCCTTTTATTGTGATTGAAATGAACCCGAGATCGGTTAATGAAATGCGTGAAAATGAAATTCCTGCTATTTATGGCGATGCTGCCCGGACCCACATTTTGGAACATGCCCAAATATATACAGCAAAAATCTGTGTAATCGCCATAAATGATCCCGCAGTGAGTCCAAGAATTATAAAATTGGCTAAGTATCTCAATCCTACCATACAAACTATTGTACGTACACGCTATCTCTCGGAAGCAGAAACCTTGGAAAAAGACGGTGCGGATATCGTGGTTCCGGAAGAAATGGAAACCACAGTCCGGCTTTTCTCTAATGTGCTAAAGGCTTATATGATCTCCGACGAAGAGGTTGAGCAACAGATTAGAGAATTACGTGCTGAGGATTACCAGATCATGCGTGGAAGCATACAGGAAGCCCATCTAATGGTATTGCAGGGATTAGATGAGGAAGGGCTTCATACCCGCGCGGTTGCAGTTCGGGAAGGATCTTATGCGGCAGGCAAAACGCTCGCCGAACTAAAACTTCGCAACGATTACGAAATTACAGTTTTAACTGTGAATCGAGGCGATAAAAATATTGGAAATCCCGCGGGCTCTTTTAAGCTTGAACCCGGAGATCGACTGGTGATGGTAGGCTTGGCAACTCGCTTTGCCGATGCGGCACAAATATTTCGTGAAGAAAAATATCCGCTGGAATTTGATGAATAAATGCTACTGACGATTCGCGAACAAATATGTTATTTCATTTCCATAAACCAAGAATCCAGCCCATCAAGGTAAAAACTACAACCCAAAAGCCGCCGTTAATAAAAATATAGCTCCAGGATTTTTGCTCGTACAGCGCATTCACCCCGATTGCCATAGCCACCCACCCAAATCCAGTTAGAAATCCATAGAAAGCACCTGTACTTCCAGTTATGGTTGCAGCTCCTTCAGGGTTACCATAGAAAAACAAGGCCAGAAAAGAGGCCATCACAAATTGAAATAGGAATGTGAGGCCAAAAGTTTTAACCATATTACTCTGTTGGACATCCTCTTCTGAGATTCCAACAGAGGCCATCCACTTTTTACCAAATAGCGGTCCATACCATAAAAACCCAATTACAAATCCAACCAAAGTTGCGGCCAGAACGGCCAGCCAATTAATAGCAGAAAATTCCATGTCATTATCTCCATTTGTTAAAAAAGCAGAAGCTATAATTTTATTTATTCCTGCCTTTGTTCATGTACTGCAAGGAATTAACGAAATATTTTGCTTCTCACCAATAATAAAGGAACGGTCGCTAAATTGGTTCGTAAAGTAGTCAGGCTTTTGCCATAGATTTCTTACATTTGGACTCACGAATTTTGCAATCAAAATTATATAATGACTATACCTGATTTCAATCAGACTACCCCTATTGATCATGTTGGTGTTGAGGAGCGGGTTTCGCGGCTCAACAAAAGAAGCATCAAAAAAGAATCTAAAGTACAAGCACTGAAGCTGGCGTTGAGCATGATGGATCTTACCACACTTGAGGGAAAAGATTCGCAGGGAAAAGTGATCCAACTTTGCCAAAAAGCTAAATTTCCACATCCTTCTATGCCTGATTTGCCAACGGTGGCAGCTGTATGTGTTTATCCAAGTTTAGTCAGCTTAGCAAAAAAGCATTTGAAAGGCAGCGGGGTTAAAGTGGCCAGTGTGGCAACGGCTTTCCCAAGTGGACAAGCTCCTCTTTCGGTAAAGCTGGAAGATACCCGTTTTGCTGTTTCTGAAGGTGCTAATGAAATAGATATGGTGATAAGCCGTGGCGCCTTTCTGAGTGGAGAATATCAAAAGGTATTTGATGAAATTGCATCCATAAAAGATGCCTGTGGTGACGCTCATTTAAAAGTGATTCTTGAAACGGGTGAACTACTCACTTATGAAAACGTGCGAAAAGCCAGCGATTTGGCCATGCATGCCGGAGCCGATTTCATCAAAACATCCACCGGAAAAGTAAGTCCGGCCGCCACCCAGCCTGTTACTTTGGTTATGCTGGAAGCCATTCGCGATTATTTCTACAAAACCGGTAAAATGATTGGAATGAAACCGGCTGGCGGAATCAGAACAGCTAAACAATCCATTCAATACCTGGTATTGGTGAAGGAAACTCTTGGAGCAGCCTGGCTTACAAATGAATATTTTCGCTTTGGAGCAAGCTCACTTGCCAACGATGTACTTATGCAAATCGTAAAACAACAAACCGGCCATTATCAATCTGCCGACTATTTTTCTGCTGATTAATTAATATCTCGAAAAAACCTATTGAACTATGTCTGATCAAACTGAATTAAAAGACGCCCCTTACAAACCAACTTCGCCTAACTCAAAGCTGGATTTCGCTTCTGTGTGGGAATATTCCCCGGCTCCTGAAAGTCCTGACAAGACTGATATAAAAGACCGGTACGGTCTTTTTATTGACGGAAATTTTGTAAAGCCTTCCAAAGGACGGTATTTCAAAAGTATCAATCCTGCCACAGAAGGTGTGGTTGCTGAATTTGGAGAGGCAACTCAAAAGGATGTAGACAAGGCCGTGAAAGCTGCCCGAAAAGCCTATGAAGGCGAATGGTCGCAAATTTCCGGTAAAGAACGCGGAAAATACATTTACCGCATTGCCCGAATGTTGCAGGAACGTGCCCGGGAGTTTGCCATTCTGGAGTCAATGGATGGTGGTAAACCCATCCGTGAATCGCGCGATGTAGATATCCCACTTGTAGCCGCTTATTTCTTTTATTATGCAGGTTGGGCCGATAAGCTGGAATATGCCTTCCCCGGGAAAAAACCTGAGCCCCTCGGCGTATGCGCTCAAATTATTCCATGGAATTTCCCCCTGTTGATGCTTGCCTGGAAAATTGCACCGGCACTTGCATGTGGAAATACGGTGGTTCTAAAACCGGCCGAAACAACTTCACTTACGGCGCTTAAATTCGCGGAGTTGGTAAAAGATGCCGGAGTTCCTGATGGCGTAGTGAATATTATTACCGGAGCAGGACAAACCGGAGCCGAATTGGTAAATCATAAAGGCATTGATAAAATTGCCTTCACCGGGTCAACTGAAGTTGGTAAAATCATTCAGAAATCAATTGCAGGAACAGATAAGAAATACACATTAGAATTAGGTGGAAAAGGAGCATTGGTTATTTTTGAAGATGCGCCCATTGATCAGGCCGTGGAAGGAATTATAAACGCGATCTATTTCAACCAGGGACATGTTTGTTGTGCAGGATCTCGTCTTTTGGTGCAGGAAGGTGTGGCAGATAAAGTTATCAGCAAACTGAAAGATCGCCTGGAGAGCCTGATTGTTGGCGATCCTTTAGATAAAAATACTGATGTCGGCGCTATCAATTCTAAACAACAATTTGAAACGATCAATAACTTTTTAGAATTAGGCGTGGATGAAGGCGCTGATATTTATCAGAGCAAATGCAAAATTCCTGAGGAAGGCTATTTTATTCGCCCTACACTTTTCACAAATGTTTCTCAATCAAACCGGGTAGTTCAGGAAGAAATATTCGGACCGGTTCTTACCGTTCAAACATTCCGCACCGCAGATGAAGCAATTGATAAGGCTAATAATTCCCCTTACGGTTTGGCCGGCGGAATTTGGACTGACAAAGGGTCTAAAATTTTCAAAATGGGCAGCAGCATGCGCTCAGGTGTTGTTTGGGCTAATACGTACAACAAATTTGATCCCACCTCTCCTTTTGGAGGTTATAAAGAAAGCGGTGTTGGACGCGAAGGCGGAATGCACGGTTTAGCAGCATATACAAAATCTTAAATAGCAAAGAATCTCCATTATGTCTGATAGAATTGACGTTAAAAAAACCTACAAAACTTATGTCGGCGGACAATTTCCGAGAAGTGAGTCCGGCCATTTTTATAAAGTATTTGATGAGGATAAAAACCTGCTGGCTAATGCCTGCCGGTGTACCCGAAAAGATTTCAGGGATGCTGTAAAAGCAGCCCGTAGTGCTTTTGGGGGATGGAGCAGCCGCAGCGCCTACAACCGGGGACAAATCTTGTATCGAATAGCCGAAATGATGGAAAATCGCAGAGATCAGTTTATGCGTGAATTAGGTCCCATCGGCTTTAAAACTTCTGAAGCTGAAGCCGATATCAATGCCTCTATCGATCGTCTGATTTATTATGCCGGCTGGACCGACAAATATCAACAGGTTTTTAGTTCAATTAATCCGGTTGCAAGTGCACATTTTAATTTCAGTTTACTGGAGCCAACGGGTGTAGTTGCTGCATTCGCACCCGAGAACAGCCCACTGCTTGGATTGGTTTCTGTCATTGCTCCCATAATAGCCGGTGGCAACACATGCGTTGTGCATGCCTCGCAACCTCACCCCCTGCCATCCATAAGTTTTGCTGAGGTATTGAATTCTTCTGATGTCCCAGGCGGAGTGGTAAATATTCTTACCGGACACCGTGAAGAATTAGTGGAACATTTTAGCACACATATGGATGTAAATGCTTTAGTGTATACTGACAAGCTTTCTGCAGATATGAAGAAACTAATTGATGAGAATGCATCGTTAAATGTTAAACGTATTATAAAAAAACCGGTTAACGACTGGTATTCTGATGAAGCTCAGAGCCCTTATTTACTAACCGATTTTCAAGAAATAAAAACAACCTGGCATCCCGTAGGTTTTTAAATGAAACACTTCAAATATTCTTTCTCCTTTTTACTTCTGATGTTGTTAGTGATTGGATGCTCCAGTACTGAAGAGGCTATCAACGGCGCTATAGAGGAATACAGTGAAAGTTATTTGGATGAAGCCATGCCTGAAAATCTCAGTTTAAAGATGCTCCGCACTCAACTTTCTGATGTTTATACTTCCCGCAAAAATGAAGTTCCTGAAGGATTCGCTCGTATAAAAATTGAAAAAGAAGTTGAGCGAAATTTATATGAAGGCTATCGGGTACAAATTTATTCCGGACAAAGTATCGCTGATGCTGATACTAGTGCTGCTCAATTCCGGGCCTGGTCTGATACCACAATCGTTGGTTATCAGGCAGCCACTTATGTCTCATTTAGAACTCCTTATTATAAAGTTCATGTAGGGGATTTTCACGATCGTAATAAAGCTATCTCCTTTTCTCAAATCGTGAAACAAAAATTTCAAGATGCCTGGGTGGTGTATGACCGCGTAGAGCCATCGAATGTACCTGCTGACACAGCGAATATTTCCACAAAATAAAAATTAGCTTTAAAAACTAAAGTTGGTTTTATTTCGCTTGTGTTCCATTCCTATTAATAAATGGCGGGATATGAGATTATTATATATCACTATTGGGGCTTTACTATTTCTTATTACAGAAATAGATGAGGATAAGATCTCGGTTGTACAATTATTACAAACAGATTTTCAGACTGCCAGTATTAGTGGCGAAGTTACTTTACCGCCTGCATCCGCTTCCTCAGGCCGACAATATCGGGGTTCCGCCTACAGAAGTCGTGGTTCGGATATTTTAACAGGTGATGAGGGCTCTGTTTCAAAAAGGTATTCCTCAACCATTATCAGTGCTCACCCTTCTTCTTATAAAATATCAAATCTTCCTACTGCTGATTCAGTCTATATTATTCAGGAAAATGCTGAATTTATTCCACCTGTTACACCGGTTACCATTGGCAGCACCGTGCATTTTGTAAACAATGATTCCTTTTACCATAATGTCTTCAGCCTTACACCAGGAGCAAAATTTAACATCGGACGCCGGCCAACCGGAGATATTTATTCAAAAGAAGTCCCACCTACTAAATGGAAGGTAATTGGCTTAGGCCCCATTGATCTTTTTTGTGACATTCACTCGCAAATGAATGCTGTAATTCTGAGCCTGGACACTCCTTACTTTACACGGGTTAATGAAGATGGGAGCTATGAAATTGATAGTCTTCCTGAAGGTACATACGAGCTAAGGGCTTATTCAAAAAATATGGACCTGCAAATACAAAAAATCACCGTGGCTGCTGACGAACAATATGAAGTCAATTTTAATCTCGTGAAATAATATGACTTTCAAAATCAGTACTAAGTTAATTGCGCTTCTTTTGGGGCTTACACTTGCCGTACTGGTTGTGGTTGTATCAGCAATTAGTAACGTCTTCTCCAAAACCATCAACGAAAATGTGGTGCTTGATTTTGCACAATTAAGAGGATTTTTCCAAGTACAACAAAACCTTGAATATGACAGGTTAGTTGAGTCGGCATATTTGATAAGCGAAAATTCCACATTTAAGGCTAATGTAAGTTTGGAAGATCCGGCCTCGGTAGAATTCACATTAAGTGAGTTTGCTCTGTTTACTAAAACCGATCTTTTTATGGTAACTGATAATCGGGGGAATGTGCTATCATGGCTTGAAAGGCCTGATTCTACAGGATCAAACATGACCTATAGAAATAGTGTGGATAAAGCACTATCTGGCGAAGAACCTTCCATCAATGTGGAATGGCCACAGCTTTGGGCTGTTGATGGGGAGCTGTATCAAGTGGTGACCATCCCAATTTTTACCTCCAGCTATCTACTTGGAACAATTACACTTGGCACTCTATTCAAAGATCAGGATGCCCAAAGGCTTAAAAAAAATACAACACTCGAAGTTGTAATGTTTTTGGATGAAACACCTATCGCTTATTCCGATTCTGTTATGGATCGGGATGTTTATAATGCCGTTGCCGAACAACATCATTCACTGATAGACAGCCTTGCATTAAATATGGAAGTCAGTGATCCCTTTCGCACTGAAATAGGAGGCACAGAAGTATTAACATTTTTAAGTCCTTTGGGTGAAGAGGAACGAGCCTATTATCTCGCTTATGTGCCTACCGCAAAACAATTTGAGATCCTGACTGAACTTCAGAAAAGCGTGCTGTTCATAGCTCTCATTAGCATTTTTATAGTTATCCCTTTAGCAATCTTACTTGCCCGTGCATTTTCAGGCCCTATAAAAGCTCTTACAAATGCCATGCTTAAAGTTCGTGAAGGTGATTTAAATATTTCCCTGAAACCAAGATCTAATGATGAGATTGGAATTCTCACCCGTACTTTTAATGAAATGATCATCGGCCTGAGGGAACGCTTCGCCCTCTCTAAATATGTGGGAGATCATACCCTCAGAATGATCCAGAAATCATCCGATAGTGATCCCCATTTAGGCGGCTCAAGTGAGAAACTGGCCATCCTTTTTACGGATATCAGGGGATCTACCTCTAAAATTGCAACTTCTGGGCCGGAAACATTCATCACCATATTAAACCGAACCCTAAGTGCACAATCTGATGCGGTACTTGAACAAGAAGGATCCATTGATAAATTTGTAGGAGATTCATTGATAGCATTATTTAGCGGCAAAAATGCTCTTGAACGTGCTTTAAAATGCGGTATAAAAATACAACAGGGGTATACTTCCGATCCGGAAGTATCCAGCTTTTTTGACGGATTGGGAATTGGTGTAAACTATGGAGATATGGTTTTGGGAAATATGGGAGCCAAAGAGCGAATGGATTATACAGTAATTGGTCCCGAAGTAAATCTCTGCTCAAGGTTATGCTCTGTGGCAGAATCCGGACAGATTTTAGTACCCGAAAAAAGGGTAAATGAGTTTGAACTGATGACGAAGTTTAATTTCAAACAAGTAAAAAGAAAAAGCCTCAAAGGTTTTATAACCGAGGTAGAAATTATGGAGGTTCTTTATGATTAAAGTGATATGGCTTTTTCCGTTTTTATTCTTTTCATCCACCCTGGCAATTGCACAAATTGAATTAAACGGCTCCCTGGATGCCGGTATTTCTTCAGGCGGCGAAAATTCCGCTTTTATCTCCAATGGAATTGAGCATGAATATCATTTTTTACATTTCTCCATTCCACAGGTTAACCTGCTTTTATTCGCTCCAATAAACGATAATTTTTATTTTGAAGGCCGGCTTCAATCCGATACCTGGGGAACCGGAACTTTAGGCTACCCCAGGTTTACCCTGGCAAATATAACTTATACAAGTTCAGACAATAACCATTCCTTAAGCACCGGGCGTTTTATATCGCCATTTGGGTTTTATCCTTCGAGGAACCTAACCATAGACCGCACTTTTACCGACTTCCCCCTCTCTTACAGCTATTATCTGAATATGTCTGATTTGCATGGCTATTGGCCTGCAGCGCGCTATGAAAATGACTATTCGTATGATGGCGGTTTAATGACCAGTGTTTATTTTGGAGGATATGCTACCGGGTTGCGATGGGATTGGGAGGTTCAGGAAAATCAGCTCCATCTTCAAACGGCGGTAACAACAGTGGCTCCCGGCTCGTCAAGAAACTACACTAATTTAGGAAATGCAGCTGTGATGTCGCGCTTGATTTACAAACCGAATATAGAATGGCAGTTTGGAATTTCAGTTTCCCACGGAAGTTTTATGCATTCGGATAGCACAGCCAATGGGGTAATACGGCAAGATACTCCGCTTGAAAAATATCGCCAGAGCTTAGCCGGTTTTGATTTCAAATACGGACTGGGTTTTTGGGAAATTGTTGGCGAAGCTATTTTTTCGAACTGGCGGGTTCCTAAGTATGTGAATGAATCATACCTCTATAGCGGGAATTCGCCGAATACTTATCACCTCTCAAATTTCGGCACCAATGTAGATATAAAATTTGAGCCGCCATTCTTTACCGGAAGTTACCTGGCATTCAGGTTTGATCATCTCAATTTTCTTGAAGAGGATCCAAATACCGAAGCCAACATGTATGATAGCCAAGACTGGGACAAGGATCTTCTGCGGCTTTCCGCTGCTTTTGGGTACAAATTAGCCAGAAATGCAGAAGTTAAATTACTTGTAAGCGATCAAACTCCTTTCAACTTTTCTCAATATGCTTTCAAAGCAATGATAACTGCTTTCTTTTAATACTTCATTTAGAAGTATTGCTTTGTTATAATTTTAAATACATTTCCCTAAAGTTGAGTTTTAACTAAATGGATGGCTATGCGACTATCAATACTATTTATTCCAATTCTTATTTCACTTCTCCCCATCGCAGTTTTCTCGCAACAGCAGAGTTCATATTTTGCCAATCCTAATCAGCCCTGGATGCATTCTGGAGTTACTGTTAATGAAACCCTTTATGAGATTCATCCTAAAGGCACTTTTACAGAAGTTGAATTATTTATTTCTTTTTCAGCAAGTAATCCCTCCATGTTTGGGGAATCGGAACTGCTTGAAATGACCTCAACCTTTGAACTTCCTGAAGAAGTAGTTATATCTGATTTGTGGCTCTGGTTCAAAGAGGAAATTTTAGTAGCGCATATTATTGACCGCTGGTCGGCCAACAGAATTTATGAAAGCATTGTAAACCGACAACAAGATCCTGCTATTCTTTTCAAAAACTCATCTACATCCTACCAATTAAGGGTATATCCATTCTTAAAGGAAGAAGTAAGAAAAATTAAAATGAGTTTTTTAATACCTAATAATACATCTGAAAATACTTCTTCTCTTCAGTTGCCGATTATGTTTCATAAGCTTGCCTATGAAATATCAGAGGATGCTATTGTCAGGTATTGGACTGAAGAAGATAATCCATCTTTTGGCTTTAAGGAACTTGCTGATTCCGAATTCATATCCCAAACCGACAGTTTAGACAGAGTGTATTGGGAATCTACTGTAGATGCAGAAATCTTAGGCAGTTCTTTAACTATAGAAAAAGAGGAAGAGAACACTGGTGTATTTTTGTCAACTTATTCTGATTCTTTGGATAACTACTATAGTTTTTCATTTACACCAGAAAGTGTACTGGATTTAAGTACCACAAAAGATGTGGTTATTATTTTTGACCTGGCTTCTTCGCATATCTCTTATGAAAAACAGGAACTTTTAGAGTTCATAAAGCAAGAGATAAAATCCAATTTTTCAGAATCCGATCGATTTAACTTTCTATTTTCAAATCTATCCGCACAAATAATTTCTGACACCTGGATAAACAGTACTGAAGCGGCAGTTGATAGCGTTTTTGAATTACTGGATTCAAGTAATATTTCAGGAAACAGTAATTTAGATGATTTGCTAGCAGCCGGTTTTGATTTTATACAAACAACCGGCACCGGTGATGTACTTCTAATTTCAAGTTCTGAATCATATCACAGTTTCGAAGAGGCTAATGCTTTTTCTGATGCTGTCTTGAATTATGTAGAAGGTAAGTTGCCAAAAATAAATATCATCAATATACAGGATGAAAATATCTGGTATAACTATCGTAATGGAAGAAACTATTTGGGCAATGAATATTTATATGGAATTTTAACCCGGGAAAGCGGTGGCGAATTATTTAATTACAATGACAGCCAAATAGTTTTGGACAGGTTAAGTACCGGATTTAGCATTCTGGATGGAAATCTTTACAATGTAGATGTCTACTCTACTTTTTCATCAGGTTTTAGTTATGGTAGGCATCAAAATCCGTCGGATTCTCGGCTAGCACTAAATTCTACTTATACACAAACCGGTAAATATTTCGGTGATATTCCTCTTACCATTCAGATCTCTGGTACTTTTTCAGACACTGTTTTTAATGAACAAATTGTGATAAATGAAAAAGCAGATGCAGATAGCACATTAAAGCGCTACTGGGTCGGTAATAAAATTAATAGCATGGAAACGAATTTTCCTTCCAATGAAGAAGTAGCCACTATTATTGATTATAGTATGGACAATAGAATTATGTCCAGATATACTTCCTTCCTGGCTTTGGAACCGGGTGACAGTTCACTGGTTAATTCAGAAGAAGACTCAGATGATGGGTTAATAAATGATATTGAGGATGATGTGCCAGAGTCTTTCAAAATTGATTCTGTTTACGCATACCCTAATCCCTTCAACCCCACAGTTACCATTGGTGTAGAACTTTCGAAACCATGGGATGCTTCAAATAGCAGTATTATTATATATAACATGCTGGGACAGGTTGTTGCTACATTATCTACAGCCTCTTTTAACGGCAACGAATCTTTTAATGTAAAATGGAATATAAATCAATCCAGCGATCTTATATCTACCGGCGTTTATCTTGTAATGGTGAAAACACCTTATATAAGCAAGAATATTAAAATCACTTATCTTAAATAAAATTACACATTAAAACGAAATAGCAGCACATCACCATCTGCAACCACATATTCTTTGCCTTCCTGTCGCATTTTGCCTGCTTCACGGGCCGCTTTTTCTGATCCTAATTCTTCATAATCTTTGAAGGAAATAGTTTCTGCACGGATGAAACCTCGTTCAAAATCAGTATGAATTACACCTGCCGCCTGTGGAGCTTTTGTTCCTCGTTTGATAGCCCAGGCTCGGGCTTCTTTGGGTCCTGCAGTGAAATAGGTAATAAGCCCCAACTCTTTATAAGCGGCTTTTATAAGGCGATCCAGGCCTGCACTGGCAACTCCCAGTTCTTCCAGGAACATCTCCTTTTCGTCTTCATCGAGTTCGGCAATTTCAGCTTCAATTTTGGCACAAAACATTACGGTTTCATCATCATGCTCAGCGGCAATTACTTTTACTTTTTCTACGTATTCATTTCCATTTTCCAGATCCTCTTCCCCAACATTACAGGCATATAAAACCTGTTTCGCTGAAAGCAAAAATAAATCTTTATATAAATGTCGTTCTTCGGGAGAAACTTCAAAAGTACGGGCAGAATTTCCATTCTCGAGATGTTCTCTCAGCCTTTGTACAACTTCAAACTGAGCTTTTAAAGTTTTATCTCCACTTTTTGATTGTTTTCTAAGATTATTCTCCCTTTTCTCAACACTTTCCAGATCTTTGAGAATCAGCTCTTCTTCAATAATCCTGATATCCCTTTCCGGATCAACATTTCCTTCCACATGAATGATATCATCATCATCAAAACAGCGAACCACATGCAAGATCAGGTCCACTTCACGAATATGAGAAAGAAAGGCGTTCCCTTTTCCTTTGCCTTCAGATGCCCCTTTCACCAAACCGGCAATATCTACAAATTCGATAGTTGTTGGGATGGTTTCTTTTGATCCTGCTAATTTCGCAAGATTCACAAGCCGCTCGTCTGGCAAAGCAACCATTCCGACATTAGGATCTATTGTACAAAAAGGAAAATTGGCGGATTCAGCACCCGCGTTACTAAGTGCATTAAAAAGCGTTGATTTTCCAACGTTGGGTAAACCAACAATTCCACATTTTAAATTCATCTAATTGAGTTCTATTCTTGTTAAAAGTCTAAACATTCTTGTTGTATAAGTTTCACTTCAGGCAGCACAACAGCTGTTAAAATTCCATACCCATTTTTTTTGAATACACAACCGGTGTCAATACCTATCATTTTACCTTCAATTACAGGCTCTTTGACAGGTGTATGGCCAAATACTACTATTTTTTCCCATGGTTTATCAGAGGCATAGATATGCTCTCTCTGCCATAGAAATTGATTTCTTTCGTATTCGTTATTCAGGTTTTCTTGTATGGTGAGATCAGGTGAAATCCCGCCGTGCACAAAAAAATAAGCTTCCGTTTCCCACCACAATATCGTTTCCTTGAAAAAATTATAATGAGCAGCGGGTAAATCAAACCCTCCCGGAGATGAATTGTAATTATCGAGAGTAGTTGAGCCGCCATTTCTCAGCCAAAGATCCCACTCATTTTTCTCATAAGCATCCAATAGCATCTGGTCATGATTTCCGCGTAAAAAAATGCATTCATGCTTTTCTCCAAATTCCAGAAGCTGATCTATCACTAATTTTGAATCGGGCCCCCGATCTGTATAATCTCCTAAAAAAATATACTTTCTTTCCAAACCCACCTGCTCATCCAGTTTTTCCAGCAACTCCTGGTTTGATTTGGCGCACCCATGAATATCGCCTATCGCTACATATTTACCTGGATCTGCCATTACTTGTTGATGGTTTTTTCAATAAGTCCACGGCCTTTCTTATTTACTTTTCCTTCCTTTTTGAGCTCGGCAAGGGCGGCGTCTAAAATGCCATTCACAAAACGACCGGATTTGGCCGTTGAGTATTTTTTAACCAGTTCAATAGCTTCATTTATGGACACCTTGGTGGGAATTTCATCAAAATACATAAACTCGCAGATTGCCATTTTCAGCACCATTCGGTCGATCAGTGCCAGACGGTGAATATCCCAGTTTTTTATATGCCTGGAAATAACGTCGTCCAGTTCTTCTTCATGTTCTACCGTATTAAAGAATAACTTCTCAGCAAACCGGCGGGAATCTTTCTCTTTACCTACTTCCGATTTTTTAATGATAGAATCCGCCACATACTGTACGGTATCCTTACTTTGTTGAAGTGCGTAAATTGCTTTAAGAACAGTTTCTCGTACTACTCTGCGA